>CAZDFD010000015.1:0-57281 GCA_964504655.1 uncultured Geminicoccaceae bacterium
CGTACGCGGTCGCTGCCGCGGACGCCGCCGCCCGCGGCCAGCACCGCCTCGCGGCCCTCGCCGGGCTGCTCGGGGAGACCTGTGCATGAGCGCCCCGGATCCCTGGCCCGACCCGCCGCTCGTGGCGATCCTCCGGGGCGTGCGGCCGGAGGAGGTGGAGGAAATCGGGCTGGCGCTGGTCGAGGCCGGGCTGCGCGCGGTCGAGGTGCCGCTCAACTCGCCCGAGCCGCTCACGAGCATCGGCCGGCTGGCCCGGGCGCTCGCCGGCCGCGCCCTGGTCGGCGCCGGGACGCTCCGCCGCGCAGCGGAGGTGGCGGAGGTGGCGGCGGCGGGCGGCCGGCTGATCGTGACGCCGCACGCCGACCCGGCGATCGTGCGCGCGGCCAAGGCAGAGGGGCTCCTGGCGCTGCCGGGCGTGGCGACGCCGACCGAGGCGTTCGCCATGCTCGATGCCGGCGCCGACGGGCTCAAGCTGTTCCCGGCCGAGCTCCTCGGCCCGCCGGTCGTCAAGGCGCTCCGGGCGGTGCTGCCGGCCGGCATCCGGCTCGTGCCGGTCGGCGGCATCACGCCCGAGACGATGGCCGCGTTCCGCGCCGCCGGTGCTCGGGGCTTCGGCCTGGGCTCGGCGCTCTACCGGCCGGGCGCCGGGCCGGCCGAGGTGGCGGAGCGGGCGCGCGCGTTCCTCGCGGCTTGGAGCGCCCCGGCCTGAGCCCCGGGGCTCACTGCACCTGCAGGTTCAGGGGCGGCTGCTGGCCCTGGCCCTGACCGGAGGCGGGCGGGCGCTGGCTGCCCTGGCCCTGGCGGGCCGGCGGCGCCGGCTGGCGGGCCGCCGGGCGGACCGGCGCCGGCTCGGTCGGCGCGGCCGCCTGGCGGGCCTCGAAGAACAGCTTGAACAGCGTCTCCTGGTCCGGCAGGCCGGTCTTCTTGAGCCCCGAGCGCTCCTGGTAGGCCTCGAACGCCTGCTGGGTCTTGGGCCCCCACGAGCCGTCCGCCTTGCCGGTCAGGAGGCCGGCCTTGATCAGGAGATCCTGGGCGCGGCGCAGCGTGTCCTGATAGTGCCGGATCGAGCGCTCGCCGACCTTGATCTCGACCGGCGGCGAGCGCTGCGCGAGGCGGAACGGGCGGATCAGCTGCTCGACCGCCTTGGCCGCCGCGATCAGGCGCGCGTCCTTGTTCTGGTCGCAGTAGCGGGCGGTCAGCTCGAACAGGATGACCGGCGACTGCCAGGGTGCCGTGTCGTAGGTCTGCGGCGACACGTCGTTGAGGCCGGTGAGATAGCCCTCGAGCCAGTTGATGTAGGCCTCGACGCCGGGCTTCTTGTCCTTGAAGGCCTGCAGGAGCGCGGCGCAGGTCTCGTTGCCGACGCCCTTGACCGCGAAGGCGCCGTCCTTGTCGCGCGCCGCGGCCGCACCGGCCACGGCCAGGGTGAGCGCCAGCGCCACGGCACCGGCCGCCGATCGCCTCATGCTGGTTCCTCGTCGGCTCGCCCGCGGTCGCCGCCGCGGCGGGGATTCCGAAGGCCTCGGGGCGGCCGGCGCAAAGGCCGCCTGGCCGGCCCCGGGCGGAGGCGCATCTTGCCCGCCGGGACCGGCTTGTCCAGGGGCGAGGTGACGGGACCGAGGGTCGCGGCCTCAGGCCGGCGACGCGCCGAGCAGGGCCAGATCGGCCGGGTGGTCGACCTGGCGCAGGAGCGCCGCCTTGAGCTTCATGAGGGCGCGGTGCTCGATCTGGCGGACCCGCTCCTTGGAGATGCCGAGCCGGACGCCCAGCTCCTCGAGCGTGCTGCCCTCCTCGCGCAGGCGGCGCTCGCGGATGATCGTGCGCTCGCGCTCGCTGAGCTCGGCCAGCGAGGAGGCGAGCCAGGCCGAGCGGCGGTGGGTGTCGCGGAACTCGGCCACGGTCTCCTCGGGCGTCGGCCGGTCGTCGGCCAGGAAGTCCTGCCAGGCGTCCTCGCCGTCGGCGCTGATCGCGGCATTCAGCGACTGGTCGGCGCCGGAGAGACGCATCTCCATGTCCTCGACGTCGGCGCGGCTGACGCCGAGCTGCTCGGCGATCCGGGCGCGGCCGACATCGTCGAGCCGGCCGCCGGTGCCGTCCTCGATCCGGGCTCGCAGCCGGCGCAGGTTGAAGAACAGCGACTTCTGCGCCGCGGTGGTGCCGGTGCGCACCACCGACCAGTTGCGCAGGATGTAGTCCTGCATGGCCGAGCGGATCCACCAGGCGGCGTAGGTCGAGAAGCGCACGTCGCGCTCGGGCTCGAACCGCGCCGCCGCCTGCATCAGGCCCACCACGCCCTCCTGGACGAGGTCGGCCGTGGGCAGGCCGTAGTTCTTGAAGCGGCTGGCGGTCGAGATCACGAGGCGCATGTAGGACTGGACCAGCTCGTGCAGGGCCTTCTCGTCGCGCTGCTCGCGCCAGCGCACCGCCAGCTCGCGCTCGTGGCCGCGCTCGAGCAGCGGAGCCGCCATCGACTCGCGGATCAGCCTGCGGTTGGCGCGGGCGGTGTCCGCAGTATCCGACATCGCGACCATGCCTGCCTCCGTCGCTGCGGCCGGCGGCGGGCGCTCGCCCGGTGCCGACCGGTCACCTCATCATACGGGACCAGATTGGTCCTGGATCAATGGGGCTTCCGCTCACATGGACGCGAGGGTGCCCCCAACGCACCGCGGCCGATCCGCCAACCCCTTGCAGGAACAGGATTCCGTGGAGCGGGCGGCGGACCGCCTTAAGGCGATTTCACGGCTCCGTCAGGGGCGTACCGGGGGCTCAGAGGATCGCGCAGGCCTCGGCGAAGGCGAGGCGCGGGTTGCGCGGCGGCAAGGCGGCCGGGTCGCCGTAGCCGAGGTTGCAGAGGAAGTTCGAGCGCAGCCTGCCGTCGGCGAAGAACTCGGCGTCGAGCTTGGCCCGGTCGAAGCCCGACATCGGCCCGCAGTCGAGGCCCACGGCGCGCGCCGCCAGGATGAAGTAGCCGCCCTGCAGGCTCGAATTGCGGAAGGCGGTCTCCTCGGCGACCGCCTCCTTGCCCGGCCCGGCGAACCAGGAGCGGGCGGTCGGATCGTGCGGGAAGGTGCGCCCCAGAAGGTCGTAGAAGCGGGTGTCGTAGGCCAGGACGGCCGTGACCGGGGCGGCCATGGTCTTGGCCAGGTTGCCGGGCGAGAGGGCCGCCCGCAGCCGCTCCTTGGCCTCCCGGCTCTTCAGGAAGAGGACCCGAAGCGGCAGGCTGTTGGCGCTGGTCGGGCCCCATTGGAGGAGCTCCCAGAGCGCCTCGAGGGTGGCGTCCGCGACCGGCCGGTCGAGCCAGGCGGAATGGGTGCGCGCCTGCCGGAACAGGAGGTCCCGGCCGGCCTCGTCGAGCGTCGCGCGGTCCATCCCCGGCTCCCTCCGATCGCCTCGCATCGGCGAGCAATACGCGGTGCGGTGGACGGCGGACCAGCGCCGGCGATGGTCGCGCGCCGCCGAGCCTGCTACGAAGGGTCGCGGGAGGCACCATGCGGATCGAAGCGCTTCGCCTGCGGCGGCTCGTGAGCACGATGCCGACCGACGGGCCGTTCTGGGAGGAGCGGCTGTGCCGCCCGGTCGACATCTACCCCGAGTTCCGCGCCCAGGGCGGCTTCGAGGGCCGGATCGACGAGGGCGGCATCCAGCTCGACCCGAGGCGGCTGCAGATCGCCGCCTACTTCCTCGAGGTCGTGACCGACGAGGGGGTGCGCGGGCAGGCCGGGCCGTTCCGCGAGCCCTGCGCCCGGAACGTGGCGGCGCTGCGCCCGCTCCTGGTCGGCCGCGACCCGCTCGCCACCGAGCAGCTCTGGGACCTGATGCACCGGACGCTCGTGCACGGCCGCCAGGGCGAGGCGATGTTCGCGGTCTCGGTCGTGGACTGCGCGCTCTGGGACCTCAAGGGCCGCTGGCTCGGCCAGCCGGTGTGGCGGATCCTGGGCGGGCCGACCCGCGAGGCGACGCCGGCCTACGCCTCGATGCTGGGCTACGCCGTGCTCGACCCGGGCGCGGTGCGCGAGCGCGCGCTCGCCTACAAGGCGCGCGGCTTCAAGGCGCAGAAATGGTTCTTCCGGCACGGGCCGATGAGCGGGCCCGAGGGCCTCGCCCAGAACGTGGCCCTCGTGCGCACGCTCCGCGAGACGCTCGGCGACGGCTACCCGATCATGCTCGACTGCTGGCAGAGCTTCGACCATCCCTATCTGATGGCGCTCGCCGAGCGGATCGAGGAGTACCGGCCGGCCTGGCTCGAGGAGCCGGCGATGCCGGACCGGATCGCCACCTACCGGCGCATCAAGGAGAAGGTGCGGATCCCGATCGCCGGCGCCGAGCACGACTATACCCGCTGGGGGATGCTGCGCTTCCTCGAGAAGGACGCGCTCGACGTCTACCAGCCGGACCCGTTCTGGTGCGGCGGGCTCAGTGAGACCTTGAAGATCTGCGCGCTGACCTCGGCCCACGACGTGATCTGCATCCCCCACGGCCACTCGACGCCGGTCAACTCGGTGGTCTCGGTGCTGCAGTCGCCGATCCTGACCCCGTGGCAGGAATATCTCGTCAAGTGGAACGAGATCCACCTGCACTGGTTCCGCGACCCGCCGCGGCCGGTCGACGGGCTGATCGCGCCGGACCCGCGGCCGGGTTTGTTTCCGGACCTGGACGAGGCCAGGATCGAAGGCTCGGAGGAGCTCTGAGCGACCACCAGGGAGGCCAGGACATGCGCTCGATCGATCGTCGTCGGACCCTCGCACTCGGTGCGGCCGGGCTCGCCGCCATGGGGCTCCCGGGCCGCGGCGCGGAGGCCAAGATCGCGGTCAAGGACGTGCCACCACCGAAGCTGCCGATCGAGCCCGGGGCGAGCCTGCGGGTACTGCGGCCGGCCAAGTTCGTGCAGGGTGACGAGACCCTGTTCCTCGCCAACAGCAAGAAGTTCACCGATCAGACCGGCGTCGCGGTCCGCGTCGACAGCGAGGGCTGGGAGGACATGCGGCCCAAGACCGCCGTCGCCGCCAATGTCGGCAGCGGCCCGGACATCATCCTCGCTTGGCAGGACGACCCGCACCTGTTCGAGACCAAGACCCTGCGGCTCGACGACGTCGCCACCTACCTCGGCGAGAAGTACGGCGGCTGGTTCAAGGTCTCGGAGTTCTACGGCAGGAACAAGGCCGGCAACTGGATCTCGATGCCGATCGGTGGCGGCGGCGGCACCATGGTCTGCCGGCTGAGCTGGCTCAAGCAGGCGGGCTTCTCCGACGTGCCCGGCGACTTCCCGGGCTTCCTCAAGCTGTGCCAGGGGCTGCAGAAGATCGGCCACCCCTGCGGCCTCGCACTCGGCAACGCGGTCGGCGACGGCGGCTGGACCGACTGGGTCCTCTGGGGCTTCGGCTCCGCGCTGATCGACGAGGACAGCAAGGTGATGATCGACAACCCCAAGACCGCGGAGGCGCTCGCCTACGCGCGGGAGCTCTACCAGACCTTCATCCCCGGGACCCTCGCTTGGCTCGACCCCTCCAACAACAAGGCGTTCCTGGCGGGCGAGATCGGGCTCACCACCAATGGCATCTCGATCTACTACGCCGCCAAGAACAGCCCCGATCCGGCGCTCAAGGCCATGGCCGAGGACATCCACCACGCCAACTACCCGGTCGGCCCGGTCGGTCATCCGACCGAGGGCACCACGGTGATCAACGCCATGGTCATGGCCTACACGAAGTATCCGAACGCGGCCAAGGAGTATCTCCGCTTCATGATGGAGGAGGAGCAGTACGTTCCCTGGCAGGAGGCCTCGATCGGCTACTGGGGCCATCCGCTCCAGGCCTACGACAACAACCCGCTGTGGAACAGCGACCCGAAGATCGCGGCCTACAAGAACATCATGCGCAAGGCGCTGCCGCAGAGCTACAAGGGCCGGCCGTCGGAGGCGGCGGCCGCGGCCAAGGCCGACTTCGTGACCCTCAACATGTTCCAGAACGTCTGCTCGGGGAAGATGTCGATCAAGGACGCGATCGCCGACGCCGACCGCCGCGCGCGGCGCTACTTCAAGGCCTGAGCCGAACCGGCCGGCGCCCGCGACCCGGGCGCCGGCCCACCCGGCCATGGCCGAGCTCTGGACCGTCGGCTACGCCCAGGCGACGCCCACGACGCTCGTGGAAGCACTCGCCCGGGCGGGGGTCGAGCTCGTGGTCGACGTCCGCGCCGTGCCGGCGTCGCGGCGACCGGGCTTCGCCAAGGGCACGCTCTCGGCCACCCTCGAGGCGGCCGGGATCGGCTACCGGCACCTCAAGGGCCTGGGTACGCCCGCGGCCGGCCGCGAGGCGGCCCGGGCCGGGCGGCTCGCGGCGTTCGAACGGATCTTCCGCGAGCATCTGGCCGGGCTCGAGGCGCAGACCGAACTCGCCGAGCTCGAGCAGCTCGTGCGCGCCGGCCGCCGGGTCTGCCTCCTGTGCCTCGAGGCGGACCCGGCGCACTGCCACCGCAGCCTCGTGGCCGAGGCGCTCGGCGCACGCCTCGACCTCGAGGTGCACCATCTGCGGCCCGCGGCGATCGCCGCCGACGGCCCGACCTGAGCCTCAGCCCCGCCCGGCAGGCGGGCTCTGGGCGAGCAGCATCCGCAGCACATAGTGCAGGATGCCGCCGTGGCGGATGTACTCGACCTCGTCCGCGGTATCGACCCGGCAGCGGACCGGGATCGTGGTCGCTGAGCCGTCCGCCCGGTGGATCGCCACCTCGAGCCGCATCCGCGGCGCGAGGCCCGCGGCCAGGCCCAGGACGTCGATCACCTCGCTGCCGTCGAGGCCGAGCGACCGGCGGTTCTGGCCGTCCTCGAACTGCAAGGGCAGGATGCCCATGCCCACGAGGTTGGAGCGGTGGATGCGCTCGAAGCTCTCGGCGATCACCGCCCGCACACCCAGGAGCGCCGGCCCCTTGGCCGCCCAGTCGCGCGAGCTGCCGGTGCCGTATTCCTGCCCGCCCACCACCACGACCGGCACGCCCCGCTCCCGGTAGCGCATCGCCGCGTCGAAGATCGACATCTCGACCCCGTCGGGGTGCAGGCGCGTGAGCCCGCCCTCCTTGCCGCCCAGCATCTCGTTCTTGATGCGGATGTTGGCGAAGGTACCGCGCATCATCACCTCGTGATTGCCGCGGCGGGCGCCGTACTGATTGAAGTCCTTGGCCATCACCTGGTAGGACTGGAGATACTCGGCGGCCGGGCTCGACCGGGCGATGTTGCCGGCCGGGCTGATGTGGTCGGTGGTGATGCTGTCGCCCAAGAGCGCCAGGATGCGGGCGCCCAGGATGTCGGCGAACCCGGCGCGCGGCTCCGCCGCCATGCCCGCGAAGTAGGGCGGCTGGCGGACATAGGTGCTGCGGTCGTCCCAGCGATAGGTGAGCCCCGAGGCCGCCCCGCCGATCGCGGCCCAGCGCTCGTCGCCCTTGAAGACGTCGGCGTAGGACTTGCGGAAGAGATCGGCCGTGACCGCGGCGCGCACCGCGGCGTCGACCTCCTGCGGGCTGGGCCAGACGTCCGCCAGGTAGACAGGCTCGCCGTCCCGGCCCATGCCCAAGGGCTCGCACGTGATGTCGCGGCGCATCGAGCCGGCGAGCGCATAGGCCACGACGAGCGGCGGCGAGGCCAGGTAGTTGGCCTTCACCTGGGCGTGCACGCGACCCTCGAAGTTGCGGTTGCCGGAGAGCACCGCGGCCACCACGAGCCGGCCCTGGGCGATCGCCTCGCCGATCGGCTCGGGCAAGGGCCCGGAATTGCCGATGCAGGTGGTGCAGCCATAGCCGACGAGATCGAAGCCGATCCGGGCGAGCGGCTCCATGAGCCCGGCCTTCGCCAGATAGTCGGTCACCACCTTGGAGCCGGGGGCGAGCGAGGTCTTGACCCAGGGCTTGCGGTCGAGCCCCTTCTCGACCGCCTTCCGGGCGACCAGGCCCGCGGCCACGAGCACGCCCGGGTTCGAGGTGTTGGTGCAGGAGGTGATGGCGGCGATGACGACGTCGCCGTGGCGGAGCTCGTGCCCGGCGCCCTCGACCGCCACCCGCGCCTCGGGATCGGCGCCGGCCAGGAGCCCGGGCAGCGCCTGCTCGAAGCTCGCCCGGGCACCCTTGAGCGGCACCCGGTCCTGCGGCCGCTTGGGCCCGGCCAAGGACGGCTCGACCGAGGCCAGGTCGAGCTCGAGCACGTCGGTGAAGGCCGGATCGGGCGATCCCTCCTCGCGCCAGAGCCCCTGCACCCGGGCGTAGTGCTCCACGAGCGCGATCCGGGCGGGGTCGCGGCCGGTGAGCGCCAGATAGTCGAGCGTCACCCGGTCGACCGGGAAGAAGCCGCAGGTGGCGCCGTACTCGGGGGCCATGTTGGCGATCGTCGCCCGGTCGGCCAGCGGCAGATGGTCGAGGCCGGGGCCGAAGAACTCGACGAACTTGCCGACCACGCCCTTCTTGCGCAGCATCTGGGTCACGGTCAGCACGAGGTCGGTGGCGGTCGAGCCCTCGGGCAGCCGGCCGGTGAGCCGGAAGCCCACGACCTCGGGGATCAGCATCGAGACCGGCTGGCCGAGCATGGCGGCCTCGGCCTCGATGCCGCCGACACCCCACCCGAGCACCGAGAGGCCGTTGATCATCGTCGTGTGGCTGTCGGTGCCGACCAGCGTGTCCGGGTAGGCGATCGCCCGGTTGCCCTCCTTCGAGGTCCAGACCACCTGCGCCAGGTGCTCGAGGTTGACCTGGTGGCAGATGCCGGTGCCGGGCGGGACCACGCGGAAATTGTCGAACGCCTTGGCGCCCCAGCGCAGGAAGGCGTAGCGCTCGCCGTTGCGCTCGTACTCGAGCTCGACGTTCTTGGCGAACGCGTCGGGCGAGGCGAAGGCGTCGACCTGGACCGAGTGGTCGATCACCAGATCGACCGGGACGAGCGGGTTGATCTTCCGCGGATCGCCGCCCAAGGCCACCATCGCGTCGCGCATCGCGGCCAGGTCGACCACCGCCGGCACGCCGGTGAAGTCCTGCATGAGGACCCGCGCCGGGCGGTAGGCGATCTCGTGCTCGGAGGTCCGCCGGTCGAGCCAGGCGGCCAGGGCCTCGAGGTCGGCGGGCGTGACGCTGCGGCCGTCCTCGAAGCGCAGGAGGTTCTCGAGCAGCACCTTCATCGAGCAGGGCAGCCGCTCGATCGGCCCGAGCCGACGCGCGGCCTCGGGCAGGGAGAAGTAGTCGTAGGCGACCCCGCCGACCTCGAGGGTGCGACGGACGCCCAGGCTGTCTCGACCGGTGGTGAGCATGGCGTGGAGCCTTCCGAAGGAGCCCAGGGTCCGCGCGGAGGGGAGCGCCCCGGCCGGGCGGTTCACGTCCGGGTTATACCGGGTCCGGGAAACGAGGTCCAACGCGGCAGGACGGCGCGCGCTGGCCAGGGACGGCGCGCCCGGCTACCTCGGGGGTGCTGCCGCCAGGGACACCGCCGCCGGGGACACCCTCCATGCTGCTCGCCCAGATCACCGACCTGCACGCCACCGTGCGCGGCCGGACCTCCTTCGGGGTGGTCGACACGCCCTCCTGCCTCGCCCGCGCGGTCGATGCGCTGATCGCCCACGAGCCGCGGCCGGACGCGGTCCTCGTCACCGGCGATCTGGCCTTCGACGGCCGGCCCGAGGAGTACGCGGTGGTCGCCGAGGAGCTCGGCCGGCTGCCGATGCCGACCCTGGCGATCCCCGGCAACCACGACGCGCGCGGACCGTTCCGGGCGGCCCTCGTGCCGCGCTTCTGCCCGAGCCAGGATCCGCGGTTCCTGCACTGGGCGGTCGATCTGGGCGAGGTCCGGCTGATCGGCCTCGACACGCTGGTCGAGGGCCAGGACCATGGCGAGCTGTGCGCGCAGCGGCTGGCCTTCCTCGAGGGCGAGCTCGCCCGGGCCGCGGGCCGGCCGGTCGTCCTGGCGCTGCACCACCCGCCGTTCGCCACCGGGATCGGCTTCATGGACCGGATCGGGCTCGCCGAGCCCGGCCCGCTCGAGCGGCTGGTGCGCGCGCACGGCCGGGTCGAGCGGGTGCTGTGCGGTCACGTCCACCGCTCGATCCAGTGCGCCTTCGGAGGCACGGTGGCGAGCGTCGCACCGGCGACCGCGCATCAGGTGCGGCTGGCACTCGAGCCCGGCGCCCCCTCGCGGCTCACCCTCGAGCCGCCGGCCTTCCACCTGCACCAGCGGACGGGCGACCGCCCGACGGTGACGCACACCGCGCATGTGGGCCCGTGGCCCGGGCCCTACCCGTTCTCCGGCGAGGGCTGAGCGCTCACTCGGCCGGCAGCGGCCGAGCCCCGGCCGGCGCCTCCTCCTCGGCGGCGCGGCGCGCCTCCTCGCGCACGTGCCGCGGCAGCGAGCGGCGGGCGAGCAGGGTGTAGGCGACCGGCACGACGTAGAGGGTGAACAGGGTCCCGATCAGGAGCCCGCCCACGATCACCCAGCCGATCGCCCGGCGGCCCTCGGCGCCGGCGCCGACCGCGAGTGCCAGCGGGATCGAGCCCAGGACCATGGCGCCGGTGGTCATGAGGATCGGCCGCAGGCGCAGCACCGAGGCCTCGATCGCCGCCTCGACCATGCCCTGGCCGCGGGCCCGGAGCTGGTTGGCGAACTCGACGATCAGGATGCCGTGCTTGGTGATCAGCCCGACCAGCGTCACGAGGCCGATCTGGCTGTAGACGTTCAGGCTCTGGCCGGTGAGCTGGAGCGCCAGGAGGGCGCCGGTCATCGACAGGGGCACGGTCAGCATGATCACGAACGGGTCGACCCAGCTCTCGAACTGCGCCGCCAGCACCAGATAGATGAAGGCGAGGGCCAGGAGGAAGACGACGGCGAGGCCGGTCGAGGATTCGCGGAACTCGCGGCTCTGGCCGTCGAGGTCGCTCACGATCCCGGCCGCGAGCTTCTCGGCCTCGGCCTCGAGGAACGCCAGCGCCTCGCCGAGCGCGTAGCCCGGCGCCAGGGTCGCGCTGATCGTGGCCGAGCGCAGCTTGTTGAAGTGGTTGAGCTCCTTCGGGGCGACCGTCTCCTCGATGGTCACGAGGCTGGCGAGCGGCACCATGACGCCGCCGCCGCTGCGCACGAAGATCTGCGAGAGGTCGTTGGGGGTCGACCGGTCCTCCGGCTTGACCTGGACCACCACCTCGTACTGCTTGCCCTCGCGCTTGAAGCGGGTGACCTGGCGGCCGCCGAGCATGGTCTCGACGGTCTGGCCGATGGTGCGGACGTCGATGCCCATGAGCGCCGCCTTCTCGCGGTCGATCGCGACGTTGAGCTGCGGCTTGTTGAGCTTGAGGTCGGTGTCGACGTTGACGAGGTTGGGGTTGCGGCGGGCCGCCGCCAAGAGCTGATCGACCGCGCGCTGCAGCTCGGCGTAGGGCAGCGAGGTCTGCACGACGAACTGGACCGGCTTGCTGATCGGGCTCTGGCCGAGCGAGGGCGGGTTGTTGGGGAAGGCCAGGAGGCCCGGGATCGCGAAGATCTTGGGTGCGAGCTGGCGGACCACGTCCTGCTGCTTGACGCCCGGCCGCTCGTCCCAGTCCTTGAGGCGGGCGAAGCCGATCGTCCGGGTGACGTCGTTGCCGAAGCCGACCACGGCGAAGATGCGCTCGACCTGCGGCTGCTCCTTGTAGGCCTGCTCGATGCGCTGGGCGTAGCGGTCGGTGTAGGCGAGCGTGCTGCCCTCGGGCGCGAAGCCGATGGTGACGACGGTGCCGCGGTCCTCGATCGGCGCGAGCTCGGCCGGCAGCCCGCGGAACAGCACCCCGGCGAAGCCGGCCATCACCAGCATGAGGACGATGACCGCGGGCCGCACGGTCATGGCGAAGGCGAGGCTCGCCCGATAGCCGCGGGTGAGCCCGGCCAGCACCGCCTCGATCGCGCGGTAGAGGAGGTTGTGCCGCTCCTGGTGGCGCAGCAGCACCGAGCACATCATCGGCGAGAGGGTGAGGGCCACGAAGCCCGAGACCAGCACGGCACCTGCGAGGGTGAGCGCGAACTCGACGAACAGCCGCCCGGTCCGCCCGGTCTGGAAGGCGATCGGCGCGTAGACGGCGGCGAGCGTGATGGTCATGGCGATGACCGCGAAGGCGATCTCGCGCGAGCCCTTCAAGGCGGCCTCGAACGGCCGCATCCCCTTCTCGACGTGGCGGCTGATGTTCTCGAGCACGACGATCGCGTCGTCGACCACGAGGCCCACGGCCAGGACCATGGCCAGGAGCGTCAGCGTGTTGATCGAGAAGCCGAACAGCCACATGAAGACGAACCCGCCCACCAGCGAGACCGGGATCGTCACGATCGGGATCAACGTCGCGCGGAACGAGCGCAGGAACAGGAAGATGACGAGCACCACGAGGACGATCGCCTCGATCACCGCGGTCCGCACGTTCTGGATCGCGCGGTCGATGAAGACCGTGCTGTCGTAGCCGATCTCCATCCGCACGCCCTCGGGCAGGACCTCGCCCAGCCGCGGCAGCGCCGCGCGCACCGAGGCCGCCACCTCGAGCGGGTTGGCGGTCGCCTGCTTGACGACGCCGACCGCGACCGCCGGGTTGCCGTTGAAGCGGGCGGTCACCCGCTCGTTCAGGGGCGCGATCTGGGCCTGGCCGACGTCGGCCAGCCGGACGAGATAGCCGTCGGCCTCGCGGATGATGAGCCGGTCGAACTGCTCGACGGTGCGCAGATCGGTCTCGGCCAGGATCTCGAACTCGCGCCGGTCGCTCTCGATGCGGCCGGCCGGCACCTCGATGTTCTGCCGGCGGAGCGCCTCCTCGACGTCCTGCGGGGTGAGGCCGTAGCCGGCCAGCCGCAGGCGGTCGAGCCAGATCCGCATCGCCGGCTGGCGCTCGCCGAAGATGCGGATCTCGGCCACCCCCGCCAGGTTCTGCAGCCGGTCCTTGACCAGCCGGTCGGCGAACTCGCTGACCTCCATCGAGCTGTGCCGGTCCGAGGCCAGGGCCAGGTAGATGATCGGCTGGCTGTCGGCCTCGACCTTGCGGATCACCGGCTCGTCGGCGTCGTCGGGGAGCCGCGCGCGCGCCTGCGCCACCCGGTCGCGCACGTCGGCGGCGGCGTCCTCGGGGTTGCGGTCGACCCGGAAGCGCAGGTTGATCTGGCTGCGCTCGGGGCGGCTCGAGGAGGTGATGACATCCAGGCCCTCGATGCCCGAGAGCGCCTCCTCGAGGGGCTGGGTGACCCGGCTCTCGATGATGTCGGCCGAGGCTCCGGTGTAGACGGTGCTGACCGAGACGACCGGCTCGTCGATCTTGGGATACTCGCGGACCGACAGCCGGCTCCAGGCCATCAGGCCCACGAGCAGGATGACGAGGCTCATGACGCTCGCCAGCACCGGCCGGCGGATCGACAGCTCCCAGAGGCTCATCGGCGGTGCCTCTCAGCCCTGCCGGGCCGGCGCGTCGCCGGCACCGCGCGCGGTCGGTGCCGCCGGCGCCGCCGGCGGCCGACCGCCGCCCGGCGCCTGGAGCACCACGGGCGCGCCCTCGCGCACCTTGGTGACGCCCGCCACCACGACCAGGTCGCCGGCCGCGACACCGCTCGTGAGCTCGACCTCGCCCGGGCGGCGGAGCCCGGTCGTGACCTCGGCCCGGGCGACCGTCTTGGGCTGGCCGCCACCCGGGTCGACCACCTTGAAGACGTACTGCTTGCCGCCCATCGGCACGAGCGCCTCCTCGGCCACCCAGAGCGCCTCGGGCTTGACCGAGAGTGTCAGCGAGACGCGCGCGAACAGGCCGGGCCGGAGCGCCTCGTCGGCGTTCGGGATCGCGGCCCGCACCAGGAGCGAGCGGCCGCGCTCGTCGACCAGCGGGTCGATCGCGGTCACCCGGCCGGCGAAGCCGCGGTCCGCGAAGGCGTCGATCGAGATCCTGATCTCGTTGCCGACCCGCACCGCCGGCAGGAACAGCTCGGGGATGCGGAAGTCGACCTTGATCGGGTCGATCTGCTCGAGGGCGAACAGCGCCGTGCCGGCGGCCACGAACTCGCCGACGCTGATCCCCCGCAGCCCGGCCTTGGCGTCGAACGGCGCCTTGATCGACCGCTTGGCGAGCTGCGCCTTGGCGAGCTCGACCGCGGCCTCGGCGATCCGCGCCCCGGCCTCGGCCTCGTCCAGCGCGCGCTGGGTCCCGACATTGGTCCGCCTGAGCTCGCGCGCCCGCTCGAGGTTGCTCAGCGCGAGCAGCCGCCGCGCCTCGGCGTCGGCCAGCGCCGCGCGCTCGACCGAGGCCTCGAGCTCGACCAGCACCTGCCCCTTCTGGACCCGGTCGCCCTCGACCAGGTCGAAGGCGACGATCCGGCCGGCCACCTCGGGGCGGATCGTGACCCGCTCGTTGGAGAGCAGGGTTCCGACCGCCTCGACGGTGCGCTCGGCCGGTGCGAGCTTGACCGGCACGGCCTCGACCGCCACCGGCCCGCCGCCCCCGCGGCCGCCCGGCCCGGCCTGCTGCTTCTGCTGCTGCGCCGGCAGCGCCACGAACTGCCAGTAGGCGCCGGCCGCGGCCGAGCCCACGAGCAGCACCACGAGGATCGCCAGGATCGAGCGGAGCACGGCATTTCCCCTGCGGCCTGGACGGGCCGCACTCCGAATCTAGCGCGGCCCACCGCGATCCGGTAGCCCGGCAGATGTAACAATCCGTGGCGCCGGCGGGGACCCCGGGGCGCCTACTGGTTCATCGAGTTCCAGAAGTCGTCGTTGGTCTTCGAGTACTTCATCTTGTCGAGCAGGAACTCGATCGCGTCGACCGTGCCCATGGGGTTGAGGATGCGCCGGAGCACCCACATCCGGGTCAGCACCGCCCGGTCGACCAGCAGCTCCTCCTTGCGGGTGCCGGACTTGTTGATGTCGATCGCCGGGAAGACGCGCTTGTCGGCGACCCGGCGGTCGAGCACGATCTCGGAGTTGCCGGTGCCCTTGAACTCCTCGAAGATCACCTCGTCCATGCGCGAGCCGGTGTCGATCAGGGCGGTGGCGATGATCGTCAGCGAGCCGCCGTCCTCGATGTTGCGGGCGGCGCCGAAGAAGCGCTTGGGGCGCTGCAGGGCGTTGGCGTCGACGCCGCCGGTCAGGACCTTGCCCGAGGAGGGCACGACCGTGTTGTAGGCGCGCGCCAGGCGGGTGATCGAATCGAGCAGGATCACCACGTCCTTGCCGTGCTCGACCAGCCGCTTGGCCTTCTCGATCACCATCTCGGCGACCTGCACGTGGCGGGTGGCCGGCTCGTCGAAGGTCGAGGACACGACCTCGCCGCGCACGGTGCGCTGCATGTCGGTGACCTCCTCGGGCCGCTCGTCGATCAGCAGCACGATGAGGAACACCTCCTTGTGGTTGGCCATGATCGCGTGCGCGATGTTCTGCATGAGCATCGTCTTGCCGGTGCGCGGCTGGGCGACGATGAGCGCGCGCTGGCCCTTGCCCAAAGGCGCCACGATCTCGATGATCCGGGTCGAGAGGTCCTTGATCCCGGGAATCTCGAGGTTGAGCTTCTTGGTCGGGTAGTAGGGTGTGAGGTTGTCGAAGTGGACCCGGTGCCGGGCGACCTCGGGCGGATCGAAGTTGATCGTGTCGGCGCGCAGGAGCGCGAAGTAGCGCTCGCCCTCCTTGGGCGCGCGCACGAGCCCGTGCACGCTGTCGCCGGTCCGCAGCGCGAAGCGTCGGATCTGCGATGGCGAGACGTAGATGTCGTCCGGGCCGGCCACGTAGTTGACGTCGGGTGAGCGCAGGAAGCCGAAGCCGTCCTGCAGGATCTCCAGCACCCCCTCGCCCCGGATCGGCACGTCCGAGGCCGCGAGCTGCTTGAGGACGGCGAAGATCAGGTCACCCTTCTTGAGGGTGCTGGCGCCCTCGATGCCGAGCTCCTCGGCATACTTGAGGAGCTCGGCCGGAGAGCGGCGCTTGAGCTCGGTCAGATTGATCGCGGGCACGTCCGGGCCGAGCGGCGCCGGCTCCGGCACCTCGCCCCGCTCCTCCGGCCCGCGCGGCTCGAACCGCTCGCCGCCGTAGCGACCCTCGAAGCGGCCCTCGTGCCGGCCACGGTCACGGCCGAACTGGCGGCCCTGCCCCTGGAAGCGCGGGTCGCGCCGCTCGCCACCGTAGCGGCCCTCGAAGCGGCCCTCGTGCCGCGGCTCGGCCCGGCCCTCGGGGCGCGGCTGCGGGCGCGGCTCCGGGACGGTCTCGAAGCGCAGCTCGGAGAGGATCTCCTCGGCGCTCGGCGGTGGCTCGGGCTCGGGCGCGGCGGCGACCGGCGGCTCGGGCTCGGCCACCGGCTCGGGGCGCGGCTCGCCGGGCGGCTGCAGGAACGCCGGGATGTGCCCCATCGCCGCCGGGGCCGCCGGTGGCGCCGGCTCGCCGCCGCGCTCGGTGCGGGGCCGGCCGCGCCGGCGGCGCGGCGCCTGCTCCGCCTCGCCGGCGCCCGCGGGCTCCTCCGGGAACGGCAGCTTGCCTTCGGTCAGGTCGCTGTCGGCCAAGGTCGCTGTCCCACCTCGCCGGCGCGGCTCATCCGGCCGGCATCAGAACGGCTTGAGCACCACGAGGAGGACGACGAGCACGAACAGCAGCGTCGGCACCTCGTTGAGCATGCGGAAGTAGCGGCCGCTCCGGTCGCGCCGGTCGGCGGCGAACTCGCGCACGTGCCGGGCCAGGAGCCCGTGGGTCGCGAGCATGAGCAGGATCAGCGCCAGCTTGGCGTGCAGCCAGCCCTCGCTCCACTGGCCCTGGGCGGTCGCCAGCCACAGCCCGGCCGCCACCGTCACCACCATCGCGGGCGTGGTGATCGCGCGCAAAAGCCGCCGCTCCATGACCTTGAAGGTCTCGGATCCGGGCGAGCCGACCGCCGCGTCGACGTGGTAGACCATCAGCCTCGGCAGATACCACATGCCCGCCATCCAGGCGGCGAACGCCATGATGTGGAGAGCCTTGAGCCAGAGCACGAAGCTCGTCACAGCCGTGGGGACGGGAAAGCCGGGCCGTCCCCCGGACGACACCGGTCGAGAAGATCACCTTCCGGGAGAGCCATCCGAGCGCGCAGGTGGCTGCTCACGCTGTCGGTCGGGCCGAGCGACGCCCCGCTCGAAGCTTCAGATCGCGCATCCGCCGCCGGATTTCAAGTAGCGAGCCAGCGCCGCCACCCGCTCCGGCGGGGTCGGCGGCAGCACGCCGTGGCCGAGGTTGAAGACGTGTGGCCGTCCGGCCGCGGCGCGCAGGACGGCGCCCGCCTCCTCGAGCAGGGCCGCCTCCGGGCCGAGGAGCGCCACCGGGTCGAGATTGCCCTGCAGGGCGAGGCCGCCCGGCCGGTCGAGCTCGGCCGCGGCCCAGCCCATCGGCACGGTCGTGTCGAGCGACAGGCCCTGCGCCCCGACCTCGGCCGCGAACAGCTTGAGGCCGGCGCCGACCCCGCGCGGGAACAGCACCACCGGCACGCCCGGATGGCGGGCGCGCAGCTCGGCCACGATGCGGGCCGCCGGCTCGACGCACCAGCGTCGCAGCTCGGCCTCGGGCAGCACCCCGGCCCAGCTGTCGAAGAGCTGCAGGGCCTCGGCCCCGGCCTCGACCTGGGCCGACAGGAACTCGACCACCGCCACCGAGAGCAGCTCGATCAGCGCGCCGAACAGGGCCGGCTCGCGCCGCGCCAGGGTCCGCGGCCGCAGGAACTCCTTGGAGCCCTGGCCCTCGACCAGGTAGGCGGCGAGCGTCCAGGGCGCCCCGGCGAAGCCGATCAGCGCCACCTCGGCCGGCAGCTCCGCCCGCAGCCGGCGCAGCGTCTCGTAGACCGGCGCCAGGCGCTCGTGCAGGCGGCCGGCGTCGAGTCGGGCGAGGCCGCGCGCGTCGTCGACGACGCCGAGCCGCGGCCCCTCGCCCTCGACGAAGCGCAGCTCGGCACCGAGGGCGTGCGGCACGACCAGGATGTCGGAGAACAGGATCGCCGCGTCGAGCGGGAAGCGGCGGATCGGCTGCAGGGTGACCTCGACCGCGAGATCGGGCGTGTAGCAGAGCTCGAGGAAGTCGCGGGTCCGCGCTCGGACCGCCCGGTACTCGGGCAGGTAGCGTCCGGCCTGGCGCATGAGCCAGAGCGGCGGCGGATCGACCCGGGTGCCGGCGAGCACCTCGAGGAACGGCTTGACGGGTGCTGCGGCCGGGGTCGGGCCCACCTTCTTCCATCCATCCATGAGTCGAGAGGAGGTGATGTTGAGGGTTGTTGGCGGGTGCAAAGCCGGGTCGCAGCGCTGTCCCGCCCGATCCCCAGCCTCGTCCCGAGCCTGGTTCGCACGCCCGCGCGACCCGGACAAGTCCGCCTTGGGCTCGGCCAAGGCCTTGGCCGGGCGACCCGCGAGGCCAGCTTGTAGGTGGACGGGATCGTGGGGATAATCGGTCCCGCGCCCGCTGCTCCCCGGTTCCCTCCGGGTCCTGCTCCGCGCCGCGCGCGGTGGTGGACAGGAGCCGGACGGAGGGCCGGTCCACCCGGCTGCGGGCGCCGGCCCGATCCGGTCCGCCGTCCGTGCCGGCCTTGTCCCGCGTTTCTCCCCGGGAGTGTCCCGTGCGGCTGCACCTGCATCTGATCTCGGACTCGACCGGCGAGACCGTGACCAACGTGGCGCGTGCGGCGGTCTCGCAGTTCGAGGACGTGGTGCCGGTCGAGCACGTCTGGTTCTTCGTCCGCACCCGCGCCCAGCTCGACAAGGTGCTGCCGCTGATCGAGGCCCTGCCCGGCCTCGTGCTCTACACCCTGGTCTCGCCCGAGCTCCGCCACGTCCTGCACGAGCGCTGTCGGCTCCTGGGCGTCCCGTGCGTGCCGGTGCTCGATCCGGTGATGAGTGCCCTGACCGCCCTCGTGGGCTCGGCCGGCAAGCCGCAGATCGGCCGCCAGCACGCCATGGACGCCCTCTACTTCTCGCGGATCGAGGCGATGGACTTCGCCATGCGCCACGACGACGGCCAGTTCGCCGAGGAGCTCGACGAGGCCGACGTGGTGCTGGTCGGGCCGTCGCGGACCTCCAAGACGCCGACCTGCGTCTATCTCGCGCATCGCGGCATCAAGGCCGGCAACGTGCCGCTCGTGGCCGACGTGCCGCCTCCCGCGGTGCTCGAGCGGCTGAGCCGGCCGCTCGTCGTCGGGCTCTCGGTCAGCCCGGATCTGTTGGCCGAGATCCGCGCCAACCGTCAGCGCATGCTGGGTGTGCGGGCCGGCGACCGCGGGCGCTTCGGTGGCGACTATGCCGACCTCGCCCGGGTCCGGGCCGAGCTCGTGGAGGCGCGCCGGCTCTACGCCCGGATGGGCTGGCCGGAGATCGACGTGACCAAACGCTCGGTCGAGGAGACCGCGGCCACCGTCTACCAGATGCTGCAGGAACGCAACCAGCCGGAGGTCCGGGCGCTCGTGGCCGAGGGCGGTCCGCGTGGCGCCTGACGGCGCCCCCTCCGGGACGGTCCGGCCGGCCCGATGACGCCCGTCCGGACCGCCGGGGCGCTCGGCACCAGCGTCCGCCGCCGCCGCCAGCGCGCCGCCCTGGCGATCGCGCTCGGCGCGGCGGGCGGTGCGCTCCTGCTCTTCAGTCTGGGTGCGGCCTATCTCGTGGGTGCCGCCGAGCGGGCGAGCGAGGTGGCGCGGCTCGAGGCCGACCTCGAGGCGGCACGCGGCACGGTGCGCGAGGCGACCGCGCGGATGGCCGCGGCCGAGGAGCGCGCCGCGCGCCTCGAGCGGGCCCAGCGTCCGGCGGCGCCGACCCGCTCCGAGCCGCCGCGGGAGCTCGACAGCCTCCTGCCGCTCCTGGCCGCGCGGCTGCGCGAGGGCGTGCCGCGCGAGCGCCTGGCGCGGGCGATCGCGGCCCTGCCGGCGCAGCCCGTGTGCGATGCGGAGATCGAGCTGCGCACGCTCGCGGTGGCCGTCACCCCGACCCGCGACGGCGGCGGGCGCGGCTTCGCCGGCGGCCGCTTCGCGCTCCTGGCGCGCGGGGTCGCGGCCAAGAGCCCGACCGGGCGGACCGAGACCTGGTTCGACCCGGCCCAGCCGGTCCAGCTCGTGATCCGCCAGGCGGGCCAGGAGCCGCGGCTCGCGAGCGGCGTCCTGCCGCTGGTCGAGGCGCTCGTCCTGGAGCGGCGCGAGTACCGCTTCACCGCCCGCCCGACCGAGCGGCGCGGCACGATCGAGGTGAGCCTGCAGGTCTGCGACTATCCCTGATCGGGCAGCTCCAGGCCCTGACCGGGCAGCTCCAGTCGGAGCTGGCGGGGATCCTGGCCCTCGCCCGCGGCGGCCACGCCCAGGCCCAGGAGCCGCACCGGCTCCTC
The DNA here is from genome assembly GCA_964504655.1 of uncultured Geminicoccaceae bacterium. Taxonomy (GTDB): domain Bacteria; phylum Pseudomonadota; class Alphaproteobacteria; order Geminicoccales; family Geminicoccaceae; genus JANXAZ01. The sequence goes on from CAZDFD010000015.1 coordinate 20,301, forward strand.
GGGCGGGCCGGGCTCGAGCAGGAGCCGGCGCGCCAGGGCCAGGAGTTCGCGCGCCCCCGCGGGCGGCCGGCCGAGCGTCAGCGAGCGGGTCCGCACCCGGAACCGCGCGTCCTTGATCTTGAGGGTCAGGGTGCGGCCCTGGAAGCCGCTGCGGGCGAGCCGCCGGGCGAGCTCCCGGGCGAGCGGCCCGAGCTCGTCGAGGAGTGCTGCCGGGCCGGCCAGGTCGGTCTCGAAGGTGGTCTCCACGCTCACCGAGCGGCGCGGCCGGTCGGGCTCGACCGGGCGGTCGTCGTGACCGCGGGCGATCGCCCAGAAGTGCAGGCCGGCGCGACCGAAGCGGGCCACGAGATCGGCACGCGGCCGGGCCTGCAGGTCGGCGCCGGTGGCGATCCCCTGCTCGCGCAGCCGCGCCGCGGTGGCCGGCCCGATGCCGTGGAAGGCCTCGATCGGCAGGCTCGCCAGGAGCGCCGGGGCCCGCTCCGGCCGGACCAGCGCCAGCCCGTCCGGCTTGTCGAGCCCGGAGGCGAGCTTGGCCAGGAACTTGTTGACCGAGACGCCGGCCGAGGCGGTGAGGCCGGTGGCGGCGCGGATCTCGGCCTTGATGCGGCGGGCCACCTCCACCGCCGGCATGGGTCCGGGCAGAGGCTCGGTGACGTCGAGATAGGCCTCGTCGAGCGAGAGCGGCTCGACCAGCGCCGACCAGCGGTCGAGCACGGCGCGGATCCGCCGGCTCTCGGCCCGGTAGGCCTCGAAGCGGGGCGCCACCACGACGAGCTCCGGGCAGAGCCGGCGGGCGAGGCCCATCGGAATGGCCGAGCGCACCCCGAAGGCGCGCGCCTCGTAGCTCGCGGTCGCGACCACCGCGCGCGGCCCGCTGCCGCCCACGGCGACCGGCCGGCCGCGCAGGCGCGGATCGTCGCGCTGCTCGATCGCGGCGTAGAAGGCGTCCATGTCGACATGGACGATCTTGCGCAGCACGGGCCGGCTCCGAGGCGGAGGAGCGGCCCGAGCATGTGGCGCCGATCCCACGGCCGGCAAGGGGACGGGCCGGGGCCGGGGCCCGCGGTCGCCCGGATCCTTGTCCACAGGGGCCCTGAAAGACTACGATCCGCGCGGCGGGTCCTGGTCCCGGGGGCGAGGACCGGACCGGGGCAGTCGAGGAGAGAACGGGTGGGGCTCGTGCGGGCGACGCTCGGTGGATTCGTGCTGACCGTGCTGCTGGCCCTCGGCCCGCCGGCACGGGCCGAGACACTCGAGGAGGCGCTGGTCGACGTCTACATCGGCAACCCCGAGCTGGCGGCCGGGCGGGCGCGGCTGCGCGCCACCGACGAGCTCGTGCCCCAGGCGCTCGCCGGCTGGCGTCCGACGATCACCGCCGACACCGGGATCGAGGGTGTGACCGGCCAGTCGCGCTCCTCCACCACCGGCGATCAGATCGACATCGACCGCACCACCCGGCGGCTCGGGGCGACGGTGCGCCAGAACCTCTATGCCGGCGGCGCCACCACGGCCTCGACCAGCCGGGCCGAGAACCTGGTGCGGGCCGAGCGGGCCAACCTGCTCGCGCTCGAGCAGCGCGTGCTGCTCGACGGCATCGACGCCTACACCGCGGTCTGGCGCGACCGCGCCGTGCTCGATCTGGCGCTCAACAACGAGCAGCGGCTGCGCCGCCAGCTGCAGGCCACCCGCGACCGCTTCCAGGTGGGCGAGGTGGCGCGCACCGACGTGGCGCAGGCCGAGGCGCGGCTGTCGCGGGCGCGCGCCGACGTCGAGGCCGCCAAGGCCAACCTCGCCGGCTCGGCGGCGTTCTACGAGCGCGTCATCGGCCACCAGCCCGGTCGGCTCGCCAAGCCGACCCGGCTCGCGTCCCTGCCGCGCTCGCTCGCCGAGGCGCGCACCATCGCCGCGCAGAACCCGAGCGTGATCGCCACCACCTTCAGCCTGGCGGCGGCGCAGGACGATGTCGACGTCTCCTTCGCGGCGCTGTTGCCGAGCGTCGACCTCCTGGCGCGCGCCGAGCGGGTCGAGGAGCCGCAATCGACGCTCAGCTGGCAGCGCAACGCCTCGCTCGGCCTGTCGCTGACCGTGCCCCTGTACCAGGGCGGGGCCGAGTACGCCCGGGTCCGCGCCGCGCGGCAGACGGTCGAGGCCCGGCGCAACGAGCTCGACAACTCGCATCGCACCGTGCAGCAGGCGGTGGCGGCCGCCTGGGACCGGCTGCTGGCCGCGTCCGCCGCGATCGTCGCCCTGCGCGCCGAGGTCCGCGCCAACGACATCGCGCTCCAGGGGGTGCAGGAGGAGAACCTGGTCGGCGCCCGGACCGTGCTCGACGTGCTCGACGCCGAGCAGGAGCTGTTCAACTCGCGGGTCGATCTGGTGCGCGCCGAGCGCGAGGAGATCCTGGCCTCCTTCCAGCTCAAGACGGCGATCGGCGAGCTGACCACCGACGGGCTCGGGCTCAGGGTCGAGCGCTTCGATGCCGAGCGCAACTACCGGGTGACCCGCAACCGGCTGATGGGCCTGCAGACCGATCCGCCGCCGGTGCTCGCCGGCTCGCCCGTTCCGCCGGCGACGGGCCGGGGCGCGGCGGCCCCGGCCCCGGCCACGACGGCCCCGAAGCGCTAGCCGGCGGTCGGCAGGAGCACGAGGTCGGCGACCTCGCCGGTGAGCCCCTTGATGCGACCGAGCGGCCGCGACCGCCCGGTCTCGGTCTCGACGTCGTAGAGCGTCGTGCCCACCAGGAGCAGCGCGCGGTTGCGCCCGGCGGCGTCGACGCGGATGTCGAAGGCGGCGGCCGAGCCGACCGGCATGCCGAGCGCGCCGCGCGGCTTCTGCACCCCGTCGTTGGGCGGGGCCTGGAGGTTGAGGGCGGCCGCGGCCGCGTCGACCGTGTAGAGCGCCGTCTCCTTGGCGCCCGCCATGCTGTTGACGTAGGCGCCCGCAACCAGGACCGGGCGCTTGCCGTCGCTCGCGGCGGCGTAGCCGATCCGCCCGTCGACCACGACCTCGCCGCTGTCCGGGTTGACCCGGTAGTTGCCGCCCGAGGGGTCGATCACGCGCATGCGGTCGGCGACCGGGTTGAAATCCAGGACGAGCCCGTCGCTCAGGACGATCGGCTGGCCGAGGCCGGCGATCCGGCTCGCCGTGCCGGTCGCGGGGTCGAGGCGGTGCAGCCCGCCCGTGTCGCTGACCGCGTAGACCCGCCCGTCCTTGGGGCGCAGGTCGAGGGCGAGCAGCCGCCCGTCGGCGCCCTTCGGGGCCCGCGCCGGGCCGGTGACGGTGAGCCTGTCGAGGTCCACGGGCACGAGCTGGCCGCTGCGCAGCAGCACGAGCGCGTCCGCGGCCTCGGCCGCCGCACCGGCGAGCAGTGCGAACGCCACCGCGGTCGAGCTCAGCAGGGAACGCATCATGGAAGCCTCCGTCGGTTCGGACGAACGTCTCGTCCGTACCTTTGGACGTCGGCTGCGGCGGAACGGATGCCTCGCGAGGGATCACGAACCGGTGTGCGTTCCGCGCACCCTCAGTCGGCGGTGTGCCAGAGCCGGCCGCCGAGCACGATGCTGTCGACCACGAGCCTCCGGTCGCCGACCATGCGCTCCCCGACGACGTCCTCGTAGAGGTGCTCGCCCGCGACGATCCGCATCACGGTGGCATCGCCGGTCGAGCCCAGCGAGAGGTCGGCCAGATCGGGGCGGCCCAGGATCCGCGCCGGGGTGACCGTGACCGCGCGGACCACCTCGGCGAGCGGCATGCCGAGGCACAGGAGCTTCGACATGGTGACGAGGTTGTCGTAGGCCGGCCCGTCGATGCACAGCGTGTGCACGTCCGAGCTGATCACGTCGGGGAAGAAGCCGCCGGCGAGCATGGCGCGGGCGGTGTGGAAGGAGAACGAGCCCTTGCCGTGGGCGATGTCGAACAGGACGCCCCGCTCGCGCGCCTTCCAGAGCTGCTCGCGGACCCGGCCGTCGGCGTAGCAGGGGGCGTTGGGGAAGGGCTTGAAGCAGTGGGTCAGGACGTCGCCCGGGCGGAGGACCTCGAGCACGTCGACGTAGCGCGGCGGCGGCCGGTCGATGTGGCACATGCAGGGGAGCCCGGCCCGGTCCGCGGCCTCGATCGCCAGATAGAGGGGAGCCAGGCCGTTGGCACCCGAGGTGTTGGAGCCGATCCGCACCTTGATGCCGCGGATCAGGTCGGAGTGCTCCATGGCGACCCGCGCGCAGGCCACGGGATCGAGCAGCCTGAGGTCGCCGGCCTCGCCCACCATGACCTCGTTCGAGAAGCCGAAGATCCCGGCGAAGGAGACGTGCAGATAGGCCAGGATCCGGGTCTCGGAGCGCTCGATCACGTGCTTCCGGAAGCCCAGGAAGTTGCCGGGGCCGGCCGAACCCACGTCGAGCCAGGTGGTGGTGCCGCAGCGCCGCGCCAGCCGGTCGGCGTCGACGCCGAGCGAGGTGCCGCCCCAGTAGACGTGGGCATGGAGGTCGATCTGCCCGGCGGTGACGAGGCAGCCCTCGACCCGGCGTTCGATGGGCGCGCTGCCGGCCGTGGCCTCGGCGCCGATCGCCGCGACCTTGCCGTCGCGGAAGGCGATGTCGGCGGTCTCGTCGCGGCCGGTGCCGGGATCGAGGATCCGGCCGCCCCTGAGGATCAGATCGAAGCTCGCCATCGCCCCCGCCTCCCGGGCCTCCGCCGCTCACCGAGGCGCCGGGTTAGCGCCGCGGCGGGGCCGCGGGAAGCGCCGGCGGCGGAGGTCAGCTCCGTTGGGCGCGCTGCACGAAGCTCGGATCGAAGGTGCGGGCGAGGTCGATCCTGGCCTGCGCCAGCTCCTTGTCGAAGCGCACGAGCATGTCGAGGGCGTTGCGCATGCCGGCCTCGGGCACGAGCCCGGTGCGCGAGTAGGAGGGCTTGGACTTGGCGACCGCCGCCAGGTAGAGCGCCCGGTCGCCCAGATGGTACTCGGCCGGCACGCTGTCGGCGATCGCCTCGGGGCTCGCCTGCTCGATCCAGCGCAGCGCATCCAGGAACGCCTCGACCAGCGCCTGCACCGTGTTGGGGTTGCGCTCGATGAAGTCCTGCCGGGTGTAGAGCACCGCGGCCGGGTTCGAGCCGCCGAAGATCGCCCGGGTCCCCTCCTCGGTGCGGCTGTCGGCCATCACCACCACGTCGCCGTCCTGCTCGAGCTTGGCGATCACCGGGTCGAGGTTGGCGATCGCGTCGATCTCGCCCTTCTTCATGGCGGCGACGGCCGTGGGACCGGCGCCGACGCCGATGAAGGCGACCTCCTCGGGCGCCACACCCTCCTTGGCGAGGATGTGGTTGACGAAGAAGTTGGTCGAGCTGCCCGGCGCGGTCACCCCGATTTTGGCCCCCTTGAGGTCCTTGGGCGACTTGATCTTCTCGGCGAGGCTCCGCTTGACCGCCAGCACGATCCCCGGGAAGCGGCCGAGCTCGACCACGGCGCGGATGTCCTGGCCTTTGGCCTGCATGCGGATGGTGTGCTCGTAGGCGCCGGTGACCACGTCGACCGAGCCGCCGACCAGCGCCTGCAGCGACTTGGCGCCGCCGCCGAAGTCGTTGATCTCGACCTCGAGCCCCTTGGCCCGGAACAGCCCGCGGCGCTCGGCGATGGTGAGCGGCAGATAGTAGAGGAGCGGCTTGCCGCCGACGCCGAGCACGAGCCTGGTCTTCTCGGGCGTCGCCGCCCGGGCCCGCCCGAGGGCCAGGGTGGAGCCTGCGAGGGTCGCTGCGAGGAGCCTGCGGCGGCGCATGTCGGAGCCTCCCGTTCGACGGTGGGGCCAGCTAGCTGACCGCCGCCCGCCCGCGCAAGGCCTCGCGCAGCGCCCGGGCCGGGCGCCCGTCGATCGCGGCCAGACCGGCCGCGATCACCGCCATGCCCAGGAGCTGGTGCGGCGCCAGGCTCTCGCCCAGGAGCCCGACCCCCAGGAGGATGGCGTTCGGGGGGATGAGGAAGGTCACGAGCAGGAGGTTGGTCGCCCCGGCGGTCGCCAGGATGCGGAAGTAGACGACGTAGGCGAGCGCGGTCGAGAGCAGCGCCAGGGCCGCGAGCGCGGCGAGCGTCGCACCCGAGGGCGCCGGCAGGGTCCAGGGCCGCTCGACCAGGAGTGCTGCCGGCAGGAGCAGGAGGCTCGCGGCGGCGAGCTGGCCCGTGGCGGTGGCGAGCGGCGGCACGCCCATCGCCCGGAAGCGGCGGCCGAAGACCGCGGCAAGCGCGTAGGAGACCGCACCGGCGAGGCAGGCGAGCTGTGGCAGGATCTCGCCCCCGAAGGCAGCACCGCCCGCCCCGCCGAGGAGCAGGGCGACGCCCGCGAGGCCGACCACGACGCCCGCGATCCGGCCCGCCGTCAGCTTCTCGTCGGCCGTGGCGAGGTGGGCCACGAGGACGGTCCAGAGCGGGGTCGTGGCGTTCAGGATCGAGGCGAGCCCGCTCGCGATCCGGCCCTGGCCCCAGACGATCAGCGTGAAGGGCAGGGCGTTGTTGAGGGTGCCCATGACGAGGAAGGCCAGGAGCACCGCGGCCGAGCTCGGGACCGCCACGCCCGCGGCGCGCATCACCACGCCGAGGGCGAGCCCGGCCAGGCCCACCCGGATCGCCACGATGGTCAAAGGCGGCAGCTCCGCGACCGCCACGCCCACGAAGAAGAACGAGCCGCCCCAGAGCACCGAAAGGCCGAGGAGCATCGTCCACTCGCGGGCGCCCATGGTCGCACGGATCGGGGTCATCGCCGGCACCTCCGCTGGTCTCGGGTTCCGGACCCTGGCCCCGCGAGCGGACCCGCGCAGCCCGGATCTTGCGCCGGCTCAGCCGCGGATTCCGGTCGAGGCCGCCTGCGGGCGCCAGATGAGGAGCCGCCGCTCGACCAGGGTCACGACCCCGTCGATCAGGAGGACGAAGACGGCGAGGACGAGCATGCCGGAGAACACCCCGGTCACGTCGAAGCTGCCCTCCGCCTGCTGAATGCGGTAGCCGAGCCCCGCGGCCGAGCCCAGATACTCGCCCACGACCGCGCCCACGAGGGCGAAGCCCACGGCCGTGTGCAGGCTCGCGAACATCCAGGAGAGGGCGGCCGGCAGGTAGAGGTGGCGGAGCATCTGCCGCTCGTTCATGCCCAGCATGCGGGCGTTGGCGACCAGCACCGGGCTCACCTCCTTGACCCCCTGATAGACCGCGAAGAACACGATGAAGAAGACGAGGGTGACGCCGAGCGCCACCTTCGACCAGATGCCGAGCCCGAGCCAGAGGGCGAAGATCGGCGCCAGCACCACCCGCGGCATGGCGTTCACGGCCTTGAGGTAGGGCTGGAAGACCGCCGACAGCAGCTCCTTGCGGGCGAGCCAGAAGCCGACGAGCACCCCGCCCAGCGAGCCGATCAGGAAGGCCAAGACGGTCTCCAGAAGCGTGATCCAGAGATGCCGCCACAAGACCCCGCTCGCGAGGTCGCGCCAGGTGCGCGAGACCACGTCCAGCGGACGGGAGAAGAAGAACGGATCCAGGAGCCCGAGCTCGACGCCCAGATGCCAGGCGGCGAGGAACGCCACCAGCACGAGCAGCTGCCAGAGCAGGAGGAGGCCGCGCGCCGTCAAGGCCCGGCCTCGGCCCGGGCGTAGCCCTCGAGCACCTCGGCCCGGAGCTCGTGCCAGAGGGTCTTGTGGATCTCGAGGAAGGCCGGGGTCAGGCGCACCTCGTGGGTGTCGCGGGGGCGCGGGATCGGCACCGGATGGTCGCCGATGATCCGGGCACCGGGCCCGGCCGACATGATCACCACGCGGTCGGCCAGGGCGATCGCCTCCTCGAGGTCGTGGGTGACGAACAGAACGGCCTTGCGGTCGGCCGACCAGAGCTCGAGCAAAAGATCGCCCATGATCGCCCGGGTCTGCGCGTCCAAGGGCCCGAACGGCTCGTCCATGAGCAGGAGTGCCGGCTCGCGGGCGAGCACCTGGGCGAGGCCGACCCGCTTGCGCTGGCCGCCCGAGAGCTGGTGCGGGTAGCGCTCGGCGAAGGCTCCGAGCCCGACCCGCTCGAGCCAGCGCCGGGCGCGTGCCAGGGCCTCGGCCGCCGGCACGCCCCGGACCTCGAGCCCCACGGCGACATTGGCGAGCGCCGTCTTCCACGGGAACAGCGCCTCGGCCTGGAACAGGTAGCCGGCCCGCGGGTTGATGCCGGTGAGCACCGTTCCGTCGATCAGCGCACGCCCGGTCGAGGGCTCGACCAGCCCGGCCGCGACGTTGAGGAGCGTGGACTTGCCGCAGCCCGTGGGGCCCACGAGGGCCACGAACTCGCCCTGCCCGACCTCGAGGTCGGTCGCCGCCACCGCCGGGTAGCTGCTGCCGTCGGCGAGCCGGTAGGTGATCGAGACGCCCTCGAGGCGGACCACGGCTCGGGCACCCCCCGCTCGTCAATAGCCCCGGGCGGGATCGACCAGATCGCGCAGCGGCTCGCCGCGCTCGAGCCGGCGGAGCTGGGCCACGATCGCCCTGGTGGCGGTCTCGGGCTTGGTGATCCCGGCCGCGTGCGGGGTCACGAAGACCTTCGGATGCCGCCAGAGCGGCGAGCTCTTGGGCAGGGGCTCGTGCGCGAACACGTCGAGCATGGCGCCGTCGAGCCGGCCGCTCTCGAGCGCCGCCAACAGATGCGGGACGACCAGATGCTCGCCGCGCGCGGCGTTCACGAGGAAGCTGCCGCGCGGCAGCTGCTCGAGCAGCCGGCGGTCGAGGATGCTCGCGGTCTCGCGGGTGAGCGGCAGGAGGCAGATCAGGATGCGGGTGCGGGCGAGGAAGGCGGGCAGCCCGGCCTCGCCCACGTGCACCGGGAACGGCGCGTCCGGGTGCGGTCCGCGCGCCCAGGCGGCGACGTCGTAGCCGACGCCGGCCAAAAGCCGAGCCGCGGCGCCGCCGATCGCCCCGAGCCCCATGATCCCGACGCCGATCTCGCCCGGATCGGGGTGCAGGTGGCGCTCCCAGCGGGCCTGCGCGAGCTGGCGCTCGTAGAGGTCGAACTGGCGATGGAAGCGCAGTGTCGCGTAGAGGCAGTACTCGGCCATGCGCTGCGACATGACCGGGTCGACGAGGCGGGCGATCGGCACCGGCGGCAGGGCCGGTGCGGCGCGCAGGAGCCCGTCGACGCCGGCGCCGAGCACCTGGACCAGGCGCAGCCGGGTCATCCCGGAGAACAGGTCGGGCGGTGGCTGCCAGCACAGCACCACGTCGATCTCGCCCGGGTCGCCGACCTCGGGCCAGACCCGCACCTCGAGCCCGGGCGCCTGGCGGGCGAGCTCGGCGCGCCAGACCGCGGCCGTGTTCCAGCTGGTCTGCAGAAGGACCCGCATGCCTCGCTCCGCCGGGGGTCCGCGTCCTTTGCCCGCGGCCGGGGGGATCGGCAAGCCCGCGGCTCGAGGTGCCGCACCCTTGAGCAGCCGGGCCGGATGTGCTCGCCTGTCGATCGAGGCGGTGCCCGCTCCGCGGGACGCGCAGGGGCTTGGCACGGCGCTTGCGGCGAGCGGTCGTCGGGGCGGGTCCCGGCGGGGACGGGGCATGGCAGAGCAGCGGCCCGAAGGCGCCTTCCGCGGCTACGATCCGCGGGGCTGGTTCTGCGAGATGCTCGGCCACGACCGCCAGGGCCTCGCCCACACCCGGCCGATCTTCGAGCGGCTCGACCGGCTCGGCCTCGAGGTGCTGCGCCAGCGCGCCCGCGACGCCGAGATCGAGCTCTACGACCAGGGCATCACCTTCACCGTCTACAGCGATCGCGACGCGATCGACCGGATCCTGCCGTTCGACGTGATCCCGCGGGTGATCGGCCCGGCCGACTGGGACCTGATCGAGCGCGGCGTGGTCCAGCGCGTGCGCGCCCTGAACCTGTTCCTGGCCGACGTCTACGGCCCGCAGCGCACCCTGGCCGAGGGTGTGGTTCCGGCCGACCTCGTGCTCCGCAACGCCAACTACCGGTCGGCCATGCGCGGCATGCTGCCGCCGGCCGGGACCTGGATCCACGTCGACGGCACCGATCTGGTCCGCGGCGCCGACGGCCGCTTCCGCGTGCTCGAGGACAATGCGCGCACCCCCTCGGGCGTCTCCTACGTGGTCGAGAACCGCCATCTGATGCAGCGCTCGTTCTCCGACCTCATGCGCGAGCTGCCGATCCGCCCGGTGTCGGACTACGGTCGGCGGCTGCACGAGGCGCTCTGCGAGGTGGCGCCCGCGGGCGTGCTCGATCCGCAGGTGGTGCTCTTGTCGCCCGGCGTCTTCAACTCGGCCTATTTCGAGCACGTGTTCCTCGCCCGCGAGATGGGCGTGCCCCTGGTCGAGGGCCGCGACCTCCTGGTCGAGAACGATCGGGTGTGGATGCGCACGGTGGCCGGGCCGGTGGCGGTCGACGTCGTCTACCGCCGCATCGACGACGACTTCCTCGACCCGACCTGCTTCCGGGCCGACAGCCTCCTGGGCGTGCCCGGGATCGTCGAGGCCTGGCGCAAGGGCAGGGTGACGCTCGCCAACGCGGTCGGCACCGGGGTGTGCGACGACAAGGCGGTCTACGCCTACCTGCCGCGGCTGATCCGCTTCCTGCTCGCCGAGGAGCCGATCCTGGACAATGTCGAGACCTGGATCTGCCGGGAGCCGCAGGCGCTCGCCCACACCCTCGACCATCTGGCCGAGCTCGTGGTGAAGCCGGTCGGCGCCTCGGGTGGCTACGGCATCTGCATCGGCCCGCGCGCCAGCCGGGCCGAGCTCGAGGCCTGCCGCGCCGCGCTCCTGGCCGACCCGGCCAACTACATCGCCCAGCCGATGGTGGCGCTCTCGGTCTCGCCGACGCTCGCCGAGGCCGGGCTCGAGCCGCGCCACGTCGACCTCAGGCCCTATGCCGTGACCGGGCGGTCGACCTGGGTCCTGCCCGGCGGGCTCACCCGCGTGGCGCTCAAGAAGGGCTCGCTCGTGGTCAACTCGAGCCAGGGCGGCGGCTCCAAGGACACCTGGGTGCTCGCCGAGGAGGTCCCCTGGGCGCCCGGCGCGGCGGCCCGGGTGGCGCCCGGGGAATCGGCCCAATGACCGCGCTCCTCGCGCGCTGGGCCGAGTGCGTGTTCTGGCTCGCCCGCTACGTCGAGCGGGTCGAGAACCTGGCGCGCATCCTCGAGGTGCAGGAAACCTTCGCCCGCGACAGCCGCGGTCGGCACGACTGGGGGGTGGTGCTGGCGATCAACGCCGACACCGGCCGCTTCCTCGCCCGGGGTACGGCACCCTCGGCCGAGAGCGTGCTGCGCTTCTACGTGATCGACCGCGACAACCCGACCTCGATCGTGAGCGCGCTGCACGCCGCGCGCGAGAACGCGCGGGCGCTCCGGCCGCTGATCTCGACCGAGATGTGGGTCCAGCTCAACGTCTTCCACAACCGGATCGCAGCCCTCGGGCCGGCGGATGTGGTCGAGGAGCGAGTGGCGCGGCTGTGCGCGGTGATCAAGGAGGGCTGCGACACCCATGCCGGCATCACCGCCGGCACCTTCTACCGGGACGAGGCCGCCTGCTTCTACCAGCTCGGTGCCGCCATCGAGTGCGCCGACCAGACCACCCGGCTGCTCGACGCCAAGCTCCTCGGCATGCCGCAGCGCAGCGACGCCGACCCGGGTGCCGCCGCCGATGCCGCCTACTGGACCGCGCTCCTGCGCTCGGTGGCCGGCTACCAGGCGTTCCGCCGCCGCCATCCGCGCGGCATGGTCGCCGAGCAGGTGGCGGCGTTCCTGATCTCCGATCCCTGCTTCCCGCGCTCGGTCGCCTGCAACATCGGCATCGTCGCCGAGCAGCTCGAGCGGCTGCGCCGCCACTACGGCCTGCGCCGGGCCGCGGCCGCGCTCGAGCGCGTCGAGGCGATCGCCGACACGCTCGAGGTGCGCAAGGTCCGGGCACTCATGGGCATCGGCGGCATGCACCGCTTCAACGACCATCTGCAGGCGAGCCTGATCGACCTCACCCGGCTGCTCGGGCAGAGCTTCTTCGGCCACCCGCGGTCAGGGGCCCTCGGGACCTGATCCGGGCGGCGGCCGTTCGGGCTCGCCGGCCGTGACGCCGGAGACGAGGTTGACCGAGAGCAGGAAGCCCGCCTCGAGCCGGCCCGCCGCCGCAACCGGGACGAGCCGGGCGCAGGCCTGCTCGAGCCGCGCCCGGACCTGGGCCCGGGCCCGCCGCGCGGTCGCCGGATCGACCGCGGCGAAGCGCAGGGCGGCACCCGCCGGCACCTGGGCCAGCCGCCCGAGATCGGCCGTGATCACGGTCGCGATCTTGGGGTAGCCGCCGGTGCTCTGGCGGTCGGCCAGGAGCACGATCGGCTGGCCCATCCCCGGCACCTGGACGCTGCCGAAGACGATCCCGTCCGAGACGATGTTGGGCGAGCGGGCGTGCGCGATCCGCGGCCCCTCGAGCCGATAGCCCATGCGGTCGCTGCGCGCCGAGACCCGCCACTCGGCGCCGAGGAAGGTGGCGAGCCCGTCGGTGGTGAACCAGGCCTCCTGCGGCCCGAGGATCGTGCGGATCGGCCCCGCCTCCTCGGCCGGCGGCTCTTCGAGCGCGAGCTCGGGCAGCCCGGCCGTGGCCTCGGGTGCCGCGAGCGGCAGCCGATCCCGGGCCCGCAGCGCCCGGCCGGCGAGCCCGCCGATGCGCGAGAGCGTGTGCGTCGCCCGGCTGCCCAGCACCAGGGACAGATCGAGCCCGCCGGCCACGACCAGGTACGACCAGACCCCGCGCAGGGCCGCGCCCAGGGCGAGGCGCTGGCCGCGGGCGAGCTCGAGGCCGGACCAGAACGGCCGCGCCTGGCCGTCGACCGCGACCGGACGCGGCGCCCCGGCGAGGCCGATGCGCACGCGCGCCGCGTCGACCTCGAGCTCGAGCGGGCCCGGCCCGAGCTCGAGCCCGCTCGCCGGCTCCGGCCCGCCGGCGAGCCTGGCGGCCATGGCGAACGCCCAGGGATCCATGGGCCCGGCGGGCGACACGCCGAGCCGCTGGCGGCCGAACCGGCCGGCGTCCTGAACGGTCACCGCCGGTCCGGCGCGGAGTACGAGGAGGGCCGGCCCGCTCACCGCGGCGGCTCGGGTGCGATCAGGGGATCGTGGGCCTCGGCCCGGCGGTCGAGCTCGGCGAAGGCGGCGGGCTCGATCGCCCGGAAGCGGACCCGGTCGCCCGGCTCGAGCAGGAACGGGGGATCGCGCTCCGGATCGAAGGTCCGGACCGGCGTGCGGCCGAGCAGGTGCCAGCCCGAGGGCGCCTCGAGCGAGGCGATGCCGGCCTGGATCCCACCGATCGAGACGGTGCCGGCCGGGGTGCGGGCGCGCGGGTCCTCGCGCCGCGGGGTGGCGAGCCGCGGGTCGAGCCCACCCAGATACGTGAAGCCCGGGATGAAGCCCACCATGTAGACCCGGTAGGTGGGTGCGCTGTGCAGCGCCACCACCTGCTCGGGCGTGAGCCCGTGGCGGGCCGCCACCGCCTCGAGGTCGATCCCGTGCTCGCCGCCATAGGCCACGGGCACGGTCCACAGCCGCCCCTCGGGCGGCGGCCCGGCATGGCCGAGGTCGAGCGCCCTCAGCCGGGCGATGAGCTCGGCGCCGTCGAGCGCGTCCGGGTCGTAGTGGACGAGCAGCGAGCGGTAGGTGGGCACGCACTCGACCACGCCCGGCCAGGCGGCGGCACGCAGCCGGGCGTCGAGCGCGAGCACCGCGGCGTTGGTCGCGGGATCGACGGTCTCGCCGAGCTCGACCAGCACGGCGGCGTCGCCGACGGGGACGATCCGGGGACGGGCGAGGTCGGGCGGCGGCTCCGGCATGGCGGAGAGGTAGCGCCGCCGGCGCCCGCCGTCAGCCTTGCGGCGCCGGTTCGCCCGGTCCACGCTTGCGACCCGGTCCGGTTCCGCGGGAGGGTGCCGTGCAGGCGAGCGTCGATCTCAACGCCGATCTGGGCGAGAGCTTCGGGGCGTGGAAGATGGGCGAGGACGAGGCGATGCTCGAGATCGTCACCTCGGCCAACGTCGCCTGCGGCTTCCACGGCGGCGATCCGCTCGTGATGTGGCGGACCTGCGAGCGCGCGAGGGCGGAGGGCGTGGCGGTCGGCGCGCACCCCTCCTTCATGGACCTCTGGGGCTTCGGCCGCCGGCCGATCCAGGGGGAGCGGCCGGAGGACATCCTGCGCCAGTGCGTCTACCAGATCGGCGCGCTCCGTGCGGTCGCGGCCGCGGTCGGGCACCGCGTCACCCACGTCAAGCCGCACGGCTCCTTGGGCAACATGGCGGCCGAGGACGACGCGCTCGCCCTGGCCGTGGCGGAGGCCACCGCCGTGGTCGATCCCGGGCTCGTGCTCGTGGCGATGCCGGGGAGCGCGCTCGAGCGGGCGGGCGAGCGCACCGGGCTGCCGCTCGCCCGCGAGGTGTTCGCGGACCGCGCCTACGACGATCGCGGGATGCTGGTCTCGCGCAAGCTGCCGGGGGCCGTCCTGCACGATGCCGAGGCCGCCGCCGCGCGCGTCCTGCGGATGCTCGAGGAGGGGGCGATCACGAGCCAGTCGGGGCGGAAGATCCCGGCCCGGATCGACACCGTCTGCGTGCACGGCGACAACCCGGCGGCGGTGGCGATGGCCCGCGCGGTGCGGGCCGCGCTCGAGCGCGCCGGGGTGGCGGTGCGGCCGTTCGCGCCACGGCCGGCGTGAGCGGTTCCCGGCCGCTCGCCCTCCTCGGGTCCCTCCTGCTCGCGCTGCCCTGGGCGCCGGCCGCCGCGCACGACTGGTTCTCCGAGCTCGTCAACCGCTACGGCCATCCCTGCTGCACCGGCGAGGACTGCGGGCGGACCGCGCTCTGCCGGCTCGCGGACGGGCGCGAGGGGATCCTCGTGGCCGGGCAGTGCCGGCCGATCCCCTGGGACAAGGTGCTCGATCTGCCGTCGCCGGACGGCGCCGCCTATGTCTGCGCCGGCGGGCTCAAGGACCGCTGGCGGACCCTGCCGCCCGAGGCGACGCTGCCCCCGCAGATCGTCTGCGTGATCCTGCCGGGCAGCGCCTGAGGGAGCCGCCCGCTCAGCCGGCGGGCGCCAGCTCGGCCAGGGCCAGCGCCTCGGCCTGGCGGCGGGCGACCCGTTCGACCGAGAAGTCCTCGATCAGGCCCATGAACAGCTCGTACCAGTTGATCTCGGCGGAAAGGTGCAGGAACACCGAGCCGAGCCCGATCGCCGCCCGGTCCATGAACACGAACTCGCGCGGCACCTGCACGCCACCGACCTCGCGCAGCCGCTGGTGCACCCGCTCGACCACCCGGCGCCCGGCGTCGCCGCTGTTGGTCTCGCCGATCGGCCGGGTGCGGTTCTCCATGAGCGGGCCGTAGAGGAACGCGGCCCACTCGTTGAGCACCTCGATCAGCTCGTTGGTCAGGCCCGCGAAGCCCCAGCTCTCGTAGGCCGCCACCGCCAGCTCGCGGTCGCCGCGCGCCAGGGCGAAGTAGAGGTCGATCACGCCCTTGACGAAGCGCGGCGGGAACACCCGCACGCAGCCGAAGTCCATGAGGTTGATCGAGAGATCCGGGCGGACCGTGTAGTTGCCCAGGTGCGGATCGCCGTGGATCACGCCGAACTCGTAGAACGGCAGGTACCAGGCGCGGAACATGGCGAGCGCCAGGCGGTTGCGGGTGGCCTGGTCGGCGGTGCGGAAGTCCAGGAGCGGCCGGCCCTCGAGCCAGCTCATGGTCAGCAGTCGCCGGGTCGACAGCTCGGCCACCGGCACCGGCACGTGCACACCCGCCTCGCCCGCCAGGATGTGGCCGTAGAGGCGCATGTGCCGGGCCTCGAGGCCGTAGTCGAGCTCCTCGCGCAGCCGGGCCTGGAGCTCCTCGTAAATCTTGCTGGTGTCGATCGCGGCGTCGAACCGCTTGTAGATCGAGAGGATCACCCCGAGCTGGGCGAGGTCGGCCTCGACCGCCGCCTCGATGTCCGGGTACTGGAGCTTGCAGGCCACGGTCCGGCCGTCGGCGAGCCGGGCCTTGTGGACCTGGCCGAGCGAGGCCGCGGCCGCCGCCTCGAGCGGGAACTCGGCGAACCGCTGCGACCAGTCCGGGCCGAGTTCGGCAGCCATCCGCCGGCGCACGAACGGCCGCCCCATCGGCGGGGCATTGGCCTGGAGCTGGGCGAGCTCGGCCGCGTACTCGGCCGGCAGCGCGTCCGGAATGGTCGCCATCATCTGGGCGACCTTCATGAGCGGCCCCTTGAGGCCGCCGAGCGCGGCCCGGAGCTCGCTCGCGTGCGCGCCCCGGTCGAGGCGGCCGCCGAGCAGCCGGGCGCCGGCGAGCCGGGCCGCCTGGCCGGCCACGGTGCCGCCGACCCGGGCGTAGCGGCGGACCCGGCCGGCGAGCGTGTTCTCGCTCGCCACGGTCCGAACCTTGGGGGTGCTCAAGCCCGCGCCCCGAGCTCGGCCTCGAGCCGGTCGATCAGCCGCTCGAGCAGGCCGAGCCCCTTGGCCCAGAAGCCCGGATCGGCGGCATCCAGCCCGAAGGGCGCCAGGAGCTCCCGGTGGCGGAGCGTGCCGCCGGCGCGCAGGAGCGCCAGGTAGCGCTCCTCGAAGCCCTGCGGCTGCTGCTCGTAGACCGCGTAGAGCGAGCTCACCAGACAATCGCCGAACGCGTAGGCGTACACATAAAACGGGACGTGCACGAAGTGCGGGATGTAGGACCAGTAGGTGGCATAGTCGTCGCGGAAGCCGAACGCCGGGCCGAGGCTCTCCTCCTGCACCGCCATCCAGATCCGGCCGAGCTCGTCGGGGGTGAGCTCGCCGTCCTTGCGGCGCTCGTGGACCCGGCGCTCGAACTCGCAGAACGCGATCTGGCGGACCACCGTGTTGATCTTGTCCTCGATCTTGGCGGCGAGCAGCACGCGCCGGCGGGCCGGATCGCGCTCCTCGGCGAGCAGCGCCTCGAAGGTCAGCTGCTCGCCGAACACCGAGGCGGTCTCGGCGAGCGTGAGCGGCGTGCTCGACAGGAGATAGCCCTGCTCGGCCGCGAGCGTCTGGTGCACGCCATGGCCGAGCTCGTGCGCCAGGGTCATCACGTCGCGCGTCTTGCCCTGGTAGTTCATCAACACGAAGGGGTGCACCGAGGGCACCGTCGGGTGGCAGAAGGCGCCGCTGTCCTTGCCGGGGCGGACCTCGGCGTCGATCCAGCGCCGCTCGAAGAAGCGGTCGAGGATCGAAGCCAGGCGCGGCGAGAAGCGGCGGTAGGCATCGAGCACGACGACCTTGGCCTCGGGCCAGGAGCGGCGCCGGTCGTCGTCCTCGGGCAAAGGCGCGTTGCGGTCCCAGTAGGCCAGCCGCTCGAGCCCGAGCCAGCGCGCCTTCAAGGCGTAGTAGCGGTGCGACAGGCGCGGATAGGCGGCCCGCACCGCCGCCACCAGCGCGTCCACGACCTCGTCCTCGACCTGGTTGGCGAGGTTGCGGGAGCTGATCGGCCGCGCGAAGCCGCGCCAGCCGTCCTCGATCTGCTTGTCCTTGGCGAGCGTGTTGGTGATCCGCGCGAACAGCTTGACGTTGCGCTCGAGCACCGTGCCGATCGCGGTCGCGGCCGCCTCGCGCTGCGCCCGGTCCTTGGCGGACAGGAGGTCGAAGACCTGCTGCGAGGTCAGCTCGCGGCCGTCGAGCGGGAAGCGCAGACCGGCCAGGGTCTCGTCGAACAGCCGCACCCAGGCGGCGCGGCCCGTGACGTGCTTCTCGTGCAGCACGCGCTCGATCTCGTCGTCGAGCTGGTGCGGCCGGAACGCGCGGACGTTGCGGATCCACGGCCGGAAGCGGGCGAGCGTCGCGGAGCCCTCGATCTTGGCCTCGAGATCGGCCTCCTCGAGCCGGTTGAGCTCGAGCGTCACGAACAGGAGCCGGGTCTCGATCGCGTTCACCCGCTCCTCGACGTTCTGGTAGAAGCGCCCGATCTCGGGATCGTCGCGGCGGGCGGCGAACAGGAGCGCGGCGTAGCTCGTGACGCGCCCGAGCCGCTCCTGCAGCGCCTCGTAGTCGGCGACGAGCCGCCCGAGCGCCTCGCCCTCGAGCTGGCCGAGCCGGCCCTTGCCGCGCGCCTCGAGCTCCTCGGCGGCGGTCGCGGCCTCGGCCAGGAGGGCCGCCACCCGCGGATCGTCGGGGCCGGCGAAGAGGTCGCCCAGGTCCCAGGTGGGCGCGCTCGGCCGCACCTCCTCGGCGGCCGCCGCGGCGGCGGCGTGGGTGACGCGCATGCAGAGACTCCAAGGCTGCCCGCGTCCGCTCATATAAGCCGGCGGCGGTCGCGATCCAGGCGCCGGCCGGAGCGGAACCCGAGGGGAGGACGGCGGTGGCGGCACCGGATCTGGGCGCCAATCTCTGGGTGATGTTCGAGCGGGCCGCGCGGTCGGGCGGGGATCGGCCGTTCCTCTGGCGGCGCGAGGCGGGCGCCTGGCGCGAGCGCTCCTGGCGGGCGGTGCACGAGCAGGCCCGGGCGCTCGCCCGCTGCCTCGCCGCGCACGGCATCCGCCCGGGCGACCGCGTGGCGATCGTGGCCGAGAACCGGCCCGAATGGTGCGTGGCCGATCTCGCGGCGCTGGCGCTCGGTGCCGTCACCGTCCCGGCCTACACCACCTGGACCGCGGAGGATCTGGCCTACGTGCTGGAGCACGCCGACGCGCGCGCGGTCGTGATCGGCGGCGGCCCGATCCCCGGCCGGATCGCCCCGACGCTGGCCGCGGCCCGGGAGCTCCGCCTCGTGGTCGCGATCGAGGCGCCGCCGGCGCTCGCGGCCGGCCCGCCGGTGCTCGGCTGGGCGGCGGCACTCGCCGCGGGCGAGGCCGAGGGCGGCGAGCCGCCCGGCGCCGCGGCCGGCCGGCGCGACCTCGCCTGCTTCATCTACACCTCCGGCACCGGCGGCCGCCCGAAGGGCGTGATGCTGAGCCACGCCAGCATCATGGCCAACATCGAGGGCGCCTGGGACCTGCTCGAGGAGGTCGGGCTCGGCGACGACGCCTTCCTCTCCTTCCTGCCGTTGAGCCACGCCTACGAGCACACCGCGGGCCTGCACCTGCCGATCGCGATGGGTGCCCGGATCTGGTACGCCGAGGGCGTCGAGCGGCTGGCCGCCGACCTGCTCGAGGCGCGGCCCACGATCTTCACCTGCGTGCCGCGACTGCTCGAGGTCCTGCGCCAGCGGATCCTGGCCTCGGTCGCGCGTCAGGGCGGCCTCCGGGCGCGGCTGTTCGAGCTGGCGCTGGCGCTCGGCCGCCGCCGGCTCGAGCGCGACGGCCGGCTCGACCCGGCCCGCGCGCTCCTCGACCGGGTCCTCGACCCGCTCGTCCGCGCCAAGGTCCGCGCGCGGTTCGGCGGCCGGCTCAAGGCGATGGTCTCGGGCGGAGCACCCTTGAGCCCCGAGGTCGGGCGCTTCTTCCTGGCACTCGGCGTGCCGCTCCTGCAGGGCTACGGCCAGACCGAGGCGGGGCCGGTGATCAGCGCCAACCGGCCGCGCCGCAACCGGGTCGAGACCGTGGGCCCGCCGCTCCGCGGGGTCGAGGTCGAGATCGCCCTGGACGGCGAGATCAAGGTGCGCGGCGCGCTCGTGATGGACGGCTACCACAAGGACCCCGCGGCCACCGCCGCCGCGATCCGCGACGGCTGGCTGCACACCGGTGACGTCGGCGTGCTCGACCCCGACGGCTATCTGCGGATCACCGACCGGAAGAAGGACATCATCGTGCTGTCGGGCGGCGACAACGTGGCGCCGCAGCGGATCGAGGGCGTGCTCGGGCTCGAGCCCGAGATCGCCCAGGTGGTGGTGTTCGGCGACGGGAAGCCGCATCTGGTGGCGCTCGTGGTGCCGTCCCGGGAGCTGCTCGAGGAGGCCGCGGCGCGCGGAGGCGCGACCCCGGGCGGCTTCGACCCGGCGAGGGACCCGACGCTGCGGTCGCGCATCGAGACCGCGGTCGGCCGCGCCAACGCCAAGCTCTCGCCGCTCGAGCGGGTCCGCCGGGTCGAGATCCTGGCCGAGCCGTTCACGATCGAGAACGGGCTCATGACCCCGACCCTGAAGCTGCGCCGGGCGCGGATCTACGCCGCGCACGGCGCGTCGCTCGAGCGGCTCTACGGCACCGCCGCCTGAACCGGGTCCGGTACCGCCTGCGGCGGGCCGGCAAAAGAAAGGCCGCCCGGGACGGGCGGCAGAGGGGGGGCAGGGCTTCGAGGTTGCGCCGGCCGGGGCGCCGGCGGGGTCGAGGCAGGGGACGTCGGCGCGCCGGAAGGATGCGCCGATCCTGCGATCGGTCGGCCGTCCGGTCGGCCGCGGGGCTTTCCTTGTCGTTCTCCTCGGCGCGGATAACCTCACAACATCTCGGCCAAGTCAACGAAGCCAGCCACAATCCCTAGGAGTTATCCACCGAAAGTTGCGGCTCGTCCCCGGGATCCCCCGGAGACCGCTGGCGGCCTCGGGCGAGCGTCGTCAGGGTCGCCCGGAGGAGCGCCACCGGCAGCACCTCGCCCTCCCGTTCGACCGCCACCTCGGCGCGCGTCACGGGTGAGCGCGCGGCCGGCGCGGACCATCTCGCCGCGCGCCGCCTCGCCGCGCGCCCCCTCGCCGCGCGCCAATGGGCGGTCGCCCCGGCCCGGCGCCACGAGGTCGATCCCGAGCTCGACGGTCGGCACGCGGGCGCCCGACGGGAGCATGGTCGTCGCCGCGAATCCCGCCGCGTCGTCGGCGATCGGGGTGAGCAGGCCGGCGTGGAGGAACCCGTCCTCCTGGGCGAGGCCGGGGCGGAACGGTGGCGCCACGACGCAGCGTCCGGGCTCGACCGGGACGAGCTCGGCGCCGAGGTGGCGCAGGACGCCCCGGGCCGCGACGTTGGTCCGCACCCGCTCGGCGACCCCGGGATCGGGCGGCGGCGTGGCGCCGCTCACGCCCCGGTCCGGCGCCGCGAGCCCGCCCGCCGCGCCGCCTCGGCGCGCTGCCGCTTCTCCTCGCGCACACCGCGCCGCTGCGGGGCGAGCGGCGCCGCGGTGGGGTCGACCTTCAGGCCGAGCTCGTGCTGCTCGAGGCGGCGGATCTCGTCACGCAGCCGGGCCGCCTCCTCGAACTCGAGGTCGGCCGCGGCCTCGCGCAGGCGGCGCTCGAGCTCGGCCAGGTGCGCCGCCAGGTCCCGGCCGACGAGCGTCCGCGGCGCATCCGGCCCGAGCTCGACCGTGACGTAGTCGCGCTCGGCGACCGAGCCCATGATGTCGGCGACCTGCTTCTTGACCGACTGCGGCGTGATGCCGTTCGCCTCGTTCCAGGCGATCTGCTTGGCGCGCCGGCGGTTGGTCTCGCGGATCGCCGCCTCGAGCGAGCCGGTCATGGTGTCGGCGTAGAGGATCACGCGGCCCTCGGCGTTGCGCGCCGCCCGGCCGATGGTCTGCACGAGCGAGGTCTCGGAGCGCAGATAGCCCTCCTTGTCGGCGTCCAGGATCGCCACGAGCCCGCATTCCGGGATGTCGAGGCCCTCGCGCAGCAGGTTGATGCCGACGAGCACGTCGAACCGGCCGAGCCTGAGGTCGCGGACGATCTCGATGCGCTCGAGGGTGTCGATGTCGGAGTGCAGGTAACGCACCCGCACCCCCTGCTCGTGCAGGTACTCGGAGAGGTCCTCGGCCATCCTTTTGGTGAGCGTGGTGACCAGGACCCGGAGCCCGCGCTCGCGGCAGGCGCGGCATTCGGCCAGGAGATCGTCGACCTGGCGCTCGACCGGGCGGACCACGCAGACCGGGTCGACGAGCCCGGTCGGGCGGATCACCTGCTCGACGAACACGCCGCCGGTGCGGCCGAGCTCGAACGGGCCGGGGGTGGCCGAGACGAAGATCGTCTCCGGCCGCATGGCGTCCCACTCCTCGAACTTGAGCGGCCGGTTGTCGCAGCAGGACGGCAGCCGGAAGCCGTACTCGGCGAGCGTCGACTTGCGGTGCCAGTCGCCGCGGAACATGCCGCCCACCTGCGGCACCGTGACGTGGCTCTCGTCGACGAACAAAAGCGCGTTCGCCGGCAGGTACTCGAACAGGGTCGGCGGCGGCTCGCCCGGCTTGCGACCGGTCAGATAGCGCGAGTAGTTCTCGATGCCCGGGCAGGAGCCGGTCGTGACGATCATCTCGAGATCGGCCGTGGTGCGCTGCTCGAGCCGCTCGGCCTCGAGCAGCCGGCCCCGCCCGCGCAGCTCCTCGAGCCGCTCGCGGAGCTCGACCTTGATCGCCTCGACCGCCTGCTGGAGGGTCGGCCGCGGCGTCACGTAGTGGCTGCTCGGATAGAGCCGGACCTGGTCGAGCCGGGCGGTGCGCTCGCCGGTCAGGGGATCGAGCTCGGCGATCCGCTCGATGCGGTCGCCGAACAGGCTCACCCGCCAGGCGCGGTCCTCGAGATGCGCCGGGAAGATCTCGATCACGTCGCCCTTGGCGCGGAACGTGCCGCGGGTGAGCTCGAGATCGTTGCGGCGATACTGCAGCTCCACGAGGCCGCGCAGGAGCTGCTGGCGGTCGACCGTCTGGCCCTCACGCAGCCCGAGCGTCATCCTGGCATAGACCTCGGGCGAGCCGATGCCGTAGATGCACGAGACCGAGGCCACGATCAGCACGTCGTCGCGCTCGAGCAGCGCCCGGGTCGCGCTGTGCCGCATCCGGTCGATCTGCTCGTTGATGCTCGCCGTCTTCTCGATGTAGGTGTCGCTGCGCGGGACGTACGCCTCGGGCTGATAGTAGTCGTAGTAGCTTACGAAGTACTCGACCGCGTTGCGAGGGAAGAAGTTCTTCATCTCGCCGTAGAGCTGGGCGGCGAGGATCTTGTTGGGTGCGAGGATCAGGGTCGGGCGCTGCAGCCGCGCCACGACGTTGGCCATGGTGAAGGTCTTGCCGGAGCCGGTGACCCCGAGCAGCACTTGGTCGCGCTCGCCGCGGCCGATGCCCGCGACCAGCTCCTCGATCGCCTGCGGCTGATCGCCCGCCGGGGCGTAGTCGGAGACGAGCTCGAACCG
The DNA here is from genome assembly GCA_964504655.1 of uncultured Geminicoccaceae bacterium. Classification (GTDB taxonomy): domain Bacteria; phylum Pseudomonadota; class Alphaproteobacteria; order Geminicoccales; family Geminicoccaceae; genus JANXAZ01. The sequence goes on from CAZDFD010000015.1 coordinate 43,310, forward strand.
CCGGCCGGCCTCCGGCCGGTCGAGGCCGCCGGCCTCGGGCGCAGGATCGCCGAGCCGGTCGAGAAGGTTGAGCGCCTCGCTCCGCATCGCGCACCCCGCCCAGCCCGAGCCGGCAAGATGGCGCCGGGCGGGAGCGCGCTCAAGGGGCGCCGGCGGCGCCGGTCCCGGCCAGGGGTCCCCGGAGCCGGCCCCGGGGCGGGCGGAGGGCGCCGCCGCGGCGGCTCACCACAGCCAGCCGATCAGCGCGAAGATCCCGGTCCAGAGGGCGAGCGAGGTGCCGACCACGAACAGTGCCGTCTTGTGGACCGGCCAACGCGCCTCGTCGTCCTGCCCGGCCGCGCTCCAGGCGGCCGGCTGGTCGAGCTCGAGGGTCCTGCTGGTCTGCACCATCGCCCGTCTCCCGCTGGCCTCGGCAGGCGTGCCCGCCGCATCTGCAGGCGAGGATAGGCGGCAACCCTTAAAGGACCTCTAACGGCGCCTGGATTCGCTGCCAGTCAGCCGCGGCCGCGATAGGGCGCCACGCCCTGCTCGGGCAGCCAGAGGCCGTCGGGCGGCGCACCGGTCTGCCAGTGCACGTCGATCGGGATGCCGCCGCGCGGGTACCAGTAGCCGCCGATCCTGAGCCAGCGCGGCGCCGCGGCCTCGACCAGCCGGCGACCGACCAGGAGCGTACAGCCCTCGTGGAAGCCGCGATGGTCGCGGAAGCTCGCGAGGAACAGCTTCAACGACTTGCTCTCGATCAGCCGGTCCGCCGGCACGTAGTCGATCACGAGATGCGCGAAGTCCGGCTGGCCGGTGACCGGGCAGAGGGTGGTGAACTCGGGGCAGGTGAAGCGCACGAGGTAGGTGGCACCGGGCTCCGGGTTGGCTACGGTCTCGATCACCGCCGCCGCGGGATCGGCCGGGACGGCGACCGCGCGGCCGAGCTGGGTGAGGCTGGTCCCCTGCTGCATGAAGAAGGTCCCCCGCTGGGCGCGGCCCGGGCTCTAGCGCGCACCGCCGCCCGCCGTCGAGCGCGCCGGCGCCGCCGCTGCGACCGATCGCCGCGGCGAGGTGGCGGCGCGGCCGCGGGCGGCCGAACTGGCCGGGTCGGAGGGGTCGTGGAGCCGGACTTGGACGCGCAGGCGGAGGTGCTCGCATTCCTCGAGGGCGGCGGGCTCGGCGGCCGGCCCGAGCGGATCGACACGCACGCGGCCGTGGTCCTGCTCGAGGGCGACCGCGCCTTCAAGCTCAAGCGGGCGGTCCGCTTCAGCTTCCTCGACTTCGGCACGCTCGCGCGGCGTCGGGCGGCGCTCGAGGAGGAGCTCCGGCTCAACCGTCGGACCGCGCCCGGGCTCTATCGCCGGCTCGTGCCGGTGACCCGCGAGGCCGGCGGCGGCCTGGCCCTGGCCGGCCCCGGCGAGCCGGTCGAGTGGCTGCTCGAGATGGCGCGCTTCCCGAGCCCGGCGCAGCTCGACCGGGTGGCGGCACGCGGCGCCCTCGACGCCGAGCTCGCCGAGCGTCTGGGCCTGGTCCTGGCGCGCTTCCACGGGCGGCTCGCCGCCGCCACCGCGGGCGGCGGCGCCGGCGCGCTCGAGGCCGTGGTGCGCGGCAACGCCGCCGACCTGCGCGAGCTGGTCCCCTCCGTGCTCGAGGGGGACCGGGTCGAGGCGGTCGTGGCGGCGATCGACCGCGCCCTCGAGCCCGCCCGCGAGCCGCTCGAGCGGCGGGCGGCCGCGGGCCAGGTGCGCCGCGGGCACGGCGATCTGCACCTCGCCAACATCGTGCTGCTCGACGGCGAGCCGGTGCCCTTCGACTGCCTCGAGTTCGACGCGGAGCTCGCCACCACCGACCTCCTGTACGACGCGGCCTTCCCGGTGATGGACCTGCTCGCGCACGGGCTGCCCGGGCCGGCGCGCGCCTGCCTGCAGGCCTGGCTCGACGCCCGGCTCGACGAGGACGGGCTCGTCCTCCTGCCGCTCCTGCTCGCGGTCCGCGCCACGGTGCGTGCCAAGGTCGAGGGCTTCACGGCCCGGGCGTCGGGCGGCCCGGCGGAGGCGGCCCGGCACCGCGCCGCGGCGGCGCGCTACCTCGAGCTGGCGCTGGCGACGCTGGCGCCGCGCCCGGCCCGCCTGATCGCCATCGGCGGCCGCTCGGGGACCGGCAAGTCGAGCCTGGCCCTGGCCCTGGCGCCCGGGCTCGGCCGCCCGCCCGGGGCCCTCGTGCTGCGCAGCGACGTGGTCCGCAAGCGGCTGCTCGGCCGCCAGCCGACCGAGCGGCTCCCGGACGAGGCCTACGGGCCGGCGCTCACCGAGCGGGTGTTCGGCGCGCTCGCCGCGCGGGCCGAGCGGGCGCTCCGCGCCGGCTGGTCGGTGATCGCCGATGCGGTCTGGGGCGAGCCCGGACAGCGGGCCCGGATCGGAGCGGCCGCGGCTGCCGCCGGTGTGCCCTTCGCCGGCCTCTGGCTCGAGGCCCCGGAGCCGGTCCTCGAGGCGCGGGTGGCGGCGCGGACCGGCGACGCCTCCGACGCCGACCCGGCCGTGGTGCGCCGCCAGGCCGGCCGGGTGCGGGCCCCGGCCGCGGCCGAGGGCTGGTCCCCGATCGAGGCCGCGGGGTCGCTCGCGGCGACGCTCGCCGCCGCCCGGTCGGCGCTCGCGGAGACGGTTTGATGTGCGGACGCTTCGCGCTCTCGATCGTGGCCGCCCGGATGCCCGAGCTTCTGGGCGTGGAGGCGCCCGAGGGCTACCGGCCGCGCTGGAACGTCACGCCCGACAGCCCGATCCTGATCCTGCGCGCCGGACCCGCCGGCCGGGAGGCGGCGCTGCCGCGCTGGGGCTTCCTCGGCCCGTGGTCGAGCGACCCCAAGGATCCCGGCCGGCAGATCAACGCGCGGATCGAGACCGCGGCCCAGAAGCCGATGTTCAAGGCGGCTGCCGTCAAGGGCCGCTGCCTCGTGCCGGCCGACGGCTTCTACGAATGGCAGAAGCAGCCGCAGGGGCCGAGCCGGCCGTTCTTCGTCCGCGCCACGGCCGGGCGGCCGCTCCTGATGGCCGGCCTGTGGCGGCGCAACCGCCTGGCCGACGGCAGCCTGCTCGAGACCGCGGCGATCCTGACCCGCGACGCCTCCCCGGCGCTCGCCCCGATCCACCACCGCATGCCGGTGCTGCTCCCGCCCCGGCTGGTGGAGGCCTGGCTCCTGGCCGAGCCGGCGCCGGTGCTCCTGCGCGAGCTGGCCGAGGGTGTGGCCGACGCGCCGGAGGTCGAGGCGGTCGAGGTCGGCCGTGCCGTCAACGATCCGCGCAAGGACGGCCCCGAGCTCGTCGAGCCCGCCGGCGGCGGGGATCGGCCCGCCGCGCGGCTCCCCTGAGGTCCGCCGCCGGGCTCAGTTCACGTAGTAGCGCTGGTACTTGCCGTAGTACTGGCCGACGTCGCCATAGCCGTACATCGCGTGCTTCTTGATGTCGACCTGGGTCAGCACCACGCCGGCCACCGGCGCCCGCACCTCGATCAGGTGCTGGAGGCCGTTGCGCGCGGTCTCGAGATTGGTCTTCTCCCACTGCGCCGCGAACAGGACCTTGTCGGCCAGGAGCGCGGCCACCTTGCTGTCGGTCACGCCGAGCAGCGGTGCCGAATCGATGACGACGAGATCGTAGGCCTGGCGGAGTTCGGCCAGGAGCGTCCGCATCTTCTGGCTGCCCAGGATGTCGGTCGGATTGGCGGTCTGCTTGCGGACCGGGAGGAGGTCGATGCCGGTCTCCTCGTCGTGCACCAGGACCTCCTCGAGGCTCGCCTCGCCAGCCATCAGCTCGACGAACCCGGTCTGCGGCTTGAGCCCGAGGTCGCGGTGGATGCTCGGGTGGCGGAGATCGAGGTCGAGCAGGAGCACGCGCTGGCTCGAGCGCGCGGCGAAGGTCGCGAGCGAGAGGGCGAGCGTGGTCTTGCCCTCCTGCGGCAGCGCTGATGTGACCAGCACCACCTTGGGCGGATCGTCGACGTTCGACAGCTTGAGCGAGGTGAAGATCGACCGCAGGCTCTCGGTGTAGGCGGAGAGCGGCTTGGCGATCAGGTACTGGTGCGGCATCTGCCGGCGCTTCAGCCGCTCGAGACGCGGCACGAGGCCGAGCGCCGGGACGCCCAGCGCCTCCTCGATCTGGCGGCCGGTCCGGATCCCGCTGTCGAGCCGCTCGAGCAGGAGCGCCAGGAGCGTGCCGAGCATCAACGACGCGGTGAAGCCGACCCCGCCGAACAGCATGGGCCCGGGCGAGGACGGCTTCTCGGGTGCGGCTGCGACCGAGATCACGCGCGCGTCCGATTCGACGATCCCCTGCTGCTCGTTGGTCTCCTTGAAGCGCTGCAGGAAGCTCTCGTAGAGCTGCCGGTTGGCGTCGGCCTCGCGCTCGAGCTGGCGGAGCTGGATGTCGAGCTCGCGCTGCGCCTGGGTCTGGGCGCCGAGCGCCGCCGTCTCCCGCTCGAGGGCGGCGACCCGCGAGGCCGCCACCTTCATGTCGTTCTCGAGGTTCTTGACGATCCGATCCACCTCGAGGCGCACCTTCGCTTGCAGGTTCGCCTTCTCGTTGATGAGGTTCTGCATCTTGGGGTGGCGGTCGCCGTAGAAGGTCTTGAGCTCGGACTCCTCGCGCACGAGCTGCGCCTCCTGGCGGCGCAGGTCGACGATCACCTGCGAGTGCAGGACGTCGGCGACCGAGGCGAGCTCCTCGCTGCGCTCGCGCATGTCGCGCACGAGGCGCAGCTTGGCCTGGGTCTCGGCCAGCGCGGCGCGCGCCGTGATCAGCTCGCGCGAGAGGTCGGAGAGCTGCGCCTCCTTGAGCGAGCCGCCCTTGGCGTCGACCAGCTTGTTGGCCTTGCGGAACTCGGCGACCGCGGTCTCGGCGCGCTGCACGTCGGCCTTGAGCGCGTCGAGCCGGCTGCCGAGGAAGCCCGAGGCGCGTACCGTGGCGTCGAGCTTGAGGCGCCGCTGGCCCTCGACATAGAGCTCGGCCGCCCGGTTGGCGACCTGCGCCGCCTTGCGCGGGTCGACCGAGGTGAAGCTCACGCCGATCACGTAGGACCGGCCCTCCTGCGTCACCTTGTAGCGGCCGTCGAAGCTCTCGATCGCGGCCTGGCGGACCAGCTCCGGCTGCGCCCCGGCACCCTCGGGGAGCGGCTCCTCGGCGAGACCGGTGGCGATCAGCCACTCGTCCGGCAGCCAGGAGGCGACCCGCTCGACGATCCCGCCGAAGCGCAAGGGCGCGCTCGAGCCGCCGCCCTTGGCGAGCCGGTTGAACTCGGTGTCCGCGAACAGCCCGAGGCTGTCCATGACCCGCTCGACATGGTCGCGCGACTTGAGCACCTTGACCTGGGTCTCGACCGTCGGCGCGTCGGTGCCGAGGCCCTGCAGCACGGCCTGCACGTCGACCACCTTGGCCTGGCGCGGGTCGATCATCACGAGCGCCTTGGCGGTGTATTTGGGCGTGATCTGCAGCCCCACGATCACCGCGAGCGAGGTGAGGACGAGCACGGTGCCGAGGATCACCCCGCGGCGGCGCCTGAGGATCGCCACCAGGTCCTTGACGTCGACGCCCGCGGGCTCGACCGGGACCGGAGCCACCGCCCCCGCACCCGCCTGCGCCGGCTCAGAAGCCCCCTTGCTCATCGTGCCTCGCGCCCCGAGTTGCCGGCCCCAACCGCCGATGGAGTAATTGCGCAGCCACTCGCTCATAGCTCAGGGGATGGCACTCGCGGAAGTAGCAAAAAGCATCGGATCGACCTCTTGGGGTTGAGAAGCGCGAAGCCGGCGGCCGCGGGTTGCGACGCGGCGGGCACTGGCGTGGCGGTCGGTCCTGTCGGAGACTGCCCCTGGCGGGCGATCGGCATGGCGGCGGGGCCGGGCAAGATGCAGGCGAGCGGGACGCGAGCCGTGGCGCGGGACTTTCCCGGCGCCGGAGCGGCCGAGTGGCGCGCGCTGGCCGAGAAGGTCGTGGGCGCGGAGGGCCTGTCGCGCCTCCTCCGGTACACCGACGACGGGATCGAGATCCCGCCGCTGCACGCGCCTGCGCTCGGCACGGCGCCGGCCGACGCGGCACCGGCCGGTGGCTGGCCGCTCGCCTTCGAGCTGGCCCAGCCGCACCTGCATCCGGATCCGGCCGAGGCCGGCCGCCAGGTGGCGGAGGATCTCCGGGGCGGCGCCAACGCCGCGATCGTCCGCCTCGACCGGGCGCTCGGCCGCGGCGGCGACCGGCCGGACGGCGTGCTCGCCTACGACCGGGCGGCGCTCGGCCGCCTGTTGGCCGGGCTCGACCCGGCCGGAGCGCCCATTCGCCTCGAGCCCGGCGAGCGGGCGCTCGAGACCCTGGCGGATCTGGACGGTCTGGCGCCCGCGGCGGCCGCGGCCGACGGCGGTGCCTGGCGGGTGCTCGCCGACCCGCTCGGCGCGGCGCTGGAGGGTGCCCCGGGCGATCCGGGCGCAGCCGTCCAGGCGACCCTGGTGGCCCTGCCCGATCGGCCCCGCCTCGGGCTCCTGGCCGACGGGCGGCCCTGGCACGAGGCCGGGGCGAGCGAGGCCCAGGAGATCGCGGCCGTGCTCGCGGCCGTGGTGCACTGGCTGCGCGAGGGCGAGCGGGCCGGGCTCACGCCCGAGGCCCTGCTGCCGCGCCTCGAGCTCGTGCTCGCGGTCGACGACGACCTGTTCCCGGCGCTCGCCAAGCTGCGCGCCGCGCGGCTCGCCATGGAGCGCATCCTCGAGGCGGCCGGGCTCGAGGGGCCGGTCCGGCTGCGGGCCGAGACCAGCCGGCGCATGCTCGCCAGGCTCGATCCCTGGGTGAACGTGCTGCGCACGACGGTGGCCGCCCTGGCGGCGGTGGCGGGCGGCGCCGATGCGGTCGCGGTCCACCCGCTCGACCGGCCGCTCGGCGAGGCGAGCGCCCTCGCCCGCCGGATCGCCCGCAACGTGCCTCTGATCCTGCGCGAGGAGGCCGGCGCCGGGCGGGTCCGCGACCCGGCCGCCGGCAGCTGGCACGTGGCGCACCTGACCCGCGCCCTGGCCGAGGCGGCCTGGGGCCGGCTGCAGGCGATCGAGGCCGAGGGCGGGCTCCTGGCGGCACTCCTGGGCGGCCGGCCGCAGGCCGAGGTCGAGGCGACCCGCCGGGCCCGGCTCGAGCGGATCGCGCGTCGCGAGCTCGAGCTCACCGGCGTCTCGGCCTTCCCGACCCTCGACGAGCGGCCGCCGCCGAGCGAGCCGTTCGACCCGGCGCCGGCCCTGGCCGCGGCCCGGGCGGCGCTCGCGGCACAGGAGCGGCCCCTGCGCGCACCGCCGTTCGCGAGCCTTCGCCCGCAGCGGCTGGCCGAGCCGTTCGAGGCGCTGCGGGCCCGCGCCCGGGCCGCGGCGGCCGCGTCCGGGGCGCCGCCTCGCCTGCCGCTCGTGGGCCTCGGCCGACCGGGCGAGCTGCACGACCTTTTGACCTGGGCCGAGAGCCTCCTGGCCGTGGGCGGGATCGAGGCGACCCGGACCATCCTCCGCTCGGCGGGCGAGGCCGGCCGCGCGCTCGCGGGCGGCGGCCCCGGCCTCGCACTCGCCTGCCTCGGCCCGAGCGCCGCGGCCGCCGCGGAGGAGCTCGTGGCGGCGCTCCGCGCGGCCGGCGCCGAGCGGGTGTGGCTGCTCGGGCCGGCCACGGCCGAAGGGGCGGCACCGCTCGCCCCGGGCCTGGACGTCCTGGCCTTCTTGGGCGGGCTGCACGATCTGCTCGGGAGCCCGGAGCCGGCTCCGGGAGGTGCCGCGTGACCAGCCGCATCCCCGATCTGCGGCGCCTTTCCCTCTGGGGTGCCGCGCGGCCGGCGCCGGCCGCGGCCGCGGGCGAACCGTTCCCGACCCCCGAGGGCATCGCGCTCGCCCGCGCCTACGGGCCCGCCGACCTCGAGGGGGTCGACCATCTGGACGGGCTGCCGGGCCTGCCGCCCTATCTGCGCGGGCCCTATCCCACCATGTACACGACCCAGCCCTGGACGATCCGGCAGTATGCCGGCTTCTCCACGGCCGAGGAATCGAACGCCTTCTACCGGCGCAACCTCGCGGCCGGCCAGCGCGGCCTCTCGATCGCCTTCGATCTGGCCACCCACCGCGGCTACGACAGCGACCATCCGCGCGTTGCGGCCGACGTCGGCATGGCCGGGGTGGCGATCGATTCGATCCTCGACATGCGCGTCCTGTTCGACGGCATCCCGTTGGACCGGATCAGCGTCAGCATGACCATGAACGGCGCGGTGCTGCCGACGCTGGCCCTGTTCGTGGTCGCCGGCGAGGAGCAGGGCGTGCCGCCGGAGCGGCTCTCCGGCACCATCCAGAACGACATCCTCAAGGAGTTCATGGTCCGCAACACCTACATCTTCCCGCCCGGCCCCTCGATGCGCATCGTGGCCGACATCTTCGCCTGGACCGCCCGGCACATGCCGCGGTTCAACCCGATCAGCATCTCCGGCTACCACATGCACGAGGCCGGCGCGCCGGCCGACCTGGAGCTCGCCTACACGCTCGCCGACGGCATCGAGTACATCCGGACCGGGGTGCGCTCCGGGCTCGCGGTCGACGCCTTCGCACCGCGCCTGTCGTTCTTCTGGGCGATCGGCATGAGCTACTTCATGGAGATCGCCAAGCTCAGGGCCGGGCGGCTGCTCTGGGCGCAGCTCGTGCAGGAGGAGTTCGCGCCCACCGACCCGCGCTCCACGATGCTGCGCGCGCATTGCCAGACCTCGGGCTGGAGCCTGACCGCCCAGGACGTCTTCAACAACGTCGCGCGCACCTGCATCGAGGCCTTGGCCGCGGCGCACGGCCACACCCAGTCGCTGCACACCAACAGCTTCGACGAGGCGTTGGCGCTGCCGACCGACTTCAGCGCCCGCATCGCCCGCAACACCCAGCTCCTGATCCAGCAGGAGACCGGCGTCACCCGCACCGTCGACCCCTGGGCCGGCAGCTACTATGTCGAGCGGCTGACCCACGAGCTGTGCGGCCGCGCCCGGGCCCACATCGCCGAGATCGAGGCGATGGGCGGCATGGCCGAGGCGATCGCGGCCGGGCTGCCCAAGCTGCGGATCGAGGAGGCCGCCGCCCGCACCCAGGCGCAGATCGACAGCGGCCGGCGGGTGATCGTGGGCGTCAACCGCTGGCGGCCCGAGACCGAGCCGCCGGTGGACGTGCTCAAGGTCGACAATGCCGCGGTCCGGGCGGCCCAGCTCGCGCGCCTGGCCGAGCTCCGGGCCGGGCGCGACGAGCCGGCCCTCGCCCGCGCGCTCGAGGCGCTCACCGAGGCCGCCCGGAGCGGCCGGGGCAACCTCCTCGAACTCTCGATCGAGGCGGCGCGGCGGCGGGCCACGGTCGGCGAGATGACGGCGGCGCTCGAGAAGGTCTGGGGCCGGCACGTGGCGCCGATCCGTGCCGTGAGCGGGGTCTATGCGAGCGAGATGGCAGCCGCCGAGACGGTCCAGCGGGCCCGCCGCATGGTCGAGGCGTTCGCCGCCCAGGAGGGCCGCCGGCCGCGGATCCTGATCGCCAAGATGGGCCAGGACGGCCACGACCGCGGCCAGAAGGTGATCGCCACGGCCTTCGCCGACCTCGGCTTCGACGTCGACATCGGACCCCTCTTCCAGACCCCGGCCGAGGCCGCCCGCCAGGCGGTCGACAACGACGTCCACGTGATCGGGGTGAGCTCGCTCGCGGCCGGGCACCTGACGCTCGTGCCCGAGCTGCGCGCCGCGCTCGAGGCCGAGGGCCGGGGCGACATCCTCGTCGCCGTCGGCGGGGTGATCCCGCCGCAGGACTTCGCCGCCCTGCGGGCCGCCGGCGCGCGCGCGATCTTCCCGCCCGGCACGGTCATCGCCGAGGCCGCGGTCGAGCTCCTTCGGATCCTCGCGGGCGAGCTCGGCTACGATCTGGCGGCCTGAGGCCCGGCCGCCGCACTCCGTTCAGAGCCCGAGCACGTCGCGCATGCCGTAGAGGCCGGGCGGGCGCCCGACCACCCAGCGCGCAGCCTGGACGGCGCCGCGGGCGTAGATGGCGCGATCGGCCGCCAGGTGCTGCAGGACGATCCGCTCGCCCTCGCCCGCGAACAGCACGCTGTGATCGCCCACCACGTCGCCGCCCCTGAGCGTGGCGAAGCCGATCGCGCCGCGCGGGCGCGGGCCCGTCTGGCCGTCGCGGACCCGGACCGAGGCCGCCTCGAGCTCGACCCCGCGGCCGGCCGCGGCGGCCCGGCCGAGCGCCAGCGCCGTGCCCGAGGGCGCGTCGACCTTGTGCCGGTGGTGCATCTCCAGGATCTCGATGTCGAAGTCCGGACCGAGCGCGCGCGCCACCTGCTCGGTGAGTGCCAAGAGCAGGTTGACGCCCAGGCTCGTGTTGGCCGCCCGGACGATCGGCACGGCGGCGGCGGCGCGGGCGAGCCCGGCCTCCTGCGCGGCGTCGAGGCCGGTCGTGCCGATCACCGCCGCCACCCCGGCCGCGGCGCAGGCCTGGGCATGGGCGAGGGAGGCGGCCGGGGTCGAGAACTCGATCGCCACCCGGGCGCGGGCGAGGAGTGCCGCCAGATCGTCCGAGGCGGCCCGCCCGGTCGCCGCCTCGCCGGCGAGCCCGCCCAGGTCCTCACCGAGCGCCGGGTGCCCGGGCCGCTCGATCCCGCCGGCGAGCTCGAGGTCCGCGGCGCGCAGCACCTCGCGCAGCACCGCCCGGCCCATGCGGCCGGCGCAGCCGATCACGCCCACCTGCAGCACGGCGCTCCTCCCCGCTCGGATGAGGGCGCAGGAACCCGCGGCCGGAGGGGCTGTCAAGGCGCCGTCCGGGCCGTTGAACACCGGCTCCGGCTGCGCGATCTTGAGCGACGGGAACGCGCGGGTCGGAGGGCGTGGCGGATGGACGAGCTCGGCTCGGTGCTCGAGGTGCTGCGCCGGCAGGTGCCGGTGGCGCTCGAGCTCTACCGGATCCCGGACGGCGCCGCCGGGCTCGTGATCGTCGACGAGGTGAACGGCTTCTGCACCGTGGGCGCCGGCAACCTGGCACCGCCGGCACCGGACGCCCAGATCGCCGCCATGGTCGAGCGCACCGACCGGCTGGCGCGCGCCTTCCGCGCCCGCAAGCTGCCGGTCCTGGCCTTCCTCGACACGCACGAGCCCGGCCGGCCCGAGCCGCCCTACCCGCCGCACTGCATCCGCGGCACCGGCGAGGAGAACCTCGTGCCCGAGCTCGCCTGGCTCGAGCGGGACCCGGACGCCACCTTGATCCGGAAGGACTGCATCAACGGCTTCGTGGGCGCCATCGAGTCCGCCACGGCGCGCGGCCAGCACGGGCTCAGCCACAACAAGGTGGTGGACTGGATCAACGCGCACCGGCTCGAGGCGATCGTGGTGAGCGGGATCTGCACCGACATCTGCGTCATGGACTTCGTGCTCACCCTCCTGTCGGCGCGCAACCACGGGCTCGTGCCGACGCTTCGGGACATCGTCGTGCTGGAGCCCGCGACCGCGACCTACGATCTGCCGCGCGCGGCGGCGGAGCGGCTGGGCCTGCCGCCCACGGCCGGCCATCCGAAGTGGATCACCCACCACATGGGGCTCTACTTCATGGCCGCCCGCGGCGCCCGGCTCGCCTCCGAGATCGCCGGCCTCTGAGCGCCGCGCGATGCCGGAGGCGCGGCTCCTCGGCCTGGCACTCGCCAACCCCGGCCACGTGCTCCACCAGGCTGACGCCAAGGCCGGTGCCCGGCGGCTGTTCGGTGGCCGGCTCGACGAGCTCGACCGGCGCCTGCAGCTGTTCGACCATTGCGGCATCTCGACCCGGCAGACGGCGCTGCCGACCGAGGCCTATCTCGCCACCACCGGCCTCGGGCGGCGCAACGCCCTCTACCTCGAGGTGGCACTCGACCTGCTCGAGCGGGCGAGCCTCGGGGCGCTGGCCGCGTCCGGGATCGGCCCCGAGGACGTGGATGCGATCGTCACCGTGTCCTCGACCGGGATCGCCACGCCGAGCCTCGAGGCGCATCTGGCCGAGCGGCTGCCGTTCCGCGCCGACGTCGCGCGGCTGCCGATCTTCGGCCTCGGTTGCGCCGGCGGCGTGCTCGGCCTCGCCCGGGCCGCCGCGCTCGCCCGCGCCGAGCCGGGGACGCGGGTGCTGCTGCTCGTGGTGGAACTCTGCACCCTGGCGCTCCGCCAGTCGGATCCGAGCCTCGCCAACCTCGTCGCCTGCGCCCTCTTCGGCGACGGCGCGGCGGCGGCGGTCGTCTCGACCGAGGGCGCGGGCCCGGCGATCGGCCCGACCGGCGAGCACCGCTGGCCCGACACGCTCGACGTCATGGGCTGGCGGGTCGAGGACGACGGGCTCGGCGTGCTGTTCGCGCAAAGCGTGCCCGACATCGCCCGCGACCGGTTGCGTCCGGCGCTCGACGGCTTCCTCGCGCGGCACGGTCTGCGCCCCGCCGACATCGACCGGTGGCTGTGCCATCCGGGCGGCGCCAAGGTCCTGACCGCGCTCGAGCACGCCCTGCCGGCGCCGGCCGCGGGCCTCGACCACGCCCGGGCGGTGCTGGCCGAGCACGGCAACATGTCGGCGCCGACGGTGCTGTTCGTGCTGGCCCGGGCCCTCGCCGAGCCGGGCTGGCGGCAGGCGATCCTGCTGGCGCTCGGGCCGGGCTTCACGGTCGGCTTCGCGCGGCTCGCCCGGTGAGCCTCGGGCCGGTCCACCTGCTGCTCCTGGCCGTGGCGGCGCAGCGCCTGGCCGAGCTCGCCTGGTCGCACCGCAACGAGCGTCGGCTGCGGGCGCGCGGCGCGGTCGAGCACGGGGCCGGCCACTATCCCCTGATCGTGGCGGTCCATGCCGGTCTGCTCGGGGCACTGTTCTGGGCCGCGCCGGCCGACCGGCCGATCGCGCTCCCCTGGCTCGTCCTCCTGCTCGCCCTGCAGCCGCTGCGGCTGTGGATCCTGGCGACCCTGGGCGAGCGCTGGACCACACGGGTGCTGGTGCCGCAGGCGGCACCCTTGGTCGCGACCGGCCCCTATCGCTGGCTGCGCCACCCGAACTATCTGCTGGTCGCGGTCGAGGTGCCGACGATCGCGCTCGCCGCCGGCGAGCCGGCGGCGGCGCTCGGCTTCGGCCTCGCCAACCTGGCCGTCCTCGCGCTCCGGATCCGGGTCGAGGAGCGGGCGCTCGGCCGCGGCCGGGAGCCGCGCCGCGCGCCCGCCTGAGGCACCCGCCTCGGCGCCTGCCCGCCTCAGCGCTTGCCCAGGGCCTCGGCGCGGCGCTCGATCAGGTCCTGCACGACCGAGGGATCGGCGAGCGTGGTCGTGTCGCCGAGCGCCTGGAACTCGCCCTCGGCGATCTTGCGGAGGATCCGCCGCATGATCTTGCCGGAGCGGGTCTTGGGCAGGCCCGGGGCCCACTGCAGCACGTCGGGCGAGGCGATCGGCCCGATCTCCTTCCTGACCCAGGCGACCAGATCCTTGCGCAGCGCCTCCGACGGCTCGATGAACGACTTCAAGGTGACGTAGCAGTAGATGCCCTGGCCCTTGATGTCGTGCGGGTAGCCGACGACCGCGGCCTCGGCGACCGAGGGGTGGGCCACGAGCGCGCTCTCGACCTCGGCGGTGCCCAGCCGGTGGCCGGAGACGTTGAGGACGTCGTCGACCCGGCCGGTGATCCAGTAGTAGCCGTCGGCGTCGCGACGCGCCCCGTCGCCGGTGAAGTACTTGCCCTTGAAGGTCGAGAAGTAGGTCTGCACGAACCGCTCGTGGTCGCCGTAGACGGTGCGCATCAGCGCGGGCCAGGCGTCGAGGATGACGAGGTTGCCCTCGCAGGCGCCCTCGAGGATCCGGCCCTCGCCGTCGACGATGGCGGGCCGGACGCCGAAGAACGGGAGGGTCGCCGAGCCCGGCTTGAGGTCGGTGGCGCCCGGCAGCGGCGTGATCAGGATGCCGCCGGTCTCGGTCTGCCACCAGGTGTCGACGATCGGGCAGCGGCCGT
>CAZDFD010000016.1:0-23328 GCA_964504655.1 uncultured Geminicoccaceae bacterium
GTGCTGGCCGCGGGCGGCGGCGTCCGCGGCGGCCACCGCGTACGGCCGGCCGGCGAGCTCGAGGGCGCGGGCGTAGCGGGCGGTGAGCCCGGGCTCGCCGACGAGCAGGACGGGCGCCTCGCCAGCCACCAACGCGGCCGCCTCGCGCAGCTCGCAGCCGATCAGGAGGCCCGAGAGATAGCTCGCCACGGCCGCCCCCGCGAGCTCGCCCGCGAGCACGAGCGCCCGGGCCGAGAACAGCCGGCCGAGGCTGCCGCCGCGGCCGGCCTCGGCCTCGAGCCCGACCGCGACCCCGCGGGCGAAGCCCGGCTCGTCCAGGACCTCGCCCTCGGCCAGCCGGCCGAGGATCGAGTGGCCCTTGAGCACGGCGTAGAGCTCGCCGGTCATGAAGGTCCAGAAGCCGCGGACGACCCCGGCCTCGACCGACACCCACTTGCTGTGGGTGCCGGGCAGGAGGAGCGTGCGCGCCGCGGGCGCCTCGGCGAGCGCGCCCAGGATCTGGGTCTCCTCGCCGCGCAGCACGTCCGGCAGGCCGTCCGGCCGCCGGGTCGAGAGCCCGGGCACGAGCCGCACCGGCCGGCCGTCCTCGAGCGTCAGCGCGCCGAGGGCCAGGGCCAGCCGGTCGGGGCTCGCCGGGCAGGCGAGGTAGGGCAGCTCCCGCCAGCCCTGCCGGCTCGTCACCATGCCCGAGAGCAGCACCGGCAGCCCGGGATGGGCGGCGAGCCAGGGACCGACCCGGTGCACGAGCTCGGCCTCGAAGCCGCCCGCCGGCACGGCCAGGATCCCGGACGGGGCCGCCACCCGCTCGAGCACCGCGCCCCGGTCGTCGATCAGGCAGCCGCGGAACGAGCTCGTGCCCCAGTCGACGCCGATCAGGGCGGGGCGGCTCACCGGCCGGCCTCGCGCTCGAGCAGCGCCTGGACCGCGGCCCGGCTCGGCAGCGGCGCCACCGCGCCGAAGCCCGTGGTGGCGAGCGCCGCCGCGGCGTTGGCCCAGCGGCCGGCGGCGAAGGGGTCGCCGCCGCGCAGATACTCGGCCAGGAAGGCGCCGTCGAAGGCGTCGCCGGCGCCGGTCGCGTCGACCGCCGCGACCCGGTGCGGCGCCAGTCGTTCGCGCCGCTCGGCGGTCGCCACGAGGGCACCCTCCGCACCGAGCGTGAGCGCCACCACCCGCGGCCCGAGGGCCAGATAGTGGTCGACGATCCGGTCGGGATCGGCGAGCCCGGTGAGCGCCCGGGCGTCGTCCAGCCCGGGCAGGAGGAGGTCGACCTGGCGCGCCGCCTCCGCGACGATCGCCCGCGCCCGCGCCACGGGCCACAGCCGCGGCCGGTAGTTGGTGTCGTAGGCGAGCAGGCCGCCGGTGCCGCGGACGATCTCGAAGGCGCGGAACACCGTGTCGCAGGCCGAGGTCGAGATCGCCTGGCTGATCGCCGAGGCCATCAGGCAGCGGCAGGAGGCGAGCCAGGCCGCGGGCAGATCCTCGGGCGTCATGCGGGCCGCGGCCGAGCCGCTGCGGTAGTAGGTGAAGGCGTGGCCGCCGGCACCGTGCGTCACGAGGTAGAGCCCGGTGGCGGCCGCGGGATCGCGCGGCACGGCACTGGCATCCACACCCTCGCGCCGCCAGAGCTCGAGGAACCCGTCGCCGAGCGCGTCCGCCCCGAGCCGGGTCCAGTAGCCGACCGCGAGCCCCTGGCGGGCGGCCGCCACGGCGCAGTTCGAGCTGTCGCCGCCGTGGCCGAGGAGGAGCCGCGGCTCGTTCGGGTCGGTCTGGTTGAGCTCGACCAGGGGCTCGCCCAGGCAGATCAGATCGAGGCTCAAGGGCCGGCCTCCGCCTGGAGTCGGGCCAGGGCCGCCCGGTGCAGCGCCGCCGAGGCGGCTCCGAAGCAGCAGAGCTCGACCCGCTCGGGCAGCCTCTGGCGGGCGAGCGTCAGGGCGACCGTGCGGACCGCGATGTCCGCCGCGCGCTCGGCCGGGAAGCCGTAGATCCCGGTCGAGATCGCCGGGAAGGCGAGGCTCGCCACACCCGCCTCGGCCGCGCGCTCGAGCGACCGTCGATAGGCGCTCGCAAGCTGCGCGTCCTCGCCGGCCTGGCCGCCCTGCCAGACCGGGCCCACGGCGTGGATCACGAGGCGCGCGCCCAGGCCGAAGCCGGGGGTGACGACCGCCTCGCCCGTGGCGCAGCGGCCGATCGCCGCGCAGGCCCGGGCGAGCTCCGGCCCGGCCGCGCGGTGGATCGCCCCGCACACCCCGCCGCCCGGTGCGAGCCGCTCGTTGGCGGCATTCACGATCGCCTCGACGGGGCGCTGCGTGATGTCGCCCTCGACCACCAGGATCCGCTCGAGAGCGTCGCGCAGGCTTGCCCCGGCCCCGGCCATCGCCCAACCTTCGCTCGTGCCCGGACCTGCCTAGCACGGCGCCCCGGCCGTCGAGGAGAGATGATCGCGCGCCGCCCACCGCTCGTCTTCAGCGACCGCCAGCGCCGCCGCCACAAGCTCCGCAACCTCGTCCAGTCGACCCTGCTCGTGCTCGCCATGCTGGCGATCCTGGGTGGCTGCGCCGGGCTCGTGTGGGGCTGGGCCGGCCTGCTGTGGGCCGTGGCGCTGGCCCTCCTGTCGCTGCTGTTGACACCGAGCGTGGTGCCCGAATGGGTGATGCGGGCCTATGGTGCCGTGCCCATGGGCCCGGCCGAGTTCCCGGACGGCCACGCCCTCCTGCGCCGGCTCGCCGCCCGGGCCGGCCTCGAGCGGGCGCCGCGGCTCTACTGGCTGCCGACGAGCCTGCTGAACGCCTTCGCCGTCGGCCGGCCGGGGTGGGCCGCGATCGGCCTCTCCGACGGTCTGCTGCGGGCGCTCGACGCGCGCGAGCTGGCGGGCGTCCTGGCCCACGAGCTCAGCCACGTCCGCAACGACGATCTCTGGATCATGGGCCTGGCCGACGTGGTGAGCCGGCTCACGAGCCTGCTCTCCTGGTTCGGTCAGATGCTCCTCCTCCTCAACCTGCCCTTCCTCGTGGGCGGCGCGGTGCCGGTGCCCTGGCTCGTGGTGCTGCTCCTGGTCCTGGCCCCGACGCTGGTGGGCCTCCTCCAGCTCGCCCTCTCGCGCGCCCGCGAGTTCGACGCCGACCTCGACGCCGCGGCCTTGACCGGCGACCCGCAGGGGCTCGCCCGCGCGCTCGCCAAGCTCGAGCGGTTCCAGGGCCGCTACTGGGAGGAGATCCTCTATCCCGGCCGGCGGATCCCGGTGCCCTCGCTCCTGCGCACCCATCCGCCGACCGAGGAGCGCATCCGCCGCCTGCTCGACCTCCTCGAGCTCGACGCCCTGCCGCCCGAGCCGCCCGAGCGCCTCCTCCTGCCGGTCGGGCTGCGGGTGGTCGGCGGGCCGCCGCGCTGGCACCGCAGCGGCGCCTGGTACTGAGGCGGGCGCGCAACACGGTACCGTGAGGGCCGCGTCGGCTCGCTTGCGCGGCGGCCGCGGTCGCGGCATCGCTCCGTCCGGGTCCCGGGAGAAACGCCAGAGCAGCGGCCGTGCCTCGCCCAGAGGGGGCGCGCCGACCAGCCGCTCCCCGACCCGGCGAGCGGACGCATGCGCGAAGGTCGAACGGGCCGCGTGATCGGGGCGAGCTGGAGCGGGGTCGCGGGCGATCGCCTCGCTCGGGCGCGCGCCCGAGCACTCGCGCTCGGCGGATCCTGGGCGCTCGGCGTCGGCCTCGTGGCCGCCGGCTGGCTGGTCCTGGCCTGGCCCTGGCTCGGCGGCGGCGCGCTCGTGCCGTGGGACGCCAAGACCGAGTTCTACCCGACCGTGCGGTTCCTGTCGGATGCCTGGCACGGCGGCCAGTCGCCGTTTTGGAACCCGTTCGTCTGGGGCGGCTGGCCGCTCGTCGCCGATCCCCAGTCGCTGATCTTCCAGCCGCTGTTCGCGGCGCTGGCCTGGCTGGTCGAGCGGCCGTCGATGGCGGCGGTCGACCGGGTCGAGCTGCTGCACCTCCTGGTGGCGGGGCTGGGCGTGCTCGCCTGGTTCAAGATCGCCGGCTGGAACCTGCTCGGCGGCGTGCTCGCGGCACTCGTGGCGATGCTCGGCGGCACGCTCGCCGGCCGGCTGCAGCATGTCGGGCTGGTGGCGAGCTACGCCTGGCTCGCGGCCGCCCTGCCGCTCCTGCGACTGGCGCTCGAGCGCGCCTCGCCGGCCTGGGCGGCCGCATTCGGCGTGGTCGCGGCACTGATGGCGCTCGGCCGCGACCAGGTGGCGATGCTCGGCTGCTGGGCGCTCGCCGGCTATCTGCTGCACGAATGGCTGTCGGCCGAGCGGCCCGGCGCCTGGCTGCGGGCGCGGCTGCCGGTGCTGCTCGTGGCGCTCGCCACCGCCGCTGCCCTCCTGCTCGTGCCGATGCTCCTGACCCTCCAGCTCGCGGCCATGAGCAACCGCCCGGCGATCCCGCTCGAGGAGGCGCTCACGGGCTCGCTGTCGCCGGTCAACCTGTTGACCCTGCTCGCCCCCGACTTCTTCGGCTCGCTCGGCCACCATGCCGGCTACTGGGGCCCGACCAACCCGCGCTGGCCGTGCTGCGACTGGACCGACCGGGCCACCAACTACCTCTATCTGGGCGCCCTGCCGCTCGCCCTCCTGCTCGGCCACGGCGTCCTGGGTGGCCGGCTCGCCGACCGGGAGAGCCGCTTCCTCGTCCTGCTCGCGGCCGGCGCCGGGCTCTACGCGCTCGGCCGCCACACCCCCGTCTTCCCCCTCCTGTTCGAGTGGCTGCCCGGGGTCGACCGGTTCCGCCGGCCGGCCGACGCCGCCTTCCTCCTGACCCTGGCACTCGCCCTCCTGAGCGGCCGGCTGCTCGGCCGCGCGATCGAGGAGGGGCCGCCGCCACTGCCCGGGCGCCTCTGGCTCCTGCTCGGCGCCCTGCCGCTCCTGGCCGGGCTCGGCTACGGCTTGGTGCTCGCCGCCGAGTTCGGCGAGCTCGGCCGCGTCCTACCGCGGCTCGCGGCCGGGCTCGTCGCCGTCGGGCTCGCCCTGGCGCTGCTCGCGGCCCTCGGCCGACCGCCGGCGCAGCGCCCGGCGCTCGCCGCTCTCCTCCTGCTGCTCGCCCTGCTCGACCTGCGCCTGCACAATGCCGGCTCGGTGCTCAACGCCGCCTCGAGCCAGGACCGGCGCGAGCTCGCCGCGGTCGAGGGCGACGGGCTCGGCCTCGCGGTCGCCTCGCTCGTGGCGGATGCGAGCGGGCCCACGGGCCGGCCGCGGGTCGAGCTCGTGGGGCTCGGCGGCTACTGGCAGAAGGCCGCCATGCTGCACGGGCTCGAGGGCACGCTCGGCTACGGCCCGCTGCGGCTCTGGACCTACGAGCAGGCGACCGGCGCCGGCCAGAACAGCCACGAGCCGGTCCGCCGCTTCGCGGCGCTGGCACCCGGCTACGCGGCGCCGCTGCAGCGCCTCCTGGGCGCCCGCCTCCTGGTCTCCCCCGCCCGCCCCGAGGTGCTCGACCCGCGCCTGCCGCCCGAGCCCATGGCGGTCCTGGCCGAGCACGGCCGGGTCGGCGTCTACGAGAACCCCTGGGCCCTGCCGCGGGTCCTGCTCGTGCGCCGCGGCGTCGTGCTCGACGAGCAGCGCATCGTCGCGAGCGGTCGCTGGCCGGCGCTCGACCCGGCGACGACCGTGATCCTCGACCGCAAGCCGCCCGAGTGGAACCGCTGGGCGACCCGGATCGACGGCTCGATCGACGAGCCCGAGATCGAGGTCCGGATGCACGGCACGACCGAGGTGCGGATCGTGGCCGCGACCCCCTTGCGCGCCTTCCTCGTGCTCAACGACCTCTGGTACCCGGGCTGGGAGGTCGAGGTCGACGGCCGCCCGGCCGAGCTCCTGCGCGCCAACCTCCTGTTCCGCGCCGTGGCCCTGCCGCCGGGGCGCCACGAGGTCGAGTTCCGGTTCGCGCCGCTCGGGCTCGACAATCTGTCGTCGATCGCCCGCGGCCTCTGGCCCGCGGCCCCGCTCAAGCCGCGGCGCGGGTGGGCGGCTCCTCCGCCCGGCTGAGGTCGACGGTCAGCCGGCGCAGCGCCGCCTCGTCCAGCGTCTCGCCCTGCAGGAGTTCGCGCGCGCAGCGCTCGAGCACGTCGCGGTTGCGGGCGAGGATCGCCGTGGTGCGGTCGAACTGTTCGTCGATGATCCGCCGGACCGCGAGGTCGATCTCGCGCGCCGTGTCCTCGGAGAACCGCCGCTCGGTCGTGTACTGGCCGGGCACCGGCTGCAGGAACGGGCTGCGCTCGACGTCGTAGGCGACCGAGCCGAGCTTCGGGTCCATGCCGTAGCGGGCGACGAGCGAGCGGGCGATGTCGGTGGCGCGCACCAGATCGTCGGCCGCACCGGTCGAGAGATGGTCGAACACGATCCGCTCGGCCGCCCGCCCGCCCAGGATCACCGCGATCTTGTTCAACAGCTCGTCCTTGGTCATGAGGAAGCGGTCCTCGGTCGGCCGCTGGATGGTGTAGCCGAGTGCCCCCACCCCGCGCGGCACGATCGAGACCTTGTGCACCGGGTCGGAGCCCGGGAGCGCCAGCGCCACGAGCGCGTGGCCCATCTCGTGGTAGGCCACGATCTCGCGCTCGCGCGGGTTCAAGATCCGGTTGCGCTTCTCGAGCCCGGCCACGATCCGCTCGACCGCCTGGGTGAAGTCCTCCATCCCGACCGCCCGGGCCCGGCGCCGGGTGGCCAGGAGCGCCGCCTCGTTGACGAGGTTGGCGAGATCGGCGCCCGAGAAGCCCGTGGTGATGGCCGCCACCTGCTCGAGCTCGACGTCGGCTCCGAGCTGCACCTTCTTGGCGTGCACTTGGAGGATCTGGACGCGGCCGCGCTTGTCCGGCCGGTCGACCAGCACCTGGCGGTCGAAGCGGCCGGCGCGCAGGAGCGCCGGGTCCAGGATCTCGGGCCGGTTGGTGGCGCCCAGCAGCACCACCCCTTCCGTGGGATCGAAGCCGTCGAGCTCGGTCAACAGCTGGTTCAAGGTCTGCTCGCGCTCGTCGTGGCCGCCGAGGCCGGTCAGGGCGCTGCGGGCCCGGCCGAGGGCGTCGAGCTCGTCGATGAAGATGATCGCCGGGGCCGCCTTGCGCGCCTGCTCGAACAGATCGCGCACGCGCGCCGCACCCACGCCCACGAACATCTCGACGAACTCCGAGCCCGAGATCGAGAAGAACGGCACCCCGGCCTCGCCGGCCACCGCCTTGGCCAAGAGCGTCTTGCCGGTGCCGGGCGGGCCCACGAGCAGCACGCCCTTGGGGATGTGCGCGCCCAGCCGGCCATAGTCCCTGGGGTTCTTGAGGAAGTCGACGATCTCGACCAGCTCGGCCTTGGCCTCGTCGACGCCGGCCACGTCGGCGAAGGTGACCTTGGTGTCCTTCTCGACGTAGATCTTGGCCTTGGAGCGGCCGACCGACATGAAGCCGCCGAGCCCCTGCTTCTCGGCGAAGCGGCGGAACACGAACGCCCAGAGGGCGAAGAACAGCAGCACCGGCAGCACCCAGGACAGGAGATCGCGCAGGAAGGTGTTCTCGACCGTGCCCGTGAACTCGACGCCGTGCTTGGCGAGCTCGCCGGCGATCGCGGGGTCGACCCGCGGCGTGACGAACTGCGTCTTGCCGCCCTGCGGCTGCTTGAACTGGCCGGTGATGAACTGATCACCGACGGCGATGCGGTCGACCAGCCCCTGCTCGAGGAACTGCTTGAACTCGCTGTAGGGGATCACCTCGGTGGTGCGCATCTCGCGCAGCCAACCCTGGATCAGGAGTACCAGCAGCAGCGCCCCCGCCGCGTACCAGACATGCAGCTGCTGCTTCCTGTCCACGACCGCTCTCCGCCGCCGGGCGCTCCGCCCACCCCGAAGATGGGGTCGGACGTCGCCCCTGCCCAGTCGGCTCCCCGGCAAGTCGACCCCCCGCAGCTCGGCGCCCCGCCGCCCGGAGGCCGGACGACGGGGCGCCCGCTGCGTGGATCGGCTCAGCCCGGCGGCAGGCGGCGCCGGGTCTGCGGCACGAGCCGGTCGCGCAGGAGCTCCGGGCTCAGGCCCGGGAAGCGCTCCTGGACGAGCGCGGGCAGCTCGCGCTCGACCGCCACCGCCTCGCCCTCGCGGCCGAGGCCGCGCAGCCCCGTCGCCCGCGCGAGCCGCGTCTCGAGCAGGCCCGAGAGGCCGAGCGCGCGCTCCTCGACGCGGTCGAGGAAGGCCAAGGCCGCGCCCGGATCGGCGGCGCGGACGGCGCCCGATGCGAAGTCGCGCGCCGGCCGCAGCCGCTCGACCCCGAGCGCCAGGTTGGCCGCCGCGCCCGGGGCGCTCCGCGGGGCGAGCTCGGCCGCCCGCAGCACCGCCGCCCGCCCGGCCTGGAGGTGCTCGCCGCCGCGCAGGAGGAGGAACCGACCGGCCTCGGGCTCGTCCAGGATCGCCCGGGCGGCCTGCCGTTCGGCCTCGTCGCGCGGTGCCGCCACCGTCACCACGACCGGTGCCGCGGCCACGAGATCGGCGTAGGTGGCGGCGATGGTGTAGCGGCCGGGCTCGCGCAGGAGCCAGCCCTCGCCGCCGTAGAAGAGCTCGACCTCCTCGACCAGGGCGGCGCCCGGCGCGAGCTCGGTCATGGGCTCGGCGGGCTCCTTGATCGCCCACGGCACGAACGGCCCGTCGTGGCCGGGGCCGGTCACGGCGTAGCGGACGGCGTCGAACTCGGGTGCCAGATTGCGGAAGACGGTCGCCGGCCCGCTCCCGAGGTTGACGAGCTCGACCCGGACCGAGAGCGGCGCGCCGAGCGGCACGCTCTCGGGGGCCGCGAGCCGCAGCTCGAGCCGGGCCTGGGCGGCGGCGTCGCCGCCGGCCAGGAGGCCCAGGGCGAGGGCACCGCCGGCGAGCGCCAGGACGATGCGTCGGTCGGACTTGGACATGACGTTCCTCCTTCGCCCCGGCGGCTCAGTGGCAGACGCCGAAGCCGAAGCCGCTGCGCGGCGCCCAGCGGCGCTTCGACCGGTCGAGCACCTTGTGGGTGCTGCCGGCCGACCAGGCGTAGCCCCAGTCGCCGGCGAGCTGGCCGGTCTGGTTCATGATCGTGCGGCCCTGCCCGGTCGCCGGCCCGCCCGGTCGCCAGGCGTCGCCGTCGCTGTGGTAGAGGCACAGCGCGTGGCCGAGCTCGTGCGCGGTGGTCCGCAGGATCCGCGCCTGGTCGCCGCCGAACGCGCCCATGAACACGGCGAAGCCGCGGCGCTGCGCGGTGTCGTACATGATGCCGAGGATGCCGTCGGTGTGGCAGTCGACGATCGCCGCGTGCATGTGCCACGCGGTCGAGCCGGCGGGCGGCGGATCGTTCATCCGGGTGGCCCGGAAGTTGTCGAGGTCGGCGTCGCTGAAGCAGGCCCCGGGCAGGGGGTCGGCGATCGCGGCCTCGTGCTGGCGGACGTCGATCGCGAAGCCGAGCGGCCGGTAGATGTCGGCGAGCGTGAAGCTCCGACCGCCGCGCACGGCGCTCGCCGGTGGCCAGGCGACGGCCGTGAGCTTGTCCATCTCGAGCCAGACGTTCTGCGCCACCGCCTCGTTCAGCCGCACGACGTAGCGGAAATTGTTGGCCTGGGGCGGGTCGTCGTAGGCCATGAAGATCAAATCGGGGCGCGGGTCGGAATCCAGGTTGCCGACCGCGAGCCCGGCTCCGGCCCCTTCCCAGCCGAGCCCGGGGACCACCCGGAAGCCCGGGTCCCAGCGCTGGGCGCGGCCGCTCGCATCCAGGTTCCACCCCACCTTCCAGCGGAAGTCGTTGGCTCGGGCCGGGTTGTCGTAGGCCATCAGCAACAGCTCGGGGCGCGGGTCGGCGTCGAGGCTGGCGACCGCCATCCCCGCCCCCTGGCCCTCCCAGCCGACGCCGTCGACCATGAAGAAGCCGGCGTCCCAGCGCGCCGCGACGCCGGCGGCATTCAGGTTCCAGCCGACCTTGTAGCGGAAATTGTTGGCGCCGCCCGGCGCGTCGTAGGCCATCAGGATCATGTCCGGGCGGGGGTCGTCGTCGAGGTTGGTGACGACGAGGTCGGCACCCTGGCCCTCCCAGCCGACGCCGGGCACCATCTGGAAGCCCGCGTCCCAGCGGCTGGCGACGCCGTCCGGCCCGAGGTTCCAGCCGATCTTGTAGCGGAAGTTGTTGGCCCCGGCGGGCGCGTCGTAGGCCATCAGGATCAGCTCGGGCCGGGCGTCGGCATCGAGGTTGGTCACCGCGAGACCGGCCCCCTGGCCCTCCCAGCCGACCCCGTCGACCCGGATGTATCCGGCCGTCCAGTCGGCGGTGACGCCGTTGGCGTCGACGTTGCGGCCGACACGGTAGCGGAAGTTGTTCGCCTGCGCCGGATTGTCGTAGGCCATCAGGATCAGGTCGGGGCGCGGGTCGGCGTCGAGGTTGGTGATCTCGATCCCGGCACCCTGCCCCTCCCAGCCGACGCCCGGGACCTCGACCGCGGCGGCCGTGCCGCTCGCGGCCATGACCGCGAGCGTGGTCCAGGACAGGGCTCGCAGGTGCGCCGGCCTCGGGCCGGCCCCCTCACGGGAGCGTTGCATCAGGCGTTCCTCCTGGCTCGACGGATCGTGGCTCGGCCGCGGCCCGCCTGGGCCTGGACGAGCGAGGATAGAATAGCGGCTCAGGATTCTCGCGCTTTGATCGCGATCACGAGGGCCGGCCGCGGCCGTCCACGAGCTCCTTCAACCGGTAGACGAGCTCGAGCGCCGCCTTGGGGGTGAGCTCGTCCGGCACGACCTCGGCCAGCGCCCGCTCGACGGGCGAGGGCTCCGCCGCGGCCGGGGGCGGGGGAACCGCGGCGATCCGCGTGGCGGCGGCGGCGAACAGCGGCAGGTCGTCCGCGAGCCGGGCCGCGGCCGAGCCCGGCTCGCCCGCCTCGAGCCGGCGCAGCACCTCCTCGGCGCGGCGCGTCACCGCCGTCGGCAGGCCGGCCAGCCGCGCCACGTGGATGCCGTAGGAGCGGTCGGCGACGCCTTTGCCGACCTCGTGCAGGAACACCACCTCGCCCTGCCACTCCCTGACCTTGACGGTATGCGTGGAGAGCGCCGGGAGGCGCGCCGCGAGCGCCGTGAGCTCGTGGAAGTGGGTGGCGAACAGGCCCAGGCACCGGCAGCTCTCGTGCAGGTGCTCGAGCACCGCCCAGGCGATCGAGAGCCCGTCGAAGGTGGCGGTGCCGCGGCCGATCTCGTCCAGGATCACGAACGAGCGCGGCCCGGCCTGGGAAAGGATCGCCGCGGTCTCGACCATCTCGACCATGAAGGTCGAGCGGCCGCGCGCCAGGTCGTCGGCCGCACCCACCCGCGAGAACAGCCGGTCCACGACGCCGATCTCGGCCGCCTCGGCGGGCACGAAGCTGCCCATCTGGGCGAGCAGCACGATGATCGCGCACTGCCGCAGGAACGTGCTCTTGCCGGCCATGTTGGGGCCCGTGAGGAGCCACAGCCGGTCCTCGGGGCCGAGCTCGAGGTCGTTCGCCACGAACGGCCGCTGCGCCGCCGCGAGCGCCGCCTCGACCACCGGGTGGCGGCCGCCGCGGATGCGGATCCGCGGCACCTCGTCGACCACCGGCCGGGTCCAGCCGCCACCCTGCGCCAGTTCGCCGAGCGCCGCCGCGAGGTCGATCTCGGCGAGCCCGCGGGCGGTGCGCGCGAGCTCCTCGGCCGCCTCGAGCACGGCCGCGCGCAGCTCGGCGAAGAGCGCCAGCTCGCGCTCGAGGGCGCGGTCGCCGGCCTGCGCGATGCGCTCGGCGAGCTCTGCCAGCTCGGGCGTGGCGAAGCGGCCGGCGCCGGCCATGCTCTGGCGCAGCGTGAAGCCCTCGGGCAGCCGGCCGAGATGGCTCTGGCCGACCTCGACGAACCAGCCCAGCACCTGATTGTGGCGGATCTTGAGCGAGCCGATCCCGGTCGTCTCGCGGTAGCGCGCCTCGAGCGCCGCCAGATGCCGCCGGGCCTCGTCGCGGAGCCCGCGCTGCTCGTCGAGGAGCGGATCGGCGCCCGGCCGCACGAAGCCGCCGTCGCGGGCGAGCACCGGCGGCTCGTCGACGAGCGTGGCCTCGAGCCGGGCCCGCAGCGTCCCGAGCTCGGGCAGGTCCGAGGCCAGCCCGGCCGCGACCGGCCCGCCGGCCGCGAGCAGGGCGCGCAGCCGCTCGGCCACGGCGAGTGCGCGCGCCACCGCCTGGAGATCGCGCGGGCCGCCGCGGCCGAGCGCCAGCCGGCCGAGCGCCCGCTCGAGGTCGGGGCAGCGCTGCAGGGCGGCGCGCACCGCCGTGCGCAGCGCCTCCTCCGCGACCATCGCCTCGACCCGGTCGAGGCGGTCCCGGATCGGCCCGACCTCGGCCAGGGGCGCCGCCAGCCGCGCCGCGAGCAGCCGCGCCCCGGCGCTCGTGCGGGTGCGGTCGATGGTGGCAAGGAGGCCGCCCTCGGGCGCGCCGCCGAGGCTCTCCATGAGCTCGAGGTTGCGGCGGGTCGCCGGGTCGATCAGGAGGAGGCTCTTCGGCAGCACCCGGCGCGGCCGGCCGAGCCGCGGCAGGGCGCCCTTCTGGGTCAGCTCGAGATAGTCGAGCAGGGCGCCCGCGGCGGCGATCTCCTGCGGCTCCAGGGGCCCGAGCGCGGCCGGCTCCGCGACCCCGAAGAAGGCGGCGAGCCGGCGGCCGGCGGCGGCGACCTCGAAGGCCGCGTCGCGCAGCGGCGACAGGCGCGCCCGCCGCTCGGCCAAGGCCGGCTCCAGGGTCCTCGAGCCCGCGACGCGCTCGGCGAGCAGGATCTCGCCCGGCTCGAGCCGCGCCAGGAAGGCCGCGAGCCCGTTCGCCTCGAGCGGCTCGGTCGCGAGCTCGCCGGTCGAGATGTCGACCCAGGCCGCTCCCCAGGCGGCCCGGCTGCGCGCCAGCGCCAGGAGATAGTTGTGCCGGCGCGCCTCGAGCAGCCCGTCCTCGGTGAGCGTGCCGGGGGTCACGATCCGCACCACGGCGCGACGCAGGAGCGGCTTGCCGGGTCGCCTCCGGGCCAGGGCCGGGTCCTCGATCTGCTCGCAGATCGCCACCTTGTGGCCGCGCCGGATCAGCTTGGCGATGTAGGGCTCGGCATTGTGCGTGGGCACGCCGCACATCGGCACCTCGCGGCCCTCGTGCCGGCCCCGCCGGGTCAAGGCGATGTCGAGCAGCGGTGCCGCCCGCACCGCGTCCTCGAAGAACAGCTCGTAGAAGTCGCCCATCCGGAACAGGAGGAGGGTGTCCGGATGCGCCGCCTTGAGCTCCCGGTACTGGGCGATCATGGGCGAGCCCGGTGCCTCCGCACCCGCTCCCGGAGCGGTCATGACGCTGTCATCCGCCTGCCACCGGGTTGAGCGAAAACTCCGTTAAGATGTCGTAGGTTCATGGTGGGGTGCCGGGAGCGGGTTGACGGGCTATCCCGTTATGGTTGAATTGGCGCAGGCGAGGCTCCGGACGCGCGACCGCGGCTCCAGCGGTGGCGGCCGGGGCCCAGAGGTGATGCCGCATGCTGCGCGTGGATCCTAGGGGGCGGTCGACCGCCCGTCCGCGATCGGGCCGCCGGCCGTGAGCGTCGGGCAGGCCGAGCTCGAGGCGACCCTCGCCGCCAGCCTGCCGGGCAGCTGGCGGGCGGCCCTCGCCCAGGCCCAGGAGCTCGCCCGCCGCCTGCAGTATCTGGGCTGGCCCGACCGCGCCAAGCTGCTCGACGAGTATCTCTGGGCCGAGGCCCGCGCCCGGCTGTCCACCGACGGCATCACCGCCGTCGTCAACCGCCACGCCCAGACCTTCCGCCGACCGCATCCGAGCACCGCCTACGCCACCTGGTGCTCGGCGATCGTGACGACCGTGCTCCTGCTGCTCGACGAGCCCGGACCGGTCGCGGGCGCCCCGCAGGCGCTGACCTTCCTGCTCTCGCAGCGCCCCGAGCACCGGGCCGCCGTCTCCGACTGGCTCCCGGGCGTGGCGCCCGAGGAGCTGCAGCGCGAGCTCGCGGGGCTCCCGGGCTACGCCTTCCTCCTCCTGACCGTCTGCCCGAACGACACCGCCGAGAGCTTCATGGCGCGGGACGCGTTCTGGACGGCGATGCTCGGCTGAGCGGCGGCTCGGGCCGCTCGATCCGGATCGTGGCGGCGGCGCTGCGGCCGGCGGCGTCGACCACCCGGAGTTCCGCGAAACCGTCCTCCTCGGGCCGCCAGCTCGCCTCGCGGCGCCGCCCGGTGGGCGCGAGCGGCACCTCGTCGACCAGCCAGCGATAGGGCGCCCGGCCGCCGCTCGCGCGCAGGGGCAGGGGCTCGCCCGGGGCCAGGAGCACGGTGCTGCCGGGCACCGGGAAGGCGATCCTCGGGGCCTCCGCGAGGGTGTGGGGGCGAGCCTCGAGGCGGGCGAGCGCCGGCGGCGGCGGGCCGCCGAGCGGGTGCCCGGGCGGCAGGGGCGGCAGCGGCCGCTCGGGCAGGAGTGCCAGGATCCGGAACAGGAGCGGTGCGGCCCCGCCCGGCCCGTTGCAGGGCGCGCAGGAGCCGCCGTCGGCGCGGCCGATCCACACCGCCACGAGATGGCCGCCGTCGATGCCGATCGCCCAGCCGTCGCGGAAGCGGTGCGAGGTGCCGGTCTTGTAGGCGACCCGCCGCGCGCCGGCGGGGATGCCCGCCGGCCGCGGCGTCTCGGCCAGGATCGCCGCCACCGCGCGCGCCGTGTCGGGGGCGAGGAGCGGCTCGAGCGGCGCGACCGGCGCCGCCGGGTCGTCGCGCAGCGCCACGGCCGTGCCGTCGCGGGCGATCGCCGTGTAGGCCTGCGCCAGATCGACCAGCCGGGTCCCGACCCCGCCCAGCACCAGCGGCAGGCCCGGCGCGGCCGCGGCCGGGCCGAGCTCGAGCCGCAGCCCGGCCAGCCCGAGCCGGCGGGCGATCACGAGCGGGCCGACCCGCTCGGCGACCTGCACCGCCGGCAGGTTGAGCGAGCGCTGCAGCGCCTCGCGGATCGACAGATCGCCGTCGAAGCCGCCGTCGAAATTGCCGGGCGCCCAGCCCTCGAAGCGCAGCGGCTGGTCGCGCACGAGCGTGCCCGGATGGGCGAGCCCGGCGTCGAAGGCGAGCCCGTAGACGAACGGCTTCAGGGTCGAGCCGGGCGAGCGCACGGCACGGGTGAGATCGAGCATCCCGGCCCGCCGCCGGTCGCCCCAGTCGCCGCTGCCGAGGAGTGCCCGGACCGCCCCGCTCGCGGGCTCGACCACGAGTGCCGCCAGATCGACCGGCGCCGGCAGGCGGTCGAGCTGGTCGCGCGCCAGCCGCTCGACCGCCCGCTGCAGCTCGCCGTCGAGGGTGGTGCGCAGGATGGCACCCGGAGCCGCCGCGCGGGCCCGCTGCTCGGCCAGATGCGGCGCCAGGAACGGCATCGGCCGGCGGGCCTCGGGGACCGCCGCGGCGCGCGCCGCCGCGGCGCGCGCCGGGTCGAGCCGCCCGGCCGCGACCGCCCGCGCCAGCACCCGGTCGCGGGCGCGGCGCGCCGCCGTCGGGTCGTGGTCGGGGCGCAGCCGGGCGGGTGCCTGCGGCAGCGCCACGAGCAGCGCCGCCTCGGCCGGGCTCAGCCGCTCCGGCTCGCGGCCGAGCCAGGCGAGGCTGCCGGCCCGCACCCCCTCGAGATTGGCGCCCATCGGCGCCAGCGCGAGATAGGCCTCGAGCACGCCGCGCTTGCCGAGCCGCCACTCGAGCTGCAGCGCACGCAGCGCCTCGATCGCCTTGGCCACGAGCGTGCGCGGCCGCGGCTCGAGCAGGCGCGCCACCTGCATGGTGAGCGTGGACGCACCCGACACCACCCGGCCGCGGCCGATCGCCTGGCCCGCGGCGCGCGCGAGCGCCAGGGGATCGACCCCGGGATGCCACCAGAAGCGGCGGTCCTCGACCGCGAGCAGGAGGTCCAGATAGAGCGGGTCGACCGCCTCGAGCGCCACCGGCAGCCGCCAGGTGCCCTGCTCGGTCGCGAACGGCCGCAGGAGCCCGCCGTCGCGGTCGAGCACCTGGGTCGACGGCCGCGCCAGCCGCTCGAGCGGCGGCGGCAGCAGCCGGTCGGCCACGGCCAGGGCCAGGGCGGCCAGGCCCGGAAGGGCCAATCCGAGCCCGGCGGCGAGGACGGCGCCCCGGCGCACGGCGGTCTCAGCGGGCGGCGATGGAGAGCTGCCCGGTCGCGGTGCGGGCGAACAGCGCCGGCGCGTACATGTCCTCGACCTGGGCGCCCGGCAGCACGAACCGGCCGGGTGTCACGGCCCGCACGAGATAGGCGAGGCGGAACGCGGGCGCCTCCGGGCGGAGGTCGAAGGCGGCGACGAAGCGGTCGTCGCGCAGGCCCCGAAAGAGCGGCTCGTCGAGCCGGCCGAGCCAAGCCAGCCGCTCGATCGAGGGCGAGCCCACGAGCCGGGCGCTCTCGAGCTCGAGGCCGGCCGGCAGGAGGTCGACCAGGAGGGCGCGGTGGTGCCCGGGCTCGCTCGCCCGGCCCTCGATCAGCGCCACGAGCTGCTGGCCCTGGCGCACCCGCGCCGGATCGACCGGCTGACCCTCGGGGGTCAGGAGCCGCCGCTCGAGGGTGAAGCCGCGGCTCTCGGGCGGGCCGCCCTCGCGCGGGATCCCGGTCACCCCGACCGCGGCGTAGAGCGTGCCCTGGCCGTCGTTGCGCAGCTCGAGCGGCGCGCCGTCGGGCGCCAACGCCAGCTCGCGGGCGAGCGGGCCGCGCCCGGCCAAGAGCTCGCCGCCGAGGCTCGCCCGGAGCTCGCCCTGGCCCTGGGCGAGTGCCGCTGCGGCGCGCACCAGCCAGGCCTGCTCCTGGGTGCTGAGCCAGGGCTCGGCCGCGGCCCGCCGCGCCGTCCGCTCGGCGAGCGGCAGGAGCTCCGGGATCGCCAGGAGCCGCTCCTCGGCGGCGACCGCGAGGGTCAGCGCCGCGTCGCGCAGCTCCGAGCCGTAGTCGGCGAGCCAGCGCCCGGGCGGCACCCGCCGGCCGGTGCCGAGGCCGGCCAGGAGGCGGGCGGCGAGCTCGCGCTCGCCCTGTCGGGCCAAGGCGGCGGCGAGCTGGGTGCGGGCGGCGTCGCTCGGCAGCGCCGCCTCGGCGCGCAGCGCCAGGTAGCGCAGCCGCGAGGGGTCGAGGCCGCCGGCCCGCGCCAGCACGAGCCCGGCATAGGCGCCGGCGGCGAGCTCCTCGGGCCGGTCGCCGAGCCCACCGAGCCGGCCGGCGAGCCAGGCCCGGGTGCGGCCGAACAGGCCCTCGGGCACCGGCACGCCCGCCGCCCGCGCGGTCAGGAGGAAGTCCTGCACGTAGGCGGTGAGCCAGAGCTCGCGCTCGGCCGCGGCCGACCAGGCGGCGAAGCCGCCGCTCGCCCCCTCGAGCGAGGCCAGCCGGCCGATCGCCCGCTGCACCGCCTCCCCCGGGTCGGCCACGCGCGCGGTCGGGCCGAGCCGCGCCGCGGCCAGGAGCGGCAGCGCGCGGCTGACCGTCTGCTCGGCGCAGCCATAGGGATAGCGCTCGAGCTCGGCCAGGAGCCCGGCCACGTCGAAGGCCGGCACGCTCGACAGGCCGAGCGACAGGCGGGCGGTGGTCGGCAGGAGCTCGGCCGCGAGCGCCGGCCCGAGCGTCAGGCTGCGGCCGGGCTCGACCGCCACGAGCTGGCGGCGGGTGAGCCAGGGCTGGGCGGCGCGCACCGCGAGCTCGAACTGGCGCTCGAGGCGGACCCCCTCGGGCCCGCTCACGACGAGCCGGATCCGGCCGGTGCCCGGCCGCTCGCCGGCGGTGAGCTCGAGCGGCGCGAAGCGGCGCCGGCCGGGGACCGCGTCGCGGAAGGTCAGCCGGGTGCGGTCGAGGGCGAGCGGGCCGTCGCTCTCGAGCCGGACCTCCCAGGTCCCGGCCGGGGCGTCGGCGAGCAGGAGGTCGAGGCGCAGCCGGGCCTGATCGCCCGGCGCCAGGAAGCGCGGCAGGGCGAGCTCGGCCAGGAGCGGCGGGCGGACCAGGACCGTGGCGTCGGCGGCACCCACCCGGATGCCGCTCCAGGCGACCGCCATGAGCCTGAGCCGGCCGGCGAAGTCGGGCACCTCGAAGCTCGCCTCGACCACGCCGTCCGGGCCGACCTCGAGCGGGCCGGTCATCGCCGCCACGGTGCGGAAGCTGCGCACGTCCAGGCCCTGGAGCTGGAGGGCGGCGCGGCGGTCGCCGCCGCTCGCCACCCGGCCGACCTCGCCCAGGGGGTCGATCAGCCGGCCATAGGGGTCGCGCAGCTCGATGCCGAGCGCGCGGCGGCCGAGATAGTGGCCGACCGGGTCGGGCGGCGCGAAGCCGGTGAGGCCCAGGATCGCGTCGTCGACCAGCGCCAGCACCAGGCGCGCCGGGCCCTCCTCGGGCGGCGATGCGACCCGGGCGCGGACCTCGAGCCGGGTCGAGGGGCGGATCGCCTCCGGCAGCTCGAGGGCGACCTCGAGCCGGCGCTCGGCGAGCGGGCCCGGCAGCCAGGCCGCACCGATCGCGCGCACCGGCAGGCGCGGCAGCACCGCACCCGACGGACTCACCGCACTCGCGAGGAGGTGCAGCCCGCCCGGGCCGATCGGGCCGGTCTCGATCTCGACCGTGGTGCCGCCCTTGGGAACCAGGAGCTCGTGCACGGCGCGCACCGCCGCATCGGCCACGAGCAGCGTCACCCGGGCGTCGAAGGCCGGCTCGAGCCGCACCAGCACCCGGCCGGGCTCGGCCGCGGGCGTGGCGGTCAGGACCAGCCGCTCGGGCCGGTCGCCGGCCTCCGCACTCGCCCACCAGCCGGCGGAAAAGCGCAGGCTCGAGGCCGCGAGCCCGTCCGGCTCGGCGAGCTCGATCCGCCAGCGGCCGGCGGTGACGTCGACCTCGAGCCGGCCGCGACCGGAGGCATCCAGCTCGAGCGTGCCGTCGCGCACCACCGTGTCGCGCACCACGGGCTCGGCCTCCCAGCGCCCGCCGCGCTGGAACCAAGTGACGTCGTGCTCCTCGGCCAGGAGCTCGAAGGCGAGCCGGGCCGGCCCCGCGGGCGCGCCCAGGGGGTCCACGAGCGCCACCTCGAAGGCGGCGCGGCCGCCCTCGGGCAGGGGCCCGGCGAAGGCGGCGCGCAGCCCGATCGAGCGGCCGGGCGGACGCAGCGGCAGCACCGCCTCGGCCTGCGCCGGGCGGCCGTCGACATCCAGGAGCCTGCCGCGGATCACCGCCTCGAGCGGCCGGGTGGTCTCGGGCACGGTCTCGAGCGCGAGCGCCACGCCGGCGGTCCCGGCGGCATCCGTGGTGAAGCCCACGGGCGGCACGCCCTGCGGCAGGAAGGTCTCCTGGGCGAGGCCGAAGGCCCAGCCCTCGAACCCGGCGAAGGGCCGCTCGGCCGGGCGCACCAGGAGCTCGACCTCGCCCTCGAGCCCGGCCGCGGGCGCCCCGAACAGGTAGCGACCCTCGACGCGCAGCTCGATCGGCCGGGCGGGGTCGGCGGGTGCCGCGGGCAGGCCGAGCGCCAGCTCGAGCCGCGGCGGCACGAAGTCCTCCACGACGAAGCTCGTCGCGCCGATCGCGGGCGCCTCGGCACCGGCATGCGCGCTGACCGTCCACACCCCGCTGAAGGCGTCGGGCGCCACGGCGAGCCGCGCGGTGCCGCCACCCGTGGGATCGGCCGGCAGGACCAGCCGCTCGGTCTCGACCCCGTCCGGGCGCTGCACCTTCAAGGTGAGCGGCAGCTCGGCCACCGCCCGGGCGGTGGCGTCGCGCAGGAGGGCCCCGAGATGCACGGTCTCGCCCGGCCGGTAGACCCCGCGCTCGGTCCAAAGGAACACGTCGAGCGGCCCGGGCGGGGCGCGGCCGGCGGTGCCGAGCTCGACCAGGTCGAGCGGCGGCCGGTCGAGCTCGAGGAAGCTCAGATCGCCCTGGCCGTGGCGCGCCAGCAGGAGCCTGGGCGCGCTGCCGCCCTGGCCGCGCAGCCGGGCGGCCGGGATCCGGGCCTGCCCGCGGGCGTCGGTCAGGGCGTGGGCGACGGGCTCGTTGTTGCGCGCCAGGACCTCGAGGCGGACCCCCTCGAGCGGCTCGGCGGTGGCGAGCGAGCGGGCGATCACGGTGAGCCCGTCGCCGCCGCGCGCCGCGGTGAGCGCCACGTCGGAGACCGTGAGCCACTGCGTGGCCCGGCCTTCCCAGGGCTCCGCGTCGCTGCCCGCGGGGCTCGCGACGGCGACGTGGAGGCCCGGCCGGAGCGTCGCCACGAGCGCGTCGAGCGGTACGAGCGTCGTCACCTCCTGGTTGCGCCGGGCGGCGATGTCCACGCGCACCCGCGCCACCCGCTCGCCCTGGCTCTGCGCGATCCGCTCCTCGTCCCAGGCGTCCAGGGCCTGGCCCAGGCGGCCCTCCTCGAGCTGGGCCAACAGGTTGCGCTCGCCGATCCGGTAGAGGGTCAGGACCGCCTGGCCGACATTGACGCTGCGCAGCGGCAGGCCGGTGCCCGGGCGCAGCGGCAGGAGCTGGCCGCGACCGGCGAAGGCGAGGGTGGGTGCGCGGTCCGGCACGTTGAGCTCGAGCCGCACGTCGGCCGCGAGGGCGGCACCCGAGGCGGCCCGCAGCCCCTTGCGCAGGGTCAGCCGGTAGCGGCCGCCGTGCTCGAGGCCGCTCGCGCAGAGCCGCGTGCCGCGCGCCTGGAGGGCCAGGTCGACCGCCGGCTCGATGGCCACGAACGGCGCGAGCTCGGCTTGGCGGGCGCGCGGCAGCGCCTCGCTGAAGCCGAGGCAGACGCCGGGCGGGCTCTGCTCGACCAGGAGCTCGTAGGCCACGTAGTCGAAGGCCCGCGCGCCGCCTGCAGGCCCGAGGGCGCCGAGCGCGAGCGTGCCCAGGAGAACGGCGAGCCTGGCGATCACGGTCCCCTCTCCTCGAGGTCGAGAGATGTTCCGACTCTGTCGCCCCGAGGATGCATCGTCCAGCCGGGCGGCCGGAGCGCGAGTGCCGCCGCGACCGGGGCGAAGGTCCGCCGGTGGTGCGGGCACGGGCCGAGCCGGGCGAGCGCCGCCCGGTGCTCGGCGGTGCCGTAGCCGGCGTTGCGGGCGAAGCCGTAGCCCGGCCAGCGCCGGTCGAGCCGCGCCATCAGCCGGTCGCGCAGCACCTTGGCGACGATCGAGGCGGCCGCGATCGCCGGCACCCGGGCGTCGCCGCCGACCACGCAGGCAACCGGCATCGAAAGCTCGGGAGCGCGGTCGCCGTCGACCAGCACCGAAGCCGGCCGCACCGGCAGGCGGGCGACGGCGCGGCGCATCGCGAGGAGCGTCGCGCGCAGGATGTCGAGCCGGGCGATCTCGGCGGTCGAGGCGGCGCCGATGCCGATCCAGGCGGCCGCTTGGAGCTCGGCCGCGAGCCGCTCGCGCACCGCCGCGCGCAGGGTCTTCGAATCGGCGAGCCCCTCGACCTCGCGGCGCAGGATCACGGCCGCCGCCAGGACCGGCCCGGCGAGCGGCCCGCGGCCGACCTCGTCGACGCCGGCGAGCGGCCCGCCCGGCACAGCCTAGGCCTCGGGCCAGCCCGGCGCCGGCTGGATCCGGCCGACCTCGGCGCCGGCGTGGTTGCGCAGGATGGGCCGCGCGAAGCGGGCCAGATCGCGGCGCGCCGAGGGCGGCAGCCAGCCGAGCTCGAGGAGGGCCGCCAGAAGGGCCACCTCCGCCGCCCGCGAAGCCCCGTCCTCGACCTTGATCGCGAGGCCGAGCCCGCTGCCCGGGAGCGCGGCGGCGTAGACCCCCTCGGCACCGGTCTTGGCCACGAGCCCGCCGCCGAGCTCGAGGAGCGCGGTGCACAGCCGGCCGCTGCCGGCCACCATGAGCGGCTCGCGCACCATGGCGAGGACGATCCGCCGGGCCGCCGCCGCACGCGCCGGTGCGAGGCCGTCGGGCGTGGCGAGCCGGGCGAATCCCAATGCCAGCGCCCGCAGCGGCAGCGCCCAGGAGGGCACCCCGCAGCCGTCGATCGCCGGCGGGTCCAGGAGCGCCGCGTCGGTGAGCTCGTCGAGCACGCTCCGGATCGCCCGCTGGACCGCGTGGCCCGGCTGCTCGTAGCCGGCCTCGGGCGCCCCCAGATGGCGGGCGAGCGTGAGCATGCCGGCGTGCTTGCCCGAGCAGTTGTTGTGCCGCCGGCCGGGCCGCTCGCCCCGGGTCAGGAGCGCCTCGGCCGAGGGCGCGTGCAGCGGCAGGTGGGGGCCGCAGGCGAGCGCCGCCTCGCCGAGCCCGAGCCGGCCGAGCCAGGCCTCGACCAGGCCCACATGGACCGGCTCGCCGCCGTGCGAGGCGCAGGCCAGCGCCAGCTCGCGCTCACCCAGCCCGGCGGCATCCGCCGCCCCGCTCTCGACCAGGGGCAGCGCCTGCAAGGGCTTCACCGCCGAGCGCGGGAACACCGGCTGCTCGGGCTCGCCCACCGCCGCCACCAGCCGGCCGTCGCGGTCGACCAGGGCGAGGCTCGCCCGGTGCCGGCTCTCGACCCGCTCGCCCCGCCAGACCTCGACCGCCACCGGCAGCATCGCCGCCCCCCGCCGCCTGCGCCTCGACGCCGCCCGCGGCGCTCGCCCCGATGGGACGCCGCGGGCACCCGGGTCCCACGCCCCGAGGGGAGGATAGACGTCCGGGCGGCGGCGCGCGAGCGTGCCGAGCCGCTGAGGGCCGACGGCTGCTGGCTGTGGCCGGTGGCCGCTGGCCGGTGGCTGGCGGCAGGTGGAAGTTGGCAGGCGGCCGGTGGCTGGCGGCGCGGGCGCGCCGCGGCAGCGCGGGAGGCGGGCATGGGCGAGGGGTTGCGACGCGGTTTGCCGGTGGCGGCGGCGCTCCTGGCGCTCGTGGCGGTGGCGATGGACGCCCTGGCGGCGCACGCGCTCACCGGTGCCGCCGAGCCGCGCGCCGCCGAGCTCGTGGCGACCGGCAGCCGCCACCAGCTCGCGCACGCGCTCGCGATCCTGGTCGCGGGCGCGCTCCGGCCGGAGCGGCTCGCCGCCCGGCTGGCCTTCCTGGCCGGCGCCGTGCTGTTCCCGGGGGCGCTCTACGGGCTGGCGCTCGGCCTGCCGCGCGGCTTGGCCGCCGTGGCGCCCCTGGGTGGCGGGCTCCTCCTCCTGGGCTGGGCGCTCCTCGCCCGCGATCTGGCCCGCCCCCGGTCGGCTGCCGCCGGCGACCCGCGGCCGAGGTGAGGGCCCCGCGGCCCGGTCATGGTGGCGCCCTCGGGCGGCGGGCTTCCCCTCGTGGCCCGGGCGCTCCCGGCCCGCGACCCGGCCCGCCCCCGCTCCGCTCCCGCCCGCGACCCCGGGGCCCGACGTGAGGCCCCCGGCCTCGCCGCGGTGGCAC
>CAZDFD010000016.1:23428-25283 GCA_964504655.1 uncultured Geminicoccaceae bacterium
CCCGCCCGCGACCCCGGGGCCCGACGTGAGGCCCCCGGCCTCGCCGCGGTGGCACCGTCGGGTGGCGGGCTCTTGCTGCTGGGCCGGGCGCTCCTTGCCCGCGATCCGGCCCTCCCCCGCTCCGCTCCCACCCGCGAGGCGCGGGCCGAGCCGAGGGACCCTCGTGGGTCGGCTCAGGGGCCCTTGAGGCCGGCCAGGAGCCGGGCGAGCTCGGCGGCATCGGCGGCCCGTCCGGCGAGCGGGTCGAGGCTGACCCCGACCACCGCCCCGCCCGCCCAGAGCGGCAGGCCCGCGGCCGGCAGGGGGCCCGCCGGCAGGGGGCTCCCGGCCGCCGCCAGCGGCAAGGCGCGGCCGGCGCGCTCGACGTGCAGGAGCACGAGCTCGCCGCGCGGCGGGGCGTGCTCGACCACGCCCCAGGTCTCGAAGCCGTCGGCGGTGCGCACCCGGGCGAGGCTCGAGCCGCCGAGCACCCGGCCGAGGGTCAGGACGCTGCCGCGGCCGAGATAGAAGCCGTGCGCGCGGCCGCCCTGCCCCTCGACCGTGACCAGCGCCGCGCCCGGTGCGCCGGGACCACTCCCGCCGGGACCGCTCGCGCCGGGCCCGGCGGTCCCACGGGCGCCGGCCCCGGCCCCCGGAGCCCCGGGGACACGGCCCGGCGGCCCGGCCCGGCGCGGCCCGCCGGCGGCCGGTTCCGGCTCGAGCCCGACACCGCCGGGCCCGGAGTCCGCCGACCGGAGCGGGACCATCGTCGTTCCGCCCTCGCCCCCGAGCCCCGCCGACCCCGCTCCGGCCGGCACCCGAGGCCCACCCTCCGGCGCCCTGCTCGCCGGCCGCATCGGCCGCGGCACTCCGGGCCCCGCCAGCGCCCCCGACCCGCTCGACCCGGGTGCGCCGGCCGCAGCCGCCACGACGGCGTCGACCGTCGCCGCCTCGGCCATCCCGGCCCCCGCTGCGGCCGTGACCACCGACTCGCTCGTCGCCGGGTCCACCCCGGGAATCCCCCTCCCGCCGCCCGGCGCGGTGCCCCGCAGCCGCCCCGGCTGCAGCGTCTTCGCCTCCGGCAGCGGGCCCGACCCGGTCCACTCGGGCGGGCCGGCCGCAGCCGCCGCCACGGCCTCGGTCCTCGCCGGCTCGGCCACCGAGGCCCCCGCCCCGCCCGCCGGCGCCGTATCCGCAAGCCCCACCGCCCGCGGCCCCGCCGGCCCCAGCGGCGCCCCCGACCCGCTCCACGCGAGCGACCGCGCCACGGCCGCCGCGACGGCGTCGCCCGTCGCCGGCGCGGCCATCGTGCCCCCCGACGCGCCCGGGGGCGCCGTGCCCGGCAGCCGCACCGGCTGAAGCGCTCCGGCTCCTGGCAATGGCCCCGAGCCGGTCCACGCCGGCGACCGCGCCGCGGCCGCGGCGAGGGCCTCGCCCGTCGCCGGCCCGGCCATCGCGGCGCCCGTCCCGCCGACCGGCGCGGTGCCCGGCACCCGCACCGGCTGCGGCCCCGCCGGCCCCGCCAGGGCCCCCGACCCGCTCCACGCGAGCGACCGCGCCACGGCCGCCGCGACGGCGTCGCCCGTCGCCGGCGCGGCCATCGTGCCCCCCGACGCGCCCGGGGGCGCCGTGCCCGGCAGCCGCACCGGCTGAAGCGCTCCGGCTCCTGGCAATGGCCCCGAGCCGGTCCACGCCGGCGACCGCGCCGCGGCCGCGGCGAGGGCCTCGCCCGTCGCCGGCCCGGCCATCGCGGCGCCCGTCCCGCCGACCGGCGCGGTGCCCGGCACCCGCACCGGCTGCGGCCCCGCCGGCCCCGCCAGGGCCCCCGACCCGCTCCACGCGGGCGACCGCGCCGCGGCCGAGGCGACGGCCTCGC
>CAZDFD010000016.1:25383-57029 GCA_964504655.1 uncultured Geminicoccaceae bacterium
CCGCTCCACGCGGGCGACCGCGCCGCGGCCGAGGCGACGGCCTCGCCCGTCGCCGCCGCGCTCGCACCCGACGGGTGCGGCGATCGCTCCGCGCCCGGCTCGGCCACCCTGCCCGTAGCGGCGCCCGCCGGCTGCGGGGTGGCGGGCGGGTCGGCCGTGGCGAGCGGGCCCGGCGCCCGCGTCGCGGCGGGCTCGGGCGGCCCGGCGAGCGCGGCTGCGAGCGGGCCCAGAAGGGCCGAGAGCGGCAGCGGCGGCGGGCTCAGGGCGAGCGCCTCGAGGTCGGCCGGGGCGACCAGCCGGCCGTCGCGCTCGAGTCGCGAGCGGTCGCGCGGGTGCAGCCGCGGCGCCACCAGGAGGCGGTCGGCGCGCTCGACCGGCAGCTCGGCCAGGCGCCGGCCGCCGTCGCGCCCGAGCAGGGCCGCCCGGACGCGGGCCCGCCGCACGAGGTCGGTCGCCTCGACCGCGAGCTCGTAGGGCTCGAAGCGGGTCTCCTCGATCAGCCGCGGGATCCCGGCCACCCGGGCCTCGGCCTCGGCCAGCTCGCGGTCGCGCGCCAACGAGCCGATCCCGCCGAGCACGAGCCCGCCCAGGAAGCCCACGGCATCGACCAGCGGGCTGCCGGTGACGGTCAGCCGGCCGAGCTCCTTGGCCTGGGCGCGGTCCTCGCGCTCGAGCCGCTCGGCCAGCCGGGCGAGCTCGCGGCGCGCCGCCTCGTGCTCCGGGTTGACCCGCCGCTCGGTGGCGGCGGCCCGCTCCGACCAGATCGTCTCGCGGCCGACCACCCGCCGCTCGGCCGGGGCCGGCTCGACCGCGAGCTCGAGCAGGCAGGGCGGAGCACCGGGCCCGGCCGCCTCGACCCGCGGCAGCGCCAGGTCGAGCAGGAGCGAGCCGGCGCCGCCGTTGGGCGGCTCGAGCAGCGCCAGGGGCGCCCCGGTCGGCCGGCGCGGCAGCGCGTCCCGTGCCGCCGCCGCGGCCAGCGCGCGGAGCGTCGCCGGGCAGTCCGCCGCGACCGGCCAGCCCGCGCCGCCGCCGGCCTCGGCGGCGGCGTCGCCGGCCACCGCGGCGGGCGTCCCCGCCGCGTCGAGCCCTCCGGCCCCGCGGCCGGCGCCGACGCCGTCCGGCGCGGCCGCCGTCGCCCGGCTCGCCGGGTCGACCGCCCCGCCCCCGGGCACCGGCCCCGGGGCGCAGCCGGCGAGCCCGGCCGCGGCCAGGCCGAGCGCCCACCGCCGGGCGTGGATCCGCACTCCGCGCATGGCCACCTCCGCCGCGGCGGAAGATAGCCGATCTCAACCCAGAATTGAAATGCTCAGCTCTGCCTCGCCTCCGCCTCGATCGCGGCACAGGTCGCGGCGAGCACCTCCTCGAGCAGCCCCTCGTCCTCGGCCTCGACCATCACCCGGATCACGGGCTCGGTGCCCGAGGCGCGGACCAGGAGCCGGCCGCGGCCGTCGAGGCGGGCCCGCTCGCGCCCGAGCAGGCCCGCGAGCCGCGGTGCCGCGAGGTCGACCGGCCGCGCCGTGCGCAGGTTGCGCAGCCGCTGCGGCACCGGCTCGAACAGCCGCCCGGCCTCGCTCAGCGGCCGGCCGGCGCGGCCGAGCGCGGCCAGCACCTGGAGGCCGGCCAGGAGACCGTCGCCGGTCGTGGCGAGGTCGGTCAGGACGATGTGGCCGGACTGCTCGCCGCCCAGATTGTAGCCGCCGGCGCGCATCGCCTCGACCACGTAGCGGTCGCCGACGCGGGTCCGCTCGAGGCCGAGGCCGAGGCCGGCGAGGTAGCGCTCGAGCCCGAGGTTGGACATCACCGTGGCGACGATCCCGGGGCGCGCCAGGCGGCCCTCGGCCCGCCACTCCTTGGCGATCAGCGCCAGGATCTGGTCGCCGTCGACGAGCTCGCCGCGCTCGTCGAGCAGCACCAGCCGGTCGGCGTCGCCATCGAGCGCCAGGCCCAGATCGGCGCGCTCGGCGAGCACCGCGGCCCGGAGCGCCTCCGGCCGGGTCGAGCCGCAGCCCTCGTTGATGTTGAGCCCGTTCGGGCTGCAGCCGATGCGCACGACCTCGGCACCGAGCTCCCAGAAGAGATCGCCGGCCAGGTGGTAGGCGGCGCCGTGCGCGCAGTCGACCACGAGCTTGACGCCCTGCAGGGTGCGGCCCTTGGGGAACGCGCTCTTGAGCGCCTCGACGTAGCGGCCGCGCGCGTCCTCGATGCGCTGCGCCCGGCCGAGCTCGGCCGGGCCCACCCGGCCGGCCGCCGGCCCCTCGCCCATGAGCGCCTCGATCTCCGCCTCGAGCGCGTCCGAGAGCTTGAAGCCGTCCGGCCCGAACAGCTTGATGCCGTTGTCGGCGAACGGGTTGTGCGAGGCCGAGACCATCACCCCCAGATCCGCCCGGAGCGTGCGGGTGAGGAACGCCACGGCCGGGGTCGGCATCGGCCCGACCAGCATGACGTCCATCCCGGCGGCGATGAAGCCCGCGGTCAGCGCCGGCTCGAGCAGGTAGCCCGACAGCCGGGTGTCCTTGCCGATCACCACCCGGTGGCGGTGGTCGCCGCGGCGGAACCGCCGCCCGGCCGCCAGCCCGAGCGCCAGGGCGGTCTCGGCGGTCATCGGCTCGGCATTGGCCGTGCCGCGGATCCCGTCGGTGCCGAACAGCCGTCGCTCCATGCCCCTCGCCCCGTCCCCCTCGCCCGGCCCCGCGGGGCGGCGGCCGCAGGGTTAGCGCGCCCGGCACCCCGATGCGACGCCCGTCGCCGCCCGCTTGCGCCGCCGCCGGGTCTAGCGCCAGGGTGGTAAAGGAACCGTGAACGGGTGCGCAACCGCGGCGAGGCGAGCATGGCCCAGGCCGGACGCGAGCTGGTCCCCTACCGTGCCCCGCCGGCACCGGCGCCGGCCGGCCCCGTCGACGGCCCGGTTCGGCCGCAGGCGACGGCGCCACCGCAGGGCGGCCACGACCGCCGCCGCCGCGCCCGGCTACCCGACCGCGCCCTCCTGGGCCTTTTGGTCGACCTCCGCCTCTGAGCCCGGCGCCGGGCCCGCCGCCTCGGGCACGAGCTCGAGCGTCAGCGCCTCGGGCGGCACCGCCCGGAAGCCCGGCCAGACCTCGGCACCGCCGGCCCGCAGCCGGCGCAGCGCCCCGACCGGCACGTCGCGCGCGACCAGGAGCGGCCCGTCGCCGGTGGTGGCGGCGAGCGGCCCGAGCTCGGCCCAGACGCCGGTGGAGCCGAGCCCGGTCTCGCACGGCACGAGCACTGCCGCACCCGACACGTTCGGCCGCGCCGGCGGCCGCGGCACGCTGCCGACCCCGCCCACGACCGCGACCGCGCACCCCAGCTCGACCGCCCGCGCCCGCGCGCAGGCCATGACCCGGGCGTGACCGGAGGCGGCCGCCGTGTCGGTCGGCACCAGGACGAGGTCGGGCGGATCGGCGCGCAGCCGCGCCGCCAGCCCCGGCTGCTCGACGTCGAGGCAGATCAGGATCGCGATCTCGAGCCCGCGCCAGGCCCGGATCCGCAGCCGGTCGCCCGGCTCGAGCGTCCAGGCCGCCGGATCGCGCTCGTCGGGGGTGAGCGTGAGCTTGTCCTGGACGTGCAGCGGCCCCTCCGGGAGCTGCAGATGCGCCCGGTTGCGGTAGCGCCCCGGGCCGATGCGGACCGGCACCGTGCCGGCCAGGAGCGCCAGCCCGTGGCGGCGCGCGGCCGCCCGGAGCGCCGGCAGGAGCGCCTCGGCCTCGGCCGCGATCCAGGCGATCTCCTCACGCTCGGCGAGCCCCTCGGGCGCCCAGGCGAGCCAGGCCTCGCCCAGATGCTCGGGCATCAGGAGGAGCCCGGCGCCGGCCGCGCGGGCGCGCGCCATCTGCCGCTCGGCCGCCTCGAGGAAGGCGCCCGGCTCCCTCCAGCCGGCCGCCAGGTTGGCCACCCAGAGCGCCACGGTCAGGCTCTCGACCATCCCCGCCCCCGACGCCGCCGGCCGCCCCCGCGCCCGTCCCCGGTCCGCCCGGGGCTGTCTGCCGCCGGCGGGCGGCCCTGTCGAGCGGGGGACCCCGTCGAGCCGGGGACCCAGTCGAGCCGGGGACCCAGTCGAGCCGGCGGGCCCGTCGAGCCGGCGGCCCTCCCGCACCGGCTGCTCCGGGCGGCCTTGATCGCCCGCCCGGGCCGGCTAGGCTCGCGGCCATGGAGCCGACCCCGTCCCTGCCGCTCCGGCCCCTGGCGCTCCTGCCGAGCGGCGAGGCGATCCGCCCCGAGGAGGTGCGGCGGATCCTGATCGAGCCGGCGGCGGCGCCGCCGCGGCTGGACGGCCAGCGCTTCCGGGTCGTGCTCGAGCTGGTCGACGGCGGCCGCCGCGCGGTCGCGGGCGGGCTCGCCCGCGCCGATGCCCAGGACCTCGCGCGGCGCT
Organism: uncultured Geminicoccaceae bacterium; assembly: GCA_964504655.1. GTDB lineage: Bacteria > Pseudomonadota > Alphaproteobacteria > Geminicoccales > Geminicoccaceae > JANXAZ01. Next base: position 29,771 of record CAZDFD010000016.1, read on the forward strand.
GCGCCCGCGCCCTCAACGAGGCGGCCCGGGCGCAGCCGTGAGCGACTGGCTCGCGCGGCTGCGCGCCCTGCCGGGCCGGCTCACCGCCCCCGCCCCCGCTGCGCCCGCCCCCGCCGCCGCGCCCGCTCCTCCGGCCCCGACGGCGACCGCCGCCGGCGGGGTCGTCGTCGTGACCGTGCTCGGGCTCTCCGGCGAGGCGCTCGAGAAGGTCCTGGATCTCGTCCAGGCCGAGTGCCGCGGCCTCGGCCGCAAGCCCGTGCTCGTCACCGACGGCTTCGAGCTGACGCCGTTCCGCCGCCGCCGGCTGATCGTCGAGCAGGTGCCGGACGCCGAGGCGATGGCCGTGCTCGCCCCCGACCTGCCCTGGAAGCTGTACCGCGAGCGGCTGTTCGCGCTGCTCGGCCGGCGCTGGCGGCCGACCGCCTCGGTGAGCTTCGGCCGCCGTCCCGACGCCGCCTGCCTCGCCGCGCTCGAGCGGCGCTGAGCGCCGCCGCCCGCCTCAGCCGCGCGCGAGCGCCTGCGGCAGCCGCTCGGGCCGGCGGTCCTGCGGCCAGCTGCGCGCCAGCGCCGCGATCGCCGCCGCCGCCGCCGCCGCCCCGTCGCAGGCCGGCAGCACCCGGGCCCGCGCCCGCATCGCCGCCCGCGGCCCGGGCTCGAGCAGCCGGTCGAGCGCCCAGGCGAGCCGGTAGGGATCGGAGGCCCGCGCCACGAGCCCGACACCGCGGCCCTCGGCCCAGAGCGCGCGGCGCTCCTGCTCGTCCATCATCGGGTTCTCGTTGGGCACGAGGACCGCCGGCAGACCGGCCGCCAGGGTCTCGTGGAAGCTGTTGTAGCCGCAGGCGACGAGCGCCAGGTCGAAGGCCTCGAGACAGCGCCCGATCGGGAACCGGGTGAGCCGCCGCAGCCGCGTGGACGTCGCCGCCGGCTCCACCGGGGCGTCGCTGATCGGCCAGTCGAGCGCCACCGCCAGGACCTCCGGCCGGCCGGCCAGGAGCTCCTCGAGCACCCGGTCGACGGTCCGGTAGTCGTAGTTGTTGCGCGAGCCGAGCGCCACGAGGAGTGCGGTCGCGCCGGGATCGAGGCCGAGCTCGGCGCGGGCCTCGGCGCGCGGCAGCCGCTCCTCCGGGTCGAGCAGCACGATCGGCGGTACCAGCACCCGCTCCTGGGTGCGCGCCCGGGTGATGCCGCGGTCGAGCTCGGCCGCCAGATCGTCCGGCTCGATCACCAGATCGAAGTGGCGGCCGCGGTCGATCGTGGCGCGGCCGGCCTCGGGCCGCCAGAAGCCGCGCCTGAGCCAGACGAACGGCCGGTCGGCGTGCGCCAGGCGGCAGTCGACCAGCGGCTGGTAGGGGACGTTGAGGTCGACCACGACGCAGGCCGGGTCGAAGAAGGCGATCGCCTCGTCGAGCCGGGCGCGGAAGCCGGCCGACCAGCGCTCGCCGCTCTCCCGGGTGGCCGCCTGGGCCGGCAGGTACTCGGCCAAAAAGCCCATCTGCCGGGCGAGACCCACGGCCTGCGAGAGCGCCAGGATCACCGGCTCGAGCCCGCCCGGCAGGCGCCGCGCCACCGCGAGCAGCCGGACCAGATGGCCGATGCCGACGCCGTCCGGGCTCAGCATCAGGATGCGCCGCGGCCGCTCGGTGGAGCGCCGGAGCCAGGGCCGGGGCGGCGGGGCGGCGGGCGGCGCGCCGAGCTCGCGCTCGAGCCGCTCGACCAGTCGCTCGGGCCCGGCCCGCTCGGCGGCGAAGGCGCGCGCCGCGGCGCTCGCGCGGGCGAGCCGCGCCGGGTCGGGGTCGGCGAGCAGCGCCGCCACCTCCGGCCCGTCGACCGCGAGGGCCGCCTCGCCGAGCACGCCCAGGAGCGCACCTGGTACGAGGCAGGGGCAGCCGGCGGCGAGCGCCTCGAGCAAGGAAGCGGGCAGCATCGCCCAGCCGTCCACCGCGGCCGGCAGCACCCAGGCGTCCAGCCCGTCGAGGAAGGCCGCGGGATCGTCGAGATCGCCCGGCAGGAGCTCGAGGCCGGGCTCGGCCCCCGGGTCGAGCAGCGGATCCAGGAGGGCCCGCTCGGCCGCCTCCTCGGCGAGCACCCGCTCGGCCACGCGCGCCAGGGACGTGCCGAACGGCGCGCCCGGCGGGACGGCGGCGGGCCCGTGCCGGCCGATCCGAACGAGGCCGCGGCGGGGGCGCGGCGGCGCCGCGGCCGGAGCCGGGCGCGCGGGCGGCCAGGGCTCGGCGGCCCGCGGCAGCCGCTGCCAAGCGGGCGCGGCCGCGAGGCTCGCCGCGATCAGCGGGTCGGCGGCGACGAGGCTGGCCGGGGCGCCGAGCACCGCGCCGGCGCGGGCGAGGAGCTCGGCCGGGGCCGCCACGAGCTCGGCCCAGGCCGCGGCCGGCGCCTCGAGGCGGAGCAGCGCCCGCTCGGCCACCAGCCGCGGCGGCCGCCGCGCCGCGGCCACGAAGGGGAGCGTCTCGAAGCCGAGCACGAGGCGGGCGCGGGCCGGCTCGGGCGGATCGAGGAGCAGCACCGCGCGCTCGCGGAGGAGCCGCGCCAGGCGCTTCTGGACCGGCCGCGGCGGCTGCACCGGCGGGCCCTGGAGCGGCAGGAGCCCGACCCGCCAGCCGCGCTCGGCGGATGCCGCCAGGAGGCCCGCGAGCGCCCGCCCGTCCGCGCCGCCGCGGAACGGGTCGGCCGCCACCACGAGGTCGAGCTCGAGGCTCACCGGAGCGGGCCGGCCGCTTTACGCCCGGGGCGACGCGTCCTAGGAGCCGCGCCGCGGGCGCCCGGCCGGCCCGCCGGGATCCGCCGATGCCGCATCAGCTCGTCTTCTTCCCGGACTACCAGGCGGCCAACCCCTACCAGACCCTGCTCTACGCGCACAGCGCCCCGGAGCTGCACGCGCGGCCGGCGAGCGTCGCCGAGGCCTTGGCGCTGCGCGCCCGCCAGGGCCCCGAGGACGGCCTCCTGTTCCACCTGCACTGGGAGGACGCGGCCTACCGGAACGAGCCCGACGCCGCCGCCGCCGCGGCCGCCGCCGAGCGCTTCGTGGCCGACCTCGAGCGGCTGGTCGACAGCGGCGCCGGCCTCCTCTGGACGGTGCACAACGAGGCCCCGCACGACGACCGCTTCCCCGAGGTCCAGGCGCGGCTGCGGCCGGCGCTGGTGGCGCTCGCCGACCGCGTCCACCTGCACTCGCTGGCCGCCGCCGGCTGGGCCCGCGACGCGCTCGGCGTGCCGCCCGAGCGGCTCGTGGTGGTGCCGCACGGCAACTACCGGCCGCGCTTCCACCCGCTCGACGGCGATCCGGCGGCGAGCCGGGCGGCGCTCGGCATCCCGGCGGACGCCCGCGTGGCGCTGCTGTTCGGCCGGCTCGACGCCTACAAGGGCGGCGCCGAGCTGCTCGAGGCTTTCGCCCGCCGCGACCGCCCGGGGCTCTGGCTGATCCTGGCCGGCCGCCAAGTGGCGCCGCTCGACGAGCCGCTCGCGGCCCTGCCCGAGGCGCTCCGGGCGCGGATCGTGGTCGAGCCGGGCCCGGTCCCGGACGCCCGCGTGCCGCTCCTCTTCCACGCCGCCGACGCGCTCGTGGCCCCCTACCGGGCGGTGCTGACCTCGGGTGCGGCGATGCTCGCCCTCTCCCTCGGCCGGCCGGTGGTGGGCCCGGCGCTGCCCGGGCTCACCGATCTGGTGGCCGACGGGGTCGAGGGTCTGCTCTACGATCCCCTCGACCCGGACGGGCTCGGCCGTGCCGTCGACCGGCTGCTGGCGCTCGAGCCCGACCGGCTCCTGGCCATGGCCGAAGCCGCCCGGGCGCGCGCCCGGCTGCACGACTGGCGGATCGCCGGCAACCTCATGGGCGGCGTGTTCAGGAGCCTCCTGGCGCTGCGCCGCCCGCTGCGCCGGCCGGGCTGAGCCGGGTCGCCGCCGCCTCGAGCGCCGCCGCCTCGAGCCGGCCGGTCGGCCGGCACACCAGGCCCTGGTCGAAGGCGCCGCGCTCGCCGGTCGCGAAGGCGATCGTCTGGCGCTGGCTGTCGAGCACCCGGCCGTCGAGCGCCACCCGGTCGACGGTGCGGGTCAGGACGTAGCTGGCGCGCGCCTCGAGCCGGCTGCCGCGGCCCTCCGGCAGGGCCGTGACCAGGAGCCGGCCGTCGAGGCGGAGCTGGCGCAACAGCACCTCGCGCCGCTCGGCCGGCAGGAGCGGGATGCGCACCGACAGGCTCGCCGCCGGCACCCGGCCGACCCCGCCCGTCTCGCCGCGCAGCTCGAAGCTGCCGCAGTCGAGGAACGGCTCCGGATCGCCGCTGCTGGTGAGCGCCAGCCACGCGACCCCGGCCTCGGTGGTGCCGCTGCGCGCGCCGCGTCCGGCCCCGCCCAGGGCGTCCGCGAGCGCCGCGATCGCGCGGCCGGGCGCAGCCGCCACGGCCAGGGTCGGTGGCGGCGGCGGCGGCCCCTCGGGCGGCAGGTAGGCGCGCTCGACCGGCTCGCGCGGCGCCGGCGGCGGGTCGGCCGGCGGCTCGCGCGGCGGGCCGGCGCAGCCGGCCGCGGCCAGCCCGGCCACGAGCAGGAGGGCGGCCCGCCCGCGGCCGGCCGGCACCGCCGCCCTCAATAGAGATCGGCGGCCCGCGCGCCGCCCGGCCCGGCCGCCGGCTCGGGCAGGGTGCGGCTGCCGAGCGAGCGGGCGACCGTCTCGCGGAACGCCTCGGTGGCGTAGCGGCCGAGCGGGTAGGCCTCGAGATAGCCCTGGAAGGCCTCGGCGGTGCCCTCTTCGAGGGCGCGCGCCCAGGCCCGGTCCTCGGGATCGAGCGGCTGCGCCCGGACCTCCGGCGAAAGGCCGTGCGCCACCCCGAGCGCCAGGAGCGCCCGCAGGCTCGCATAGACCGCGCGCAACCGATCCATCCGCCGACCCGTCGACCCGCCCGTGGCCGCGGCGCGCCGCGGCGCGCCGACCACCCTTTCATCCTAGAAGCCGGCGCCGCTGTCTATCCTCGAGCGGCCCGGACCGCCCGCCGGCCGGCCCCGAGGCGCACGGGAGGTCGCCCGAACCGGGCCCGGGCGAGCAGCCGCTCGACCGCCGCCGGCGCCGGGATCCGCCCCTCTGCCACCGCCGCCACGAGCCCGGGCAGGAGCGCCGCGATCTCCGGATCGGCCTTGAGCAGCGCGAGCAGCCGGTCCTCGAGCAGGCTCTCGAACCAGCGGACCGCCTGGGCCCGGCGCCGCTGCGCCCGCTCGCCGGATGCCTCCATCACCGCCCGGTGGCGCTCGATCAGCGCCCACACCTCGGCGATGCCGTGGCCCTCGAGCGCGCTCGCGGTCACCACCGGCGCCCGCCAGGACGGGCTCGTCGGCTCGACGATCCGGAGCGCGTCGGCGTACGTGCGCGCCGCCCGTGCCGCGGCCTCCAGGCCGGCCCCGTCGGCCTTGTTGACGACGATCAGATCGGCCAGCTCGAGCAGGCCCTTCTTGATGCCCTGCAGCTCGTCGCCGGCGCCGGGCAGCATCAGCGCCACGAAGCAGTCGACCATGTCGGCCACCACGGTCTCCGACTGGCCGACACCCACCGTCTCGACGATCACCACGTCGTGCCCGGCGGCTTCGCACAGCAGCATCGTCTCGCGCGTCATCCGCGCCACCCCGCCGAGCGTGCCGGCGGCGGGCGAGGGCCGGATGAAGGCGCGCGGATCGCCGGCGAGCCGCGCCATCCGGGTCTTGTCGGCCAGGATCGAGCCGCCCGTGCGCGAGCTCGAGGGGTCGACCGCGAGCACCGCGAGCCGGTGGCCGCGGGCGGTCAGGAGGCTGCCGAGCACGTCGACGAAGGTCGACTTGCCGACCCCGGGGACGCCCGTGATCCCGATCCGCTGCGCTCCTCCGGTGGCGGGCAGCACCGCCTCGAGGAGCTCGAGCGCGCGCGCCGCGTCGGTGGGCCTCCGGCTCTCGACCAGCGTGATCGCGCGGGCGAGGAGCGCCCGCGAGCCGGCGCGGATCCCGGCCAGGAGCTCGGCCGTGCCCGGGCCCGCCCGCCCGGCCGGCACCGGCGCCGCCCGGCTCAGCCGCGCTCGGCGGCGGCGGCGAGCCGCCGCTCGGCCAAGAGGAGCCGCACCCGCAGCACCAGCACCGCCACGAAGTAGAGCTTGAAGACGAGCGCCATGGTGACGAGCGGCCAGAGCAGGCTCGGATGGATCGTGGGGCCGCCGACCCGGAGCACGCTCGCCGGCTGGTGCAGCGTGTTCCACCAGTCGACCGAGAACTTGATGATCGGCAGGTTGACGACGCCGACGAGCGCCAGGATCGAAGCCGCCCGGGCGCCGCGCTCGGGATCGTCGAAGGCCTCGTGCAGCGCCAGGTAGCCGAGATAGAGGAAGAACAGGATCAGGACCGAGGTGAGCCGCGCGTCCCAGACCCACCAGGTGCCCCACATGGGCTTGCCCCAGATCGAGCCGGTGAGCAGCGCCAGGCCCGTGAAGGCGGCGCCGATCGGGGCCGCGGCCCGGGCCGTCACCTCGGCCATCGGGTGGCGCCAGACGAGCGCAGCACCACTGCCCGCGGCCACCACCAGATAGACGAACAGCGCCATCCAGGCGGCCGGCACGTGCACGTACATGATCCGCGCCGCCTCGCCCTGCTGATAGTCGGCCGGGGCCACGACGAGCGCCATCCAGAGGCCGATCGGCGCCAGCACCAGCACGCCCGCCAGCGCCCAGGGATAGATCGCATCGAGCAGCCGCGTCAGCCGGAGCGGGTTGGCGAGGCCGTGCATGGTCCGCACCATCGGATGAGCCGGAACGCGAGCGCGGAGGTAGCATCCCGGCACGCGGGTTGGTAGACCGGCGCGGGGGGATCGCGGACGCAGCCATGAGCCGCCTCGACAGCTTCATCCGCCGGCTCGAGGCCCAGCGTGCCTGCCTCGACCACGCGGCCGGGCTCGTGGCGTCCCTGCCCGGGCCGATCGTCGAGATCGGCCTCGGCAACGGCCGCACCTACGACCATCTGCGCAGCTTGTTCCCCGATCGGCCGATCTTCGTGTTCGAGCGCCGGCTCGAGCCGCACCCCGCCTGCCGGCCGCCCGACGACCGGCTGTTCCTCGGCGACATCGCCCGCACGCTGCCGACCGCGCTCGGCAGCATGCGGCGACGCGCCGCGCTCGTGCACGCCGACATCGGCTGCGGCGATCCGGAGGTGACCGCCCGCAACGCCCGCAAGCTGGCCCGCTATCTGCCGGCGATCGTGGCGCCCGGGGCGGTGGTCGTGGCCGACCAGCCGATCGCCGCCCGCTGGAGCGAGCCTCTGCCCCTGCCCGAGGGGGTCGAGCCCGGCCGCTACCATCTCTACCGCTGCACGGGCTTCGGGTGACAGGTTGACTTTCCTATCAATAGGCGTATGATCTGGAACCGGCGGGCGCCCGCGCCGGCGCGCCGCCCGGAGCCCGAACATGCGCATGAACATCCGCACCGCCGCAGCGCGCGTCGCCGCCTGCCGGCTGCGTACCGCCCGCGCCGCGAGCGCCGGGCTCGAGCCGCTGGTTGCGGCGCAGTCGCCGGCCGAGGGTCGACGGCTCGCCCTCCTCGCCCGCGACTGGCACGCGCGGCTTAGGCCCTCCGACGCGGTCGAGCGCGCCACCACCGACCTCGTGGTCGGCGCGCACTGGCGGCGGCTCCTGCTCGATCGGATCGAGATCCGGCTGCTCGCCGCGCTCGCCGACGGCCGGCCGACCGAGGGGCTGCCCTCGCTCGGCGTGATCGGCCGGGCGCGCGGCCGCGCCGAGCGCGACCTCGGGGCGGCGCTGTCCGACCAGCGCCAGCTCGCCCGCGAGCCCGGGGTCGAGGCACCGCACCTCAATGCCGCCCGGCTCGCTTGGCTGGCCGAGCGGGCGGCGGCCCAGGAGGCGCTCGTGGCGTCGGTCTGCGGCCGGCCGTTCGTGCCGCCCGCACCCGAGGCCGAGCCCGAGCCCGAGCGGGCGCCGCCCGCGGCCGCGGCGGCCGCGGCGCACGCGCCTCCCGAGCCGGCCGCGGCCTGAGCCCGGCCGCCGGCTCACTCGAGGGCGAGGCGGAGTGCGGCGGCCGCGGCCAGGGGGGCGAGCGCCAGGGCGGCGAGCAGGAAGGCGCCGAGCAGCAGCAAGGCGCCGGTCGCCTCGAGCCCGGCCACGAGCGCGTCGGTCGCAGCCAGCCCGAAGATCAGCACCGGGATGTCGAGCGGCAGGACGAGCAGCGCCGCGAGCATGGCGCCGCGCCCCGAGCCCACGAGGAGCGCGGCGCCGATGGCACCCAGGAGGGTGAGCGTCGGCGTGCCGAGGAGGAGGGTCAAGGGCAGCGCCCAGAGCGCCGCCGAGGGCAGGCCCATGAGCAGGGCCAGAAGCGGCGAGGCCAGGATCAGGAGGAGGCCCGAGGCCAGCCAGTGGGCGAGGCAGCGGGCGAGCACGAGGAGCTCGAGCGGGGCCGGCGAGAGCCGGAGCTGTTCGAGCGAGCCGTCCTCGAGATCGACCTGCCAGAGCCGCTCGAGGCCCAGCAGCACGGCCAGGAGGGCCAGCACCCAGATCACCCCGGTGCCGATCCGCTCGAGGATGTCGGGCGAGGCGCCGACGCCGAGCGGGAACAGGGCCAAGGCGAGCACGAAGAACCCGACCACGAGCAGGCTGTCGCCGAGCCTGCGGCGGGCGAGCAGGAGGTCGCGGGCGGCGAGCGCCCAGGCGGCCCGGAGCATGGCGGCCTCAGGCCGGTCCGTCGCGGCCGAGCTCGAGGACGAGCGGGTCGCGCAGCGCCACGTCGCCGTGGCTCGCGACCACGGCGATCCCACCCTCCGCCCGGTGCGCCTCGATCGCCGCCTCGAGCCGGTCGCGGCTCGCCCGGTCGAGCGCCACGCCCGGCTCGTCGAGCAGCCAGAGCGGCCGCGGCACGGCCAGGAGGCGGGCGAGCGCCAGGCGGCGGCGCTGCCCGGCCGAGAGCAGGCGGGCCGGTCGCCCCGCCAGCGCCTCGAGCCCGAAGGCGGCGAGGGCCGCCGGGCCGCGGCCCTGGCCGGCGCCGAGCAGGGCCGCCTGCAGGGCCAGGTTCTCGGCCGCCGTGAGCAGCCCCTTGAGGCCGTCGGCGAAGCCCACGAGGTGGACCCGTTGGGCGTGCTCGGCCGGGTCCCGGGCGGTGTCCCGGCCCTGCCACTCGATCCGCCCGGCGGCCGGCCGGGCGAGGCCGGCCAGGAGCCGCAGGAGGCTGGTCTTGCCGCTGCCGTTGGCGCCCAAAAGGAGGACCGCCTCGCCCGGCTCGAGGGCGAGGCTCACCGCCTCGAACACCAGCCGGCCACCGCGCCGGCAGGCCAGGTCGTGGGCCGAAAGCAGGGGCGGCTCAGCCGGCACCGCGCCGGTCGTCGATCACCCTGCCGTCGGCCGGCAGCGTGCCCGGCGCCACGAGCTCGACCTCGGCGCGGAGCCCGGTGGCGGCGCGGATCGCCTCGCCGATCGCCTGCTCGAGGCCGGAGGGGGCGCCGGCCACCTCGCAGCGCAAGAGCATCTGGTCGCGCTCGCCGGCGCGGGTCACGAGCAGGCGCCAGCGGGCGACCATGTCGAAGCGGCCGAGGGCGCCGCCGACCTGGTGCGGATGGACGAACAGGCCGCGCACCTTGGTCGCCTGGTCGGCGCGGCCGAGCCAGCCCTTGATCCGCATGTTGGTCCGCCCGCACGGGCTCTCGCCGGGCAGCACCGCCGACAGGTCGCCGGTGGCGAAACGGATCAGGGGGTAGTCCGGGTTGAAGACGGTCACCACGACCTCGCCGATCTCGCCCGGGGCGACCGGCTCGCCGGTGCCCGGCCGGACGATCTCGACGATCACCGCCTCGTCGACCACGAGGCCGTCGCGGGCGGCGGTCTCGTAGGCGATCAGGCCGAGATCGGCCGTGGCGTAGCACTGGAAGGCCTCGATGCCGTGCTCGCTGCGCAGCCGGTCGCGGAGGCTCGCCGGGAAGGCCTCGCCCGAGACCAGGGCCTTCTTGAGCGAGCCGGTCGAGAGGCCGAGCTCCTTGGCCTTGTCGAGCAGGATCCCGAGGAAGGAGGGGGTGCCGACATAGGCGGCGGGCCGGAGGTCGTGGACCACCCGCGCCTGCAGCTCGGTCTGGCCGGTGCCGCCCGGGATCACCGGGCAGCCGAGCGCCCGGGCGCCGCCCTCGACCATCGAGCCGGCCGGGGTCAGGTGGTAGGAGAAGGCGTTGTGGACCAGATCGCCGGGTCGGAAGCCGGCCGCGAACAGGGCGCGCGCGAACCGCCAGTAGTCGATCCGGGCACCCTCCGGGTCGTAGATCGGCCCGGGCGAGGCGAAGATGCGCACGAGCCGGCTGGGTGTGGTGGCGTTGAGCCCGCCGAACGGCAAGGCCGCCTGCTGGCGGGCCGAAAGGTCGGACTTGCGCAGGAGCGGCAGCCGGGCCAGGGCGGCGCGGTCGACCACCTGGTCGGGGTCGATGTCGCCCAGATGGCGGGCGAAGGCCGGGGCGTTGTCGAGCGCGTGGCGGATCAGCCCGGGCAGGGCGTGGAAGATCGCCTGCTCGCGCTCGGCCGGCTTGCGCACCTCCTGGCGGTCGTAGAAGACGCCTCCGCTCTCCGGCATGGCCGACCCCTCCGCTGCGCGCGGTGCACCCGGCCTCGTTATAGGCATCGCCCTCGCCCCGCGTCATCTGCGGCCGGGTCGGCGGCGGGCGCGCGCGACGCGCCGCCGCGCCCGCACCCGTCTCACAGCCACCGCTTGCGCCGCTTGTAGCTCTTGATGTCCCGGAAGCTCTTGCGGCCGGAGCCGCTCAAGCCGAGGTAGAACTCCTTGACGTCCTCGTTGTCGCGCAGGCCGGCCGCCGGGCCGTCCAGCACCACCCGCCCGTTCTCGAGGATGTAGCCGTAGCTGGCATGGCGCAGGGCCAGGCTGGTGTTCTGCTCGGCCACGAAGAAGGTGACCTTCGCCTCGCGGTTGAGCCGGTCGACGATCCCGAAGATCTCCTCGACCAGCTGCGGGGCCAGGCCCATCGACGGCTCGTCGAGCAGGATCAGCTTGGGGCGCGCCATCAGCGCCCGGCCGATGGCGCACATCTGCTGCTCGCCGCCCGAGGTGTAGCCGGCCAAGGAGCGGCGGCGCTCCTTGAGGCGCGGGAAGTAGCCGTAGACCAGCTCGAGGTCGCGCTGGATCGAGGCCCGCCCGTCGCCGCGGGTGAAGGCGCCCGTGAGGAGGTTCTCCTCGATGGTCAGATGCCCGAAGCAGTGCCGGCCCTCCATGACCTGGATGCAGCCGCGGCGGACCAGCTCGTTGGGCGACAGCCGGTGCACCTCCTCGCCGTAGAAGGTGATCGAGCCCTTGGTCACCTCGCCGCGCTCGGCGTGCAGGAGGTTCGAGATCGCCTTCAAGGTGGTGGTCTTGCCGGCGCCGTTGGCGCCGAGCAGAGCCACGATCGAGCCCTCCGGCACCTCGAGGCTGACGCCCTTGAGGACCAGCACGACGTGGTCGTAGACGACCTCGATGTTGTTGACCGAGAGGGCCGTGCCGGTGGCGGCATGGGCCCTCGGGGCGCTGGCGGTCACGCGCGCGATCCGGGCTGCGGCCGGGGCGGCGGGCCCGCCCCGGCCGGTCGGTGGTCAGGAGCAGGAGGCCGGGGTGATCCCCTTCTCCTTGGCGTAGGCGGCGGCGGCCGCCTCCATCTTGGGCCGCAGATACTTGGTGTCGGCCTCGATCCAGTCCGAGACGAACACCCACTTCTGCCCGTCCCACTGATGGATGCGCGCCTTGCGGGCGCCCTCGTGGTCGAGGCAGGAGACCTTGAGCGGCGTCACCAGCCCCTCGAAGCCCAGCTCCTTGATGCGCGCCTCGGTGAGATCGAGCTTCTCGAAGCCCTGGCGGACGTCGGCGCCGTTGACGACCGTCTTGCCGGTCAGCTTCTGCGCGGTGCGGACCGCCTCGAGCTTGAGCATCGCGTCGATCATGCCGCGGTTGTAGAGGACCTCGCCCACCTCCTCGCGCTTGCCGGCGCCCTTGCCGGCATCGTAGACGTGCTTGAGGATGTCCTTGTGGACCGGGTAGCCGGCGCCCGAGGGGTGCAGCGCCAGGCCCTGATAGCCCTTGGCGTCGTCGCCCGCCGGCCGCACGTCGGGCTCGGCCGACGCCCACCAGACGCCGTACATCTTGTCGCGCGGATAGCCGACCGCGACCGCCTCCTTGATGGCGGTCGAGTTCATCACCCCCCAGCCCCACAGGAACACGAAGTCGGGCCGGGTCTGGCGGATCTTGAGCCAGGCCGCCTTCTGCTCGACGCCCGGATGGGTCACCGGGATCGCCTCGAAGGTGTAGCCGTGCTTGGTGGCGTGGTCCTGGAGGACCGGGATCGGCTCCTTGCCATAGGGGCTGTCGTGGTAGACCAGCGTGATCTTCTTGCCGTTGAGCCCGCCCGAGATCTTGGCGGTGTGCTGGATCAGGATGTCGGCGGCGCTCCAGTAGGTGCCGAGGAGCGGGAAGTTCCACTGGAACACCCGTCCGTCGGCCGATTCCGAGCGGCCGTAGCCCGTGGTCTGCAGGGGGATCTTGTCGACCGGGACCTTCTCGGTGAGCGCGAAGGTGATGCCGGTCGACAGCGGCGAGAAGGCCACCGCCCCGGCACCCTTGGTCTTGAGCCGCTCGTAGCACTCGACGCCGCGGTCGGTGGCGTAGCCGGTCTCGCACTCCTCGAGCTCGACCTTGACGCCGCCCACGCCGCCGTCGCGGGCGTTCACCATGGCGACGTAGTCGGCGACCCCGTTGGCGAAGGGGATGCCGTTCGGGGCGTAGGCGCCGGAGCGGTACACGAGCGAGGGGTAGAACAGCGAGTCGGCTGCTCGCGCCGTCTCCTCGGGCGCCGCGAGCAGCGCGCCGCCGGCCAGGGCCAGGGTCAAGAAGCGGAGCCGCATGGTGATCACCTCCCGTTGGCTTCTCACGAGCGTCCTAGCCGGTCAGTAGGGGAACGGCCAGAGGCGCATCTTCTCCTTCCCGATCTGCCAGAGCCGGGCCAGTCCGTGCGGCTCGACGATCAGGAAGACCACGATCAGGGCGCCGAAGATCATGAACTCGAGGTGCGAGATCATCGCCGTGGACAGCTCGATGCCGAGCATCGCCGGCGCCTGGTTGAGGAAGATCGGCAGCATGGTGATGAAGGCCGCGCCCAGGAACGAGCCCAGGATCGAGCCCATGCCGCCGATGATCACCATGAACAGCAGCCGGAAGCTCATGTCGATCGAGAACGCCAGCGGTTCCCAGGCGCCCAGATGCACGAAGGCCCACAAGACCCCGGCGCCGCCGGCCACGAAGCTCGACACCGCGAAGGCCGACAGCTTGGCGGTCATCGGCCGGATGCCGATGATCTCGGCGGCGATGTCCATGTCGCGGATCGCCATCCAGGAGCGGCCGATCCGCGAGCGCACCAGGTTCTTGGCGACGATCGCGGTCAGGCAGGCGAAGGCGAGGCAGAGCCAGTACTTCTCGAGCGGCGTGTCGATCACCCAGCCGAACAGGTCGAGCGCCGGGGCCGCGACCGAGCCCGAGGGGGTGTAGTTGGTGAACCAGCCGATCCGCGCGAACATCCAATCCACGAAGAACTGGGCCGCGAGCGTGGCGACCGCCAGATAGAGGCCCTTGATCCGCAGCGACGGGATGCCGAACAGGAGGCCGACCGCGGCCGCCACGAGCCCGGCCAGGAGGAAGTCCAGGATCAGCGGCAGACCCGGCAGGCGCAGCGACAGGTTGTAGGCGGCGTAGGCGCCGATCGCCATGAAGGCGCCGGTACCGAGCGAGATCTGGCCGCAATATCCGAGCAGGAGGTTGAGGCCGATGGCGCCCACCGAGAGGATCAGGAACGGGACCAGGATCGCGCGCAGGAGGTAGTCGTCGGCCAGGAGCGGCACGCCGACCCAGGCGAGCAGCAGGACGACGGCGATGCCGATCCGGTCCTGGCGCAGGCGGAAGATCGCCTGGTCGGCGGCGTAGGAGGTTCGGAACTGGCCGGTCTCGCGGTAGATCAAGGCGATGCCCTCAGACCCGCTCGATGATCCGCTCGCCGAACAGGCCCTGCGGGCGGACCAGGAGGACCGCGAGCGCCAGGACGTAGGCGAACCAGTACTCGATGCCGCCGCCGACCAGGGGGCCCAGATAGAGCTCGGCGAGTTTCTCGCCGGCGCCCACGAGAAGGCCGCCCACGATCGCGCCGGGGACCGAGGTGAGCCCGCCCAGGATCAGCACCGGCAGGGCCTTCAAGGCCACCAGCGAGAGCGAGAACTGGACGCCGAGCTTGGAGCCCCAGGCCATGCCGGCGACCAAGGCCACGATCCCGGCGGTCGACCAGACGATGAGCCAGATCTGGTTCAAGGGGATGCCGACCGACTGGGCGGCCTGGTGGTCGTCGGCGACTGCCCGCAGCGCCCGGCCGATCCGGGTGCCGTGGAAGAACACCGAGAGGGCGAGCACGAGCGAGCCCGCGACCACGGTCGCGAAGACGTCGACCGGGCTCACCAGGATGCCGCCCGGGAACAGGCCCTCGAGCAGGAACCAGGGGGTCGAGGGGATGCCGAGCTCGAGCTGGTAGACGTTCGAGCCCCACACCGTCTGGCCGAACCCGTCGAGGAAGAAGGTGACGCCGATCGTGGCCATGAACAGGATCAGGGCGTGCTGGCCCACGAGCGGGCGCAGCACCAGCCGCTCGATCGCCCAGGCGACGGCCACCATGATGGCGATCGCCAGGAGGAAGGCCACGGGCAGCGGCATCCACTCGTCGAGCCGCACCAGCGCCAGCGCCGCGAACAGGACCATCGCGCCCTGGGCGAAGTTGAACACGCCCGAGGCCTTGAAGATCAGGACGAAGCCCAACGCCACGAGCGAATAGAGGACGCCGCTCATCAGGCCGCCCAGGAGCACCTCGAGGACCGGACCGAGCTCAGCCATGCGCGACGCCCAGATAGGCCTCGATCACCGCCGGGTCGCCGCGCACCTGATCCGGGGTGCCGTCGGCCAGGAGCCGGCCATGGTCGAGCACCACGACCCGGTCGGAGATGTCCATCACGACACCCATGTCGTGCTCGATCAGGGCGACCGTGGTGCCGAACTCCTCGTTCACGTCGAGGATGAAGCGGCACATGTCCTCCTTCTCCTCGAGGTTCATGCCGGCCATCGGCTCGTCGAGCAGCAGGAGCTCGGGCTCCATGGCCAGTGCGCGCGCCAGCTCGACCCGCTTCTGCAGCCCGTAGGGCAGCTTGCCGACCGGTACTTGGCGGATGTGCTGGATCTCGAGGAAGTCGATGATCCGCTCGACGAAGGCCCGCTCGCGCAGCTCCTCGCTGCGGCCGCGGCCGATCCAGAGCGCCTGCTCGAGGAACGAGGCGCGCATCTTGAGGATGCGCCCGGTCATGATGTTGTCGAGCGTGCTCATCCCCTTGAAGAGGGCGATGTTCTGGAAGGTGCGGGCGATCCCGCCCAGGGCCGCCTCGTGCGGGCGCATCCGCGGCCGGGCGCGGCCCTTCCAGACGATGCGGCCGTCCTGGGGATGGTAGAAGCCGTTGATGACGTTGAGCATCGACGACTTGCCGGCACCGTTCGGGCCGATGATGGCGCGGATCTCGCCCTTGCGGATGTCGAAGCTGACGTCGGTGAGCGCGCGCACGCCGCCGAAGCGGAGCGCGATGCCCTCCACGGCGAGCAGGGTCTCGCCGATCGCCCGCCGGCGCTGAGTGGTCGGGGCCGCCGCCGAGGGCTCGGTGTCGAGCATCAGGCGGCCCGGGCGAGCCGGACGTACGCGCGGGTGTCGCGGATCTCGAGGTCGGCCTCGATCCGCCCGGTGCGGCCGTCCTCGAAGGTCACCCGGGTGTCGACGTGGACCCGGTCGAGCCCGGCGTACATCGCCTCGATGATCGCGGCGTAGCGCTCGTCGATCACCCCGCGGCGGACCTTGCGCGTGCGGGTGAGCTCGCCGTCGTCGGGGTCGAGCTCCTTGTAGAGCAGGACGAAGCGGCGGATCCGCTGGCTCTCGGGCAGGCTGGCGTTGACCGCCTCGACCTCGCCGGCGACGAGCTCGACGACCGAGGCGTTGGCGGCCAGGTTCTGGTAGGTCGTGAACCCGATCCGCCGGCCCTCGGCCCACTTCGAGACCATCGAGTAGCGGATGCAGAGGATGGCGGTCACGAACGGCCGCTGGTTGCCGAGCACCACCGCCTCGCCGACATAGGGCGAGAACTTGAGCTTGTTCTCGATGAACTGCGGGCTGAAGCGCACGCCGGTGCTGGTCCGGGCGATGTCCTTGACCCGGTCGATCACCACGAGGCGGCCCTTGGCGTCGAGGAAGCCGGCGTCGCCGGTGCGCATCCAGCCGTCCGGGGTGAGCGTCTCCCGGGTGGCCTCCTCGTTGCGGAAATAGCCCTTGAACATGCCGCCGTGGCGGGTCTCGATGGCACCCACCCCGTTCTCGTCGGGATCGACGATCCGCACCTGGGTGCCGGTGAACGGTACGCCCGAGCTGTCGGTGTCGATCTCGTCGTGGACCTGGAGGGTGTAGGCGCCGGAGAGCTCGGTCTGCCCGTAGAGCTGGCGCAAGGGCACGCCCATCGCCAGGAAGAACTTGAAGGTGTCCGGTCCGAGCGCCGAACCGCCGGTCGCGGCCGAGCGCACCCGCGCGAAGCCCAGCCGGTCCTTGAGCGCGCCCATGACCAGGAGATCGGCGAGCCGCGAGCGGCCGCCGCGCTCGACCGCGCGGGTGCCGGTGCGCACCGCCCAGTCGAACAGGCGCCGGGTGAGCGGGCCGGAATCGAGGATCCGCGCCCGCACGTCGGCCGCGGTCTGCTCCCAGACGCGCGGCGCCAACAGGAGATGGGTCGGGCCGATCTCGCGCAGGTCCCGCATCGCGGTCTCGGCGCTCTCCGGGAAGTTGGCGCGGATCCCGCACAGGAGCGGCATCGCCACGACGTAGACCTGCTCCATGATCCACGGCAGCGGCAGGATGCAGACATACTCGTCGTCCGGCCCGCGCGGGTCGACCTCGAGGTAGGCCCGCACATGGTCGAGGAACGGAGCCGCCTGCAGCATGGCGAGCTTGGGGCTCGAGGTGGTGCCCGAGGTCGTGCACAGCACCGCCACGTCCCGGCCGTGGCCCTGCGCCACCTCGGCCTCGAAGCGGCCGGGCTCGCGGCCGGCGAGCTCGCGGCCCGCGGCCAGGAGCTCGGCCCAGGACACGAGCCGCGGGTCGGCGTATTTCCGCATGCCGCGGTCGTCGTGGTAGACGATCCAGCGCAGCGTCCGGGCCGCCTCGCCGAGCCCCAGGATCTTGTCGACCTGCTCCTCGTCCTCGCAGACGATCAGGGCGGCGCCCGAGTAGCCGAGCAGGTAGCCGGCCTCGGCCGCCAGCACGTCCTCGTAGATGCCGAGGGTCATGCAGCCGAGGGCGTGCGCGGCGAGCTCGCTCCATACCCAGTTGGGGCGGTTGCGGCCGAGGAGTGCCACCACCTCGCCGCGGCGGAGGCCGAGCGCCGCCAGGCCGAGCGCGATCTCGCGCACCCGGTCGCGGTAGTCGCGCCACGTGTAGACGTTCCAGATGCCGAGGTCCTTCTCGCGCATCGCCGGCCGGTCGGCCCAGCGCTCGGCATTGTGCAGGAGGAGCTTCGGGAAGGTGTCGAGCCCCTCCTGCGGCGGCCGGCCGGTCACCCCGCCGAACCCGGCTCGCCGGGCGACGCGGCCGCCGACACGATCGGCCGGCGAACGGCACCCGCTACCGCTCGACCCATGCGCTCACCCCCCGGATCCACCGCCACCGCCTCTGCCGCTGCGGCCGTCTCTCCGGGCCGGGCTATACCAGCCCGCGGCGGGGACGCATAGCAGGGTTGCAGACGGCGGCGCGCTCCGCGTCCGCGGCGCCGCGTCCTAGCCCCGCGTCGGGGCGTCGGCGAGCCGCCGGTAGCGCCAGACGGTGGCGGGCGGCAGGTTGCGCAGCACGTAGCGCACGAGCTCGGCGCGGATCCCCAGTCGGCGGGCCGGCACCGGCGGCAGCGGCGAGTAGCTGTATTGGAGCATCGCGCCCGGCTCGCGCAGCGCGCCCAGGCCCTGCTCGACGATGGCGCGCTGGAAGGCGAACGGCATGCGCACCATCGGCAGGCCCGAGACCACCGTGGCGACGTCGTCGATGCCGAGCCCGGCCAGGATCTCGTCGAGCCGGGTCGCGTCGCCCGGCACGACGACGCAGCCCGGCAGCCGGCGGCCGAGATAGGCGGCGAGCTCGGGGTCGAGCTCGACCACGACGAGCCGGTCGCGCGGGATCCCGCGCTCGATCAGGCCCTGGGTGATGGCGCCGGTGCCGCCGCCGAGCTCGACCACGTGCCGGCCCGGCTGCCACACCACGGCCTCGGCGATGGCCCGCGCGAGGGCCGGCGAGGACGGCTTGATCGAGCCCATCGACCGCGGCGAGCGCAGCCATTGGCGAAAGAAGAGCTCGCTCTCCTTGACCAGCTCTACCTGCTGCATCCTGGTGTCCCCGGCGGGCGACGGTTCCAGGGCCTCGTGCCCGGCATCGCGACGGTTGCCCGACACTCGGGCCACGCGGGTGCGTCGGCTGCGAGCGTCGGGTGTGGATATCGCCGCCGGCCGCGTGCCGCAAGCACGCAACGGTCACGGTTCGGTCGCGGTCGTGTCGCCGGACGGTCGCGGGCCGCTCACCGTGAGCTCGGCGAGCGCGCGGACCGCCACCACGAGCATCGCGAGCTCGGGCGCCTGGGCCTGGCGCAGCTCACCGGCCAGGGCCTGCCAGCGGCCGAGGCCGCGGGTGCCGGCCGCGAGGAAGGCGCCGACCGCGGCGCCGGCCGCGGCCGGGTCGGCGGCCCGCACGCCGGCCACGAGCGCGGCCGTGGCGAGCCGCCGCAGCTCGGCCGCGAGCTGGTCCTCGAGCCCGGCCAGGGCCATCCGGTCGAACGGCGAGCGGGCCGGCAGCGCGGCCAGCCGGCCGCGCAGCTCGCTCACCCCGAGCGCCGAATCGAGCGCCGCGTAGACCCGCGCCGCGGCGAGCGCGTCGACGCCGCCGACCGCCCCGCGCACCACCGGGTCGAGGGCCATGCGCGCGGCGTCGCCGGCGAGCGGCAGGAACGGCAGGCCGGCGGCGCGGCGCGCCAGCTCGGGCTCGAGCCCGGCCGCGCGGAGCCGCTCGGCGGCGGCGGCGAGCCGGCCGGCGGGTCGCTCCGGCAGCACCTCCTCGAGCCGCCCGGCCACCGTCTCGACCAGCGGCCGGTAGGCGCCGACGATGTCGCGGATCACGAGCGGCCGCGGCATGTTGGCCAGCAGCCAGCGGGTCCCGTCGACCAGCACCCGGCGCACCGCCACCAGGAGCTCGAGCTGGACCGCCGCCGGGACCGGCCGGGCCAGCCGCTCGATCTCGGCGCCGAGCGCCAGGAGGCCGAAGGCGTCACGCGCCACGACGAAGCCGAGCGCGATGTCCTCGAGGCCGGCGCCGGTCAGGTCCTCGACCTCGCTCGCGAACACCTCGAGACCGCGGTTGACGAGGCTGTTGGCGAGCCGGGTGGCGACGATCTCGCGGCGCAGCCGGTGGCCGGCGATGGCCGAGGCGAACCGCCGGCGCAGCGGCCGCGGGAAGTACTTGGCGAGATCGGCCGCGAAGTAGGCCCGGTCCGGCAGACCGCTCGCCAGGAGGTCCTCGTAGAGGCTCATCTTGGCGTGCGCCAGGAGCACCGCCCGCTCCGGCCGGGTGAGACCCTGGCCGGCCTCGCGCCGGCGCGCGAGCTCCGCCTCGTCCGGCAGCTGCTCGAGCTCGCGGTCGAGCCGGCCGCGCGCCTCGAGCTTGCGGATCAGCCGGGCCTGCCCGTCGAGGAGCTCGGCGCCGAGCGCCTCGCCGGTGCTGAGTGCCAGGTTCTGCAGCACGTTGTCGCGCAGCACGAGCTCCGCGACCTCCTCGGTCATGGCCTTCAACAGCTCGTCGCGCTGGCGCAGCGTGAGCTCGCCCTCGTCGACCACCCGGCCGAGCAGGATCTTGATGTTGACCTCGTGGTCGGAGCAGTCGACGCCGGCCGAGTTGTCGACGAAGTCGGTGCCGATCCGGCCGCCCCGGCGGGCGAAGGCGATCCGCGCGCGCTGGGTGAAGCCCAGATTGCCGCCCTCGACCACGACCCGGCAGCGCAGGTCCTCGGCGTCGACCCGGATGGCGTCGCTCGCCCGGTCGGCGGCCTCGGCGTGGCTCTCGGCGCGCGCCTTGACGAAGGTGCCGATGCCGCCGTTCCACAACAGGTCGACCGGGGCCTTGAGGATCGCCCGGACGAGCTCGGCCGGGGTCAGGGCCTCGGCCTCGACGCCGAGGGCGCGGCGCGCCTGCGGGGTGAGCGGCACGCTCTTGGCCGTGCGCGGCCACACCCCGCCGCCCGGGCTGATCGCCGCCCGGTCGTAATCGTCCCAGGAGGAGCGCGGCAGGGCGAACAGCCGCCGGCGCTCGCGGAAGCTCGCCGCCGGGTCGGGATCCGGATCGATGAACAGGTGGCGGTGGTCGAAGGCCGCGACCAGCCGGATCTTGTCCGACAGCAGCATGCCGTTGCCGAACACGTCGCCCGACATGTCGCCGATGCCGACGCAGGTGAACGGCTCGTGGTCCGGGTCGAGGCCGAGCTCGCGGAAGTGGCGGCGGAGCGATTCCCAGGCGCCGCGCGCCGTGATGCCCATGGCCTTGTGGTCGTAGCCGGCCGAGCCGCCCGAGGCGAAGGCGTCGTCGAGCCAGAAGCCGTAGGCCCGCGCCACCGCGTTGGCGGTGTCGGAGAAGGTGGCGGTGCCCTTGTCGGCCGCGACCACGAGGTAGGGATCGTCGTCGTCGTGGCGGACCAGGTCCGGGGGCGGCACCACCTCCTCGCCGCGGCGGTTGTCGGTGAGGTCGAGCAGGCCCATGAGGAGCGTGCGGTAGCAGCGCACGCCCTCCTCCTGGAGCGCCTGGCGGTCGCCCGCCGGCGGCGGTCGCTTGACGACGAAGCCGCCCTTGGCGCCGACCGGGACGATGACCGCGTTCTTGACCATCTGGGCCTTCATCAGGCCCAGGATCTCGGTGCGGAAGTCCTCGCGCCGGTCGGACCAGCGGATGCCGCCGCGCGCCACCTTGCCGCCGCGCAGATGGACGCCCTCCATCCAGGGCGCACAGACGAAGATCTCGAAGGCCGGCCGCGGCCGCGGCATGCCCGGCACCTGCGCCGGGTCGAGCTTGATCGAGAGGTGGCCCTTGGGCGCACCGGTTGCGGGCTCGCGCTGGAACCAGTTGGTGCGCGTGGTGGCGCGGATCATCTCGAGGAACGCCCGCAGGATGCGGTCCTCGTCGAGCGAGGCGACCCGGTCGAGGGCGGCCGCGAGCTCGGCCTCGAGCCGCTCGACCGCGGCGTCCCGACCGTCGAGCCGCGGGTCGTGGCGGGCCCGGAACAGCTCGACCAGGCGCTGGGCCGGCTCGGCGTTGGCCACGAGCACGCTCTCGATGTAGCTCTGGCTGAACGGCACGCCGAGCTGCAGCCAGTACTTGCAGTAGGTGCGCAGGACCGCCACCTCGCGCGCCTCGAGGCCGCGCGCCAGCACCAGGCGGTTGAAGCGGTCGTTCTCGACCCGGCCGGTGTGGACGTCGAGGAAGGCGGTCTCGAACACCCCGCGGACCTGGTCGACGTCGATCTCGCCCTCGACCACCGACCGGGCGCCGAAGTCGTGGATGGCGAAGCAGCGGCCGTCGGCGTCCTGCAGCAGCGCCGGCTCCTCGGAGAGGACCTCGAGGCCGAGGCTCTCGAGGATCGGCAGGGCCTGGGCGAGCGGCAGGGGCCCGTCGGGCCGGATCACCTTGACCCGGACCAGCTCGCGGTCCTCGAGGCGGCGGTGGAGGCGGACCGCGAGCGGGCCGATCTCGCCGCGCGCCAGCCGGTCGACGGCGCGCAGGTCGGGCACCGCCGCCCGCGCCGGGACGCTCTCCCGGTAGGCCGCCGGAAAGCCCTGGCCGTAGCGGCGGAACAGGCGGTTGCCCTCCTCCTCGCCGAGCTCGCGCACGAGCGCCGCGAGCAGGAGCTCGGTCCAGCTCTGCGCCGCCTCGGCCACCAGCCGCTCGAGGCGGGCCGGATCGAGGCCCTCGGGCAGGCCCGCGGGGGTGCGCACGGTGAGGAGGATGCGGGCCAGCCGGGCTTCCGAGAGCTGCGCCTGGAACTCGCTCTCGGCACCGCCGAGCTCGCTCTCGAGCAGGCGCTGGATGCGCTCGCGCAGGGCGGTGTTGTACTGCTCGCGCGGCACGAACAGGAGGCAGGAGACGAACCGGCCGAAGGGGTCCGGGCGGACGAACATGCGGACCCGGGCGCGGTCCTGGAGGTGCAGGATCTCGAGCGCCGTGGCGTACAGCCGGTCCGGGTCGATCTGCAGGAGCTCGTCGCGCGGGAAGGTCTCGAGGATGTGGGCCAAGGCCTTGGCGGCGTGGCCGCCGGCCGGCAGCCCGGCGCGCGCCGTCACCGCCTCGACCTTCTCGCGCAGGAGCGGGATCTGGCGCGGGCTCTGGCTGTAGGCGGCCGAGGTCAGGAGCCCGAGGAAGCGGTGCTCGCCCACCACCCGGCCCTGCTCGTCGTAGCGCTTGACGCCCACGAAATCGAGCCAGGTCGGCCGGTGCACGGTCGAGCGGCTGTTGGCCTTGGTGAGGGTCAGCGGCGCCTCGGCCGCCATCGCCCGCTCGCGCAGGGCGGCGGGCAGGGCGGCGAAGCTCGCCGAGCGCGCCGCCTCGCTGTGCCGGGCGAGGATGCCGAGCGCGCTCTGCGCCTCGCGCACGAGCTGCGGCCCGTCGGCGTCGCGGACGAGGCCGTAGGTGGCGGCGCCCAGGAGCACGAAATGGTCGTCGGCGAGCCAGGCGAGGAAGGCGCGCACGGTCTCGAGGTCGGAGGGCGGCACCGCCTCGGCCGGCGGCCGGCACTCCTCGATGGCGCGCGCCAGGAGCGCCCGCATCGCCCGCCAGTCGCGCACCGCGGCGCGGACGTCGCCGAGCACCCGCCGGAGGTCCTCCTCGAGCGCGGCGAGCCTCGCGGGATCGCTCAGCCGGTCGACCTCGACGTGCATGAAGCTCTCGACCGGCGCGCCCGGCCGCCGCTCCTCGGGCACCTCGACCAGCCGACCCGTGGCGTCGCGGCCGACGGGTACGACCGGATGCACGGTCAGGTGCACGGCGAGCCCGTGGCGGGCCAGCTCCATGCCGACGCTGTCGACCAGGAACGGCATGTCGTCGTTGACGATCTCGACGATCGTGTGGGTCGACTGCCAGCCGTGCTGCTCGAGCGCCGGGTTGTAGACCCGCACCAGCGGGCTGTCCGGCGGCCGGCGCCGGCCGAAGCGGAGATGGGCGAGCGCCGCGCCGTAGAGGTCGAGCGGGTCGACGCCCAGGAGATCGGCCGGCGGCACGCCCTCGAGCCAACGGCGGACGAACGCCCGGGTGCTCGCCTGCTCGTCGCGGTCGACCCGCTCCTCGACGATGTGCAGCACCGTCGCGACCAGTTCGGCCGCGCGCGGCTCGATCGCCTCGCTCATCGGGCCCGTCCTCCGCCGCCCCCCGTCCGCCCGGCCTTTAAGCACGTCGTCGTGAAGGAAGCATTACCGACCTGCCGAGACGCCGATTGCCGGGGTCGGCGACGATGTGCCATGCTTTGAGGAAGGGCCGCCGACCTCTCGCTGGGCGGCCGAGCCAAAGGGGGGCTTCGGCATGACGAGGTGGCATCTGTCGCGGCGCGGCCTGCTCGCCGGAGCCTCGGGCGCGGTCCTGGCGGGCGGCCTGCTCGGCCGGGCGCGGGGCGCGCACGCCGCCGGCAAGCTGTCGGTCGGGTTCTGGGACCACTGGGTCCCGGGCGCCAACGACACGCTCACCCGGCTCTGCAAGGAGTGGGCCGAGAAGGAGAAGGTCGATCTCACCATCGACTACATCCCCTCGCAGGGCAACAAGCTGCTGTTGACGATCGCGGCCGAGGCGCAGGCCCGTTCCGGTCACGACATCCTGGCGATGAACACCTGGCTGCCGGGCAGCCACGCCGAGCGGCTCGAGCCGGTCGACGACCTGATGAAGGACATCCTCGCCAAGAACGGGCCGACCAACCCGGTGGTCGAGTATCTGGGCAAGCCCGACGGCCGCTGGCGGGCGGTGCCGGCGACGCCCGGCTCGCAGATGAAGGGCCCGGCCTCGCGGCTCGACCTGCTCAAGGAGCACGCCGGGATCGACATCCTGAAGATGTATCCGGCCGATGGCCCGGCGAATGCCGCCGAGGCCGAGAAGTGGACCTGGGACGCGTTGCTCGGAGCGGCCGAGAAGTGCCAGAAGGCGGGCTTCCCCTTCGGCATCGGGCTCGGCACCACCTCCGACAATGTCGACACCTGGGGCTCGCTGTTCCAGGCCCACGGCGCCCGGCTGGTCGACGAGAAGGGCAACATCGTCGTCAAGTCGGACGCCACCCGGGCAGCACTGGACTTCGCGCGCCGGCTCGCCGCGTTCCTGCCGGCCGATGCGATCGCCTGGGACGACGGCTCGAACAACCGGTGGCTGATCTCCGGCAAGGGTGCCCTGATCTTCAACCCGCCCTCGGCCTGGGCGGTCGCCAAGCGCGACGCGCCGCAGGTCGCCGAGAAGGTCTGGCACCATCCCGCCCCCAAGGGGCCCAAGGGTCGGTTCGGACCCTACCTGCCCTACTACTGGGGCATCTGGGGCTTCAGCCCGAACAAGGCGGCCGCCAAGAGCCTCCTCGCGCATCTCTCGCAGCGCAGCTCGGCCGAGCAGCTCGTGGCGGCCAGCCAGGGTTACGACATCCCCGGCTACAACTCCTTCAACGACTTCAAGACCTGGCTCGAGGAGGGCCCGCCCAAGGGCACGCTGCGCCACTATCCGAACTCGGGCGATCAGATCCTGTCGATCTCGGCCGCCCCGGCGCCGCACAAGATCGCCGAGCAGATCTACAACCAGGCGACCATCACCAAGATGATCGCGCGCATGGTCCAGGGCGGCGACACCGCCGACAAGGCGATCGCCTGGGCGGAGAGCGAGCTCGAGGGCTTCATGCGCGGCTGAGCCGGGCTGGCCCCGGGGCGGGCCGCGCGGGGCGGGAGGGCGAGCATGGCGCAGGCTGCGGCGCTCGGGAGTGCGGCCGGGGGAACGAGCGCCCTCGGCCGGCGCGGCAGCCTCGCACGCCGCCGATCGCGGATCGCCTTCCTGCTCTGCCTTCCCCTGATCCTGCTCGTGGTGGCGCTGGTGATCTACCCGGCGCTCTACTCGCTGCATCTGGCCACCCTCAACAAGGGCATGACCCGGTTCGTCGGTCTCGCCAACTTCACGTTCCTGTTCAAGCGCGAGACCTTCTGGATGGTGGTCCAGCAGTCGGTGATCTTCGCGGTCAGCGCCGTGATCTTCAAGGCGCTGATCGGCTTCGTGCTGGCGCACCTGGTGCACCGCCTGCCCGACAAGGGCCAGCGCAAGTGGCGGGGCATGCTGCTGGTACCCTGGGTGATCCCGCCGGCCATGAGCACGCTCGTCTGGTGGTGGATGTACGAGCCGTCCTACAGCGCCCTCAACTGGCTGCTCGAGACGGTTGGATTCGGTGCCGTGCCGTGGCTCGGCGATCCCTACTGGGCGCGCTTCTCGGTGATCCTCGTCAACGTCTGGTACGGCGCCCCCTTCTTCATGATCATGTATCTGGCCGCCTTGAAGTCGGTGCCGGCCGAGCTCTACGAGGCGGCCGACATCGACGGTGCCAATGCTTGGCAGAAGCTGATCTTCGTGACCCTGCCGATGCTCCGCAACATCATCGCGATCACGGTGCTGTTCTCGTTGATCGTGACCTTCGCCAACTTCGACATCGTGCGGATCCTGACCGCCGGCGGGCCGCGCGACATGACCCACGTGTTCGCGACCTGGGCGTTCAAGCTCGGCATCGAATCGAACGACATCCCGCTCGGAGCCTGCGTCTCGCTGTTCATGTTCCCGATCCTGGGCGTGGCGGCGATCTTCATCCTGCGGGACGTGCACAGGCGGTCGCGGGAGCTGGCCGGTGTCGCGAGCTGAGGTGGCGCCGATCCCGCTCGTGGCGGGCGCCGGGCTCGGCCGTCGGCGGCGCTGGGCGCTCTGGAGCGCCTACCTGTTCCTCGCCCTGTTCTGCGTGTTCTTCCTCGCCCCGCCGATCTACATGCTGGTCACGTCGTTCAAGACGAGCCAGGAGATCGCGGCGCTCGAGGGCAGCCCGTGGCTGATCCGCGCCCCGACCCTCGCCAATTACGCGGCGCTGCTCGGCTCGCCGACCTTCCTCGGCTTCTTCAAGAACTCGTTCATGGTCGCGATCATCGTGGTCGCGACGACGATGGTGATCAGCACGCTCGCGGCCTTCTCGCTCGCCCGGATGCGCTTCCTGGGCTCGACGGTGCTCGCGACCGGCGTGTTCCTGACCTACTTGATCCCGGAGACGCTGCTGTTCATCCCGCTGTTCCAGATCTTCACCTGGGTCCGCGACGTGACCGGGATCGAGCTGATCAATCGATGGTACGTGCTCTGCATCGTCTATCCGACGCTCACGGTACCGTTCTGCACCTGGATCCTGATCGGCTACTTCTCCTCGATCCCGAAGGAGCTCGACGAGGCGGCGATCGTCGACGGCGCCTCGACCCTGCAGATCCTGTTCAAGGTGTTCCTGCCGGTGGCGCTGCCCGGCCTCGTCGCCGCCACGATCTTCGCCTTCACGGTGTCCTGGGCGCAGTTCCTCTATCCGTTGGCCTTCACGACCTCGCTCGACCAGCTGGTCCTGCCGGTCGGGATCGTGACCAACCTGATCAAGGGCGACGTGTTCAACTGGGGACAGATCATGGCCGGGGCGCTCCTCACGGCGGCGCCTCCGGTGCTGATCTACGCCTTCCTCATGGACTACTACATCGCCGGCCTGACCGCCGGGGCCACCAAGGGCTGAGGGGAGGCGGCGTCGGCGGGCTCAGCGCCCGCCGCGGAGGCCCAGGATCCGCAGCCTGAGCGCGTTCAGCTTGATGAAGCCGGCGGCGTCGCGCTGGTCGTAGACCGTGTCCTCCTCGAAGGTCGCGAACTCCTGGCGATAGAGGCTCACCGGGCTCCTGCGGCCGACCACGCTCGCCTGGCCCTTGAGGAGCTTCATGCGCACGACGCCGGTCACGCTTTCCTGGCTCTTGTCGATCAGCGCCTGCAGCATCTGCCGCTCCGGGCTGAACCAGTAGCCGTTGTAGATCAGCTCGGCATAGCGCGGCATCAGCTCGTCCTTGAGGTGCGCCGCGCCGCGGTCGAGCGT
>CAZDFD010000017.1:0-24920 GCA_964504655.1 uncultured Geminicoccaceae bacterium
GCGCCGGGCGATCCAGGTCCTGACCGACCACGCCGCGCACGACATCCACGTCCACGAGATCCCCGCGCCCGCCTGAGCGGCGGGCGCGGGCCGAGTTCCCCAGGCGTGGTCTCGCAGGGTCGGCGGCCGGCCGGCGCTCAAGCGAATACGGGGTGCTCGCCTCCCGCGGGTTCGGATCGTTCGGCGATGCTCTACTTTGGTAGATCCTGCGCGATCCGTGCCAGCACGCTGGCACGGTCGCGAGCCCCGGCGATCTCACGCGCGGCGTCGAGCGCCGACACGAACGTCGACGCTGCTGTGTCGGTCTGTCCAGTCCGGGCCTGCTCCGCCGCGATCGATCTGAGAGCTCGGGCGCGGTAATACTCGATCTCGCTCGGCCCACCGGGGGAGAGTGCTACTTTAAGCTCTAGTGTGGCGAGCAGGGCCTTGAGCTGCCCCGCCTCCGCCTGAGTTGTAGCGATGATTCCCAGAACCAAATCGCGGTCTTTGGCGTCCGCGATCTTCCGCGCGTTGGCGAGCACCGCCTCGGTCTGCCCCGCTTTCGTCTGCGCACTGGCGATCGATATGAGGGCGAGGGTGCGGAAAGGAGCCGCAAGGTTCCGGGCAGCCGCGAAGACCCGTTCGAAGGTCCGAGCGGGTGTGGTTTCTCCACTCTTCTCCAGAGCGCCGGCGATCGACGAAAGGACAAAAGATCGCTGCAAATCGTCCGCGATCTCCCGAGCGGTGGCGAGGGCCGCATCGATCTGCCCCACCTTCGCCTGCGCCTCGGCGATCGCGCCGAGGGCATCGGCGCGCTCCCACGCCTTCCTGATCTCTCGGGCGTCGGCGAGGGCTTCAATGAGGCTCGTGACAGCCGCCTCGACCTGCCCTGCCTCCGCCTGCGCCTCGGCGATCTCCGCAAGGGTCTTGACGCGCCACCACTCGTCCGCAAGTGCCCGCGCGACACGGACTGCCGATTCGAAGGCCGCATGTGCAATCTCGACCTGGCCCGCGCGGGCCTGCGCCTCGCCGATCGAGGCGAGAGCAAGGGCCTTTTTCCTCTCCTCCGCGATCGCCCGGACGGTGGCGAGGGCCGCCTCGAGACGGCCCGCGTTCGCCTGTGCAGCGGCGATCCACCGGAGGGCCATGGCGGGATGCCCCGCGTCCGCCATCGACTGCCCGGTAGCGAGCACCGCTTCGACTTGCCCGGCCTTCGCCTGCGCCTCCGCGATCTTCTCGAGGGTGAGAGCGCGTCGCGCCCGGTCCGCGATTTCCCGGGCGGTGGCGAGCGCCGCCTCGACCTGCCCTGCCTCGGCCTGCGCCTCCGCGATGGCGCCGAGGGTTTCCGCGCGCCTCGCCGAGTCCGCGATTTCCCGGGCGGTGGCGAGCGCCGCCTCGACCTGCCCTGCCTCGGCCTGCGCCTCCGCGATCGAATGATACATGCGGGCACGCGCCAGGACGTCTCTCATCTGCTTTGCGGCGGCCAGCGCCGCCGCGAAGGTCGACGCCGCCGCCTCGACCTGCCCCACCTTCACCTGCGCCAGCGCGATCTCGCTGAGGCCAGAGGCGCGCTTCTCCGCATCCGCGATCTCGCCGGCGGCCCTGAGGGCGAGAGCGAACACGCAAGCTCGGTTTGGCGCGGCGAAGCAGGCCCGCTCCTCGTCTTGCTCCGGATCGCCGGCCGCGGCCGGAACGGCCGCCACCAGCGCCGAGACCAGAGCCAGCACCCGACCCGCCCGCGCTCGCATCGCCGCCTCCCCACACCGCCGACCGGTCGCCTCATCCCCCGATAGGACTGGCAGCGGGCAGCGACAAGCGGCGGGTCAGGGCTCGGGGAGCTCGAAGGTCGCCACGACCGGGGCGTGGTAGCTCTCGGTCGCGCGCTCGACCCGCTCGGAGGGGGCGAGTTCGTCGTCGAGGGTCTCGGCGTGCACCTCGAGCCCGCGGAACCAGGCGAGCAGCGGGCGCGAGACCAGCACGTGGTCGACCATCAGCCGGCGGCCGTGGTGGATCACGCTGAAGCGCCGGTCGTCCGGCAGCACCCGCCCGAGCGGCACGAGCGAGCGCGGTGCCAGTTCGCCGTTGCCGGTGTCGGCGGTCTCCGCGCAGAGCAGCCGAAGGGGCGTCTCGCGGTCCTCGGCGTTGAGATCGCCCACGACCGCGAGGAGCGCTTCGGGCTCGGCCTCGAACAGCGCCTCGAGCGCGAGCCGCACCTCGAGCGCCTGGGCGGCGCGCTCGACGGCGGCCAAGAAGAAGCCCTCGGCCCAGCCGGCCACACTCCGCCAGGCGAAGGGCCCCAGCTTCTGGCCCGGCACGAAGGCCGCGAGCGGCGCCTTCAGGTGCAGGTTGACCAGATGCAGCGTCCGGCCGCCCGGCAGCTCGACCTCGACGAGCTGGGCCGGCCGGTCGAAGCGGCAGGCGAGCTCGACCGGCCCGGGCAGGGCCGAGCGGGCGGTGTAGGCGAGCGGCGGCACGAGGCCGTGGCGCAGGGAGCGGCTCGCTCGGATCGGCAGGCGCGAGAGGGTCGCGAGGTTGTGCACGTCAGCGAGGCGCGGCGCGCCGGTGGCCGGATCGGGGCTCATCGAGAGGGCGCGGTGGAAGCCGGCGTAGACCGTGCCCTCGAGCAGCGCGTCGAGCGCCAGGGGCGCGCGCGGGCCGCCGCCGGCCGGGTGGCTCGCCTGGACCTCCTGCAGGCACAGGAGGTCGGCGTCGAGCCGCAGGAGCTGCGGCCGCAGCACGGCGATCCGCTCGGCGAGCGCGGGCCCGCCCTCCCGGTCGCCCAGGTTCTCGAGGTTGAAGGTGGCGAGACGCAGCCGCAAGGGGGCTCAGCGGGTCGAGCGGACCCGCTCGACGGCGGCCCGCCAGCCCTGGAGCCGCGCGGCGCGGACCGCCGGGTCCATCGCCGGGCGGAAGGCGCGCTCGGCCCGCCAGCCGCGGCCCACCGCCTCGAGCGAGGGCAGGAGGCCGGCGCCGAGTGCCGCGAGCCGGGCGGCACCGAGTGCCGTGGTCTCGATCACCGCCGGCCGGTCGACCGGGCGGTCGAGCACGTCCGCAAGGTGCTGGCAGAGCCAGTCGTTGGCGACCATGCCGCCGTCGACCCGCAGGGGTGCCGTGGGCAGCGCCAGCCCCTGGGCCGCCATGTCCTCGGCCATCGCGGAGAGGAGATCGTGGGTCTGGTAGCAGACCGCCTCGAGCGCGGCGCGGACGATGTGCGCGGCGCTCGAATCGCGGGTGAGGCCCAGGATCGCACCGCGCGCGTCGGGGTCCCACCAGGGGGCACCGAGGCCCGTGAAGGCAGGCACCAGGTAGACCCCGCCGGTGTCCGGCAGCGAGCGCGCGAGCGCCTCCGATTCGCGCGCGTGCGCGATCGCCTTGAGGCCGTCGCGGACCCACTGCACGGCGGCGCCGGCCACGAAGATCGAGCCCTCGAGCGCGAAGGTGACCGTCCCGCCCAGCCGCCACGCGACCGTCGAGAGCAGCCGGTTGCGCGACGGCACGAGATCCGGACCGGTGACCAGGAGCGCGAAGCAGCCGGTGCCGTAGGTGCTCTTCATCATGCCGGGGGCGAGGCAGGCCTGGCCGAAGGTGGCGGCCTGCTGGTCGCCCGCCATGCCGGTGACCGGCACGGATGCGCCGAACAGCGCCGGGTCGGTGGCGCCGAACAGGCCGGCGCAGTCCCGCACCTCGGGCAGCACCGCCGCCGGGACGCGCAGCCGCTCGAGCAGCTCCTCGTCCCAGGCCTGGCGGCGGATGTCGAACAGCATCGTGCGGGCGGCGTTGCTCGCGTCGGTGGCGTGCACCCGGCCGCCCGTCAGCCGCCAGAGGAGGAAGCAGTCGACCGTGCCGAAGGCGAGCTCGCCGCGCTCGGCGGCGGCCCGGGCACCCGGCACGTGGTCGAGGAGCCAGGCGAGCTTGGTGGCCGAGAAATAGGGGTCGAGGACGAGGCCGGTGCGGGCGCGGACCGGCAGATCGAGCCCGTCCGCCTCGAGCCGGCGGCACAGGGCTGCGGTCCGCCGATCCTGCCAGACGATCGCGTTGTGGACCGGCTGGCCGGTGGCGCGCTCCCACAAGATCGTGGTCTCGCGCTGGTTGGTGATGCCGATCGCGGCGAGCTCGCGCGCGCCGACGCCCGCGGTCTCCATGGCCTCGCGGCAGACCGCGAGCGTATCCGCCCAGATGTGCTCGGGATCGTGCTCGACCCAGCCGTCGGCCGGGTAGAGCTGCTGCAGCTCGCGCTGGGCGCTGGCGACCGGCCGGCCCTCGAGGTCGAACAGGATCGCCCGCGAGCTCGTGGTGCCCTGGTCGATCGCGAGGACGTGACGCTTGCTCGTCAAGGCGCGGGCTCCGGGCGGGATGACCCGCGGAAGGCTAGCCGAACACCCGGACCGTGCAAGGCGGGCCGGCCCGCAAGGCCGCGGGCCGGCCGGCCGGAAGCGATCGACCCGCCGCTCAGTTCAGCTCGGCCGGGCTCTTGTCCTTGATCCGCTCCCAGTTGCCGTTCGCCCGCTCGATGTTGCCGGGGACGTCCTTCTGCCAGAGCGTGGCGACCTTGGGTGCCAGGTTCAGGTAGAGCTTGCCGTCGACGATCCTCCAGACCTCCGGATCACCGTCGACCTTCTTGCCCATCGCGGTCCCGAAGGCGCAGTAGCCGCCATATTGCGGCAGGTAGCGGTCGGGATCGCGAAGGAACTCGGCCTTGCTCTCCTCGCTCGCGAAGCGATAGGTGGCACCCTTGTGCACGGCCGTGACGTCGAACAGGCCGGGCGTCGGCTTGCCGGCCTTGAAGTAGGCGACCGGATCGTAGCCGCGGAGCGCCAGCCCCGTGGGCGTGACGTTGAGCTCGGCTGCGGCGTGCGCCGCCGAGGCGAGCCCGACGACGGCCACGAGGGCCAGGGCCAGGCGACGAAGACGCGCGATCATCTCGATCTCCCCTGCGCTGCGGTGCCGGTCTTCCGCCCGCGAGCGCCTCGAGCCCGAGGCCGCGCGGGCGTGCCGGCGAACCCAGCATGCGGGCCCGGGCCCGCCCGGGCGATGAACGTCGTCTCACGATCGGGTGAGCGGTCGGATCCGGCCGGCCGAGCCGCCGGGGCCGCTACGGGGCGGGGCCTTCGGCGGCGCCGCCCCTCACTCCGGCGAGCGCGCGCCCGCTGAAGGGGTGGGAGGGAACAGGTCGGCCAGACGTTCGGCGATGCAGCGGTAGGAGTGGTCGGTCATGTGCAGGCCGTCCGGGCCCACGAGCTCCTCGGGGGCCATCAGCCCGCGCTGCGCCCAGGCTTCCATGAGCTCGTGGCGCGGGAAGATCGCCACCCCCTGCTCGACCGCGACGCCGGCGAGCACCCGGCTCATCCGCTCGACCACGGCGTCGCGCTCGGCCTGCGGCAGCCATTGGCTGTCCATGAGCACGACCTCGATGCCGAGCGCGCGCAGCCGGCGCACGCCCTCGCGCACCCGCTCGACCACCTCCATGGGCGAGAGGCCCTGGAGCGCGTCGTTGGTGCCGACCTGCCAGATCACCAGGTCGGGGGCCAGGGCGATCACCTCGCGCTCGAACCGGGCGAGGTTGTCGGCCGCGGTCTCGCCGCCGCGACCGCGGTTGACGACCTCGATCGCATCCCTGGGATAGCGCCGCTCGAGGAGCGCCTCGAGGCGCGCCGGCCAGGCGTTCTCCGGGCGCGAGGCGCCGGTCCCCTCGGTGCTCGAGGAGCCCAGCGCCACGATCCGGAGCTCGTCCTCCTCCTCGAGGGAGCGGGCGAGCGCCGCCGGCGGCGCCGGCTGCCAGACCTCGGCCAGCGGCGGGCAGGAGCCGGCCCCGGCCGGGCCCGTCAGCGCCAGCATCAGGAGGAGGCACGGCGGCAGGGCGCCGCACCGGCGTTCGCTCCAAGCCCGCATGTCGCACCCGCAGTCCGCGATCCTTGCGATTCGTTGAGCGAACCGTCGTGGAAATGCAAGGCTCGACGCTTAGCTCAGGCAGATATCGGACCGCTCGGGGGGCACGGCGGTGCAGCGGGTCGTCCTGCTCGACGGATTGCGCGGGTTTTTCCTGGTGTTCATGACCTTGAACCATCTCTGGTTCGAGCAGGGGTTCCTGCTCGCCTGGCTGCATTTCGGCGAGCTCGGATTCGTGACCTCGGCGCAGGGCTTCATCTTCATGGCCGGGCTGATGGTGGGCCTGGTCTACGGGCGGCAGCATTTGCGCGCCGGGCCCTTGGCCACGGGCCACCGCCTGTGGCGGCGCGCCGCCGTCGTCTATGCGTGGCATCTGGGCCTGCTCACCCTGATCGTGCTGGCGCTGCGCCTGCTCGACGACACCCGGGGCGCCTGGGGCTCCATGCTGGGCCGGCTCTACGAGGACGGCTGGGTCCCGGCCCTGGCCACGGCCCTGCTCCTCTACCAGCCGACCTTCCTCGACATCCTGCCGCAATACGTCCTCTACTTGGCGCTGGCCCCGCTCCTCCTGCACCTCGTGATGACCGGCCGGACCTGGCTCGTGGCCGCCCTGAGCCTGGTGCTCTGGCTGTTCGTGCAGAAGGGCGGGCATCTGCCCCTGGTCGCCGCCGGCGACGCCCTGCTCGGCGCGCTCGAGCCCGGGCTCGGCCTGCGCGCGCACTTCAATCCGCTCGCCTGGCAGGTGCTGTTCGTGACCGGCCTCGTGCTGGGCGGGCTCGCCGCCGCCGGCCGGCTCGACCCCGCGGCGATCCTGCGCCCGGAGCGGCGCGACCTGCTCAACGTGGCGCTGGTCGTCCTGGCGGCGCTGGCGGTCTGGCGCATCGCCCTGAGCGCCGGCCTCCTGGATGCGCCCACGCTCGCCTACGTCCAGGCGTTCGAGCGCCGCGGCGAACTCGGCCCCGTCTTCCCGATCGCCTTCGCCGCCACCCTCTACGCGGTGAGCTGGCTGCTCGTCGCCGGGCCCGCGGCGACCGGCCGGATCCTGCCGGCCACCGCCCGGATCCTCGGGCGGCTGTGGAGCCATCCGCTGCTCGTGCTCCTGGGCCGGCACAGCCTCGTCGTGTTCGTCTGGCACCTGGTCCTGGTCTACGCGCAGATCCTGCTCGACCACCGCGCCGGCGGGATCGCCGATCCGTGGAGCTCGCTCCTGGCCCTTCTGGTCCTGGCGCTCCTGCCCCTGCCGGCGCTGCTGCTCGAGGCGCGCCGCCTGCTCCTGCCGCGGCGCGCCGCCGCCGGCTGAGCCGCCGCCTCCCCTCCCGGGCCCTGCCGTGGCGGCGGAATAGGGCCGGCCGCGTGGCGTTGTGCCTGCGACCGCGCCGGACGCGGTGATCCCCTGAAGGTAGCGACGATGACGAGCCAGCACCGCGTGCTGGAGCCCGGCCGACTCGCCCGGGCCAAGCGCGCCTTCACCACCCGCCGGGTCGCCCTGGAGCGGGGCCGGCTGCTGATCGAGGCCGGAACCCGACCGATGCCGGGCGACCTCGTGCTCGCCCGGGTCGAGGCGGTGGGTGCCCACAAGCAGCTGCAACTGCACACCGGCCGGGCCGCCACCCTGTTCCCGGGCGACGAGGTCCTGCTCGCGGCCGGCGCCCGCTACGCGCCCGACCAGTTCGAGGCCTATGTGGCCGAGGCACTCGGCGCCTGCGACCTGGTCGCCGCGGGCGGGATCTGCGGCACCGTCGTCGCCCGCTCGGACCGCATGGCCGAGCCGACCCGGCTCACCGCCGTGGGCCTCGTCGCCGACGCCACCGGCCGGATCCTGAACCTCGCCGACTTCCGCCTGCACCCGCCGCCGGCGACCCGGCGGGTCCCGACCCTGGCGGTCCTCGGCACCAGCATGAACGCCGGCAAGACCACCGCCGCCGCGCATCTCGTGCGCGGCCTCGCCCTCTCGGGGCTGCGCGTCGGCGCCGCCAAGGTCACCGGCACCGGCGCGCCGGGCGATCTCAACCTGATGACCGACGCCGGCGCGGCCTGCGTGCTCGACTTCACCGACGCCGGCCACGCCACGACCTTCCTCGTCGACCAGCCGGCGCTCGAGGAGATCCTGCGCGCGCTCGGCGACGCCCTGATCGCCGCCGGCGCGCAGGCGATCGTGCTCGAGGTCGCGGACGGGCTCTACCAGAGGGAGACCGCGGCACTCGCCGGCTCGCCGACGTTCGCGACGCGGGTCGACACCACCCTGTTCGCCGCCGGCGACGCCATGGGTGCCGCCAACGGCGTGCGCGAGCTCGTCACCCGCGGCCTGCCGGTGGCGGCGGTGACCGGGCTCCTCACCCGCTCGCCGCTCGCCCGGCGCGAGGCGCAGGCGGCCACCGGCCTGCCGGTCCTGGCCCCGGCCGAGCTCGCCGCGGCCGGCATGCTCGACCGCCTGCTCTCCGGCCCGGCCCTGCTCGAGAGCGCGGCATGAGCCTGCCGCCGCTGTTCGCGGGCGAGCGCCGGCTGCTGTTCCGCGCGCTCGTGGGCCTCGGGCTCGTGCGCGCCGCGGTCACGGTCGCGGGCGTGCTGGTGCTGCGCCACGCCGTCGACCGCGGCGTCGCCGGCGCGCCGCCCGGCGAGGTGGTGCCGCTCGCCCTGGCGCTGCTCGCCGCGGCGGCCGCCGGTGCGCTCGTCAAGGTGCTCGAGCGGGCGCGCGCCGAGCGCCTCGGCAGCCTCTATGCCGGGGCGGTCCGCGCCCGCCTCCTCGAGCAGCTTCTGGGCCGGGCGGAGCGCGGCGGCCCGCGCCGGCTGGGCGGCCTGCTCGCCCGGCTCTCGGGCGAGCTCGCGGCGCTGCGCGGCTGGCCGGGGCGCGGCCTGCCGCGCCTGCTCTCCGATGGCACCTTGACCCTGGCCTGCCTCGCCGCGGCCTTCCTCGTCGACGCGCGCCTGGGCGCCCTCCTGGCCGCTCTGCTCGTGACGACCCTCCTGCTCGCCTTGGCGCTGCGCCCGGGCCTCCTTGCGATGGTCGAGGACCTGCGCCGGCGGCGCGGCCGGGTCGGCGGCCTGGTCGGCCGCAGCCTCGCCGTGCACCTGGCCGGGGAACGGCCCCCGCCGGACACGCTGCGCGCGGTGAGCGACGCCGAGGCGCGGATCGCGCGGCTGGCGGCGCGGCGCGGCGGCCGGGCGGCCACCCTCCTGGCGCTCCCCGACCTGCTGCGCGGCCTCCTGGTGGCGGCCCTGGTCCTGCTCGCAGCCGGGCTCGGCCCGGGCGAGCCGATCTCGGCCGGGGTCGTCGCGGCCGGCCTCGCGCTCCTCGCCGCGCTGGTGCCGGCGCTGCGCGAGCTCGCCCGGGTGCTCGACCGGCACGCCGCCTGGAAGGTGGCGCGCCGGCGCCTGGCCGAGCTCCTCGCCCGGTCCGCCCCGGCGAACCAGCCGACGGCGACCGATCAGGAGCGGCAGCCGGCCGCCTGAACGAGCCCGTGGCCGAACACCGGGTCCTGCCCCGGATCGCCCAGATCGCGGGCCTTGCCGGCGAGGAGTGCCAGGGCCGCGCGCGGATCGCCGCCCCGGCCGGCGGCCGCGGCCAGCGCCGCGGTGACGAACGGGGCGGCGAAGGAGGTGCCGCTCGCCGGGGCGATGGCGCCGCCCGGTGCGGCGGTCGGCACGTCCACGCCCGGCGCGGCGAAGGCGATGTAGGCGCCGCGGTTGGCCCGCCGCCAGGGGCGGAGCTGGTTGTCCACCGCGGTCACCGCGACCACGCCCGCATAGGCCGCGGGATAGGCCGGCGGCGCCGACGGCCCGCCGTTGCCGGCCGCCGCCACCACCACCACGCCGCGCCGGCGGGCGAGGTACACGGCGAGCTCGAGCAGCCGGTTGCGCGGCCCGGCGAGCGAGGCGTTGACCACCGAGGCGCGCTCCTGGACCAGCCAGTCGAGCCCGCTCGCGAGCGCGAAAGTGTCGGCCTCCGCCGATCCGCCGGCCCCGGCCGCGAAGATCTCGGCCACCCGCAGCTCCGCCGTCGGCAGCAGGCCGAGCCTCGAGCCGACCAGGAGCGAAGCCACGGCCGTGCCGTGCTCCGGGCTCGCCGGCACCGCTGCGGCCGGAAGGAAGCGGCGGCTCGTGATGCGGGCGTCGGCGAGGGCCGGATGCCGCGTGTCGACCCCGGTGTCGAGCAGGCCCAGGCGCACCCGGGCGCGGCAGCGTCCGGGGGCCGGTCCGACCACGAGCGCGGCCTCGCTCCAGCAGCCGGTGCAGGCGAGCCGGTCGTAGAGGCTGTTGAGGTCGAACACCGTCGCCGGGTCGATGCCCCGGGCGAGCTCGAGCGCCTCGGCGAGCGTCCGCTCGGGCGGCGGCACGAGCCGCGTCACGGTGATGCCGAGCCCGGCCAGCCGCCGTTGCTCGGCCACCGCGAAGCCCGCCCGCACGATCCGCTGCCGGGCCTCGGCGGAGAGGTCGATCGCCAGGATCTCGCCCGGCCGGAACCGGTCCTCGCGGTCGGCCGGCGGGTCGCTGCGGCCGAAGAAGAAGTCGCGCAACTGCGCGAGCCCGGAACGCTCGTTCGCCGCCCGCCCGCGCGTCCCGGAGCGATCGTCGGCCCGGTCGCGGTCGTCGTCGCGATCCTCGCGATCGGCACCGCGCGAGCCGCTGCCCGAGCTCTCATCATCGTCGTCGCCGTCATCGTCGTCGTCGGCATCGTCGTCCGTATCGCCGCCCGACGAGCCGCCACCACCGGCCTTTCCACCGCCGCTCGAGCCGCCACCCGACGGACCGCCGCCGCCGGTCGAGCCGCCACCCGACGAACCGCCGGTACCCGCCGAGCCACCGCTCGAGTGGCTCCCCCCGCCGGTCGAGCCGCCGCCCGACGAACCGCCGGTGCCGGTCGAGCCGCCGCCGGAGGAGCTCCCTCCGCCCGACGCGCCGCCACCCGACGAACCACCGGCGCCGGTCGAGCTGCCGCCGGAGGAGCTCCCTCCGCCCGACGAGCCGCCGCCGGTCGAGCCGCCACCCGAGGAGCCGCCGTCGTCGTCCCCGCCATCGTCGTCGCCGTCGTCGTCGGCGAGGAGCACGGCCATGCCCCCGCCCGAAAGCTCGCCCGGGGGCCAGGGCGGCCGCACCGGTGCCACCGTCAGAACGACGGCCAGCAGGGCCAGGAGGAGGGGGGAGCGAGGCGACGGATCGGACATCGGGCGGTCTCCGTGCCGGATGGTGGCGACAACGGGCGGCACACCGGGACATTCCCGCACAGGCCCGTAGCGTTCCCGTGAGCGTCGCGGAATAGGGAGGCCGGCCGGCCGTTGTCGAGCCGTGGAGGGGGAAGAGCGGAGGTGTCGTGGATGCGACCTTCACCGACGAGCTCGTGGCGCTCCTGCCGCGGCTCCGCCGCTTCGCCCGGGCGCTCACCCGGTCGGCCGCGGCGGCGGACGATCTCGTGCAGGACGCCTGCGAGCGGGCGCTCGCCAACGCCCATGCCTTCACCCCGGGCAGCCGGCTCGACAGCTGGCTGTTCAAGATCGTGCAGAACCGCTGGCTCGACCAGTGCCGATCGGCGGCCGCGCGGGCGCCGCTCGTGCCGATCGACCAAGCCTTCGATCTCGAGGGCGCGGACGGCCGGCGCGACGGCGAGGCCCGTCTCACCCTCAGGGCGCTCGCCGGCGCCCTGGACGAGCTGCCGCCGGAGCAGCGCCTCGTCCTGGTCGCGGTGTGCGTCGACGGCCTCTCCTACAAGGAGGCGGCCGAGCTGCTCGAGGTGCCGATCGGCACGGTGATGAGCCGCCTCGCCCGGGCCCGCCTGCGCCTGCAGGAGAAGATCTTCGCCGCCGAGGAGCCCGCGACCGATGCCGCACGCGCCTGAATCCCCCCCATCGCCGCAGGGCACGGAGCCCGACGACGTCATGCTCATGGCCTTCGCCGACGGGTCCCTGCCCGCCGAGACCGCGACCCGGATCGCCCGCCGGGTGGCGCTCGACCCGGAGCTCGCGCGCAAGGTGGCGCGGTTCCGCGCCGATCGCGCACTCCTCGCCGCCGCCTTCGATCCGGTGCTCGCGGAGCCGGTGCCCGACCGGCTGGTCCAGGCGATCCGCGCCAAGGCGGCGGCGGTCGAGCGTGCCCGGCCGGAGCTGCACGTCGTCGCCGCGGGCGCCGCCGGCGCGGCGCCGGGCCCCGCGGCCGCGCCCGCCGCCGGCCCGCCGGCCGGGCGCGGTGTCCGGCGCCGCTGGCTGCCACTCGCCCTCGCGGCCTCGCTGGCGCTGCTGCTCGGCTACGGCGCCGGCCGGCTCGGCGGCCCGGAAGGCCCGGCGGCGCCGACTTTGGCCGCCCTGGCCGAGGCGCCGGCGCTCGCCCGCCTGGCCGAGGCCGAGCCCACCGGTGCCGGCGCCGAGCTCGCCGGCGGGGCCCGCGCCGTGCTTCTGGGCAGCGTGCGCCTCCCGGACGGGCGGCTCTGCCGCGAGGCCGAGATCGCCGGCCGCGGCGTCGCCGGCACGGCGCTCCTCTGCCGACGGAGCGTCGGCGGCTGGGCGGTGACGGCGCTGCTCGCCGAGCCACCGCCTGCCGCCGGTTCGAGCTTCACCCCCGCTTCCGGCGCGGCGACCGCGTCGCATTCGCCGCTCTGGACGGCGCTCGGCGGCCAGCCGCTGGATGCCGAGGCCGAGCGGGCGGCGCTCGCCGCCGGCTGGCGCTGAGGCCGGGCGGCGCGCCGCCGCGGACCTCGCGGCCGCGCGCACCTGGCCTGTGGCGCGGCCGGCTTGTGGCCGGACCGGCAGCGGCCCTAATCAGGCGATCCGGGCCGAGAACCGGAAGGTGGGGGGCGAGCGATGCAGCGGCGGGCGTTGGTCACGGCGGCGGTTCTGGCGACGATCGCCTTCGGCGGTGCGGCGCGCGCGGCTTGGCCCGAGCGGGCGGTCACGATCGTGGTCCCGGCCGGCGCCGGCGGCGGCACGGACGCCACCGGCCGGCTGCTCGCCGCCGGCCTGCAGGAGATCTTCAAGAAGCCGTTCAACGTCGTGAACAACGGCGAGGGCGGCGGTGTGGTCGGCCACACCATGATCATGAGCGCCAAGCCCGACGGCTACACGCTCGGGATCGTGTTCCCGTTCGCGCAGATGAAGCTCATGGGCCAGGGCGACATCGGCGCCGACAAGTTCACCCCGATCGCCCAGTACAATTTCGACCCGGCGGCGCTGCAGACCCGTGCCGACGGACCCTACCCGGACCTCGCGGCGGCGATCGCCGCGATCAAGGCCGATCCGGCCAGGTACAAGATGTCCTGCGGTGGCGGCTGCGCCGGGGCCTGGGACATCCCGGTGACCGGCATGCTGCTCGATCAGGGGGTCGACGCGGCCAAGCTCGTGCGGATCCCCTCCAAGGGTGCGGCGGCCGGCCTGCAGGAGCTCGTGGCCGGCGGGCTCGACTTCATCGCCGCCTCGCTGCCGGAGGCCGGGCCGCTGATCCAGGCCGGCAAGGTCCGCCCGCTCGTCGTCCTGGCCGAGACGCGGACCCCGGCCTTTCCCGAGGTGCCGACGGTCAAGGAGCTGACCGGCAAGGTGTTCGAGGGCGGCGCGTTCCGCGGCGTGGCGGGGCCCGCCGGGCTGCCCGAGGAGGTGGTCGCCGCCATGGAGAAGGCGCTCAAGGAGATCTACGCGAGCGCCTCCTTCCAGAAGCAGATGACCGACCGCGGCTTCGGCCTCAAGTGGCGCGACCGGGCCGAGTTCGCGGCCTTCCTGCGGCAGCACGAGGCCGACACCAAGCGGATCATGACCGCGCTCGGGATGCTCAAGGGCTGAGGGCGCGCGCGCCGGGCGGCCGTCGCCTGCGGGTGGCCGCGGTCGACCGGTCGTGAAGGTTCACGACACGCTCTCGGGCGCCGTCGTGGTGGCGCTCGGTCTCGTGGTGTGGCTGCTCGCCCGCGCCCTGCCGGACATGACCTACTTCCGCTACGGGCCCGGCTTCTTCCCGGGCCTGATCGGCGGGCTCCTGATGGTGATCGGCGGGCTCCTGGCGCTGCGCGACCTCGCATCGCTGCGGCGAGGGCCGCTCGTCCGGCTGGCGCCCTGGGCGCGCTCCGGCCGGCACCGGCTGGATGCCCTGGCAGCGATCGGCGCGGTCGTCGCCTACGCCCTCCTGGTCGACCGGCTGGGCTTCCTTCCGACCGCGTTCCTGCTCCTCTTCCTGCTCGTGTGGCGGCTGTGGCGGCGGCCGGTGGCGGCGCTGGCCGTGGCGCTCGCCGGCACGCTCGCGACCCACCAGGTGTTCGTCGAGCTCCTGCTCGTGCCCCTGCCCTGGGGCCTGCTCGAGCCGCTGTCGGGGACGCTCACATGGAGGTGATCGCCGCGGCCCTGGCCCAGCTCCTGGCACCGGCGACCCTCCTGGCGATGCTGCTCGCCGGGATCTTCGGCCTGCTCGTGGGCGCCATCCCGGGCCTCACCGCGACCATGGCGATCGCGCTCCTCGTACCCCTGACCTTCTACATGGATCCGGTGCCGGCGATCGCCGCCATGGTCTCGGCCTCGGCCATGGCGATCTTCGCGGGCGACCTGCCGGCCGTGCTCCTGCGCATGCCGGGCACCCCGGCCTCCGCCGCCTACACCGACGCCGTGCACCGCATGACCCTCGCCGGCAAGGCCGAGCTGGCGCTCGGCATCTGCCTCGTGACCTCGTGCCTGGGCGGGCTGTTCGGGGCGCTGGTGCTGACGCTCGCGGCCCCCGAGCTCGCCGAGCTCGCGCTCAACTTCTCGAGCTTCGAGTATTTCTGGCTGGCCTGCCTCGGCCTCACCTGCGCGGCCTTCGTGGCCGGCCGCGACCCGCTCAAGGGCGTCGTGGCCCTGCTCCTGGGACTGCTGTTCTCGACCGTGGGCCTCGACCCGATCACGGGCGTGACCCGGTTCACCTTCGGCAGCGTCGATCTGGTGGGCGGGCTCGGGCTCGTGCCGGTGCTGATCGGCATGTTCGCGGTGGCCGAGATCCTCCGCGCGGTGACCGCCGTCGATCCACCCGAGATGCTCGTCCAGCGCCGCATCGGCAACGTCTTCGAGGGTCTCCTCCCGGTCCTGTGGCGGCACCGGTGGGAGGTGCTGCGCGGCAATCTCGTGGGCGTCCTGATCGGCGCGCTGCCCGGGGTCGGCGCCGACATCGCCGCCTGGATCTCCTACGCGATCGGCAAGCGCCGCGCCGAACGGACCGGGCAGCAGGACGGCGAGGTGGCGGCGATCGCCTCGGCCGGCGCCGCCAACAATGCGAGCCTGGGCGGCGCCTACGTGCC
This sequence comes from uncultured Geminicoccaceae bacterium, assembly GCA_964504655.1. Taxonomy (GTDB): domain Bacteria; phylum Pseudomonadota; class Alphaproteobacteria; order Geminicoccales; family Geminicoccaceae; genus JANXAZ01. Next base: position 15,098 of record CAZDFD010000017.1, read on the forward strand.
GGCGACCGTGTTCGGCATCCCGGGCGACAGCATCACCGCGATCGTCATCGGCGTCCTGTTCATGAAGGGCCTGACGCCCGGACCGACCGTGTTCCTGCACCAGCCGGCCCTGATCTACGCCGTGTTCTTCTCCTTCTTCCTGGCCAACCTGATGCTGTTGCCGCTCGGGCTCCTGGCGATCCGCGTCTGTCGACAGATCCTGGCCGTGCCGCGCCAGGCGCTGATGCCGGTGATCCTCCTGTTCTGCATCATCGGTGCCTTCGCCATGACCAACACGATCTACTCGGTCTGGGTCATGCTGGCGATGGGGATCCTCGGCTGGCTGATGGAGGAGAACGGCTATCCGGTGGCGCCGCTGGTCCTGGGGCTGGTCCTCGGCCCGATGGTGCAGGACAACTTCCTGACCTCGATGATGAAGTCGGACGGCCAGATCTGGGCGTTCTTTTCCCGGCCGCTCGCCGGGACCTTCGGTGCGATCACCTTCCTGGTTTGGCTGGCCCCTCTGGGCCTGCGCCTGCACCGGGCGCTGCGGCGGCGGGACGGCGTCGCGGCCGGGCGGATCTAGGGTCGGGCGCACGGCGGGGCGGCCCGGGCTTCCTCTGGCCTCCGCGCCGGGGGACCTGTAGGAAGCGCGGCGCCGCAGCCGGCAGGGACGGAAGCATGGCCAACGTCGCGGTGGTGGGCGCCCAATGGGGCGACGAGGGCAAGGGCAAGATCGTCGATTGGCTCTCCGAGCGGGCCGACGTCGTGGTCCGCTTCCAGGGCGGCCACAATGCCGGCCACACGCTCGTCGTCGACGGCGTCACCTACAAGCTCTCGCTCCTGCCCTCGGGCGTGGTGCGCGGCAAGCTCTCGCTGATCGGCAACGGCGTGGTGGTCGACCCCTGGGCACTCCTGGCCGAGATCGAGCAGATCCGCGCCCTCGGCGTGCCGGTCTCGGCCGAAACGCTCAGGATCGCCGAGAGCTGCGCCCTGATCCTGCCCCTGCACGGCGAGCTCGACCGGGCGCGCGAGGCGGCGCGCGAGAAGAGCAACGAAGGCACCGGCAAGATCGGCACCACGGGCCGCGGCATCGGCCCGGCCTACGAGGACAAGGTGGCGCGCCGGGCGATCCGGGTGTGCGACCTGGCCGACGGGGCCACGCTCGAGGCCAAGGTCCACGAGCTCCTCCTGCACCACGACGCGCTCCGCCGCGGCTTCGGCATCGCGGAGGTCGAGGGCGAGAAGCTCCTGGCCGAGTTGCGCGCGCTCGCACCCAGGCTCCTGCCCTTCGCCGAGCCGGTGTGGCTCAGGCTCGCCGAGCTCAAGCGCGCCGGGCGGCGGATCCTGTTCGAGGGCGCGCAGGGCGCGATGCTCGACGTCGACCACGGCACCTACCCGTTCGTCACGAGCTCCAACACGCTCGCGGCACAGGCCGCCCTCGGCTCGGGCGTGGGGCCGGATGCGGTCGGCTTCGTGCTCGGCATCTGCAAGGCCTACACGACCCGGGTCGGCGCCGGGCCGTTCCCGACCGAGCTCACGGACGAGGTCGGCCGCGGGATCGGCGAGCGCGGCAAGGAATTCGGCACGGTCACGGGAAGGCCGCGGCGCTGCGGCTGGTTCGACGCCGTGCTCGTCCGCCAGGCGGTCAAGCTCTCCGGCATCAAGGGCCTGGCGCTCACCAAGCTCGACGTGCTCGACGGCATGGCCGCGCTCAAGGTCTGCACAGCATACGCGCTGCAGGGCCAGCTCCTGCACCATCTGCCGGCCGGCATGGGGGCGCAGGCGGCGGCCGTGCCGGTCTACGAGGAGCTCGAGGGCTGGCAGGCGAGCACGCGCGGCGCGCGGAGCTTCGCCGAATTGCCGGCGGCCGCGGTCAAATACGTCAAGCGGCTCGAGGAGCTGGTCGAGTGCCCGGTGGCGCTCCTCTCGACGAGCCCGGCCCGCGAAGACACGATCCTGTTGCGCGACCCCTTCGCGGATTGAGCCCCCCCTCTCGCGGCGGCTGACGGGAGCCGCACCGACCTGCTAGACAGGTGGGCATGAAGGTCGTGGGCCTGTTCGCGGGGATCGGCGGGTTCGAGATCGGCCTCGCGGCCGCGGGTCACGAGACCGTCCTCAGTTGCGAATGCTGGGAGCCGGCGATCGCGGTCCTGGCGGCGCGCCTCCCCGGCGTGCCGAACCATCCGGACATCCGCACGCTTCCCGACCTGCCGGGAGAGACCGAGCTCGTTTGTGGGGGCTTCCCCTGCCAAGACCTCAGCCAAGCGGGAAAGACGGTCGGCATCGCGGGCGAGCGATCGGGTCTCGTTGGCGAGGTGTTCCGGCTGCTGAAACGGGCGGCGGGGAGCGGCCGGCCGGTGCCCTGGATCGTCCTCGAGAACGTCTCCTTCATGCTCCATCTCGAAGGCGGGCGGGCGATGGAGCGGCTCGTCTCGGCGGTCGAGGATCTCGGCTACCGCTGGGCCTACCGGGTCGTGAACAGCCTCGGGTGGCTCCCGCAGCGGCGCGAGCGGGTGTTCTTCGTGGCGAGCCGGGAGAGCGACCCTGCCGAGGTGCTCTTGGACGACGAGGCTCGACCGCGACCGGCCGACACGCGGATCGGCGCGATCGCCCACGGCTTCTACTGGACCGAAGGGATCCGCGGTCTGGGCTGGGCGGCGGATGCCGTGCCCACGCTCAAGAACGGCTCGAGCGTCGGAATCCCCGCGCCGCCCGCGATCCTCCTCCCCGACGGTCTCGTGGTGAAGCCGGACATCCGGGACGCCGAGCGCCTCCAGGGATTTGCCGAGGACTGGACCGCCCCGGCCGCAACCGTGGCCAAGCGATCCTGGCGCTGGTCGCTCGTCGGCAACGCGGTGACCGTGCCGGTGGTGCGCTGGCTGGGCAGTCGGCTGCGGGAACCTTCGGCCTACGATCGCGCGCGCGATCGGCCGCTGCCGCTCGTCGGGCGCTGGCCACGCGCCGCCCGGTTCGACGGTCGGCACCGCTTCGCGGTCGCGATCGGCGACTTCCCAGTGTGGCAGGGGCGTCCGCCTCTCGCCGAGTTCCTCCGCCATCCGGGCGAGGAACTCTCGGCCCGCGCCACGGCCGGGTTCCTGGCCCGCACCGAGCGCAGCTCGCTCCGCTTCCCCGCGGGCTTCCGAGAAGCGCTCCGGGCCCACCTCGCGCGGGTTTCGGCGGCGCAGGCGAGCCGGCTGGCGGCCGAGTAGGATTGCCGCGTCCGTCCCTTCCGACCGATCCCGTCCGGAGCGCGCTCATGAAGCGCGTGCGGCGGCAGCGGACCGAACCCGAAGACGTCGTCGCGCGCGCTTTGCGCGAGCGCGGGCTGCACCATCGGCGAAACGTGCGCTCCCTGCCGGGCTCGCCGGACTTCGCCAACAAGCGGGCCGGCTGGGCGATCTTCGTGATGGGCTGCTTCTGGCACCACCACACCGCCTGCCGCCGGGCGGGACTGCCGAGCCGCAACCGCGAGTTTTGGGCCGCCAAGTTCGCCGACAACCGCCGCCGCGACGCCGCCAAGGTCCGAGCCTTGCGCCGCGCCGGCTTCCGCGTCCTCCTCCTCTGGGAATGCGCGATCTTCGACGAGCCGGACAAGATGGAGAGGAAGCTCAATGGCCTCGCCGCTCGCCGCCATCCTCCGTTCACTGGAGCCCGAACGGCGGACGATCGAGGAGATGGAGGAACGCTTCGCCCAGTTGATCCGTGAATATGACGTCCGCGCGAAGAAGAAAAACTACAGCCAGCGTCTGTCGGACGCGCTCGCTCGCCGGCTGGTCACGGATCTCGGTCGGTCGTTCCAGGGCATCGAAGCGGGCGAAAGACGAGCCGGTGGGCGCGAGCGCCCGATCCGGGTCGATGTCCGGTACCACACGCCCTACGGGCTCGGCCTCGGCGTATCGATCAAGACGTTGAACTTCCGGGACGGCGCATCGGGGCGATACACCAAGAACATTCAGCGCATCGACAAAGAACTCAACGCCGAAGCGGTGCAGATCCACGGCTACCAGCCGAAGGCAGTGCTCGCAGCCCTCTTCTTGATGCCCGAAGACGCCCGCCGCGACGGTGAGCGGGGCCGATCGAGCTTCGAGCACGCCCTCGAGGTGTTCCGCAAGCGAGTCGGGCGGCCCGACGAGACCCAGCCCGGGGAACGGTTCGAGCTCTTCTACGTCGGGACTTACGCGACCGACGAGAAACGGTTGGGGGACAGCGTCCTGCACGACCTCGAGGGCTACCGCAGCGGCGGAGAGGTTCCCCCGGCACGCACCTGGGAGGACTTCCTCGAAGCGGTCCGCTGCGCCTACGAGCAGCGTTTCTCGGTGCGCCTCACGCGCTGAGCGGACGGTCCCCCGAGACCGCCACCCACCCTAGCCGCGGCCGCCGTCCGCCGGGGGCATCGCAGCCCGCTCGCTGGCGTCGAGGGCGAAGCGGGCGTCGCGGCGGCGGGCGACGAGGCGGCGGACGGTCGGCGCGCCGGCGCGCTGGAAGGCGGCCACCGAGGCCTCGGCGGTGCGGTCGGCCTCGGTGGTCCGCCGGGCGAGGCGGCGATGCTCGAGCCAGTCGGGCACGACGTAGGTCTCGACCCAGTGCTCGGGATCGTCGGTGTCCTGGAACAGGCGCCAGCGCAGCGCGCCGTTGCGCTTGCGGATGTGCCCGACCTCGTCCATGGCCGCCACGAAGGCGGCGGCGTCCTCGGGCCGGATCCGGTACTCGGTCTGCACCAGCACCGGCCCCTCCTCCGGATCGAAGGCCAGTGCCGGATCGGGCTCGGGCAGACGCGCCGCCGGGCCGAGGTCGAGGCCCGAGCCGGACGGCAGCCGCCAGAGGAGGCCGAGCGCCGGGCTCGCCGCCAGGACGGCGGCCGCGGCGGCGAGCGCGGTCGTGATCCCGAACAGCTGCGCGAGCTCGCCCCACAGCCAGCTGCCGAGCGTCATCGCGCCGAACATCACCGTCTGGTAGATCGCGAAGACCCGCGCCTGCACCCAGAACGCCGAGGTCGTCTGGATCGCGATGTTGAAGAAGGAGAAGGCCGCGAGCCAGGCGGCGCCGCTCGCCGCCAGGCCCAGGAGTACGGGGGCGAGGGAGCGGGTGCCGGCGACCAGGAGCAGCCCCGCGGCGAACAGGAGCGAGGCCCAGCGCAGCACGCGCTCGGGCCCGTGCCGCAGCCGCAAGGGGTGGACCACGAAGGCCGCGGCCATCGCCCCGGCGCCGAACGCCCCGAGCAGGATGCCGTAGGTCACGGGCCCGCCCGCGAGCCGCTCCTTGGCGACGAGCGGCAGGAGCGGCAGGGCGGCCGCCGCGGCGAGCGCGAAGATCGCGTTGCGCACCAGCACGGCGCGGATCCCGGGCGTCTCGGCGGCGTAGCGCAGGCCCGTGAGGATCGCCCCCCTGACCCGCTCCCGCGGCAGGTCGTCGACCGGCTGCGGCCGCCGCCAGAGGGCGAGCACCAGCACGAGCGGGAGATAGGAGACGGCATTGGCGAGGAACGCCCCCTCGGCGCCCGCGGTCGCCACGATCGCCCCGCCCAGCGCCGGCCCGACGGCGCGGGCGAAGTTGAACGACACGCCGTTCAGGACCACGGCCGCACCCAGGATCCGCATCGGCACGAGGTCGCGCACCACCGCCTGGTAGGCCGGGCTCTGCAAGGCGGCGCCGCTGCCGAGGGCGAAGGTGCAAAGCAGCAGCGTCCAGGGCCCGATCAGGTCGGTCGCGGTGAGCGCCGCCAGGAGCAGCGAGGCCGCGAGCATGGCGAGCTGCGCCCAAAGCAGCACGAGGCGGCGGTCGAGGATGTCGGCCGCGACGCCCGCCAGGAGCGAGAAGCAGAGGATCGGGGCCTGGGTGGCGGCCTGGACGAGCGCCACCATGTCGGCCCGGCCGACGAGCGCGGTCATGAGCCAGGCGGCCCCGACGGTCTGGATCAGCCAGCCCAGATTGGAGACCAGGGTCGCGGCCCAGAGGTCGCGGTAGAGCCGTACGCCGAACGGCGCCAGGATCCCGTCGCCCGGGCCGATCCGGCCCGTGGAGGTCGTGGCCATGCGCCTCCCCTAGGTCGCCCGCGCCACGCCCACAAGCGCCGCGCGCGCGGCGGTCCCCGGCTCAGGCGGCGACCCGGCCGAGCTCCAGGGCCGGCAGCCGCTCGACCTCGCCGAGCAGCACGAGCGTGGTCGCCCCGCCATGGCCGAACAGCCGCTCGCCCACCCGCGCGATCGCCTCGAGGTCGACCGCCTCGAGCCGGCCGAGCGTCTCCTCGAGCGGAATGCGCCGGCCGTGCACCAGGAGCTGCCGGGCGATCCCGTCGGCGACGCCGGCGCAGCTCTCGAGCCCCATCAGCAGCCCGGCCTTGAGCTGCGCCTTGGCCCGCCCGATCTCGGCCGGGACGGCGTCGCGCGCGAGACCGCGGGCCTGCTCGGCGGTGAGCTCGAGCAGCTCGCCCACCTGGCCGGCGCCGGTCCCGGCGTAGATGCCCAAGAGGCCGGTCTCGACGTAGGACGAGCTGAAGCACTCGATCGCGTAGCACAGCCCGCGGGCCTCGCGCGCCTCCTGGAACAGGCGCGACGACATCCCGCCGCCGAGCGCGGTCGCCAGCACCTGGACCGCCCAGTAGTCCGGATCGTGGTAGCCGACGCCCTCGAGGGCGAGGCAGAGATGGACCTGCTCGAGCTCGCGCTCGTGCGCGGCCGAACCGCCGACGTAGCGCGCCGGCGGCGGCTCCGGCGCGGGCCGCGGCGGCAGCGCCTCGAACCAGCGCCGCGCCAGCTCGACGAGCTGGTCGTGGTCGACCGCGCCGGCACCCACGAGCGCCATGCGGCCCGGCACGTAGTGCTCGGCCATGAAGCCGGTGAGCGCCCGGCGCGGCATGGTCGCCACCGTCTCGGCCGGCCCGAGGATCGAGCGGCCGAGCGGCTGGTCCGGGAAGGCGCGCTCCTGCAGGAGGTCGAAGACCAGGTCGTCCGGGGTGTCCTCGACCTGGCCGATCTCCTGCAGCACGACCTCGCGCTCCTTGGCGAGCTCGGCCTCCTCGAAGCTCGGCGCCGTCAGGATGTCGGCCACGAGTTCGACCGCGAGCGGCACGTCCTCGGCCAGGACGCGGGCGTGGAAGGCCGTGTGCTCGCGCGAGGTCCAGGCGTTCAACGCGCCGCCCACGGCCTCGATCGCCTCGGCGATCTGCCGCGCCGAACGGGTCGCGGTGCCCTTGAAGGCCATGTGCTCCAAGAGGTGCGCGACGCCGTTGACGGCACGCGCCTCGTGCCGGGTCCCGGCGTCGACCCAGACGCCCACGGCCGCGGTGTGCACGCCCGGGAGCCGCTCGGACAGCACGCGGAAGCCGTTCGCGAGCGTGGTGAGCCGGGTGACCGCGCTCATCGGGCGGCCGGCAGGGCGCGGATGTGCGCGCGCAGGGCCGCCGGATCCGGCGGCAGCACGACCAGCCGCTCCGGCAGGCTCGCGAGGTCGGCCAGATGCGCGGGCAGGCTCGGGCGGATGCCGGCCGCCGCCTCGACCGCGTCCGGGAACTTGGCCGGGTGGGCGGTCGCCAGCACGACCAGCGGCGCGCCCCGCTCGCCACGCAGCCGCTCGGCCACCCCCACACCCACCGCGGTGTGCGGATCGAGGAGCACGTCGCCCCCGGTGGCCCGATGCCAGCGGGCGATGGCGGCGGCGACCTCGGCCTCCTCGGCGGCCCCACCCTCGAGCAGGGCGCGCGCGGCGGCCAGCCGGTCGGGCGGCAGGGCGAGGCGGCGCTCGCGGGCGAAGCGCGCCATCAGGCCGGCAACCTCCGGGCCGTCGCCATCCAAGAGCTCGAACAGCAGCCGCTCGAAGTTCGAGGCGACCTGGATGTCCATCGACGGGCTCGAGGTCGCGTGCACCGTCCCGGCCGCGTAGACCCCGGTCGCCAGGAAGCGCGCCAGGATGTCGTTGCGGTTGGTGGCGAGGATCAGCCGGTCGAGCGGCAGCCCCATCCGCCGTGCGACGTGGCCGGCGTAGACGTCGCCGAAATTGCCGCTCGGCACGCAGAAGCCGACCGGCCGGGCGAGGCCGCCCAGCCGGAGCGCGGCGTACACGTAGTAGGCGGCCTGCGCGGCGATCCGCGCCCAGTTGATCGAGTTGATCGCGGCGAGGCTCTGCTCGGCGCGGAACGGCGGATCGTTGAACAGCGCCTTCACGAGGTCCTGGCAGTCGTCGAAGGTGCCCTCGATCGCGACGTTGGCGACGTTGGCGGCATCCACCGTGGTCATCTGCCGGCGCTGGACGGGCGAGATCCGGCCGTGCGGGTGGAGGATCACGATCCGCATCCGCGCCCGGCCGGCGACGGCGCGGATCGCCGCGGCGCCGGTGTCGCCCGAGGTGGCGCCCAGGATCGTGAGGGTACCGTCCCGGCGGGCGAGGACCCGCTCGAACATCCGCGCGAGCAGCTGCAGGGCGAAGTCCTTGAAGGCGAGCGTGGGCCCGTGGAACAGCTCGAGCAGCCAGAGGCTGCGATCGAGCTGCCGCAGCGGCGCCACCGCCGGATGGGCGAAGCCGGCATACGCCTCGGTGCAGATCGCCTGGAGCTCCTCCGGCGTCAGGCAGCCCCGAGTGAAGGGCGCCAGGAGCGCGCTCGCGGTGGCGGCGTAGGAGGCGCCGTCCAGGGCCTCGAGCTCGGCGGCTTCGAGCCGCGGCCAGCGCTCGGGGAGGAACAGGCCGCCGTCCTCGGCGAGGCCGGCGAGCAGCACCTCCTCGAAGGAGCGGCGTCCGGCCGCCCCGCGCGTGCTCACGTAGAACGTCATCCGCGACCCCCGCCGACCGCCGGGCCTCATAAGGGGCGGCGGGCGGGGCGGCAAGGCGCGACGCGGATTAACCGAATGTTCAGGACACCCGGCGCAGAAAGGGCGCGGAGCCTCGAACCACCGGTGAGCCCGATGCACCTTCCCGCCCGTTCCTCGGCGTCGCCCGTCGCGGTCGCCACGATCCTGTCGGTCCTCGCGGGGCCGGCGGCCGCGGCCGAGCCGGCCGGAGCCGAGCGGCCGGCCTGGGAGATCGTCGCGCGCGTCGGCACGGTCCGGGCGCGACCGCTCGAGTCGAGCACATGGCATCCGCTCGCCGCCAGCCACCTCACGCCCGGGGTCGAGATCGACGTCGGCCCGGACGCGCGACTGATCCTCGAGAGCGGCGGCGACCGGATCACCGCGGAGGCCGGGTCCCGTCTCGTCGTGTACTCGGCGGTCGAGCGCCCGCACCTGCTCGGCCAGCCGCACGGGACGGTCCGCTACGAGGTCGCCCGACGCGGTCCGCGGCGCTTCCAGGTCGAAACGCCGCTCCTCGCGATCACGGTGAAGGGCACCGCGTTCGCGGTCGAGGTCGCGGGCGAGGCGGCGCGCGTCGCGGTCGAGGAAGGGCGCGTGGCGGTCGCGCCGAGCGACGGGTCGACCGCGGTCGAGCTCGGCGCCGGCCAGGACGTTCGGCACACTTCCGGCGGCGGCATGGAGATCGGCGCGCCCGGTGGGCCCTCCGGCGCGGTCGGGCGGACGGCCGCTCGGGCGGGGACCGACCGGGATGTGCAGATGCCCGGGGTGGCGACCGAACGCGGCCTCGTCTCGGCGAAGGGCGTCGGCGGACCCGCTGCCTCGTCAGCCGAGGGGGCGGCGGGCAAGGGGTGGGGATCGAGCGCCGACGCGCGGCAAGCGGCGGCCGGCGGTAACCCCGGTGGCAACGGCAACCCCGGTGGTCAAGGCAACGCCGGGGGCAACGCCGGGGGCAACGCCGGCGGTCACGGCAACGCCGGGGGCAACGCCGGGGGCAACGCCGGCGGTCACGGCAACGCCGGGGGCAACGGCAACGCCGGGGGCAACGGCAACGCCGGGGGCAA
>CAZDFD010000017.1:25165-51928 GCA_964504655.1 uncultured Geminicoccaceae bacterium
AACGGCAACGGCAACGGCAACGGCAACGGCAACGGCAACGGCAACGGCAACGGCAACGGCAGGCGCTAGCGCCCGCCCCGGGGTGGGGGAAGCCCCTCGTGTGCGCCGTCGCGACGCCCCGGGTCCGCTGGGCGCTGCTCGCGCTGGCGGTCGGCCTCCTCTCCTGGGCCGAGCTTCTGGCACCGCTCGATCGGCTCTTGATCGACGCCCGGGCGGGCCTCGCGAGCCGCGAGGCCACCGGTCGGGTCGTCGTGGTCGGCATCGACGCCGAGAGCCTGGACGCGCTCGGTCGCTGGCCCTGGCCGCGCCGCCGCCACGCCGATCTGGTGGCGCGACTGCTCGCCGCCGGCGCCGGCCGGATCGCCCTCGACGTCGACTTCAGCGGTGCCGCCGATCCGGGCGAGGACGGGGCGTTGGCCGCGGCCCTCGCCGAGGGCGGTCCCTCGCGGGTGGCACTCGCCGCCTACCGTCAGCACCAGCCGATGCCGGCCGGGCCGGCGCGCGTGGTCGAGACGGTTCCGACCGCCGGGCTCGTGGCGGCCGCGGCGCTCGCCACGGTCAACGTGGTCCCCGACAGCGACGGCCTCGTGCGGCTCTATCCTCCGGGCGACCGGCTGGCCGGCCTGTGGCGGCCGAGCCTCGCCGCCTGGGCGGTCGGCGCGGCCGAGGGGGAGCCCGGGCACGATCTGCGGATCGACTACACGATCGACGTCGGGGCCATCCCCTATCTGAGCTACCAGGACGTGCTGGCGGGGCGGCTCGACCCCGCCTGGCTCGCCGGGCGTGCCGTCCTGGTTGGCGCGATCGACCCGGCGCTCGGCGACACCGTGGCGACGCCGCGCTGGCGGGCGCTGCCCGGCGTGATGGTGCACGCGCTCGCCGCCGAGACGCTCCTCCAGGAGCGCGGGCTCCAGATCCTCGGAGGCCGGCCCGTCGGGGCGGCACTCGCGCTCCTCCTGTTCCTGCTCGGGTCGCGCCTCGAGCGCGGCCCGCCGGCGCTCGCGGTCGCCGGCGGCGCCGGCCTGGCCCTCGCCGCCGCGGTCGCGGCCGCAGCACTCCAGCTCGTCTGGAGCCGGACCTTCGCGCTCGGTCCGGTCGTGCTCGCCTGGCTCGCCGCCGCCTCGCTCGTGACGGTGCTCGATCGTGCCCGCCTGCGGGCGGCGCGGCAGGCGGCGGCGCTCGAGGCGGAGCGTCGGCGACGGCTGGTCGAAGGGATCGTCCGGACCAGCTTCGACGGCATCCTCACCGTCGCGGCGGACGGTCGGATCCTGACGGCGAACCCGGCCGCGGCCCAGATCCTGGGCCTGTCCGCGGACCGCATCGTCGGGCGGACGCTCGCCGCGCTCGACCCGGCCCTCGGGGCGGCGCTGCCCGATCCCTCGGGACGAACCGGATGCCGCTCGGAGCTGCGGCTCGATCGCACGGGCGGGCGCGGCCAGACCCTCGAGACGGTCGCCACCCGGCTCGTCGACGCGGTCGCGGGCGAGATCGACGTCGTGGTGCTGCGCGACGTCTCCGAGGCCCGAGCCACGGCGGCCGCGCTCGACCGGCTGCTGCACCACGACGGGCCGAGCGGCCTGCCGAACCGGACGCTGCTGGAGCGGACCCTGGCGACGATGCTCGGCGACGACGCGGCGACCGGCGGCCGGCTCGCGGTCGTGGCGGTGGCGCTGCACGGTCTGCCGGAACTCGAGGAGATCCAGGGTCCCGAGCCCGCGGCCGAGGCGCTGCGCGCGGTCGCGCGGGCGCTGACGCGGGCCCTCGGGCCGGGCACCCCGATCGCCCGCGTGGGGCCGGGGGAGCTCGCCTTCCCCACGACCCTGGGCCCCACGACCCTGGGCGCCACGACCCTGGGCGCCACGACCCTGGGCGCCACGACCCCGGGCGCCACGACCGCGGGCGCAACGACCCCGGGCGCCACGACGATCGGCGCTGCGCCGAGCGACGAAGCCGGCCTCGAGCCGGAGCGGAGCCTGGCACCGATCGCGGCAGCCGCCCTGCGTGGGATCGAGGAGGCGCGACTGGCCGACGTCGAGCCCAGGATCGGGGTGGCGCTGGTCCCCGAGCACGGCCGCGAGCCGGCGGGGCTCTTGCGCTGCGCGCTCCTGGCGACCCGGCACCCGCCCGGTCGGCCGGGCACGGTCGCCGTCTACCGGCCGAGCGCCGACCGGCGGGCGGCCCGCCGCTCCGAGCTCCTGGCCGGGCTGCGTCGGGCCCTGCGCCAGGCGCGGCTCGAGCTCGTGCATCAGCCGAAGGTCGACACCTGGACCGGCCTGCCGGTCGGCACCGAGGCGCTGGTCCGCTGGCGCGACCCGGAGCTCGGGACGGTGTCGCCGTCCGAGTTCGTGCCGCTCGCCGAGGAGGCCGATCTGATCGAACCGCTCACCCGGCAGGTGCTGAAGCTCGCCATCGCCGAGCAGGCGGCGCTGCGCGGCCAGGGGCTCGAGCTCAGGGTGGCCGTCAACCTGTCGGCCCGGAGCCTCGACTGCCAGGGCGCCGGGCCCGCGCTTCTGCGGCTGGTCGACGAGCTCGGCGGCGGGCCCGCCGGGCTCGGCTTCGAGGTGACCGAGACCGCGCTTCTCCAGAGCGGGCGCGACGCGGTGGCCGAACTCGGCATCCTCCGCGAGGCCGGCTACGCCGTGGCGCTCGACGATTTCGGCGTGGGCTACTCCTCCTTCGCACGGCTGCGCGACCTGCCGGTGAGCGCGGTCAAGATCGACCGCGCGCTGGTGCGGGTCCTGCCCGGCGACCGCAGCGGCGCGCTCGTGCTGGCGAGCGTGCTCGAGCTCGCCGAGAAGCTCGGCCTCGAGACCGTGGGCGAGGGCGTCGAGGACGCGGCCGACCTCGAGCGGCTGCGCACCCTCGGCTGCACCCTCGCCCAGGGCTACCACATCGCCCGGCCGATGCCGGCGGCCGAGCTCGGCCCCTGGCTCCGGGCGCGGCTCCGGCGCGCACCGCCCCGGGCTCTGGCCGGGGCGGGCGGTTGGAGTGCCGCGGCGGCCGCGCCCCTCGGCGCCGCGGCCGGCTGAAGGGGAAGGCGGCGCACGCCTGCGGGCGGTCCCGACCGGCCGCCGCTCAGAGGATGAACTTGGCCAGATCGGCGCCGGCGACGAGCTCGCCCACTTGGCGGCGCACGGTGGCGCGGTCGATGACGATCCGCTCGCCCGACCGGTCGGAGGCGGTGAAGCTGATCTCCTCGACCAGCCGCTCCATCACCGTCTGCAGCCGCCGTGCGCCGATGTTCTCGACCCGCTGGTTGATGTCGTGGGCGAGCGTCGCGATCTCGTCGATGGCGTCCGGGGTCACCTCGAGGGTCACCCCCTCGGTCGCCAGGAGCGCCACGTACTGGCGCAGCAGGCTCGCCTCGGGCTCGACCAGGATCCGCCGCAGATCGTCGCGCGAGAGCGGCTGCAGCTCGACCCGGATCGGCAGCCGACCCTGCAGCTCGGGCAGGAGGTCCGCGGGCTTGCTCAGATGGAACGCGCCCGAGGTGATGAACAGCACGTGGTCGCTCTTGACCGGACCGTGCTTGGTGGTGACGCTGGTACCCTCGACCAGCGGCAACAGATCGCGCTGCACGCCCTCGCGCGAGACGTCGGCGCCGAGCCGGCCCTCGCGCGCGGTGATCTTGTCGATCTCGTCGATGAACACGATGCCCGACTGCTCGGCCGCGCGGATGCCCTCGCGAACGACCTTCTCCGGGTCGAGCAGCTTGTCGGACTCCTCGGCCATCAGCACGGCGTAGGAGTCGCCGACCCGCATCTTGCGGCGGCGGGTGCGCCCGCCGAGCGCCTTGCCGAGCATCTCGCCGAGGTTGATCACACCCATCTGGGCGCCGGGCATGCCGGGCATGTCGAAGGTCGGCAGCGCGCCCGCGCCCTCCTGCACCTCGATCTCGATCTCGCGCTCGGCGAGCGCGCCGTCGCGCAGCATCCGGCGGAACTTCTCGCGCGTCTCGGGCCCGGCGGCCGGACCGACGAGGGCTTCGAGGACCCGCTCCTCGGCGTTGCGCTCGGCCATGGCCGCCACCTCGCGACGCATCCGCTCGCGGGTCTGCTTGATGGCCACCTCGACGAGATCGCGCATGATGCTCTCGACGTCGCGGCCGACATAGCCCACCTCGGTGAACTTGGTGGCCTCGACCTTGAGGAACGGCGCGCCGGCGAGCCGGGCGAGGCGGCGTGCGATCTCGGTCTTGCCGCAGCCGGTCGGGCCGATCATGAGGATGTTCTTGGGCAGGACCTCCTCGCGCAGGGAATCCTCGAGCTGCTGGCGCCGCCAGCGGTTGCGGAGCGCGATCGCGACCGCCTTCTTGGCCGCCTCCTGGCCGACGATGAAGCGGTCGAGCTCGGACACGATCTCGCGGGGCGTGAGGGCGCTCACGGGCAGTCCAGGACCTCGAGGGTCAGCTCGTGGTTGGTGTAGACGCAGATCTCGGCCGCGATCCGCATCGCACGGCGCGCGATCTCCTCGGCGTCGAGCGCCGGCACCTCGAGCAGGGCCCGGGCCGCGGCGAGCGCGAAGGTGCCGCCCGAGCCGATGCCGATCAGTCCGGCCTCGGGCTCGAGCACGTCGCCCGCCCCGGTCAGCACCAGCGAGGACTCGGCGTCGGCCACGGCCATCATGGCCTCGAGCCGCCGCAGATAGCGGTCGGTCCGCCAGTCCTTGGCGAGCTCGACGCAGGCCCGCAGGAGCTGGCCCGGATGCCGCTCGAGCTTGGCCTCGAGCCGCTCGAGCAGGGTGAAGGCGTCGGCGGTCGAGCCGGCGAAGCCCGCGAGGATGCGGCCGCCGCCCAGGCGCCGCACCTTGCGGGCATTGGCCTTCACGATGGTGGCGCCGAGGCTGACCTGCCCGTCGCCGGCCATCACCACCCGGCGGCCCTTGCGGACCGACAGGATCGTCGTGCCGTGCCAGCTCGTCTCGCCCACCGCCGCACCACCGCCAGGCCGCTGCCGGCGCCGGCCCGTCGGGCCGCGCCGGCATCCCGGGCCCGGCCCGGGACGGCCCGCAGGATGTGGCGCCGGCCGGACCGGGTTCAAGCCCGGCCGGCGGCGGCTCAGGCCTCGCGGCGGACGCGCTCGAGCTCGTCGATGGCCTGGGCGAGGTTGCGCAGGGCGGCCACGAGACCACCCTCGTCGCGCATGCGGAAGGCCACCGAGACGAGGGTCGCGGCCGAGACCACCGGCTCGAGCTCGCGCAGCTCCTCGCGCATGCGCTCGGGCAGCCCGGCCGGGTCGGCGCGGCCGGCGGCGCCCTGCTCGTGCCCCTCGAGATCGTAGCTGGAAGCCGGGCTGAGGGTCATGGTCGTTCCTTCCTTCCTGACGCCCCGCTTGGCGGGGGCTCTCCAAAAAAGGCGCCCCCGCGAGCCTTGCGGCGGCGGGGGCGAGAGAGGGAGGGAGGCACCGTCTGACTTGACGACCCAACCATACGTTGAGAAGTCGGCAGCGACAAGTGGAAAAACGCCGGCGGCGCCGACTTTCGCCGACAATTTTGCGACACTCCGAGGCAATTGCAGTCGAGTTTCGACGGAAACTTTCGGGATTGCGGATCGCGCCGCCCGATTCGCCGCTTCGCGGCCGATTCGGGCCCGCGGACAAGGGCTTGGGAGCCCGATGTATTCGCCTAAAAGTTGAGACGACGCGTGAGGCTCCGCCGGTGCATCCGGGCCGCGGCGCCCCCGCACGCCGACGCCGCCGCCGGCGCGTCGGGCCTAGCTTCATCAATTTCTGAGAATTAAAAGATATCTTATTGTTTTCAGACATTTTTCCGGCGCAATCCTGTTCGGACGACCGGGCTCGGTCGGGACCGTCGGCGGCGCCGGCCCCTGGCGGGTCGACGTCGGAACCCGGTGGCGCGACGCGACGATCTGGTCTAGATCCGCGGCCGGCTCAACCGACAGCCGGGCCCGACCATGGCCGGTCATTCCCAGTTCAAGAACATCATGCACCGCAAGGGCCGCCAGGACGCGGCCCGCGCCCGCCGCTTCACCCGCCTCCTGCGCGAGGTGCAGGTGGCCGCGCGGTCCGGCCTGCCCGACCCCGCGCACAACCCGCGGCTGCGGGCGGCGATCCAGGCCTGCCGCTCCGAGAACGTGCCCAAGGACAATATCGAGCGCGTGATCCGGCGGGCCAGCGGCGCCGACGGCGAGGACTTCCAGGAGGTCCGCTACGAGGGCTACGGCCCCGGCGGCGTGGCCGTCATCGTGGAGGCGCTGACCGACAACCGCAACCGCACCGCGAGCGACGTGCGCGCCGCCTTCGCCCGCCACGGCGGGTCGCTCGGCGAGACCAACAGCGTGAGCTTCCAGTTCGAGCGCGTCGGCACGGTCCGCTACCGTCCCGAGGTGGCCGACGCCGAGGCCATGCTCGAGGCCGCGATCGAGGCCGGCGCGAGCGACTGCACGAGCGAGGAGGGCGGCCACGAGATCATCTGCGCGGCCGACCGGCTCGGGGCGGTGCGCGAGGTCCTCGAGGCCCGCTTCGGGCCGCCCGAGGAGGCGCGGCTCGGCTGGCGGCCGCAGGCCACCGTCCCGGTCGACGACGAGCGCGCCGAGAGCCTGTTCAAGCTGCTCGAGGCGCTCGACGAGAACGACGACGTGCAGCGCGTCGTGGCCAATTTCGAGGTCTCCGAGCGGGCGCTGCAGCGGCTCCAGGCCTGATGCGCGTGCTCGGCCTCGATCCCGGGCTCCGGGCCACCGGCTGGGGGGTGATCGAGGCCGCGCCGGGCCGGCTGCGCTACCTCGCCTGCGGGGTCGTGCGCGCCCCCCCCGAGGGCCCGCTCGCCCGCCGCCTTGAGGCGCTCTACGACGGGCTCGTGGCGGTGATCGGCGGGCACACGCCCGACCGCGCCGCGGTCGAGGAGACCGTGGTCAACGTGAATGCCAGCTCCTCGCTGAAGCTCGGCCAGGCGCGCGGCGTCGTCCTCCTGGCGGCCGCCCGGGCCGGGCTCGAGGTGGCCGAGTACGCCGCCCGGACCGTCAAGCGCGCGGTCACCGGGACGGGCTCGGCGAGCAAGGAGCAGGTCGCGATGATGGTCCGCACCCTCCTGCCGGGGGCGCTCGACGCCGGCCCGGACGCGATGGACGCACTCGCGGTCGCGATCTGCCACGCCCACACCACCGCCACCCGCGCCCGGCTCGCCCGCGCCACCCTCGGGCCGCCGCCGCCGGCCGGCCGATGATCGCGTTCCTGCGCGGCCGGCTCGCCGCGGTCGCGGACGATCATCTGGTGCTCGACGTGCAGGGTGTGGGCTACCTGGTCCAGGCCGGGGCGCGCACGCTGCAGCGCCTGCCGCGTCCGGGCGAGCCGGCCGAGCTGTGGATCGAGACCCAGCTGCGCGACGATGCGATCCTGCTCTTCGGGTTCCTCGAGCCGGCCGAGCGGGCCTGGTTCCGGACCCTGCAGACCGTCCAGGGGGTCGGCGCCAAGGTGGCCCTCGGGCTGATCGGCACGCTCGCTCCGGACGAGCTCGCGGCGGCGATCGCGACGCGCGACCGGGCGAGCCTGGCGCGGGCGCCCGGTGTCGGCCCGCGGCTCGCGACCCGGCTCGTGGCCGAGCTCGCCGACCGGCTCGCCGAGCTGCCGCGCGGGCCGCTGCCGGCGCCCGCGGCGGCGGCCGAGGCCGCGCCGGCCGACGACGCCCTGGCCGCCCTCACCCGGCTCGGCTTCGCCCGGGCCGAGGCCGCGGGCGCCCTCGGCCGCGCCCGCGCCCGCCTGGGCGAGCGGGCACCGCTCGAGGCGCTGGTCCGCGAAGGCCTCAAGGAGCTCGCCGGATGAGGCCGTTCCGTCCGGCTCTGCTGCCACGAGGGGACATCGACCCGGGCCCGCTGCTGCCGCTTCTGGGGAAGGCCAACCGCGCCGTGGCGCGCTACGACGGGATCGTGCAGGCGCTCGTCAATCCCGAGATCCTGCTGTCGCCCTTGCGGGCCCGCGAGGCCGTCCTCTCGTCGCGGATCGAAGGCACGCAGGCGAGCGTCGACGACCTGTTCGCCTTCGCCGCCGATCCCGAGGCGACACCGCCGGAACGCCAGTCGGACGTCCGCGAGGTCCTGTGCTATCGCGAGGCGCTCGACGCTGCCGTCAGGGAGCTGGCGGACCGCCCCATGTCCCTCAATCTGATCCGGAGGGCGCACGAGGTCCTGCTGCGCGGGGCCCGCGGCAGCGACCGGCGCCCGGGCGCCTTTCGCGATCGTCAGGTCCACATCGGCCCGCCGGGCTCGACGGCTTCGACCGCGACCTACCTTCCTCCATCGGCCACCGATCTCCCCCAGCTGCTTCACAATCTCGAGACCTACTTCCATGAGGACACCGAAGATCTCCTGATCCAGGTCTCGATCATACATGGCCAGTTCGAGTTGATCCACCCATTCTTCGATGGAAACGGCCGTATCGGACGGATGCTGGTGCCATTGTTTCTTTATGCACGAAAGGCAATCGCGACGGCGTCGTTCTTCATCAGCGGGTTCCTGGAGGAGAATCGCGAGGAGTACTATCGGTCCTTGCAGCGATTGTCGACACACGACGACTGGCAAGGCTGGGTCCGCTTCTTCTTGTCCGCGATCGAGTGCCAAGCCGTCCGCGATTCGAGCCGCGCCGGCGAGATCCTCCGCCTCTACGACGAGATGAAGGGTGTCGTTGCCGACACGCTGCGATCGAGGCACGCGATCCGGGTGCTCGACGCGTTGTTCGTGGAACCCGTCTTCACGACCCCGGGGTTCGAGCGGGCCGCCGGCCTGCCACGAAATGCGGGCACGCTGCTCCGCAAGCTCGAAGGTCGTGGGCAGCTCCGCGTTCTTCGACCCGGTGCCAAGCGCCGCGCGACCATCTGGATGTTTCCTGCGCTCCTCGAGATCGTCCGTGCGCCGGCCCCCTCCGGTCCGGGCCGGGCTCCGGGCGGCGCGCCTCCCTCGGCCCGGACCCTCGCATCCATGCCGGAGGCCTGAATGCTCGGGGTCGCCGTTTGTCACGGAATCGGGCCGTTTCGTGTCAAAACGCCCGGATATGCGCACCCGTGTCGCAAACCGGCGCTCCGCCGGACCTGTCGTGTGAGCGCGACACGGTGAGCGACCGCCTCGTGAGCGCCCTGGAGCGGGGCGAGGACCTCGACCAGAGCCTGCGGCCGCGGCGGCTCGCCGAGTTCATCGGGCAGGGCCAGCTCAAGGCCAACCTGGCGGTGTTCATCGAGGCCGCCCGCGCCCGGGGCGAGGCCCTTGACCACCTGCTGCTGGCGGGCCCACCCGGCCTCGGCAAGACCACGCTCGCGCAGATCGTGGCGGCCGAGCTCGGCGTCGGCTTCCGCATGACCAGCGGGCCGATCGTCGCGCGCGCCGGGGATCTGGCGGCGCTGTTGACCAACCTGCAGCCGCGGGACGTGCTGTTCATCGACGAGATCCACCGCCTGCAACCGCAGGTCGAGGAAGTCCTCTACCCGGCCATGGAGGACTTCGCCCTCGACCTGATGATCGGCGAGGGCCCGGCGGCGCGCTCGGTGCGCATCGACCTCGTGCCCTTCACCCTGGTCGGCGCCACCACCCGCACGGGCCTCCTGACGACGCCCTTGCGCGACCGCTTCGGCATCCACGCCCGGCTCGACTTCTACGGCCAGGAGGAGCTCGAGGCGATCGTGCGGCGCGGTGCCGCCCTGCTCCGGCTGGCCTTGAGCGCCGAGGGTGCCGGCGAGATCGCGCGGCGGGCGCGCGGCACGCCCAGGGTCGCCACGCGCCTCCTGCGCCGGGTCCGCGACTTCGCCACGGTGGCCGGCCGCGAGCCGGTCGACCGCGGCCTCGCCGACGAGGCGCTCGGCCGGCTCGAGGTCGACCGGCTCGGGCTCGACGCGCTCGACCGCCGCTATCTGGGCCTGATCGCCCGCGCCTATGGCGGCGGGCCGGTCGGGATCGACACGCTGGCGGCGGCCCTTTCCGAACAGCGCGACACCCTCGAGGAGACGGTCGAGCCCTTCCTCCTGCAGCAGGGGCTGCTGCAGCGCACCCCGCGCGGCCGCATGCTGACGCTCGCCGCCTGGCAGCATCTCGACCTGGCCCCGCCGCGCGGCACGCCCGACCAGCCGGCCCTGTTCGACGATCCGGCGCCGTGAGCGGCCCCTCCGCGCACCGGCTCGCGGTCCGCGTCTACTACGAGGACACCGACGCCGGCGGGGTGGTCTACCACGCGAGCTATCTGCGCTTCGCCGAGCGGGCCCGGACCGAGCTCCTGCGCGCGCACGGGCTGGACCACCGGACCCTGGCCGAGCGCGCCGGCGGTCACCTCGTGGTGCGACGCTGCGTCGCCGACTTCCGGAGCCCGGCCCGGCTCGACGACCTGCTCGAGGTCGAGACCGCGGCCGCCCGGCTCGGCGGCGCCAGCCTGACGCTGGTCCAGAGCGTCCGGCGGGACGGCGCGATCCTGGCCCGGCTCGAGGTCGAGATCGCCTTCATCGGCCCGGACGGCCGGCCGCGCCGGCTGCCGGCCGCGCTGCGCGGCGCGCTGGGCGGGGCGCGCAGCGGACCGGCCCGGCGTCGTGCCGCGCTTGAGCCCCGAGGGCCGATCGTCTAAATTCGCGCGCGAAGGTCCTGCGCATCCCACGACCGTACGCGGAACGATCCCGCGCGTCGCGGTCGGGGCTGGCCGGGCCCGTGAACGTCAGCGAACACAAGGCCGAGGCCGGTCCGGCTTGCCCGCGGGTCGAGCATCGGCGGTTGAGACGATCTCGCCATGGAACCGAACGCGATCACAGCGGTCGGGGTCGGTGCCGTCGCTTCCGGCCCGAGCCTCCTGGCCCTGGTCATCCAGGCCGACGCCGTCGTCAAGACGGTGATGGCGGTGCTGCTCGTGGCCTCGATCTGGTGCTGGGCGGTGATCGTCGAGAAGGCCTGGCGGCTGGCCCGCCTCAAGCGCCAGGCCGGCCTGTTCGAGCGCGCCTTCTGGTCGGGCGCGCCGCTCGACGAGCTCTACAAGCGGACCGCCCGCGACGTCGACCATCCGATGGCCCTCATGTTCGCCACCGGCATGGACGAGTGGCGCGAGACGCCGCAACCCGCCGACACGGCCCGGCGCGAGAGCCTGGTCGGCCGGATCGGCCGGGTCATGCGGCTGACCCTCGACCGCGAGCTGCAGCGGCTCGAGCGCCACCTGCCCTCGCTCGCGACGATCGGCTCGACCGCGCCGTTCGTGGGCCTGTTCGGCACCGTCTGGGGGATCATGAACAGCTTCCAGGCGATCGCCGCCACCAAGAACACCACGCTCGCCGTGGTCGCCCCCGGCATCGCCGAGGCCCTGCTGGCCACCGCGCTCGGCCTCTTGGCCGCGATCCCGGCCGTGGTCGCCTACAACAAGCTCAGCCACGAGCTCGACTCCTACGCCGACCGGCTCGAGAGCTTCGCCGAGGAGTTCGGCGTCGTGGTCGCCCGCGAGCTCGACGCGCGGGCCGGCGGCTGAGCCGTGGCGGCGGGCCTCGCGGGCGGACGGCAGGGACGGCGCGGCCGCCGCCGGCGTCGCCCCCTGGCCGACATCAACGTGACGCCGCTCGTCGACGTCATGCTCGTGCTCCTGATCGTGTTCATGGTCACGGCGCCGCTCCTGACCACCGGTGTGGCGGTCGACCTGCCGCAGGCGCGCACCGCACCCCTGCCCGGCCAGGACGAGCCGTTGACGGTCTCGATCAAGGGCGACGGCTCGATCTTCCTCCAGGACAGCGCGATCGCGCTCGACGAGCTCGGCCCGCGGCTGGCCGCGGTCAAGGAGCGCAACCCGGAGCTGCGGATCTTCGTGCGCGGCGACCGCACCGTCGACTATGGCCGGGTGATGGGCGTGGTCGCCGCCATCAACCGGGCGGGCGTTCTCAAGGTGGCGCTCGTCACCGAGGCGCCGCGCACCGCTGCGCTCGGCCGCGGGGAAACGCCCTGATGCGCGGCCGTCGCAGCGTGGCGGCTCGTGGCGGGCCGGCGCCGTGCGGCGCGCGCTGACCGTCTCGCTGGCGCTGCATCTGGCGCTCGGGGCGGTGCTGACGCTCGGCTTGGCGCGGCCGCGCGCGCTGCCGGTCGAGGAGACGGTGACGGTCGAGCTCGTGGCGGCGCCCGAGGCGGGGCCCGCCGCGACCGCCCCGGCGGCACCGGCGCAGGCGGCGCCACTGCCGCCGCGCGAGGCCGCGGCGCCGGCGCCGGCGCCCCGGCCGGAGCCGCCGCCCGACGACCCGCCGCCCGAGCCTCCGAAACCGGCCAGGGCCGAGCCGCCGCCGAGCCCGCCACCTCCGAGCCCGCCGCCGACCACCCACCAGCGAGCCGACCCACCGCCGGCGCCACAGCCGCCCAAGGCGCCGCCACCGCGGCCGCAGCCGCCGCCACAGCCGGCCAAGGCCGAGCTCGCCAAGGAGGAGCCGCCACCGGCGCGGCCGGTCGAGAAGCCGGCGGCCGAGCGGCCGCCGCCGCCCAAGCCCAAGCCGCCGGAGCCGCCGCGGCCGACCGAAGCGGCCCCGAAGCCGCCGGCCAAGCCCGAGCCGGCCAAGCCGCAGCCGGCGAAGCCCGCCCAGGAGGACAGCTTCGCCGCGCTCCTGCGCAGCGTCGAGCGGCTCGAGCGACGGGTCCAGGCCGACCAGGCGAGCCCCGGACGGGGTCGCGCCGAGCCGCAGCCCGCGGACGCGCGCGGTGCCGCACTCCGGGCCGACCAGGCGCTCACCCAGGGCGAGATCGACGCGATCCGCCGGCAGATCGAGCGCTGCTGGAACGTGCCGGTGGGCGTGCGCGGCATCGAGACCATGCAGGTGCGGCTGCGGATCGCCATGAACCGCGACGGCAGCGTCGCCCGGGTGGGGATCGAGGACCAGGCCCGCATGGTGGCGGACCCGGCGTTCCGGACCGTGGCCGAGAGCGCGCAGCGGGCGGTCCTGACCTGCCAGCTCGTCCTGCCGGTGGAGAAGTACGATCAGTGGCGCGAGATGGTCATGACCTTCCATCCCAAGGACGCGCTCAGCGGATGAGGGGCCCCTCGGGCACGCGCCGCCGCCTGCTCGCGGCCACCGCCGGGCTCGCCGGGGCGACCCTCCTGCCGGGCTCCGGCCGCACCGCCCTCCAGCTCGACATCACCCGCGGCTTCGTCGAGCCGATGCCGATCGCGGTGAGCCCCCTGGCCGGCGACGGGCCGGCGGCGCGCGAGCGTGGCGAGGCGATCGCGGCCCTGGTCGGCGCCGATCTCGACGGCTCGGGGCTGTTCCGCACGATCGACCGCAAGGCCTACATCCAGGGGCCCGAGGAGCTGCGCGGCGTCCCCCGCTTCGCCGACTGGCGGCAGATCAACGCCCAGGCGCTGGTCACGGGCGTGGTCCGCGGCGCCGACCCGCTGTCGGTCGAGTTCCGCCTCTGGGACGTGTTCGGCGGCAGCCAGCTCAAGGGGCTCCGGCTCGACGCGCCGTCCGCCTCCTGGCGGCGGATCGGGCACAAGATCGCCGATGCGGTCTACGAGCGGCTGACCGGCGAGCGCGGCTATTTCGACACCCGGATCGCCTACATCAGCGAGACCGGCGCTGCGACGCGGCGGATCAAGCGGGTGGCGGTGATGGACCAGGACGGCGCCGGCCACGCCTTCCTCACCGACGGCGGCCAGCTCGTGCTGACCCCCCGCCTCTCGCCCGATGTCGAGCGGATCGCCTTCATGGTGTTCCGCCCGCCCTCGCCGCGGGTCGTCCTGCGCGAGCTGGCGAGCGGGCGCGAGATCGTGCTGGGCGAGTTCCCGGGCATGAGCTTCGCGCCGCGCTTCTCGCCGGACGGCAACACCCTGCTCGTGAGCCTCGCGCGCGACGGCAACACCGACCTGTTCGCCTTCGACCTCACGAGCCGGCGGCTGCGCCGGCTCACCGACGGCGCCGCGATCGACACCTCGCCCTCCTTCGCCCCGGACGGCGGCCGGATCGCCTTCAACTCCGACCGCGGCGGCTCGCCGCAGCTCTACGTCATGGCCGCCGACGGCTCCGGCGTGCGGCGGATCAGCTTCGGCAGCGGCCGCTACGGCGAGCCCGAATGGTCGCCGCGCGGCGATCTCATCGCCTTCTCGAAGATCGAGCGCGGCTTCTTCCACATCGGCGTCATGAAGCCCGACGGCAGCGACGAGCGGCTGTTGACCCGCGCCTACCAGGACGAGAGCCCGACCTGGGCCCCGAACGGCCGGGTGGTGCTGTTCAGCCGCCAGGACCGGGCCGGCGGGCGTACCCGATTGTTCAGCATCGACGTCACCGGCTACAATCAGCGCGAGATCCCGACTCCCCTGGACGCCTCCGACCCGAACTGGTCCGCCCTCCTGCCCTGAGCCCGGGTCGGGCCGTCCGGTGGATGCTTGCCCCAAGATCGACCACAGACGAGCGAGGAACCTCGACCGATGATCACCCGGACCATGCTCGCAGCCCTGGGGCTGCTCCTGCTCGCGGGCTGCAGCTCCTCCACCGACACCGCGACCGGGGCCGCCGCCGGCAGCGCCGGCGCGGGCGCCGGGGCTCCCGGCGCCGGCGGGGTGAGCAGCTCCGAGCTCGGCGGGCCGGGCGGCGGCAGCGTCGTCCCGGGCAGCCAGCAGGACCTCGAGGTCAATGTCGGCGACCGGGTGTTCTTCGCCTTCGACAGCTCGGTCCTCGACGATGCGGCGCGCCAGACCCTGGAGCGCCAGGCGACCTGGCTCAAGCAGTTCCCGGCGGTGAGCGCCACCATCGAGGGCCACGCCGACGAGCGCGGCACGCGCGAGTACAACCTGGCTTTGGGCGATCGCCGGGCGACCGCCGCCAAGAGCTACCTCGTGGCGCTCGGGGTGACCGCCGACCGGCTGCGCACGATCTCCTACGGCAAGGAGCGGCCGGCCGACCCCGGCCACGACGAGACGGCCTGGGCGCTCAACCGCCGGGCCGTCACGGTCGTCAACGTCACCAACTGAGCGCGTCGGCGATGGCACGGGTCGGCCGCCGCCCGAGCTCGCCGCGGTACCGGGGCGGGCTCGCGGCCGCCCTGGCGCTCGCCCTGGTCGCGGGATCGCCCGGGCCTGTGCGCGGCCAGCCGGCCGACGCGCAGCGCGCCGCCGCGGCCGTGGCCCGGATCGGCGAGCTCGAGGAGGAGCTGCGCCGCCTGCGCGGCCGGGTCGAGGCGCTCGAGGCCGAGCGCGACCAGCTGCGCGGGCGCCTCGAGCGGCTGCAGCGCGAGCTCGACGGGCGACTGGCGGCGCTCGAGGGCGGCCGGCCGCGCAGCGATCCCGCGGCCGAGCCGCGGCCGGGCGCACCGGCGGTGAGCCGCGGCGGGGCGCCGGCCACGGCCGCCGCGCCCTCGCCGCCGCCGACCCCGGCACCGCCGCAGACGCCGGCGCCGCCGGCGCGCCCGAGCCCGCCGACCACGGCACCGGCGACGCCGCCGCGGCCGCCCGGCCGGTCGGTGGTCGAGGAGGAGGGTGACCTGGCGGCGCGGCGCGGCTACGTGCTCGGCACCATCCCGCGCGAGGCGATCCTCGGCACCGAGCCGGCTCAAGGGGCAACCGCACCCGGCACGGCGGCTCCGGGCCCGGGCGCCCCGGGCACGGCCGGAGCGCCCAGCCAGCAGGCCGCCCGCACCCCGCCGACCGGCCCGGCGCCGGGCGGGCCGACCGCCGCCGGCCGCTACGCCGCCGCCCGCGAGCTCCTGCAGCGGGGCGAGTGGCCGGCGGCCGAGGACGCGCTGCGCCGCTACCTCGAGGACTTCCCGAACGATCCCCAGGCGCCGACCGCCGCCTATTGGCTGGGTGAGACCTACCTCGTGCGCGAGGACTGGCAGAACGCCGCCGCGACCTTCGCGCGCAACTACCGGACCTGGGGGGCGGAGGCGTCGCGCGCCCCGGACAATCTCCTGAAGCTCGGCGTGGCGCTGGCCCGGCTCGGCGACAAGGAGAAGGCCTGCCAGACCTTCGCCGAGCTCGACCGCCGGCATCCCGGGGCCGCCGCGGCGGTGCGTCAGGCGCTCGCCCGTGAGCGCGTCGCCGCCGGCTGCAGCTGAGCCCGCACCACCGCTCGAAGCAGCCGAGCTCGCGGCGCTGCTCGACCGGCTGGGCCCGTTCGAGCGGCCGCCGCGCCTCGCGGTCGCGGTGTCGGGCGGTCCGGACAGCCTCGCACTCGTCCTCCTCGCCGAGGCCTGGGCGCGGGCCCGCGGCGGCTGCGTCCGCGCGCTGCACGTCGACCACGGGCTGCGGCCCGGCTCGGCGGCCGAGGCGGCGCGCCTCGTGGGCTGGCTCGCCGCCCGCGGCATCCCCTGCCGGGTCCTCGCCTGGCTCGGTCCGCACCCCTCGAGCCGGCTCCAGGAATCGGCCCGGGCGGCGCGCCTCGCCCTGCTCGAGGCGGCCTGCGCCGAGGCCGGCATCCTGCATCTCCTCCTGGCCCACCACGCCGACGACCAGCGCGAGACCGTGGCCATGCGCCGCGCCCGCCGCTCCGGGCCGGACGGGCTCGCCGGCATGGCGGCGGTGCGCGAGACCGGCCGGGTGCGGCTGTTGCGGCCGCTGCTCGGCGTGCCCAAGGCCCGGCTCGTCGCGACCCTTCTGGCGCTCGGCCAGCCCTGGCTCGAGGATCCGGGCAACCTGGCGCCGGCCTTCGAGCGCGGCCGACTGCGGCAGGCCGGGCAGGGCGGCGGGGCCGAGCTCGAGGCGATCGCCGCCTGCGGCCGGGAGCGGGCCGCGCGCGAGGCTGCCTTGGCCCGGCTCGCCGGCCGGATCCTCCGCCCCGACCCCGCCCGCGGCACCCTCGAGCTCGACGCCGACGGGCTCGACCGGGCGGTGCCGGAGCTGGCGCTCGGCCTCCTGCGCCGGGCGCTCGCCGCGGTCGGCGGCCGGACCTACCCGCCTTCGCCGGCGGCGGCGGCGCGGCTCCTTGCCGCCCTGGTCCCGGGCGCGCCACCGCGTCGCAGCCTCGGCGGATGCCTTCTGCGCCGCCGCGGACCGAGGCTCCTGGTCGCGCCCGAGCCGGCGCGCGCCCGGCCCCGGCCGGCCGGCCCGGCCCCCGTACTCGCCGGTGCCCCCTTCGCCCCGATGTTGCTTGAGGGTACTTGCCGCCTATGTATGATCGGCGAGGCGGCCTCCGGCAGCGTTCCGGGCGCTGGAGGGTCGGCCGGCGGAGCGGTGCTCCGCGACCGGTGAAGGACCGAGCCCTTGAACAACTTCTCGAAGAATCTGGCGCTCTGGGTGATCATCGGCCTGCTGCTGATCGCCCTGTTCAACCTGTTCCAGAGCCCGTCGGCCCGCGGGCCGCAGACGAGCCTCGCCTTCTCGGAGTTCCTGTCCGAGGTGCAGGCCGGCAAGGTCGCCGACGTCGTCATCCAGGGCAACTCGATCAGCGGTCACTTCGCCGACGGTCGGCTGTTCTCGACCTACGCGCCGAACGACCCGAGCCTGGTCGACCGGCTGACCGGGGCCGGCGTGCGGATCGCGGCCCAGCCGCTCGACGACAACATGCCCTCGCTCGTGGGCGTGCTCGTCTCCTGGTTCCCGATGCTGCTCCTGATCGGCGTGTGGATCTTCTTCATGCGCCAGATGCAGTCCGGCGGCGGCAAGGCCATGGGCTTCGGCAAGAGCCGGGCGCGGCTTTTGACCGAGAAGCACGGCCGCGTCACCTTCCAGGACGTGGCCGGCATCGACGAGGCCAAGGAGGAGCTCCAGGAGATCGTCGAGTTCCTCAAGAACCCGCAGAAGTTCCAGGCGGTGGGCGGCCGCATCCCCAAGGGCTGCCTCCTGGTGGGCCCGCCCGGCACCGGCAAGACGCTCCTCGCGCGCGCCATCGCCGGCGAGGCGAACGTGCCCTTCTTCACGATCTCGGGCTCGGACTTCGTCGAGATGTTCGTGGGCGTCGGCGCCTCGCGGGTCCGCGACATGTTCGAGCAGGCCAAGAAGCACGCGCCCTGCATCGTCTTCATCGACGAGATCGACGCGGTCGGCCGGCACCGCGGCGCCGGCCTCGGCGGCGGCAACGACGAGCGCGAGCAGACCTTGAACCAGCTCCTCGTCGAGATGGACGGCTTCGAGGCCAACGAGGGCGTGATCCTGATCGCCGCCACCAACCGGCCCGACGTGCTCGACCCGGCGCTCCTGCGCCCCGGCCGGTTCGACCGCCAGGTCGTGGTGCCGAACCCGGACGTGCTCGGGCGCGAGCGCATCCTGAACGTCCACGTCAAGAAGATCCGCGTCGCCTCCGACGTCGACACCAAGATCATCGCCCGCGGCACGCCCGGCTTCTCCGGCGCCGATCTCGCCAACATCGTGAACGAGGCGGCGCTGCTCGCGGCCCGCCAGGGCAAGCGCGCGGTCACGATGAGCGACTTCGAGGCCGCCAAGGACAAGGTCATGATGGGCGCCGAGCGGCGCTCGATGGTCATGACCGAGGAGGAGAAGCGGCTCACCGCCTACCACGAGGCCGGGCACGCGGTCGTGGGCTTCTTCTCGCCCGCCTCCGACCCGATCCACAAGGCCACCATCATCCCGCGCGGCCGGGCCCTCGGCATGGTGGTGCGGCTGCCCGAGGGCGACCGCATCTCGGTCTCCCGCGAGAAGCTCATGGCCGACATCGCGGTCGCGATGGGCGGTCGGGTCGCCGAGGAGATGATCTTCGGTCACGACAAGGTGACCGCCGGCGCCTCATCCGACATCCAGCAGGCCACCAAGATCGCCCGCCACATGGTCACCCAGTGGGGCATGAGCGACAAGCTCGGGCCGGTGGGCTACGCCGAGAACCAGCAGGAGGTCTTCCTCGGCCACCAGATCACCCAGATCAAGAACGTGTCCGAGGCGACCGCGCAGCAGATCGACAGCGAGATCCGACGGCTGGTCGACACCGGGTACGCCCGCGCCCAGGAGATCCTGGGTGAGAAGCTGCATCTCCTGCACGGGCTCGCCCGCGCGCTGCTCGAGCACGAGACCCTGACCGGCGAGGAGATCGCCGCGGTCATGCGCGGCGAGCCGGTGCCGCTGGCCCGGCGGGCGGCCGACGCCGCCTCGACGACGAGCGGCTCGGGCGGGGCGCGCCGCGGCTCGGTTCCGACCTCCGCACGGCCGGACGACGGCGCGTCCGGGATCGCGCCGAGCCCGCAGCCCGGCACCTGACCGGGGGCGGGGGCCGGCGTCTCAGCCGCCGGTGCTGCGGCGCTCGCGCCGCTCCTTGGCGCGGAACAGGATCGGTGTGGCGAGCACGACGAGCGCGATGCGCGCGATGTGCACGGCTGCCACCAGCGCCGGATCGTCGGTGAGCGCCAGGGCCATGAGGCTCATCTCGGCGAGGCCGCCCGGCGCGAGTACGAGTACGAGGAGGAGCAGCGGCAGCCCCGTGGTGCGCGCGAGCAGCCAGCCCGTGGCCACCGCCAGGGCCAGCATGAGGACCGTCAGGCCGACGCCCGTCGCGACCGCGAGCGCGATCCGGCTCGGCGGGTAGCCGGCGAAGCGGGCGCCCACCTGGGCACCGATCACGAGCTGCGCCGCCGCCACCACGAGCGGCGGCGGCGCGCCGTGCACGAGCCCGAGGAGATGCGCGGCGGCGCTCAGGAGCATCGGGCCCACGAGGCCCGGTGCCGGCAGGCGCAGCGGCGGGCCGAGGACGAGCCCCAGGATCCCGCACCCGAGCAGGACCAGGAGGTCGAGCGGCCCGCCGGCGCCGCCACGCGCCCCGGTCGGCGCCGCCGGGATCTCGTAGCCCACGAGCCTGAGCGCGAGCGGGATCGTCAGGACGACGAGCAGGATCCGGGTGCTGTGGACGAGGGCGATGGTGCGCAGATCGCCCCCGGCCCGATCGCCCAGGACCACCATCTCGCCGAGCCCGCCCGGGGTCGCCGAGAACCAGGCGGTGCGCGGGTCGAGACCTCCGACATGCCGCAGATAGAGGAACGCGGTCGCCGCCACGACCGCGACATAGACCGGCAGGGCCAGGAAGATCGGCAGCCAGTGTGGGAGGCCGCCGAGCAGCTCGGCATCGAAGCCGCTGCCGAGCAGGACGCCCAGGACCGCGACGGTCGGGCCGCGGAGCGACGCCGGCACCGCCAGGGGAAGGCCGGCGACGCTCGCCACCATGGTCGCGAGCATCGGCCCGAGCATCCAGGCGAGCGGCAGGCCGGCCCGGGCCGCGAGCAGGCCGCCGAGCCCGCCGATCGCGAGTGCCGAGGCGAGCCCTCGGAGATCGGCCGGGGTCACCGCGGGGCGCGCCGGCGCGATCCGGCCGGCGCCCGGCTCAGGAGGCGCCGAGGGCGACCGGCGCCGGGGCACCTCCGGCCCGGACCCGGCGGTCGAGAAGGCGCAGGAGTGCGAGCCCGGGCAGCGCCGCGACGGCGGTCAGGAGGATGAAGCCGGGCCAGCCGAGCCAGGCCTGCAGGAGCCCGGCGAAGCCCGCGAGGAAGGTGCGCGCCTGGGCCATCAGCGAGGACAGGAGCGCGTACTGCGTGGCCGTGTAGGTGACGTTGCAGAGCGAGCTCAGATAGGCGACGAAGGCAGTCGTGCCCATGCCGCCCGCGAGATTCTCGACCGTGATCGTGAGCGCCAGGACGCGGTTGTCGTGGCCGGCCGCCCACAGCAGCAGGAACACCAGGTTCGAGGCCATCTGGGCGATGCCGCAGACCCAGAGCCCGGGCAAAAGCCCGAGCCGGCGCACCAGGAGGCCCCCGACGACGCCGCCAAGGAGCACCGCCACGAGGCCCCAGCTCTTGACGATCGCCGCGACCTCGCTCTTCGAGAAGCCGAGCCCGACATAGAGCGGGCTCGTGAGCGCGCCCAGGAGCGCGTCGCCGAGCTTGTAGAGGACCACGAAGAGCAGCACGAGCAGGGCGCTGGCGGCACCGTTGCGGGCGAAGAACTCGGCGAAGGGGGCCACCACAGCGCGCTCGACCCAGCGTCCGAGACCCGCATCGGCGCCCACGGCCTCCGGCTCGGCCGGTGCGGCCGGCTCGGGCAGGACCAGGGTGACGGCGGCAGCCGCGAGCAGGAGCGCGGCCATGACGGTGTAGGCGAGCGACCAGCCGTACCACTCGGCCAGGACGAGAGCCCCGGCACCCGAGGCGAACATGGCGAGGCGGTAGCCGATCACCAGCATCGCGGCGGCCGCACCCTGGCGGTCCTGGCTCACGAGCTCGACCCGGAAGGCGTCGATCACGATGTCCTGGGTGGCCGAGAGGAACGCCACCAGCACGGCGAGCGTCGCGACCCGGCCGAGACCCGCCTCGGGCGCCGCGAGACCCAGCAGGACGACCGCCGCGACGAGCGCGAGCTGGGTGACCAGGAGCCAGCCGCGCCGGCGGCCGAGCCAGCGCGTGACCACCGGCAGCGGCACCCGGTCGACCACCGGTGACCAGACGAACTTCCAGCCATAGGCGAGGCCGACCCAGGCGAAGAAGCCGATCGCCGCGGTCTGCACGCCGGCCTCGGCGAGGCGCATGGTGAGCGTCCCGCCGGTCAGGGCGAGCGGCAGCCCGGAGGCGAAGCCGAGGACGAGGATGCCCAGGATGCGCGGCTCGAGGTAGACCCGCGCCGCCTCGCTCCACCGTCGCTCCGTCGCAGGGCCGTTCATCGGGGGTGCGCCCGCCCGGGCGCGGCGCCGGCGCTCAGAAGAAGCGCTCCTGGACCTCGACGATGTCGCCCGGCAGGATCGGCTGGATGCCGGGCACCGCCACCCCCTGGGCATTGGCGCCGCCCCGCTTCAGGATCACCGCGTCCTGCTTGGCCCGGTAGGTGAAGCCGCCGGCGATCGAGACCGCCTGCAGCACCGTCATGCCGTTGACGTACTCGTACTGGCCCGGACGGTTGACCTCGCCCAGGATGTAGAAGGGCCGGTAGTTGGTGACCTCGACGCCCACCTGCGGATCGACCAGATAGCCGTCCTTGAGCTTGCCCTTGATCCGCTCCTCGAGCTCGCGGGTGGTGAGGCCGTAGCCCTGGATCTCGCCCACGAGCGGCATGGCGAAGTTGCCGGCACCGTCGAGGGTGAACTCGCCCGACAGGTCCTCGTGGCGGAACACCGTGACCTTGATCTTGTCGCCCGAGGCCAGGGTGTAGGGTGGCGTGCTCAGGGCGACCGGGCCGACCGGACCGCCCCCCGCCGCCGGCAGCCCGACGACCTGGGTCGGGGACGGCGAGCCGCCGCAGGCCGCGAGCAGGAGGATCAAGCCCAAGAGCAGCCAACGGCCCGTCGCCTCAGCAAGCGAGACCATCCGCCACCTCACCTTCCTCGGAAACCCCAGGAACGTCCCCCGACCACCGTGCGGAGCCGGGCGCGAAGGTATGGACAACGGCGCGAGCCCGCAAGACGAGCGACCCCCGGGCGGTACCCTGCCGCTCAGAGGCGGGCGGTGAGGCCGACGCGGAGGATGTGCCGGTCGTAGTCCGCCCCGTCGACGTCCGAGTCGCGCGTGCTGAACTCGTAGCCACCGTCGATGCTCAGGTTGCGGTTGAGGAGGTAGCGGACGCCCGCGCGCGCCCGGTAGGTGTTGTCGGTGCGGTCGATCCCGTCGAAGTCGTCGCGGGTGTAGCTCAGCCGGCCGTTGAGCAGCAGGTTGCGCAGGAGCTCGTGCTGGACCTCGGCCGAGAGCTCGCTCTGCAGGTTGGCCGAGGCACCGGCCTGGGTGGTCTCGACGATCCCGCCACCGGCCTCGAAGATCAGCGAGGTGAGCCCGGTCACGTTCCAGGTGAGCCGGCCTCGGCCGCCCGGGCCGCTCACATTGTCGAGGTCGTCGTCGTCGTACTCGCGGGTCACGTAGCCGACCTGCACCTCGCCGAACAGGATCCCGGTGATGTCGATCTCGGAGCCGACGGAGAAGCCGTAGCCCTTGGAGTCGCGGTCGAATCCATCGTTGTCGGGCGTCTTGTCGTAGGTCACGACCGTGTAGTCGCCCTGCACGAACAGGTTGAAGCGCGGCGAGACCTTGTAGCCGATGCGCAGATCGCCCTTTGCCTCGATGATGTCGCGACGATCCTCGTTCTCCTCCTCCTCCTGGTAGTCCTCGCGGGTCAGCGAGCCGCCGACGACGAAGAAGACCAAGTTGAAGTCGCGGCGGTAGCCGAGCCGCGCCAGCCCCTCGTAGTAGGTGACGATGTCTCCGGTCTGCACGGCCTCGGGCGCGTCGCGGCTCTCGTGCCGGCGCTGCAGGCTCAGCTCGCCGAGCAGGGTGTCGTTGCGGGTGATGTCGAGCCGACCGTTGCTCGAGATCCCGAAGTCCTCGTAGTTGTTCTCGTCGAACTCGTCATAGAGCGCGAACTCGCCGAAGGCGCTCAGATTGAGCGCGTGCCGCGACCACTGCGAGTTCATGGTGATCCGCGGGCGGATCAGCAGGCCGTAATCGTCGTCCTCGTTGTCCTCGGCGGCGAACACGTTGCTGTCGTACTCGCCACCGACGGAGAGCTGGGGGAAGACGAGGAAGCCGCCGGCGCGGATGCCGAGCGGATCGAACTGCGGCCGCCGCCGCTGCTCGACCGTGACGTTGCGCTCCGGCTCGGGCGCCGGCTGCTGGGCCAGGGCGAGCGGCGAGGCGATCGTGCCGCCGAGCAGAGCGAGCAAGCCGATGCGCGCCAGCCGAGCCATGTTGCGCTCTCCTGATGGTTGAGCAGGGCCTCGCTGGAAGCGCGCCCACTGCCCGACCTCATAGTCGAGCCCGGGAGCCTCGGCAAACCGCCGCGCGGCCGCCCGCTCCGGCCGCCGAGGCGTGGGCGCGAGGTTGGTCGCGGCCTGTCGCCGAGCGGCCACAGCCGCCCGCTGGCGTCGCCGCCGGCGCGGCGCCACTTCTCTGGCGCTCGCCCGCAGGGCGAGCGCCAGCGAGGAGCCCGGGTGCTGCGTCGCCTCTTCCAGCGCCGTGTCGCCGACCCGCCCGCGCGGCCGGAGGTCGACGGGCGACCGGCGGCCGTGCCGACCGGCACCCGTGTCTACGCGATCGGCGACGTGCACGGCCGGCTCGACCTGCTGCGGCAGATCGAGGAGCTGATCCGCGAGGACCTGGCCGCTGCCGACCGGCCGGTGCAGCCGTTCCTCGTCCTCCTCGGCGATTTCGTCGACCGCGGCTTCGAGAGCCGGCAGGTGCTGGACCATCTGCTGGAACGGCCGCTCGAGGGCTTCGCCCGGGTCCTCCTGCTCGGCAACCACGATCTCTGGCTGCGCGACTTCCTGGCCGGCGCCCCGGTCGCGGAGGCGTGGCTCCAGTACGGCGGCGACGCGACCCTGGCCAGCTACGGGGTCGGGCTCGACCGGACGCTGCCCGAGGCCGAGCGGCTCGCCGCGGTCCGGGCGAGCCTCCGCGACCGGGTGCCCGACGGCCACCGCCGGCTGCTCGACGGGCTCGAGCTCGCCTTCGGCTTCGGCGACTACTTCTTCTGCCACGCCGGGGTGCGCCCGGGCCTGCCGCTCGAGGCGCAGACCGAGGCCGACCTCCTGTGGATCCGCGAGCCGTTCCTGAGCTTCCCGGGCGAGCTCGGCAAGGTCGTGGTGCACGGCCACACCGTGACCGAGGAGCCGGTGGTGCGGCGCAACCGGATCGGGATCGACACCGGCGCCTGCTGGACCGGCCGGCTCACCTGCCTCGTGCTCGAGGGCACCGAGCAGCGCTTCCTCGCGACCGGCCGGGCGGACGGGCCTTGAGCCGGGCTCGCCGAACCCGCGGCGGTTGCCCGACCGGGCGGACGATCCTAGACCGTTCGGTCATGCTCGAGGCCCTCCTGCGCGTCCTGACCCTGGCTCTCCTGCTCGCCTTCGGCGAGCTCGGGGCGTCCGGCGCCCGGGCCCAGCCGGCTCTCCCCACGAGCTCGGCCAAGCCCGTGGCGGCCGAGGAGATCGATGCGCTCGTCCGCCAGCTCGAGGATCCCAAGGCACGCGCCGAGCTGATCGCGAGGCTGCAGGCCCTGCGTGCCGCCGGCGGCGAGCCGCCCGCTCCGAGCGCGGTCGCCGAGAGCGCCCTCGACCAGCTGAGCCGGCTCGTCCTCGAGCGGGTCGACGTCACCCTGCGCGCCCTCGACACCCTGGGCAACCTGACCGGCAGCCTGCCGCTGCTCGGCGAATGGTTCTCCTTCCAGCTCGAGAACGAGTTCCGCCGCGAGCTCTGGCGCAGCGTGCTGAGCGGGGTCGCGCAGGCGCTCGGCGCCGGTGCGCTGGCCGCCTTCCTGGTGGCCCGGCTGGTCCGCCGCTACCGCCCGACGGGACCGCTCGACCCGCGCAGCCGGGTCCGCGCCGCGGCGCTCGACCTCGTCCCGGCGACCGCGTTCGCGCTCGCGAGCGGCCTCGTCCTGGATCTCGGGGGCTTCCTGCCGGCCACCGCCCGGGTCGCCTGGCTGATCGTCGCGGCCATCCTGGCCGACCGGGTGCTGACGGTCACCGTCCGGCACGTCGCCGAGGCCAGGGGCCTGTCGCTCGTGGGGGCACCCCTGCCGGCCGATTCGCCGGCCGCCGCGATCCGCGCGGCGCAGCGCATCGGCCGCCTCGTGATCTTCGGGAACACGACGCTCCTCGTGGCCGGACGGCTCGGCCTGCCGCCGGACCTCTACGACGCCGGGGCGAGCCTGCTCGCGATCGTGGTGGCCGCGGCGCTGACCGCGGCGATCCTGGTGCGCCGCGAGCTGCTCGAGCGGCTGATGCGGCAGCTGGCCCGCTGGATCGAGACCGACTATCTGCGCCGCCTCCTGCTCCTCGACCTGCTGATCGGCTCCTCGCACCTCTGGCTGGTGGCGCTCGTCTGGCTCAACGCCGCCCTGCTCGTGCTCGGCATCGGCTGGGGCCCGATCCGCGCCACCTTGGCCACCCTCGCGGTGCTGCTGCTCGCCCACCTCCTGCTCACCTGGCTGGACCGGCCGGCCGGGCCGCCGCGGCCGGTGGGCGAGGGCGAGGAGGCGGGCGAGCCGACGGCGGCGGGCGAGGCGCCGCTCGGCACCCGGCTGCTCGGGGCCGCGGTCAAGATCGGGGCCGTGGTCCTCCTGCTCGAGGCCTGGGGCGTCGGGCTCCTGGCCTGGCTCGCCAGCCCGGACGGCCACGCCGCCTTGAGCAAGGGCCTGCGCATCGCCCTGATCCTGGCCGTGTGCCTCGGCCTCTGGCGGCTCAGCTCCTGGTGGATCGGCGGCTACATCGCCGCCCGCGACGCCCAGGGCAACGTCCGCTACGGCAACCGCGCCCGGACCGCGGCGGCGATCGCCAAGAGCGGCATCGTCGTCCTGTTGATCCTGATCGCGACCACGAGCGTGCTCGGCGAGCTCGGCATCCAGGCGACCCCGCTCCTGGCCGGCGCCGGCGTCATCGGCCTCGCCGTCGGCTTCGGCTCGCAGAAGCTCGTCCAGGACATCATCAACGGGCTCTTCATCCTGCTCGGCGACACCATCCGGGTCGGCGACGTGGTCGACCTCGGCGGCCGCTCCGGGGTGGTCGAGGCGATCAGCATGCGCACCGTGACGCTGCGCTCCTACAACGGCGACGTGCACACCATCCCGTTCGGGACGATCGACAGCATCACCAACATGACCCGCGACTTCTCCTACTGGGTGCTCGACGTCGCGGTGGCCTACAAGGAGAACGTCGATTCGGTGACCGACGTGCTGCACGAGATCGACGCCAGGATGCGCCGCGAGTGGCCGTGGCGGCGGCTGATCCTGGAGCCGCTCGAGGTCGCCGGGCTCGACCGCATGGCCGATTCCGCGATCGTCGTCCGCGGCCGGGTCAAGGTCCGGCCGGGCGAGCAGTGGCGGGTCGGCCGCGAGCTCAACCGGCGGATCAAGCGACGCTTCGACGAGCTCGGCATCGAGTTCCCGTTCCCGCAGCGCACCGTCCACCTCGTGACCGAGCCCGCGGCCG
>CAZDFD010000017.1:52028-56981 GCA_964504655.1 uncultured Geminicoccaceae bacterium
CCGCGGCCGAGCCGGCCCGCGCCGCGGGCGGTCGCGGCTGAGCGCGGAGCCGGGCCCCTGCTCCGACCCGGCGCCCACCTCCTGCTCGCTTTGACGATGCTCGCCGCCTGCGCGCGCGGTGGCGACGCCCCGGAGGCGCTGCCCGACGGCGAGGAGCCCGGACCGCGGCTGCCCTACGAGGTCCGCCTCGAGGGACCGCTCGACCCCGGGCTGACCGCAGCGCTGCGCGCCGCCTCGAGCGCCGTCCGGCTCGCCGAGCGGCCGCCGGCCGACGAGCTGCAGCTCGCCCGGCGGGCGGAGCGGGACCTGCCCGCCCTACAGGCCGCCCTGCGCGGGCTCGGCTACTATCGCGGTACGGTCGGCGTGGTGGTCGAGCCGCCGGCTCCGCCGCCGAGCCCGCCGCCGGACGCGCCGGCCGCGGTCGCCCTGGCCGAGCCGCGGGCGCTGGTGCGCTTCACGGTCGAGCCGGGGCCGCTCTACCGGTTCGCGCGACGGACCGTCGAGATCGTGGGCGAGCCGCACGGGTTCGAAGCACCGCCGCCGGGCAAGCTCGGGCTCGAGCGCGACGGGCCGGCGATCGCCCAGCTCGTCCTCGATGCCGAGGCCGCACTCGTCCGCGCGGCGCAGCGCAGCGGCCACGCCTTCGCCCGGGCCGGGCCGCGCGAGGTGGTGGTCGACCACGACCGCCGGACCATGGACGTGACGCTCCGGCTCGAGCCCGGCCGGGCGTTCCGGCTCGGGCCGATCGGCTTCAAGGGCGCGGACGGCATCTCGGAGCGCTATCTCGCGCGCCTCCTGACCGCGCGCGAGGGCAGCCGGTTCGACCTCGAGGAGCTCGAGCGCGGCCGCGACCTTCTGGGGGAGACCGGGCTGTTCTCGACCGTGCGGCTGGTCGTGGCGGAGGCGCCCGACGCCTCGGGGCGGCTGCCGATCACCTACGAGGTCGTGCAGCGCAAGCACCGGACCGTCGGTGGCGGCATCGGCTACCTCACCGACGAGGGCCCGAACGTCCGCGCCTTCTGGGAGCACCGCAACCTGCTCGGCGCCGGCGAGCGCCTGCGCACCGATCTCGGCGTCTCGCCGGTCCGCCAGAGCGCCGAGGCGCAGTTCCGCAAGCCCGAGGTCGGCGCCCGCGGCCAGAGCCTGCTCGCGGGCGGCGCTCTCCTCGCCGAGCGGCTCGATGCCTACGACGCCCGCTCGGCCAAGGTCTCGGGCGGCCTCGAGCGGCGCCTGGCGCGCGGCCTCGTGGGCTCGCTCGGCCTCGCCTACCGCTTCGCCGACATCGAGGATCGCGGCGAGGAGGAGCGGTTCGGCCTCCTCTCCGCACCCGGCCGGCTGTCCTTCGACGCCTCCGACGACCTGTTCGACCCGAGCCGCGGCGGCCGGGTCGCGGTCGAGCTCGCTCCGTTTGCCGACACGCTCGCCGCCGGCAGCCGCTTCTTCAAGGGCCGGCTCGTGGCGACCGCCTATCTGCCGGTCCGCAACAGCCCGCGGCTGGTCCTGGCCGGCCGCTCGGCGGTCGGTGCGATCGGTGGGGCGGCGCGCGATTCGGTGCCGGCCGACGAGCGCTGGTACGCCGGCGGCGGCGGCTCGATCCGTGGCGTGCCGTTCCAGAAGGCCGGCCCGCTCGACCGCCACGACGACCCGGTCGGCGGCCGCTCCTTCCTCGAGCTGTCGACCGAGCTGCGCTGGTCGATCACCGAGACCATCGGCGTCGTGGGCTTCCTCGACACCGGCAGCGCCTACCCCGAGAGCGTGCCCGACCCGGCCGCCGGGCTGCGCTGGGGTGCCGGGCTCGGGCTGCGCTACGCCACGCCCGTGGGCCCGCTCCGCCTGGACGTCGGCGTGCCCGTCGACCGCCAGGGCGTCGACGACCCCTTCCAGCTCTATCTGAGCCTCGGCCAGGCGTTCTGAAGGCACCCGCCTTCGACCTGCCATGGCGCCGCGTCCGGTTCCACCGCTCCCGAGCGGGTTCGTGGACGGTGACGGACGATGGCGGACTCGAGGAGATGATGCCATGATGCGACCACCATGACAGGGTCGACCTCATGACGGTGCGCGAGCAACATCGTGCCAGGCTCGGCGCGGGCTCGAGGCTGGTCGTGCCGGCCACGATCCGCAAGGCCCTGGCGCTGGAGATCGGCGACGAGGTGCTGCTGCGCGTCGAGGAGGGCGAGCTGCGGGTGATCAATCCGCGCCAGGCGCTGGAGCGGGCGCGCCGGCTGATCCGCGACCATGTCCGCACGACGGAGGATCTGACGGCCGGACTGCTCCGCGAGCGGCGGGCGGCGGCCGAGCGTGAGTGAGTTCGTGCTCGACGCCTCGGCGCTGATGGCGGGGCTTCGCGAGGAAGCGGGAAGTGCCGCGGTCGAGCCCCTCCTCGATCGGGCCGCGATCGGCACCGTCGACCTGGCGGAAGTGCTGGGCAAGCTCGTGGACGCGGGGATGCCCGAGGAGCTCGCCTGGTCCTGCATCGCCGATCTCGGCCTCGAGCTGGTCGATCTGGACGTGGCGCAGGCGCGGATCATGGCGCGGCTGCGCCCGGCGACCCGGGCGCTCGGCCTGTCGCTCGGCGATCGCGCCTGCCTGGCGCTGGCCGAGCATCTGGGCCTGCCGGCGGTGACCGCCGATCGCAGCTGGAGCGGGCTCGCGACCACGATCGAGATCCGCGTGGTCCGCTGATCCGTCGAGGTCGCGTCGCCACGCGCCGCGAGCCCTGGCTGTTCGAGGCGGCGCCGGCCCGGTCCCGCAATGGGCCCGGCGGTCGCGAACGCGTAGAGTCGAAACAGTCGGTCGCATCGGAACGGCGCGAGGATCGGGCCTTGGGGACGTCGACCTCGAGCGCGGTCGTCCATCGCGAGGGCGATCTCTACGTCGCCGATTGTCCCGAGCTCGGCACCGTGAGCCAGGGCAGGACGGTCGAGGAGGCGCTGGCCAACCTCCGCGGAGCGAGCGAGCTCCGGCTCGAGGCCACGGGCGAGATGGCGACCGGCGAGCCCCCGTTGCCGACCACCTTCACAGTCGGCGCCGCCCTTGCCGCGATCGCCTAGAGCCGCGGGTGCCGCCATCGTCCGCGCCGGAACGGCCGGGCTTCGTCCGGTCTCGGCAACGCGGCAGCCATGTCGTGCTCGCGGTCGACGACGCCCGCGTCGAGCTGGCGCCCGGCGCCCTCCTGACCGGTCGGGTCGAGGTCCGCGAGGCCGGTGCCGCGCGGGTCGCCCTGCACCGACTGCCCCGGACCGCGGCCGAGCCCGCTGCAGCGGCACCGACCCTGCCCGACCTCGCGGGCCTGCCCGAGAGCCTGCCGCCGGCCCGCCTCGAGCGCCTGGTCGTGCCGCGGGTCGAGCTCGGCGCCCACAACGCCCACCCGAAGCCCTTCCGTTGGACCGCCCCCGCCGACACCATCACCCGCAAGCACCGCCACGTGAAACGTCTGCTCGGATCGCTCCACCGGTGGGGAAAGACCACACCCGGCGATATCGGCCAGGCCTTCCGGCTCGCCACCCTCCAACCGCGCGCGCGCCGGGCTTGAAGCACCGGCCGGGCGGGTCGTAGCGTCAGTGGCTGCAACGAACGACGGCACCACGCTGCTGGGGTGGCCGCGACCGTGGGGAGGATGCCCGATGCCGCAATCGGAGCGGACCGGCGGCCCAGACCTCGACGCCTCGGGCGCCATGATGCGCCTCATCACCGGCGCCTGGGCGGCGCGCATGGTGCACACAGCCGCCGAACTCCGCATCGCCGATCATCTGGCCGAAGGGCCGCGCGACCCGGGGTCCCTCGCCGTCGCCACCGCCGCGCACGCGCCCTCGCTCGCCCGCCTGCTCCGCGCGCTCGCCGCGATCGGCGTGCTGCGCGAGGACGAGGACCGCCGCTACGCGCTCACGCCGCTCGGGGCGACGCTGCGCAGCGACGCGCCGGGATCCATGCGGCCGTGGGTGCTCCTTTGCTTCGGCGACGACCAGGGCAAGGCCTGGGAGGCGCTGACCCACGCCGTGAAGACCGGCGAGCACGCCTACCGGCACATCTTCGGTGTGGACAAGTGGACCCGCCTCGCGCAGCACCCGGAGGCGGCGAGGCTGTTCGACGCGGCGATGCAGAGCCTCACCGAGGGCGCGAACGGCGCGCTGATCGCGAACTACCCGTTCGGCGATCACCACTGGATCGTGGATGTGGGCGGCGGGAACGGCTCGCTGCTCATGCCCGTGCTCGCGCGCCATCCGGGCATGCGCGCGACCCTGTTCGACCTGCCGCACGTGGCGGACGCCGCCCGCGCCCGCATCGCGGAGGCCGGGCTCTCGGACCGCTACGAATCCGTCGGCGGCGACGCGTTCGCCACGGTGCCGGCGGGCGCCGATGCCTACGTGCTGAAGGGCGTGATCCATGACTGGGAGGACGCCGAGGCGATCGCCATCCTGCGCACGGTCCGCGCTGCGATGGGCGAGGACGCGCGGCTGCTGGTGATCGAGCGCATCCTGCCCGAA
Organism: uncultured Geminicoccaceae bacterium; assembly: GCA_964504655.1. GTDB lineage: Bacteria > Pseudomonadota > Alphaproteobacteria > Geminicoccales > Geminicoccaceae > JANXAZ01. Next base: position 56,513 of record CAZDFD010000017.1, read on the forward strand.
CGCATCGATCCTTCCGACATCCTCACGCCGGGGCGGTTCATCCACGACATCAACATGATGCTCAACCCGGGCGGACGCGAGCGGACCGAGGCGGAGTTCCGCGATCTCCTGGCTCGGGCAGGTCTGCGGCTCTCTCGGATCGTCCCCATACCCTGTCCGTTGTCGGTGATCGAAGCCGACCCCGCGTGAGCGCGACGCGGCACTGTCGCGGGAACCCTCGACGCCGATCGGACCACCAGCCTCGGTGATGGACCCGGCGGTGCCCCGATACCGATGTGGCGCTCGCCGCGATCGCCCGCGGACCCTGGCGACCGCGCGAGGGGCCCTGGCACCTCTGGCCGAGCCGGAGCGCCGCGCCGGCCAGGCCCGACCGCAGTCCCCTGTCTTCGCGTGCGGCACGATCGGGTGCGACCTGTGCTCGCCGCGGCCAGCCCCACCGGGTAGACTGTCGAGCGCCGACCCCGCCCAT
>CAZDFD010000018.1:0-2523 GCA_964504655.1 uncultured Geminicoccaceae bacterium
ACGACCTGACCCAGGTCCGGCTCGGGAGGCGCGCCCAGGCCGAGGCGGCCGGAGCCGCCGAAGGTCACGGTCTCGCGGCGGACGAGGAGCGGCTCGCCGCCGTCCGGGACCAGGAAGGTGCCGTTGGTCGAGCAGTCCTCGAGGCCGAAGCGGTCGCCCAGATGGGTGACGATCGCGTGCCGGCGCGAGCAGACCGCGGCCGCCACCACGAGATCGGAGCCCGGGTCGCGGCCGAGCACGGCGCGCCCGCCGCGCACCAGGGCCAGCTCGCGGGGGCCGTGGCGGAGCAGGAGGCGGAGCGCCGGCGCGGCTGCCGTGGCGGGACGCCCGAGGAGCGTGCCCTTGGCCGCGGCCGGGGGCTCGATCCGCCAGAGCGGCACCGGCGCCGAGCGGCCCTTGACCAGGAGCTCGGCCAAAGGCCTGGCACGTGCCCGCAAGGGCGCCGGGAGCGCCAGGACGAAGGCCTCGGAGGCCAGGATCTCGCCCGGCCGGGCGCGCGCCTCGATCCGCGCCGCGAGGTTGACGGCATCCCCGAACACGTCGTCGGAGCCGGCCACCAAGGGCCCCAGATGGATCGCCGCACGGATCCCGGCCGCGGGCGGCTCGGCCAAGGCCAGCGCCCGCTCGGCGGCGGCGAGGCAGGCCGTGGGCTCGGTGAAGGTGGCGAGCACGCCGTCGCCCAAGGACTTGACCACCCGCCCGCCCTCGCCCGCCACGACCGCCCGCAGCCGGTCCAACAGGCGCTGCACGAAGGCCGCCGCGGCGCGGTCGCCGAGCCGCTCGAACAGGGGCACGCTGTCGGCCAGATCGACGAACAGGATCGCCCGCTCGACGCTCACCCGGCCGGCTCCCGGACCGCCCGCCGGGTGCGGCGGACCAGCCGCGCCCGCCAGGAGCGCAGGGGTGTGGCGGGCTCGAGCAGGGCCAGCTCGAGCGCGGCGGCGCGGCGCTGGCGCTGGAAGCCCAGGGTCCAGGCCCGCTCGCAGGCATCGGCGTCGACCGGCCGGCCGAGCAGGTGGCGGGTGCCGCGCGCGAAGCGGCCGCCCTCCCGCGCCCACCAGGCCTCGACCCTCTCCCGGTCGGGCCAGGGCAGGTGCTCGTCCGGGTCGAGGGCCACGTCCTCCTCGGCGGGCGAGTCGCTCGGCCCGGCCGGCGCGTCCTCGGGCGGCGGCCGATCGAGATCCTCGAAGGCGAGGTCGACGCCCGTGATCAGCGCCAAGGCCTCGCCCGCGAGGCGGGCCAGGGCCGGCTCGTCCATGCGGGCGAGGAGCCAGGGTACCACCACGGGATCGCCGAGCGCGCCGAGCGCCCGGATCACCCGGCGGGCTTGGTGGGGCTCGCCGTTGAGCGCCCGGATCCAGGCCGCGGCCTCGGCCACGGGCATCGCCCGGACCGCGAGGTCGAGCGCCGGCCAGCCGTCCGGCTCGGCGGTCCGGGCGAGCGCCGCGAGGGCCTCGAGGGCGGCACCGCGCCCGCCCAGGCGTACCGCCGCGACGGCGCGCGGGAGGCGGACCTCCGGATCGGGGTCGTCGAGCCCGGCCTCGAGCGCGCGGCGCAGGTCCTGGCGGCCGAGCTCGCCCGCAAGACGCGCCGCACGGGCGCGCACGAGCGGGTCCGGATCGTCCAACAGCGCCCGCAGGCGGCCGCCCGGGTCGACCCGGTGCAGCGAGCAGGCGGTGAGCCCGAGCCACCGCTCGAGCGGCTCGGCCGAGCCCAGCCAGGGGCCGACCAGGCCCTGCAGGCCGTGCGGCTCGATCCAGCCGAGCGCACCGGCGAGACCGCGCCGGGTGGCGGGTGCGACCGCGGCGAGCTCGAGCAGGGCCGCGAGGCGGTCGCCGGCGCGCGCCTCGAGCAGGAGGAGGGCCAGGACGAAGGCCTCGCCCGGCTCGGGGTGGCGGTCGAGCTGGGCCTGGGCGAGCTCGAGGCCGGTGGCGCCGGCCTCGGCGAGGCCGTCCAGATGCGCCTCGAGCCGCTCCTCGAGGCGGAGGAGGTGGCGGGTGGCGTAGTGCGGCCGGTCGACCGCCAGATCGCGCAGGTGCCAGAGGAAGGCCGCCTCCTCGGCGTGCTGCGCCACGATGTCGAGGACGAGGGCCGCCATCAGTTGAGCTGGACCGAGCCGCCCTTGATCCTGTTGACGCCCGAGGAGCGGCTGGAGACGTAGGCGCCGCGGATCAGCACCTTGCCGGCGCGGGTTAGCGTGATCGAGGCCTTGCCGCAGCGCAGCTCGATCTCGCGCGCGGCCTCGAGCACGACCCGCTCGCCGTCGAGCCGGGCCTCGGGCGGCACCGGGCGGGCGGCGGGCGGCTCGAGCAGCCGGCCGATCACGATCGGGCGTGCCGGATCGCCCGCCTCGAACAGCACCGCGACCGCGCAGCCCAGATCGGCGGCCGCGAGCGGCGCCGTGCTGCGCGCCGCAAGCGGCCGGTCGCCGTCGACCGCGGGCAGGAGCACGAGTGGCGCACCCTCCGCCGTGAAGCCCTCGAGCCGGCCGATCGCCACGCCCTCGAGCCGCGTCCTGGTCCT
>CAZDFD010000018.1:2623-21069 GCA_964504655.1 uncultured Geminicoccaceae bacterium
GCCGTCGACGCTCACCGTCTCGTTGCCGCCGACCTTGCGCGAGCGGTCGTTGCCCACCTCGAGACTCTCGTCGTGGCCGACCTTCTCCTTGCGGTCGTGGCCGATCTCGATCGTCTCGTCGTGCTTGACGAGCTCGGTCTTGTCGTTCTCGACGACGATGTCCTCGTCCTTCTGGGCGTGCAGCCAGACCTGCTCGGCACCCTTCTTGTCCTCGAAGCGCAGCTCGTTCGAGCCGCCGCCGCCCTTCGAGCTGTCGCTCTTGATGCCCGACTGGGTGGCGTTGCCGGGCAGGCCCCAGGGCGGCATGGCGAGCGCGTTGTAGACCCGGCCGGTGACGAGCGGCGCGTCGGGATTGCCCTCGAGGAAGTCGACGATCACCTCCTGGCCGATGCGCGGCACGTGCATCGCACCCCAGCCCGCCCCGGCCCAGGCTTGGCTCACCCTGAGCCAGCAGGAGCTGGTCGCGTCGCGGCGGCCGGAGCGGTCCCAGTGGAACCGCACCTTGACCCGGCCGTACTTGTCGCAGTGGATCTCCTCGCCCGAGGGGCCGGTCACGATCGCGGTCTGCGGGCCGTGCACGAAGGGCCGGGCGGTGCGCCGCGGCGGCCGGTAGGGGACCTCGAGGTCCTGCACCTCGAAGCGGCAGCGGAACGGCTCGGCCTCCGGAGCGTCGGTGGCGCTGCGGTAGCGCTCGGAGGCGAGCTCGATCTCGGTCGCGACGACCAGCCAGGCGCGGTTCTCGCTCGCCCGCGGATAGCCCTCGAGGGTGAAGCGGGCGCCGCAGGCGAGGCCACTGGCATTGCCGGTGCCGAAGGCGCGGGCGTGGCCGGCGAGCTCCTCCTCGAGGCGCAGGCGGACGATCGCGTCGCCGGCCGAAAGCTCGCGGTAGCCGCCCGGATAGTCGTAGATCTCGGCCTCGGCCAACGCGTGCGGGCGCGGGTCGGCGTCGCTCGCCAGGAGATCGGTGCGCGGCTTCTCGAAGTCGAAGTCCTCGAGCGCCGCCTTGCCGGAGCGGACCTCGGCCGCGGCCTGCCAGTCGTCGACATGGTCGCGCTCGCGGCGCGCCCGCTCGCGCGGCGGGAAGTAGGGGATCCGCTCGTAGCCCGGCACGGCGGCGCACGGCCCCGGCCCGTCGACCAGCACGAGCGTGTGGCCGCCCTCGCGGTGCCGGAAGAAGAAGGTGATGCCCTCGTCCTCGGCCAGCCGCGACACGAAGTCGAGGTCGCTCTCGCGGTACTGCACGCAGTACTCGCGCGGCCGGTAGCTGCCCTCGAGCGCCAGCTCGAAGTCGGCGACCGGCCAGGTCTCCAGCACCGCGCGGAGGATCGCGGGCGTGTCCTGCTCCTGGAAGATGCGGCAGTCGCGCCGGCGGCCGAGGAACCAGAGCCAGGGCACGAGCACGAGCCCGTAGCGGCCGTGGTCGCCGTCGCCGCCGCGGTACTCGGCGCGGGCCACGAGCCCGTGCAGGTGGCGGGTGCTGCCGTCGCTGCGGCCGAGCGTGACCGTGACCCCGGTGCCGAGCATGTCGACGATCGGCAGGTCGTTGCGCTCGGACAGCGCCTCGAGCTCGTAGCGGAACGGCCGGCCGAGCTCCTCGCGGCCGACCAGGCGATGGAACAGGAGCGGCCCCGGCGCGGCCTCGGCGCGCAGCTCGACGGTGCGCAGGCTCACGCCGCCGGCTCCAGGAGCGCGCCCAGCACCTCCGCGGGCGGCGCGTCGGCCGGCAGCGGCGGGACCCGGCTGCGGGCGAAGGCGGCGATCGCGGCCTTGGTCCTGGGCCCGAGGCGGCCGTCGCGGCCGCCCGGATCGACGCCGCGTGCCGCGAGCTCCTCCTGGATCGCGCGCACGATCGCGGTCGGCGGCAGGCGGGCGAGCTCGGCGCGCGCCGCCGCCTGCGCCTCCTCGTGGTAGGCCAGGGTGATGCCGCTCGCGAGCGCCATCGGCAGCCGCTCGAGGCGGGCCGTGGCGGCGCGCGCCAGGAGCCGGGCGGCGGCGACCTCGTCCCTCGGGCCGGCGGCGCCGGCGAGCTGCAGGCGGGCGAGCTGCACGTGACCCCAGAGATTGCCGCGCTCGGCGGCGGCGGCGAGCCAGTAGGCGGCCTGCTCGGGGTCGGGCGGCAGGCCCGGCCCGCCCTCGCGCAGGAGCCGGCCGAGATTGACGAAGGCGTTGGGCTGGCCGGCCTCGGCGGCGCGCGCGTACCAGGCGACGGCGGTCGGAAGATCGCGGGCGACGCCTTTGCCGGTCTCGTGCAGCCAGCCCAGATTGTTGTAGCCGAAGATGTCGCCGGCCTCGGCCGAGGCGGTGAACAGCTCCCTGGCGCGGGCGGTCGCACCCTCCTGCAGGAGCAGGTTGCCCAGATTGTTGTAGGCGAAGGTGTGGCCGGCGGCGGCCGCCCGCTCGAGCCAGTCGACCGCGCGGTCGCGGTCCTTGGGCACCGCCACGCCGCGCAGATGCAGCCGGCCGAGCTCGTTCATCGCACCCGGGTTGCCCTCCCTGGCCGCCGATTCGAGCAAGGCCACGCCGCGCGCGGGATCGGCCGCCACACCGCGGCCCTCGACCAGGAGCGAGCCCAAGAGCCAGCGCGAGGCCAGGTGGCCCCGGGCCTCTGCCGTCTCGAGCTCGGCCACCCCCTCGGCGTAGCGGCCGGCGAGCACGAGGGCGCGGCCGAGCTGGCCGCGCAGCCGGGCGATCCCGGGATGGGCTTCGACCGCCGCGCGGCAGGCCGCGATCGCCGGCTCGGGCTGGACCTCGTTCGGGTAGCGCCCGAGCGCCACGCCCTGGGTGTCGAAGCGGGCGCCGGCCTCGAGGTCGCAGGGATGCGTGGCGATCGTGAGCTCGAGGCGCAGCAGCGGAGCGCCGTCCGGCCCGATGAGGCTCGCCGTCTCCACCCGGTCGCGGGCGTAGGCGTGCGGTGCGAAGGCGAGTGCGGCGGCCGCCACGGGCTCGCGGCCGAGCTCGACGGTGCGGCCGTCGGCCAGCGTGGCCAGGATCCGGCCGGCCTCGAGCGGCTCGGCGAGCGCCACGGGCCCGGCCGGCGCCGGCAGCGGCCGCGGGCCGGTGCCCAGATGGACGGTGAGCGCCACGGGCGCCGGGGTCGCCGCGGCCGCGGGCGGGGATGCGGGCGTCGGGGCCGCGGGTGGCGTGCCGGTCGGGGTCGGGGAGGCCGGGGCCGGGCCGGCCGGGCTCGGCTCGGCCGGACCGGCGAGCGCCAGGCGAGCCTCCTCGGCGCGGGCGCTCGTGGGGAACAGCGCCAGGAAGCGCTCGAGGAGGCCCTCCACGCGGGCCCGCTCGACCAGCGGCCAGAGGATCAGGTCGGGGGACGGGCCGGCGGCGGCCGGCGCGGGGCCGGCGGGCGGTGACGGGGCGGGCGGGGCCGGGGTGGCGGGCCCGGTCGCCGGGCGGAAGCCGCGGGCGCGCCGCTCGACCGCGGGGGCGCTGCCGTGCAGCGCCGCGTAGGCCTCGCGGGCGAGCGGCTCGGCCGGCGTGCCGGCCAGGAGCACGAGGCGCTGGCGGTCGGCGAAGGCGGCGCCCAGCGGCTCGGGCGCCGGCCGGGCGCGGACGAGCCGGGCGCGGTCCTCGGCGAGCTCGCTCCGGGCGAGGCGGCCCGGGGTGCTCGTGGGCTCGGCCCGGGCGAGCTCGGCGAGGCCGGCGGCGCGCCGCCAGGGGTCGGCCTCGGCGAGGGCCGCATTGAGCCGGCGCAGCGGGTCCGGGGCGCTCGGGTCGGGCGGCACGAGGAACAGCTCGCGGGTGAGCGATTCCTCGCTCCAGGGCTGCTGCAGCCCCGCGGTCATCGCCATCACCTGCTCGCGCACGCGGCGGAACAGGATCGAGATCTCGAGCCCGGGCTGCTCGACGAGGCTCGCGAAGGCCCGTGCGAACGGGCCGTTGCCGCCCGGCGGGCCGTCGAAGGCGACCTGGCCCGGGGCGGTGGCGTAGGCGATGAACAGGCCCGTGGGCGCGCCGGTGCGGGCGAGGCCGCGGCTCGTCCCCACACTGCGCGCGGCACCCACCGGTGCCGCCCCGGGCAGCGCCCCCAGGGGATTGTCGCGGCAGGCGTCGAGCACCACGATGCCGACCTCGGGGCCGGCCTCGCGGAGCTCGGCCAGGAGCCGGTCGAGCGCCAGGCCCTCGCGCGCGAGGTCGTCGCGGCTCGTGACCCTGGCCGAGGTCGGCAGGAGCCAGTTGACCCCGTCGACCTGCACGCCGTGGCCGGCGAAGTAGAGGAGCGCCGCCTCGCTGCCGCGCGCCGCGGCCAGGTGGTCGCGGACCGCGCGGGCGGCGGCGGCGCGGTCCAGGTCGAGTGCGAGCGTGACGGTGAAGCCGACCCGCTGCAGCCGCTCGGCCACGAGCCGCGCGTCGGCCGCGGCGTTCGGCAGGTCGGGGAGCCCGGCATAGTCCTGGTTGCCGAGCACCAGCGCGACGCGCCCGGCAGCCGCCGCCGCGGGGGCCGCGGCGAGCGCAAGCCAGAGGCCCAGGAGGAGCCGCCGGAGCGGCCGGCGCGCCACGGCCGGGGCCGCGCTACCAGCCGCTGCCGCCACCCCCGCCGCCACCGCCACCCCCGCCACCCCCGCCGCCACCGCGCTCGGTCGGCTCGGGGGCCACGAAGATGCCGAGATAGCGCTTGGGCGCGGCCGGGGTCTCGGCCTTGGCCGGCTCGACCTTGGCGGGCGGCGGGGCCTTGGCCGCCGGGCTCTGGGCTGCCGGGGCCGCGGGCGGTGGGGTCGGCTCGGGGCGGACCACGGGCGGCACCGCGCGCGGCCCGCCGAGCGCCGCGACGGCGCCGATCTCGGCCAGCACCTCGTCCGGGCCGACCGCGAGCCGGCCCCAGGTGAGATCGGTCGAGGCACGGGCGCGGACGGCCGCGGAATCGCTCCGCTCGGCGACCATCCGCACGATCGCCCGCGACACCTCGCGCTCGCCGGCGCGATTCTCGGGGGCGGCGCGGACCAGGTCGAGGACGCCCTCGGCGGCGGCCGGGGCCGTGGTCAGGAGGAGCAGGGCGGCCAGGGTCGGGAGGCGTCGGGACATCGGATCCTCCGGGGTGGGCTCAGCGGCCCGTGCAGGTGGCGAGCGCGCCGCGCACGCCCGTGGCGAGCCGCTCGGCGTCGGCCTCGGGCACCGTGCAGCTGCCGACGCTGGTCATCCGGTCGAGGGTCGCGAGGTCGACCGTCTCGGCCATCTCGCGGGCCGGCACTACGCCGCCGTAGCGGCGGTCGAGCCCCTCGAGCACGGCGAAGCGCAGCACCGCGAAGTCGCGGTCGTCGCGCACCAGGTTGCAGCGCGCGGCGAGGCCGAGCGTGACGCCGCAGCGCCGGCCCGCGACCAGCGCCTCGGCGCGGGTCGGGGGTGGCGCGGGCGCGGTCGCCGCGATCGGCTGCGCCGGCGGGGCGGCGGCCGAGCCGCCGGCCCAGCCCGGCAGGGCGACGTCGGCGCAGCCGGCGAGAAGCAGCGGCAGGACCAGGGCCACGGGACGCAGGCGCATCGCCGCCTCCGCTCGGGTTCACGCCGCGAGCCTAAGGGACCGCGGCCGGGCCGCGGTGACGCCCGTCACACTAGTCCCCGCCGCTCGGCGCAGGCAAGGCGCGGCCACGGTCGGCTCAGGACGGCGGGCCGAGCCCGTCCAGGAAGGCCTCGATCTCGGCCGTCGTGGGCGTGGCGCCCGGTGCCGCACACCAGAAGCCGCCCAGCCACTCGAGCCCGCGCACGCCGGCGAAGCTCACGCAGCTTCGCCCCTCGCCGGCCTCGCCCAGCTGCACGAGGCGGTACTGGAACTCGAACGCCCGCCACAGCCGGGCGTGGCGTCCGACCCGAACGCTCCGGGCACCGCGCGCCTTGAGGTAGGACCAGACGATCGGCTCCTCGATCGCCGCCCGCTCGATCCGTTCGCCGCCGGCCGGCACGAAGCCGAAGACCCGGTCCGGCTCGCGCACCCTGAGCCAGGCGACGAGCTTGACCTCCGGGCCGTCGGTCCCGCCCGCGGCCGCGGCCTCGACCCCGGGCCGCTCCAGCCGCCAGCGCTCGGCCGGGGCCCCGCTCCGCCAGGGCAGGCGCGGCAGCGGGCCGCCCTCGGCCGCCCGCCAGCCCTCGAAGGTGGCGGTCGGGGTGAAGCCGCTGCCGGCCGCACCGCGCCCGCCGAGGTCGCGGAACTCGAGGCGGAAGGCGAGCGGCGGGTCGCGGGCGAGGAGCGGCTCGGCCGCGGGCGGCGGGGCCGGGCGCGGGCCGGCCGGCGGCAGCGCCGCCACCGCGGGTGGTGCCGGCGGGCTCGCCCGCGGCGCGGCCGGGGCCGCGGGTGGCGGAGCGGGTGCCGGCACCGGCGCCGGCACGGGAGCGGCGGGCGACGGGCTCGCCGGCTGCTGGCGGCGCGGCTCGGAGGCCGGCGCCGCCGCCGACGCCCGCAGCTCGTCGCGCCGGAGGGCCGCCAGGCCGGCGTAGAGCCCGTTCGGGAAGCGGCGCAGATAGTCCTCGAAGGCGCGCGGGTCGCGGCTGTTCTGGATGCTCTCCCAGAACACCACCTCGGCGTCGCGCGCCGCCGGGGCGGCCGGCGTCGGGGCCGGGGCGGCCGGCTTGAAGTAGAAATCGTCGGTGAGCGAGGAGGAATCCCAGGGCCGCTGGCGGTTGCCGGTCCGCGCGAGCACGTCCTGGCGGACCCGGGTCATCACCTGCCGGACCTCGAGCCCGGGCTTCTCCAGATGCGCGAGGAGCGCCTCGGTGAACGGGCTGTTGCGGCCCTCGCCGTCGGCGGCGGTGGCGCCGGGGTCGGTGGCGAAGACCAGGAGCACGCCCGTGCCGGCCTGCATGGCCGCGAGGCCGCGGCCGACCGAGCCCGACCGGCTCGCCCCCATCGAGCGGGCGAGCGAGCGGGCGAGCGGGTTGTCGCGGCAGGCATCGAGGAAGACGAGGCCGACCCGGGCGGCCTGCTCGATCGCCTGCAGCACGGTGTCGGCGGCCACCGTCTCGAACGGCAGGTCGGAGGGCTGCTCGAGCCGGGCGTCGACCGGCACCAGATAGTTGCGGCCGGCGACCTCGAGGCCGTGGCCGGAATAGTAGAACAGCGCCGCCTCGGCCCCCTGGGCGCGGCGCGCGAGCTCGCGCACCCGCTCCTCGAGGCCGCGCCGGTCGAGGTCGAGGCCGGTGATCACCTCGAAGCCGAGCCGGCCGAGCGCGGCGCTCACCGCGCGGGCGTCGTTGGCCGGGTTCCTGAGCGCCACCGCGTGCCGGTAGGCGCCGTTGCCGACCACGAGGGCCACCCGGGAGGCGGCCTCGGCGGCGGCGGCGAGGCCGAGCCAAAGGCCCAGGAGGGCCGCGAGCAGCGCCGGCCGGGCCGGGCGCATCGTTCAGCCGCCGAGCCCGGCCGCGAGCGTCCGCAGCCGGGCGGAGGCGGCCTGGACCTGCGGGTCGGCGAGTTGCGCCCGCGACAGCCCGGCCTCGACCGCGCGCAGGCCCGCCCGGGCCTGCTCGGCGAGCGCCCGGGCGCGGCCGCGGTCGCCACCCGCGAGGCTGCCCTCGGCGGCGCCGAGCAGCCCCTCGATCCGCACCCACTGCTTGCCGGTGCCGAGCACCGGGGCGGGGTCGGAGAGCGAGCGGCGGTCGGGGACCGCGTCGCGGTCGGCCCCGAGCAGCCCGGCGCCGGCGGCCGCGTCCCGATCGCGGGCGGCCCGCCCGGCGCGGTCGGCGTCGCGGCGGATCTCCTCGAGCTCCCAGAGGGCGCGACCCTGCTCGATCGAGCTCGAGGCGGGCAGGCCGCGCTCGATCCGCTCGAGCCGCCAGATTGTGTCGGCGGGGACGTGGCGGAGATCGCCGCCGAGCGGGCCCGAGCGCTCCATCTGGCCGCGCTGGGCCGCGGCCGGGCCCGGCGCGAGCGCCCAGAGCAGCGCTCCCACCAGGGCCCCGGGCAGGGCTGCGGCGCACGCTGTCGCGGCCCTGCGCCCCGGCCTTGACCCGCGGCCGTGCCGGCGGGGATGCTCGGGCGCCCCCACGGGTGGCGGACCCGTCCACGACGCGCCGGAGATCGGACCATGCGGCATCGGCTGAAGGCCCTCCTGGCGGGCGCGCTCCTGCTGGATGCGGGCGCCGCGCTCGCCGCCTGGCAGGACGATCTGGCGGCCGAGATCCGCGCCACCAACGGCTGCAGGGTCGCCTATTTGAGCCAGGTCGTCGAGCGCCAGGTCGACGGCCGCCAGGTGGTCTTCGCCAAGGCGCACTGCGAGGACGGGCGGGTGTTCGATGCGACCCGCACCGACGTCGTCGAGCCGTTCTCGTTCAAGGAGTGCCAGCCGACGGTGCAGCCGCAGGCCTGCTGACCCCGGTCCGGCCCGGGGCTCACACCAGCCGGCGGGCGAGGAAGCCCGCCACCTCGGCGACGAACAGCTCGGCCCGCGGCAACAGGCGGCTCATCTGGAAGCAGCCGTGGGTGACGCCGCGCCAGAGCCGCCAGTCGAAGTCGACCCCGGCCTCGAGCAGCCGGCGGGCGAGCCGCTCGCTGTCGTCGCGCAGCGGGTCGAGCTCGGCGGCCGAAACGTAGAGCGGCGGCAGGCCGCGCAGGTCGGCCCAGAGCGGCGAGGCGAGCGGGTCGGCGCGGGCCGCCGGGTCGGGCAGGTAGTGGTCCCAGAACCAGCGCATGGTGGATGTGGCGAGGAAGTAGCGGCCGTCACCGAAGGCGGCGTGGCTCGGGCTGTCGAGGTCGGGCGAATAGCAGCCGTAGACGAGCGCCGCGGCGCGCACCAACGGCTCGCCGGCGTCGCGCAGCCGAAGGCACGCGGCGAGCGCCAGGTTGGCGCCGGCCGAATCGCCCGCCAAGGCGAGCCGGCCGGGGTCGATGCCCTCGCTCGCCCCGTGCTCGGCGAGCCAGCGCACCGCGTGCACCACGTCGCCGAGGCCCTGCGGGAAGGCATGCTCGGGGGCGAGGCCGTAGCCGACGCTCACGACCGGAAGGCCGGCGGCACGGGCGAGCCGGCGGCAGACATGGTCGTGGCTGTCGAGCGAGCCGATCACCCAGCCGCCGCCGTGCAGGTAGACGATCGCGGGCGCCGGCCCGCCCGCCCCCTGCGGCACGTAGAGGCGGAGGTGCAGCGGCCCGCGCGGGCCCTCGATGGTGACGTCGTCGACCTCGGGCAGCCCGGGCGCCTCCTGGTTCCAGAAGGCGTTCCGGAGCTCGCACTCGGCGCGCGCCTCGGCCGCCGGCATGGTCTCGTAGGCGGGCAGCGCCCTGGCCTGCAGCATGGCCAGGATCGCGGCCATCGCCGGATCGAGCTCGGGCATCGGTCTCCTCCCGCCGCGGCCGCCAGGGTGGCACCCGGACCCTCCGCTCTACGCCCGGCCCGGGCCGCCGCGTCAAGCCTCGTCGCGCAGGAAGGCCGCGATGCGCGGGGCCTCGTTGACGGGCAGCGAGACGTGCCCGGCGCCGGGCACGAGCTCGACCCGGGCCCGCGGCAGCCGTGCGGCGTACCACTGCAGGTGCGCCGGCGGCACCACCCGGTCGAGGGCGCCGTGCAGGAGCAGGGTCGGGCAGCGCACCGCGCGCGGCCCGATGTCCCATTTGCGGGTCAACAGCTCGAGGTCGGCCGTGGCACCCTGGATGCCGCGCCGGGTGCCCTCGCGCAGCGAGACCAGGACCAGCCGCTCGATCCGCTCCGGGTCGATGCCCGGGCGCCAGAGCGGTCGCTCGGCGCGCAGCACGAGCCGCAGCACCGCCTCGTCGAGGCCGTGCCGGCGCAGGTTGCGGAGGAGGACGGGCGCCAGGCCGAGCGCCAGCCTGCCGTGGCGGCGGGCGAGCCGCATGAGCTGGACCGCACCGCCTTCGCTTCGGAGCGTGCGCTTGTTGGCGACCGCGCACACGAGCGCCAGGCGCAGCACCCGCTCGGGCAGGAGCGCCGCGGTCGCCATCGCATAGGGTCCGCCGGCCGAGACGCCGACCACCGCCACCCGCTCGAGCCGGAGCGCGTCGAGCAGCGTCGCCATGTCGCGCGCGAAGCCCGTGAGGGTGAGGCCCGGGCAGGGCTCGGAGGCGCCGTAGCCGGGCCGGTCGGGGGCCAGGAGGTGGAGGCCCTGGTCGCCGCCGACGCGCGGCTCGAGCCGGCTGCCCAGGAAGCCGTGCAGGTAGAGCACCGGCGGCGAGCGGCCGGGCTCGCCATACTCCGCGCACACCAGCCGGCGGCCGTCCGCGAGCCGGATCCGGTGCTCGTCCCTGGGTGCCGGCGCGCTCATGCGGAACCCCGTCGCCCGCCTGCCGGGCTTCGCCTATATCGGGGCCGGGACGGCCTGGGGAAGGGTGGCATGGGCGGCAGCACGATCCTTCTGGGCAGGGGCGAGCGGGCGGTCGAGCTGCAGTTGCCGCTCGCCAACCGGCACGGGCTCGTGGCCGGAGCCACCGGCACCGGCAAGACGATCACCCTCCAGGTGCTGGCCGAGAGCCTGTCGCGGGCCGGCGTCCCGGTGTTCTGCGCCGACGTCAAGGGCGACCTCTCGGGCCTGGCCCTGCCCGGCAAGGCCAATCCCAAGCTCGAGAAGCGGGCGGCCGAGCTCGGCGTCCAGGGCTTCGCCTACGAGGCGGCGCCGGTGATCTTCTGGGACCTGTTCGGCCGCCAGGGGCACCCGATCCGGGCGACCGTGAGCGAGATGGGCCCGCTCCTCCTGGCGCGCCTGCTCGAGCTCAACGAGGCGCAGGAGGGCGTGCTCAACATCGCCTTCAAGCTCGCCGACGAGGAGGGCCTCCTGCTCCTCGACCTCAAGGACCTGACCGCGATCCTGCAGTACGTGGCCGAGCAGGCGGACCGGCTGACCACGGCCTACGGCAACGTCTCCAAGGCCACCGTCGGGACGATCCAGAGGCGGCTCCTGACCCTCGAGCAGCAGGGCGGCGAGCACCTGTTCGGCGAGCCGGCCCTGACCCTCGACGACCTGATGCTCGTCACCCCGGACGGGCGCGGGGCGGTCAACGTCTTGATGGCCGACCAGCTCATGCAGAGCCCGCGGCTCTATGCGACCTTCCTCCTCTGGCTGCTGTCCGAGCTGTTCGAGGAGCTGCCCGAGGTGGGCGACCGCGACAAGCCCAAGCTCGTGTTCTTCTTCGACGAGGCGCACCTGCTCTTCAAGGACGCGCCCAAGGCGCTGACCGAGAAGGTCGAGCAGGTGGTCCGCCTGATCCGCTCCAAGGGTGTGGGCGTCTACTTCGTGACCCAGAACCCGCTGGATGTGCCCACGACCGTGCTCGGCCAGCTCGGCAACCGGGTGCAGCACGCGCTCCGCGCCTTCACGCCGATCGAGCAGAAGGCGGTCCGCGCGGCGGCCGAGACCTTCCGCCCCAACCCGCGCTTCAAGACCGAGGCGGCGATCACCGAGCTCGCGGTCGGCGAGGCGCTGGTCTCGACCCTCGAGCCGGGTGGCGTGCCCGGGATCGTCGAGCGGGCGCGGATCTGCCCGCCGCGCTCGCGGATGGGGCCGCTGACCGACGCCGAGCGCCGGGAGCTGCTCGCCCAGAGCCCGCTTTCCGGCAAGTACGACACCGCGATCGACCGCGAATCGGCCTACGAGATCCTGCAGGCGCGCGCCACCACGGTCGCCGAGGCGGTCGAGCCGCACGCGCCCTGGGGCGGCCAGCCGGCGCCGACCCGCTCCGCCAGCCCCTGGGGCACGGCGCCCTCCGGGACCGCCCGGCGGGTCGGCGGCGGCGGGCTCGAGCGCGGCCCGGCCCCGGCGCCCGCCCCGGCGCCGCGCCGGCGGACCCTGCAGCCGCCGCCGGCGGCACCGGCACCGCGCGGCACCGGCCGTCAGGGGGTGGGCGAAGCGGTCGCCAAGTCGCTCGCGCGCAGCCTCTCGACCACGGTCGGCCGGCAGGTCGGCAACGCGCTGGTGCGCGGCATCCTGGGCTCGATCCTCAAGCGCTGAGGCGGGCCTCGAGCGCTGAGGCGGGCGGGGCCGCTCAGATCCCCTCGTGCGGCGGCGGGGCGGGTGGGGTCGAGCCGCGGAACAGGATCGGGTAGCGCAGCGCCATGAACCTCCGGTGGGCGCGCTTCGCCTCGAGGTCCAGGTCGGCCGCCGGCCGCGGCTCGGGCTCGAAATGGCCGAAGCGGTCCTGCCCGCGGGCGAGGCAGGCGCTGTCGGGGCCGACCCGCGGCGCCACCTGCGGTGCGATGTAGGTGATCACGTAGTTGACCCGCGGCGCGTCGCTGGCGTTCGGGCCCGAGCCGTGCGGGGTGTGCAGATGGTGGAAGCTGACCTCGCCGGCGTCGATCAGCACCGGCACGGTCGCGGCCTCGTCGATCTCGAGGTCGATCGTCTCGCCGCGGGAGAGGAGCTCGCCCGGGCGCTTCCTGTCGACGTGGCGGATCTGGCCGAGGCGATGCGCGCCCGGCAGGAAGCGCATCGTGCCGTTCTCGAGCGTGGCCGGGGTCAACGCCACCCAGGCGCGGACCACGCCATCGGCGTCGTCGAGCTCGAAGTTGGTCGAATCCTGGTGCCAGGAGACGTAGGCGCCGGAGCGCGGCCCCTTCCAGAACATGCCCGAGGACCAGATCAGGATGTCCGGGCCGATCAGGCTCTCGACCGCGTCCAGGAGCCGCGGCGCGTGGGCGATCTCGTCGGCCCAGCGGAAGAGCAGGTGGAGCTTGAGGAGCCAGAGCTGGTTCATGGGATCTTGATAGCGCTTCGGCAGATCCGAGGCGGCGAGCCCCATGACCCGGTCGGCCAGGGCGAGCGCCCGCTCGCGCGGCAGGATCCGCCAGGGGAACCAGAAGCCGTTGTCGCGAAAGGAGCGGACCGCCGTCTCGTCGAGCGCGCCGGGCATGCTCGCCTCCCCCGCACCGGACCCGGCGGGTGCTGTCGCCGGACGGGACCGGGCGAGCCGCGATCTTGCCGCGCGGGGGTGCCACCGACAAGCTCGAGCGCGGACCCGCCCGGGGATGGACCCGTGCCGCAGCCGACCCGCCGAAGCCTGCTCGCCGGCCTGGCGCTGGCGCCGGCCCTGCTCCGCCCCGCCGCCGCGGCCGAGGTCGAGGTCGTGGTGGTGGGGGCCGGGGTGGCCGGGCTCGCCGCGGCCATGGAGCTCGCTCGGCGACGGATCGGCTTCCGGCTGCTCGAGGCGCGCTCGCGGATCGGCGGGCGGGCCTGGACCGAGAGCACGAGCCTGGGCGTGCCGTTCGACCGCGGCTGCGCCTGGCTGCAGGCGGCCGAGCGCAACCCGTTCGTGGCGATCCTGCGCGGCCGCGGCCACCGGCTGGTGCGCGAGGCACCGGAGCGGCTCTGGCTCGACGGGCGCTGGGCGGGTGCGGCCGAACGGGCGGCGCTCGGCGCGGCGCAGGACCGGCTCGACCGGGCGATCGCCACGGCCGGGCGGGCCGGCCGCGACGTGGCGGTCGGGGCGCTCTGGCCGTCCTCCGACCGGTTCGAGCGGATCGCGGGCGCGATCCTGGGGCCGTTCGAGGCCGGGGTCGAGCTCGACCGCCTGTCGGCGCTCGAGGTCTGGAACCAGCCGGGTGGCGGCGAGTTCCTGGTCGAGGGCGGCCTGGGTGCGGCGCTCGCCGCCTGGGGGGCCGCGCTGCCGGTCGAGCTCGACACGGCCGTGACGCGCATCGTGGCGACGCGCACGGGTGTGCGGGTCGAGACCGGGCGCGGCCCGCTCGAGGCCAGGGCCGTGATCGTCACGGTCTCGCCGGGCGTGCTCGCGGCGGGCGGGATCGGCTTCGAGCCCGGACTGCCCGAGCCCTGGGCGCGTGCCGTTGCGACCGTCGCCATGGGCGGCTTCGAGAAGATCGCCCTGGCCTTCGACCGGCCGGTGCTCGGGACGGCTTCGTCCTGGACGCTCTACGGCCAGGAGGGTCCGGCGGGCGAGCCGTTCGACTTCCTCCTGCGGCCGTTCGGCCAGGAGGTGGCGATCGCCTTCGTGGGTGGCGCGCGCTCGGCCGAGCTGCTCGCGGCCGGCGAGCGGGCGGCCGTGGCCTGGGCGCTCGACCGGCTCGCCTCGGTGTTCGGCGCCGGGATCCGCCGCGCCTTCGCGCGCGGCACGGCGACGCGCTGGCAGGCCGATCCCTGGACCCGCGGCGCCTACTCGGCGGCACTGCCGGGGCACTGGGCCGATCGCGCCCGCCTCGCCCTGCCGATCGACGGGCGGATCCTCCTCGCCGGAGAGGCGACCGAGCCCGAGCTCTGCACGGTCGTCCAGGGTGCGCTCGCCTCGGGAAGGCGGGCTGCGCGCGAGGCAGCGCGGCTGGTCCGTGGCCGGCCCCGGGGGACCGGCGCGCGCTAGCGAATGCCGGCGCGAAGGAAGCTCTGGACGAACTGGCGCTGGAAGATCAGGAAGGCCAAGAGCAAGGGCCCGCTCGTGACGAGCGTGGCGGCGCAGATGATCGACCAGTCGATCCCCTGATCCACGCTCGAGAAGACCTGGAGGCCCACGGTCACCGGCCGGGTCTCGACCGAGTTGGTGACGATCAGGGGCCAGAGGAAGTTGTTCCAGTGGTAGCTCACCGAGACCAGGCCGTAGGCCACGTAGGTCGGGCGGGCCACCGGCACGTAGACCCGCCAGAGCACGCCGAGCCAGGAGCAGCCCTCGATCCTGGCCGCCTCCTCGAGCTCCCCGGGCACCTGCTTGAAGGTCTGGCGGAGGAGGAAGATGCCGAAGGCCGAGGCCATGTAGGGCAGGCCGATCGCCAGGATCGTGTCGAGGATGCCGAGCCGGGCGATCGTCCGGTAGTTCTCGACCAGGAGCACGTCCGGGGTGATCAGGAGCTGGACGAGCACGAGCGCGAACAGGAGCTCGCGGCCCCTGAAGGCGAAGCGGGCGAAGGCGAAGGCGGCGAGCGTGCAGAGGAGAAGCTGGCCCGCGAGCGTCATCGTCACGAGCAGGACGGTGTTGAGCAGGTAGCGCCCGAACGGCGCCGCCTCGAGCGCGCGGGTGACGTTGTCGAGGGTCAAGGGTGCCGTGAGCGTGAAGCGGGCGGCGAAGGCCGGCGGGTGGAAGGCGGTCCAGACCGCGTAGAGGAGCGGCGCCACCCAGAGCAGTGCCAGGAGCCAGGCGCCCGCCTGGACGAGCCCGAAGCCCGGCCCGCGGCCGCGGCCGACGATGCCGTGCTCCGCGCGCAGCGACGCCTCGGCCGGGGCGAGCAGGGTCGAGGGTGCGGTGCTCACCGGTAGTGGATCCGGCGGTCGAGGAAGCGCACCTGGGCGATCGAGACGCTGCCCAGGACGAGGAGCAGGACGACGGTCAGCGCCGCGGCATAGCCCGTGTCCCAGAAGCGGAAGGCGGTCTCGTAGATGTAGAAGAGCAGGAGCGCGCTCGCATTGTCCGGGCCGCCCTGGGTCATGGCCACGACGTGGTCGACCACCCGGAAGGCGCCGATCACCGCGTTGACCAGCACGAAGAGGGTGGTCGGCATCAACAGCGGCAGGGCGACGCGGCGCAGATAGACGAGGTGCGAGGCGCCCTCGAGCCGGGCCGCCTCGAGCAGCACCGGCGGGATCGCCTGGAGTGCCGCCAGATAGAAGATCATGAAGAAGCCGGCCTCCTTCCAGACCGTCACCGCCATGACGCTCCAGAGTGCCGTGTCGCGCGAGCCGAGGAAGTTGGTGTCGGGCAGGCCGAGCGCGGTCAGGATCTGGTTCAAGAGGCCGTAGCCCGGCGTGTAGAAGAACAGCCAGATGTTGGCGGCTGCGACCATCGGCAGGACGGTGGGCGTGAAGTAGGCGAGCCGGACGAGCCCGCGGGCGCGGATCCGCTCGTTCACGAACAGCGCCATGAGGAGCGCGAGCCCGATCGACACCGGCACGGTGACGAGCGCGTAGAGGAAGTTGTTCCAGACGACCTGCAGGAAGATCGGGTCGTCGGCGAGCATCCGCCGGTAGTGGTCGAGGCCGATGAACACGGCCGGCCGCCGCCCCTTGGGGGTGGACCAGAAGCTGTCCAGGAGGGAGGCCACGGCCGGCCAGTGGGTGAAGGCCGCGAGCAGGAGGCAGGCCGGCAGGGCCAGCAGCCAGCCATAGACCGCCTGGACGCGCCGATCCATGCGCGGCGTGCGGGGAGCGGGTCCCGCTCCCCGTCCCTGCACTCAGCGATAGGGGGCCAGGATGCGCATGGCCTCGGCCTGCGCGTCCTTCATCGCCTGGGCCGGGCTCTTGGCCAGGGTCAGGGCGGCCTGCAGCCCGTCGTTGAAGACCTTGGTCACCCGCTGGTTCTCGTGCGTGGAGAGCTCCGCCTTGGCGTACTGCAACTGGTCGCGGGCCACGGTCGCGGGCGGGAACTCGGCCGCGTACGTCTTCATGGCCGGGGTCTCCCAGGCGGCCGGGCTCGTGGCGACGTAGCCCGTGGCGATCCCCCAGTCGGCGGCGAGCTCGGGCGAGGTCAGCCAGCGGATGAAGCCGAGCGCCGCCTGCCGCTCGGCCGCGGTCGCGCGCTTGAAGATGAAGAGGTTGCCGCCGCCGGTGGGGGCACCGCGGCGCTTCCGGGCCGGCAGCATCGCCACGCCGAACGGGAAGGGGGCGTTGTTGCGCACGTTGGTGAGGTTGCCCGTGGTGGTCCACATCATGGCCGCGCGGCGCTCGAAGAAGTCCTTGGGTGTGGTGCCCCACTCGATGATGCCCGGGGCCATGACCCCGTGCTTGCGGCCCAGATCGACCTGGTACTGCAGCGCCTCGATCACCTCGGGGCTGTCGAAGAAGACGGCGTTGCCGGCCTCGTTCATGAGGTGGCCGCCGGCCTGGATCACGAGGCCGTGGAACAGCCAGTAGGGGAAGCCCGAGGAGGGGATCTGGATGCCGTACTGGGTGACGTTGCCGGAGGCGTCGCGCCGGGTGAGCCGCCGCGCCAGCTCGACCTGCTCGTCCCAGTCGGCGGGCGGCCGCTCCGGGTCGAGCCCGGCCTCGGCGAAGGCCTGCTTGTTCCAGTAGAGGACCGGCGTCGAGCGCTGGAAGGGGATGCCCCAGGTCTTGCCGTCGATCGCCCCGTTCTCGAGGAAGGCCGGGTAGAAGCTCTTCATCCAGGCGCGGTCGGCGTCGCCCTGGGCGAGCTCGTCGAACGGGACGATGGCGTCCTCGTCGTAGAGCGTGAAGGTGTCGACCGCGAGGAGGACCGCCAGATGCGGTGGGTTGCCACCCTTGAGGGCGGTCAGGGTCTTGGTCATCGTGTCCTGGTAGCTGCCGGTGTAGACCGGCTCGATCACGACACCCGGGGCGAGCTCGGCGTAGCGCTTGGCGTAGCCGTCGACGATCTTGGTGATCGGCCCGCCGACCGCGATCGGGTAGTAGAAGGTGAGCTTGACCTCGGCCGCCCGGGCCGGGCGCACGCCGAGCCCGCCCCCACCGATCGCCGCCGCTCCGAGGGCGGTGAACGCACGCCTAGAGACACGCATCGGTCGAGCTCCTCCTGGTTGGTCGTTCACGCCGCCTCGAGCCGCCGGCCGCTCCGGGCGTCGAACAGGTGCACCGCCTCGGCCGGCCAGTCGAGCCCGATCGCGGCACCGGGTGCGAGGTCGACGAGGCCGCCGGTCCGCACCAACAGGCGCTCGCGGCCGATCCGGCAGGCGAGGTGGCTGTCGGCGCCGAGAAACTCGACGCTCTCGACGACAGCCGGATGACCGCCGGCGCGCTCGAGGCGGATCGCCTCGGGGCGCAGGCCCAGGACCCGGTCCCGGCCCGGCCGGCCGGGCAGCACGCAGGCGGCACTGCCGGCCACGACCGCGCCCATTGGCCCGTCCTCGAGGGCCAAAAGGCTCATCGGCGGCGTGCCGAGGAAGGCGGCGGCGAACAGCGTGGCCGGGCGGCCGTAGAGCTCGGCCGGCGTTCCCACCTGCTCGACCCGGCCGTCCTTCAGGAGCACGATCCGGTCGGCCATGGTCATGGCCTCGACCTGGTCGTGGGTGACGTAGAGCATGGTCATGCCGAGCCGGCGCTGGAGCTCGCGGATCTCCTTGCGCATCTCCTGGCGCAGCTTGGCGTCGAGGTTGGAGAGCGGCTCGTCCATGAGGCAGAGCCGGGCCTCGGCGACGATCGCCCGGGCGAGCGCCACCCGCTGCTGCTGGCCGCCCGAGAGCTGCGCCGGCTTGCGCGCGAGGAGGCCGTCGAGGCCGAGGAGGGCCGCGGCGGCGGACAGTCGACGCGCGCGCTCGGCGCGCGGCACGCCGCGCACCTCGAGGCCGAAGGTGATGTTGCGGGCGACATCGAGGTGCGGGAAGAGCGCGTAGCTCTGGAAGACCATGGCGAGGCCGCGGGCCGGCGGCGGCAGGGGGGTGACGTCCCGGCCGTCGACCAGGACCCGGCCGGCGGTCGCGGTCTCGAGCCCGGCCACGAGCCGCAGCGTCGTCGACTTGCCGCAGCCCGAGGGGCCGAGCAGCACCGCCATGCTGCCGTCGGCGACGGTGAAGCTGATCCCGTCGACCGCCACGCTCGTGCCGAATCGCTTGGCGAGCCGCTCGATCCGGACCTCGGGCAAGACCTCCCCCGTGCCTCTGCACGGCCCCGAG
>CAZDFD010000018.1:21169-27586 GCA_964504655.1 uncultured Geminicoccaceae bacterium
GGCGTCAGCGGCCGCCCCGGCGGCGCTCGGCGAGTGCCTCCTCCTCCCAGTTCACCTCCTCCTCGCTGACGAGCTCGCCGCGCATCGAGGGGCCGCGGCGGTGGACCGCCTCGGGGTCGCCGCAGACCAGATGGTGCCACTCCGGGAGCTCGAAGCCGAACGCCAGGAGGCGGTAGGCGCAGCTCCAGGGCAGCCAGGTGAGGGAGCGGACATTGGCCGGGGTGAGACCCACGCAGTCCGGCACCCGCTCGTGGCGGAGGGCGTAGTCGCGGCAGCGATGCGTGCAGAGGTCGAGGAGCCGGCAGGCGACGTCGGAGAGTGCGATCTCGCCGGTGTCCGGATCCTCGACCCGGATCTGGCAGCAGAGGCCGCAGCCGTCGCAGAGCGCCTCCCACTCGGCCGGGCTCATCGCCTCGAGCGGCTTGGTGCGCCAGAAGCCGGGCTCGAGCCCTTCGGCCAGGGGCGAGCGGCGCCGGGCGCGAGGCCGGCTCATCGGCTTCCCTCCCGGTCCTCGAGACGAGCCGGGATCACCGCGGACTCCTCCTCGTAGGCCTCGTCCCCATGGCTGGCCGCGTCCCCGCCGGCCGGCACGACCGGGCCGACCCGCCCACCCGACGCCCGGCTCAGCCCGGGGCCAGCGGCGGCGGGCGGCCGATGAAGGCGAGCTGGGCGTCGATCTGGAGCTCGGCCATCGGCCGGCCGCCCACGACCGTGCAGCCCCGGGCGGCTGCGGCCGTCACGAGCTCGGTCTCGCGCACGGCGATGATCTCGACCAGCGCCGTCGGCGGTGCCAGCGTGGCCGGGTCGAGCGGCAGGGGGTCGCCCGCGTGCATGCCGAGGGCGGTGCACTGGACCACCACGTCGAAGCCGCGGCCGTCCGGGGGGCCGAGCCGGGCCGGCACGCTCGGGAAGGCGCGGGCGAGCTCGGCCGCGAGGCGGGCGGCGCGGTCGGCGGTGCGGTTCCAGATGGCGAGCTCGGCCGCACCCTCGGCCGCCAGCGCGAAGGCGATGGCGCGGGCGGCCCCGCCGGCGCCGATCAGGAGATGGCGGGCGCCCCGGGGCTCGAGGCCGTGCGCGCGCATCGCCGCCACGAGGCCGAGGCCGTCGAACATCTCGCCCACGAGCCGGCCGCCCGGCTCGATGCGCACCGTGTTGAGCGCACCGCACAGCCGCGCCTGCGGGCCGACCTCGTCGACGAGCGTGAGCATCGTTTCCTTGTGCGGGATGGTGACGATCAGGCCCTTGAGGTTGGGGATCCGGCGCAGGCCCTCGAGGATGGTCGCGAGCTCGGCCCTGGGCGCGTGCAGGGCCAGGAGGAAGGCGTCCAGGCCCTTGGCTTCGAACTTGGGGTTGAAGAAGAACGGGGCGCGCACATGCGCCACGGGGTCGCCCAGGATCGCCCAGAGATGCGTCGTGCCGGAGGGATAGCGCATGGCGGATCCTCTCAGCCGGCAAAGCGCGGCTCGGGCAGGCCGGCGACGTCGACCCGGCAGGCGAACAGGCCGCCCGCCAGGGGCTCGCGGGCGAGCTCGGCCGGATCGGCGTTGTGCCGGGCGGTGGTGACGTAGAGGGTCTTGAGATCGCTGTCGCCGAAGGCGCACATGGTGACCCGCCCGCAGGGCAGTCGGATCACGCGGTCGATGCGGCCGTCGGGGGTGAGCCGCAGCACCCGGCCGGCCCGGTAGCGGGCGATCCAGTAGCCGCCCAGGGAGTCGACCGCGGCACCGTCGGGGCGGCCGAGCGGGCCGTCCGGGTCGCTCTCGGCCCAGAGCCGGCGGTCGTAGGGGATGCCCTCGTCGAGGTCGTAGGCGAAGGTCCAGATCCGGGCCCGCGGGCTGTCGGCCCAGTACATGCGGGTGCCCTCGGGGCTCCAGGCGAGGCCGTTCGCGACCGTGGCGTAGCCCGCGACCTCGGCCAGCCGCCGCCTCGGATCGAGCCGCCAGAGGATGCCCGTCGGGGCCTGGAGCGTCAGGTTCATCGAGCCCGCGAAGAAGCGGCCGCGCGGGTCGCAGCGGCCGTCGTTGAAGCGGTGGTCGGCGCGGCCCGCCTCGGGCTCGGCCAGGGGCTCGAAGCCGCCGCTCGCGGGATCGAGCCAGCCGACCGCGTGCTCCATGGCGGCGACCATGCCGCCGGCCTCGCGGAGTGCGAACGAGCCGACCCGGGCCGGGGTCGCGACGGTCGTGTGGCGGCGGCTCTCGGGATGCCAGCGGTGCAGGCGGCGGCCGTTGATGTCGAGCCACCACAAGGCCTGCTCGACCGGGTCCCAGACCGGTCCCTCGCCGGTCTCGTCGCGGCAGTCGAGCACCAGTTCGGCCTCGGTCATGCTCACCCCTTGACCGCGCCCGCGGTCATGCCGTGGATCAGAAAGCGGCGCACCAGGATCGAGAACAGGAGCACGGGCAGCATCACGAGGGTGCCGCCGGCGGCGATCTTGCCCCACTCCCAGCCGGCGTACTGCATGAAGTTGACGACCGCCACGGGCGCCGTCATCGCCTGGGTGCGGGTGAGGATCAGGGCGAAGAAGAAGTCGTTCCAGGAGTAGAGGAAGCAGAGGATCGCGGTGGCCGCCAGGCCGGGCCCGGCCAGGGGCAGGACGATCCGGGTGAAGCTCTGCGCGAGCGAGGCGCCGTCGATCCAGGCGGCCTCCTCGAGGGCGCGCGGCGTGGTGTCGAAGAAGCTGCGCATCAGCCAGACCACGAGCGAGAGGTTGAAGGTCAGATAGACCAGGATCAGCCCGGCGAGCGTGTCGAGCAGCTCGAGGTGGCGGTAGACCAGGAAGTAGGGGATCGTGAAGGCGATCGGCGGGGCCATGCGCGAGGCCAGGATCAGGAGCGAGAGCGGCTTCTCGGCCCGAAGCGTCATCCGCGACAGGGCATAGGCGCCGGGCGTGCCGACGAGCATGGCGAGCGCGGTCGAGACCAGGCTCGCGATCGCACTGTTGGCGAACGAGCGCGGGAAGTTGCCGTCCCAGAGCGCCAGGTAGTTGGCGAGCGTCGGGGTGAACAGGAGCCGGGGCGGCCAGGCGAAGATGTCCTGGTCCGTCTTGAGGCTCATGAACAGGAGCCAGGCGAACGGGAACAGGACCAGCACCAGCAGCAGGACGACGAGCGCCCAGAGCAGCGCCCGCTCCCAGGGCGCGCTGTAGCGCAGCGCCTCACTCACGCGCCTGGCCCCAGCCGACCAGGCGGATGATCGCCCAGGAGAGGGCGAGCGTGACCGCCACCATGACCACGGTGATCGCCGAGGAGTAGCCGAGGAAGCTGAAGTTGAAGGCCTGGATGTAGGAGTAGTAGTTGGTGACCTCGGTCACGCTGCCCGGCCCGCCCTCGGTCAGGATGAAGATCAGGGGGAAGGCCTTGATGCTGTCGATCAGGCGGAACAGCGCCGCCACGAGCAGGACGCCCTTGAGCCAGGGGAGGGTGACGTAGCGGACGGTCTGCAGCGCCGAGGCGCCGTCGATCCGCGCCGCGTCGACATACTCCTCGGGCATCATCTGCAGGGCCGCCAGGATCATCAGCATGGTGAACGGGAACCACTGCCAGGTGTCGGCCACGATGATCGCGGTCAGCGCCCAGTCGGCGTCGGTGATCAGCGCCGGGACGTCCCACCCGAGCGCCTGGAAGCCCCACCAGACCGGGCTGATGTCGGGCGTGTAGAGGACCTTCCAGATGATCGCCACGACGATCGGCGGCAGGACCATCGGGATCAGGAAGACGGTCCGGAGCGCCACCAGGAGGGTCGCCCGGATGTTGAGCAGCAGTGCCAGGCCCAGGCCGATGGCGAGCTGCAGGCCGACCGTCCAGAAGGACAGCTTGGCCTGCACCCAGAGCGAGCCGTGCAGCCGGCCGTCCTCGGTGAGGAAGCGGTAGTTGCGCAACGGCTCGGCGAAGTTCCAGGCGGTCTCGGGCTTGGTCAGATCGAGCGGGGTCAGGCTCGTCACGAGGAGGTAGAGGGTCGGCAGCAGCGTGACGACGGCGAGCACGGCGAGCGTCGGCGCCAGCAGGCGCAGGAGGAAACGCTCGCGCGCCCGGGCGAAGCTCGCCCGGCCCGCCGGCGCCGACGGCTCGTGGGCCAGGGCGAGGCTCGCCACCGGTGCGCCGTCCTCAGATCGGCACGCCGGCCTTCTTGAGGTCGGCGATCGCCTCCTCCTGCGCCTGGCGCATCGCCTCGGCCGGCGTCGCCTGGTTGGTGGCGATCCGCTCGATCGCCTTGTTGATCTTGTCGCCCACCTGCGGGAACACCGGCACGGTGCGGTACTTCATGTAGCCCGACTTGCCGCCGAGCTCGAGGACCTGGAGGTAGAGGGAGGCCACGTCCTGGCCGTTGAGCGTGAGCGCCTGCCTGTAGGCCGGGTCGGTGATGATCGAGCGGCGGCAGATCGCGGCGTAGCCCTTCTCGAGCGCGATCCGCCGCAGCATCGCCTTGCTCATCGCCCAGGCGATGAACGCCCAGGCGGCGTCCTTCTGCTTCGAGCCGAGCGGGATGCCGTAGCCGTGGCTGTTCGAGCCCGGGAACGCCCCCTTGGGCCCGGCCGGCATGAGCGCGTAGCGGGCGGTGGTCTTGACCTGGCTCTCGGCGTGCTTGACCAGGGGCACCATCCAGGCGATCGCCTGGGTGCGGATGTTGGCGCGGCCGGCGATCTGCGCCCGCATCGCCTGGTCGTCGGTGAAGGAGAGCACGCCCGCGGGCGTGTACTTGGCGAGGATGTCGGCGTACCAGGCCGCGGCCTCGATCGCCTCGGGCGTGTCCAGGGTCGGGTAGAGATCGTCGGGCGGGCCGCGGAACACGGCGCCGCCGAACCCCATCAGGTAGGGGATCCAGTTCCAGTGGTGGAGCTTGTCGGCGACGTAGGCCGCCACGCCGTCCTGCTTGTGGGTCGCGGCGCAGACCTTGACGAACTCCGCGAAGGTCGTGGGTGCGGCCACCCCGGCCTTGTCCATGACGTCGCCGCGGGCCATGCCCATGATCATGGCACCGGCCTCCCAGGCGAAGCCGTAGGTGGTGCCCTTGGCGTCCTTGAGCGAGCTCTGCGCGCCGGCCACGAAGTCGGCCGCGTCGAAGTCGGGCGGGGTCTTGTTCGGATCGGCCAGGAACGGGTCGAGCGGGGTCATCCAGCCGGCGCCGATCCAGCGGCCGGAATAGATGAAGGTGATGTTGCAGAAGTCGTAGGCCGAGCCCTTGGTCGAGAGCTCGAGATCCATGCGCTGGTTGTAGACCGGGAAGGCCTGCAGCTCGAGGTTGACCCTGGCGCCGGTCAGGGCCTCGAACTCGGGCAGGTAGTCCTTGATGTAGGTCTGGAACACGTGCTGGAAGCAGGCGCCGTTCAAGGTGACGCCGGCGAACGGCTTGGCCTGGCCGAGCACCGCCGGGGCCCTGAGCCCGACCGCCGCGGCGGCCGGGCCGAGCAGCGCCGCCTCGAGGATCCGCCGCCGGTGCAGGCGGGCGGCATGCAGGGTGGACCGCGTGGCGTGGTCGCGGGTCATGGCTGGGCTCCCCGATCCTGACGCACGGCCCGCTCCGCCGTGCCCTCGCGGCCGAGCATCCCAGAGCGCGACCCGCAGGGCAACCGTCCGGGCTCAGCGCGCGGCGCGGATCTCCCTCCGGTACCAGCCGTCCTCGGCCTGGGTGCTGCGCAGGCCGCGCTCGCGCGCCCGGCCCTCCTCGGGCGTCTCCTCGCGCACCACGCCTGCGAGCGCCGCGTCGGCGCGACGGAAGGGGATCACCTGCACGAGCGGCGTGCCCTTGGGCAGGCAGTGCACCCCGTCCGGGGCGGTGGCCATGAACGGGAAGTGGATCAGGGTCGGATAGCTGTCGGTGTCGACCACCCCGGAGAGGCACTCGAACAGCGGCGAGGGCCGGTTCAGGGGCGGGACGAACAGGCAGCTCCAGCCGGGCGGGGTGCGGATCGTCCAGTAATTGTGGAACTTGCAGGGCGGGCGCGGCTCGCGCGGATTGCCCGCGACCTGGTAGGGGGTGTGGTTCGAGACCATCACCTTGTCGAACTCCCAGCCGGCGGAGACCGTGCGTCCGCCGTCCTTGACCTCGAGCCGCACGGTCGCCGCGAGCGGCAGGATCCAGCCGGTCGAGAGGGCGTCCAGGAACGGCATGCAGCGCTTCACGGTGAGGCCGTTGTCGCTGGCGGAGAGCTGCGCCCGGTCGACCGCCGGCAGGCGGCGGAACCAGTCCGGCAGCACGCTCCGGGCCGGCACCGGTGGGGCGATCACGCCCTTGTCCTCGGGGGCGCAGGCGAAGGTGATCGTGCCCGCGGCGGGCTGCGGCCGCAGCCGGTCGAGGGCACCGCGCAGGAGCTCGGCCAAGCCCCCGCCGCCGGCCTCGGCCGCCGGCCCGATCGGGCGGATGCGCAAGAGCATCGGACGTCCCTCCTCATTCTCCTCGCCTGCGCTCCGCGCGGGCTCC
>CAZDFD010000018.1:27686-54935 GCA_964504655.1 uncultured Geminicoccaceae bacterium
TCGAGCTCGAACAGCTCGTCCAATTCGAGCTCGAACAGCTCGTCCAACTCGAGCTCGAACAGCTCGTCCAACTCGAGCTCGAACAGCTCGTCGAACACGAGCTCGAACAGCTCGCGGCGCCGCTGACGGGCGAACACGGACGGGACGGCCGCGGCGGGTCCGACCCCCGCCGCGGCGTCCGTGACCCGAACGGAGGAGGAGCTCGCACATGGCGATCGTCAACGGCACCGACAACGACGACTATCTGGCCGGAACCGCGGCCGCGGACACGATCAACGGCTTCAAGGGGAACGATCTGATCGACGGCTTCGAGGGCAACGACCTGATCGACGCCGGCGAGGGCGACGACGACGTCTATGCCGGCCTCGGCAACGACCGGGTGCTGGGCGGCCAGGGCCGCGACTTCCTGTTCGGCGGCGACGGCAACGACCGGCTCGAGGGCGGCGATCAGGACGATCTGCTCGAGGGCGAGGCCGGCAACGACGTGCTCCTGGGCGAGGCCGGCCTGGACGAGCTCTATGGCGGCCTGGGCGACGACACGCTCGACGGCGGCGACGAGGCGGACCGCCTGTTCGGCGGCGACGGCGCCGACCTCGGGCGCGGCGGCGCCGGGGCCGACGAGGTGTTCGGCGGCCTCGGCAACGACCGCGTCCATGGCGGCGGCGATGCCGACCTGGTCGAGGGCGGCGACGGCGACGACCAGGTGTTCGGCGAGGACGGCGACGACCTGCTCTACGGCGGCCTCGGCAACGACCGGGTCGACGGCGGCGCCGGCCTCGACATCCTCTACGGCGGCGACGGCATCGACACGGTCCTGGGCGGCGACGGCGAGGACCAGCTGTTCGGCGGCGCCGGCAACGACGTGGTCGACGGCGGCGTCGGCGGCGATCTGGTCGAGGGTGGCGACGGCAACGACCGGGTCCTGGGCGGCGAGGGGGACGACCTCCTCTTCGGCGGTCTGGGCGACGACCGGCTCGAGGGCGGCGACGGCCAGGACGAGCTGCAGGGCGGCGACGGCATCGACGTGATGCTCGGCGGCCTGGGCGACGACCTCCTGGTCGGCGGCGACGGCAACGACCGGCTCCTGGGCGGCGCCGACGCCGACACGCTCCTGGGTGGCACCGGCGCCGACCGGCTGCTCGGCGAGCAGGGGCAGGACCGGCTCGTGGGCGGGGCCGGGATCGACACGCTGACCGGCGGGACCGACGCCGATCGGTTCGTCTTGCAGAACCTCGCGGTCGACCGCGACCTGATCACCGACTTCCTGCGCGGCGAGGACCTGCTCGAGATCGACGCCGGGCTGTTCGGCGACGGGCTCGTGGCGGGGTCGGCCCTCGATCCGGCGCGGCTCGTCGTGTCGGCGACCCCGACCGCCACGGTCGCGGGCCAGGGCACCTTCCTGTTCGACACCGACACGGGCGAGCTCCGCTTCGACGCCGACGGGCTCGGCGGCGCCGCGGCGCAGCAGGTGGCGACGCTGCAGGGCAACAGTCTGATCGCGACCGACGACTTCGTCGTCGTGTGAGGCGCCGGGTCGTCGTGTGAGGAGCCGGCGGCGGGCGCGGTTGCGCCCGCCGCCGTGGCTCCGGCGACACGGTCGTGCTACACGGCATGGCATGTATCGCACGACCCTGATCGCGACCTTCCTCGGCCTGCTGGCCCTGGCGCTGGGGTGCACCGGTCTGGCGCTCTACGGCGCCCGCCTCGCCGGCTGGCAGCTCGAGCGCACGCATCTCGCGCACGAGGTGCTCGAAGCGCACCTCGAGCTCGAGGCGCAGACCTACCTGGTCTTCAAGCAGCTCACCGACGCCTATCTGACCGGGTCCGACGATCGGACCGACGGGGCGGCGGCGCGCGACCGGCTGGTCGGACTGTTCGATGCGATCCGCACCGGGATCGCGCGCGAGGTGGCGTTCGTCGGCGATCGCGAGGACGAGGCCGAGGAGCTGGTCCGGCTCGCCGACATCGAGCGCAAGGTGCAGCGGGTGATCGACAATCTCGATCTGGCGGTGCGCACCT
Organism: uncultured Geminicoccaceae bacterium; assembly: GCA_964504655.1. GTDB lineage: Bacteria > Pseudomonadota > Alphaproteobacteria > Geminicoccales > Geminicoccaceae > JANXAZ01. The sequence goes on from CAZDFD010000018.1 coordinate 29,706, forward strand.
TTCGGGCCGAGCGGATGGGCGCCGATCTGCCGACGCTCGACGAGGTCCTCGAGCGGGAGATCGACCAGGAGCTGCGGGCGCTGATCGACGCGGCGATCGCCGAGGAGAAGCGCGAGGTGGTCGAGGCCCGGGAGGCGGCCGAGGTGGTGCTCGGCCGGGTGAAGTGGCTCTCGCTTCTGGCCGCGGCGGCCGCGCTCGCGCTCTGCGGCTGGGCGCTCACCGTCCTCCTGCGCCGGCTCCTGGCGCCCCTGGCGGCGCTCGAGGCGGGCGCCGCCGCTGTCGCCCGCGGCGAGCTCGCGCACCGGGTGGCGATCGCGGGCCAGGACGAGTTCGCCCGGCTCGGCGCCGGCTTCAACCGCATGGTCGAGCAGCTCGCGGCGAGCCGCCTCGAGGCGGACGCGGCGCGCGCCGGGCTCGAGCGGGCGGTGGCCGAACGGACCGCCGAGCTCGCCGCGGCGAACGCCAGCCTGCGCGCCGCCGACGAGGCGCGCCGCCGCTTCCTCGCGGACGTGAGCCACGAGCTCCGGACCCCGCTCACGGTGGTCCGCGGCGAGGCCGAGGTGACCCTGCGCACCCGCGAGGCCGGCCCCGAGGACTATCGCCGGGCCCTGCAGCGGATCGTCGAGCAGGTGAGCCTCACCGCCGGCCTGGTCGACGACCTGCTGTTCGTCGCCCGCAACGAGGGCGGCGTGCCGCGCCTGCAGGTCAAGCCGGCGGCGCTCACCGAGCTCGTCCGCCGCGCCTGCGCCGACGCCGACGTCTTGGCCGCCAAGCGCTCGGTGACGATCGAGTATGTCGAGCAGGTGGCCGAGGCGGTGGTGCAGGGCGATCCGACCCGGCTGCGCCAGCTCGTGATGATCCTGCTCGACAACGCGATCCGCTACTCCGAGCCGCACGGGGTGGTCCGGGTGGTGCTGGGCACCGGCCCGGCGGGCGTCGTGCTGCAGGTGATCGACCGCGGCATCGGCATCCCCGAGGCGGACCTCGCCACCGTGTTCGAGCGGTTCTACCGCGGCCGTGACGCGAGCCGCCTGCACAGCGGCGGGAGCGGCCTCGGCCTCGCCCTCGCCAAGGCGATCGTCGAGGCGCACGGCGGCGAGATCACGATCGACAGCCGCCCGGGCGAGGGCACCACCGTGGGCGTCGTCCTGCCCGCTGCGCCGAGGCTGCGGGCCGTCTCGTGAGCGACCCGGCGCCGCGCCGCGGCCTGCTCGTGGTCGAGGACGAGGAGCGGGTGGCGGACTTCGTGGTCCGCGGGCTGCGCGCCGAGGGCTACACCGTCAGCCACTGCCGGGACGGCGCCGACGCCCTCGAGATCGCCCGCGGCGGCGGCTTCGCCGCGATCGTGCTCGACCTCATGCTGCCCGGGATGCCCGGCCAGGAGGTCTGCCAGCGGCTGCGCGCCACGGGCGACGTCACGCCGATCCTCATGCTCACCGCGCTCGATGCGATCGAGCAGCGGGTCGAGGGGCTGCGGCTCGGCGCCGACGACTACCTCACCAAGCCGTTCGCCTTCGACGAGCTCGTGGCGCGGATCGCGGCCCTGATCCGCCGCGACCGCGGCTTCCGCGACGAGCTCCCGACCCTGGTCGTGGGCGACCTCGTGTTCGACCGGGCGAGCCTCGCCGTGAGCCGCGCCGGCCAGCGCGTCGAGCTCACCGCCAAGGAGCTGGCGCTGCTCGAGTTCCTGATGGCGCAGGCGGGCCGGGTGGTGAGCCGGGCGCGGATCTTGAGCAACGTCTGGGGCTACAGCGAGGACCCGCTCACCAACGTGGTCGACGTCTATGTCCGCCGGCTGCGGCAGAAGCTCGGCGATCCGGAGGCGAGCCTGATCGTCACGGTGCGCGGCATCGGCTACCGGCTGGAGCCGCCCGGCCCGGCCGAGGCGGGCTGCGGCCGGGACGGCTGACCCGCCTCAGCGGCTCACCTGCAGGCCGGTCAGCCAAGCCAGGATCGCCTTGAGCTCGTCCTCGCTGGCGGTGTCCTTCCAGGCCGGCATGACCAGCCCCGACTGGGTCTGCAGCCGGCCCTCGCGGACGGTCTCCCAGTAGGCGTCGGGCCAGCCGGCGCGGTAGCGGATGCGCATGCGGCGGAGATCCCGGGCCTTGTCGGGGCCGACCGCCTCGGGGCCGTGGCAATGGCTGCACCCCAGGACCGAGTTGAACAGCTCGCGGCCGCGCTCGGCCACGGCCGCCAGATCCTCCTCCTTGGGTGCCTCGGCGGCGACCTTGACGATCGCCGTGGCACCCTGCTCGGGCGGCGCGTCCGACCGTGACGCCGCCGCCGGCAGCCAGTTCCAGGCGATGCGCGCGTCGTGGCGCAGGCCGTAGCTGCGGGCGATCGCAGCGATCTCCCCGCTCAGGCCGCGCAACAGCTCGTCGAGCCGGTCGCGCAGCGCCCGGTTGCCGCGCGCCACCCCGGCCGCCGACTGCCAGCGCAGGCGCGGCCCGTCGACCGCCACGACCGTGAACCTTCGGCCGGTCTCCCGCTCGATCCAGGGGACCGGCGCCTCCCAGACGAAGGCCGCGTCGACCTCGCCGCGGGCGAGGGCCCGCAGTGCCTGCTCGGGCTCGCGGAAGGTGACCGCCTCGACCCGGGCGAGCGTGGCGAGCGCGCTCTGCGCCTCGCTGTTGAAGGCGACCGCCACCCGCCGGCCGTCCAGCTCCTCGATCCGGCCGAGCGAGGCGCCCTCGGGCAGGACCAGCACGTAGCCGAGCTCGAGCAGCGGGCCGGCGACCAGGAGGCGCGGGCCCATCAGGCCCTTGACGTTGGGCACGCCCAGCATGACGTCGCAGCGGTCGGCGAGCACGGTCAGCCGGATCGCCCGCTTGCCGACGTCGGTCGGCCACCAATAGACCTGGAACGGCCGCTCGAGCGCGGCAGCCAGGCGCTCGCCGACCTCGTGATAGATGCCGTGCCGGTCGCCCTTGGCCATCGAGAGCGGCGGGGTGTCCGGATCGAGGCAGACCCGCAGCGGCTCGGCGGCGCGGGCGGCGGCGGCGAGCCCGAGCGCGGTCGCGAGCCCCACGAGAACGGCCGGGATGCGAGGCATGGCGCGAGCCTCCGAGCCCTGGAGTGGGGGGGCGGGCGGTCCAGGGACCGCCCGCCCGGGAGGATCACTCGACGGTGCCCGGGAGGGTCACTCGACGGTGAAGGTGAACAGCATGCCGGCGGTCGGCTGGGCGTCGATCATCTTTCGGCCGATCTCACCCAGGAAGCCCGGGATGGTCTCCGAGCGGCCGACCGCGACGGTGACGTACTGCTTGCCGCCGACCTCGTAGGTCGAGGGGCCGGCGTGGATGCCCGAGCCCAGCCGCTTCGACCAGAGGACCTCGCCGGTCTTGGCGTCGATGGCGCGGAAGTCGCCCTCGTAGTTGCCGGCGAAGACGAGGCCGCCCGCGGTCGCCAGGGCGCCGCCGTTGAAGGCCCACTTCTCCTTGATGCCCCAGACCTTCTTCTGGGCGACCGGGTCCCAGGCCACCAGCTCGCCCTGGTAGCCGCCGGGGCCGGCCTTGGTCGGAAAGTCCTTGCCCAGGAAGAAGGCGCCGCGCTTGTACTCGACCTCGCTGTCCTCCATGTCCATGCACAGGTTGTTGGCCGGGATGTAGACCAGCTTGGTCTGCGGGCTCCAGGCCATCGGCATCCAGTTCTTGCCGCCGATGAGGTTCGGGCAGATGTCGACGGCCTTCTTCTTGAGGCCCGGACGCTTGGCCGGGTCCTCGACCGGACGTTGGGTGGCGAGATCGAAGCTCTTGGCCCAGTTGGTCGGCACGAAGGTGGCGGCCGAGAGGGCCTTGCCGTTGGTGCGGTCGAGCACGAAGAAGAAGCCGTTGCGGTCGGCCTTGAGCCCGACCGGGTCCGGCTTGCCGTCGCCGGTGACGTCGAGGTCGACGAGCACGAGCTCGTTGACGCCGTCATAGTCCCAGGCGTCGTGCGGCGTGCCCTGGAAGCCCCAGACGATCTTGCCGTCGTCGGGGTCGATCGCGATCGTGGCGGCGGTCCACTTGTTGGTGAACTGGCCGTAGTCGGACGTGTTCGGACCGCGCACCGCGGCGTTCCACGGGCCCGGGTTCGAGGTGCCGAAATAGGCGAGGTCGCGCTCGGCGTCGTAGGAGGCGATCAGCCAGGCGGTGCCGCCGCCGGTCTTCCAGGAATCGCCCTTCCAGGACTCGCTGCCCGGCTCGCCGGCGCCCGGCACGGTCCAGGTCTTCCACCGCTCCTTGCCGGTCTTCTTGTCGTAGGCGGTGATGTAGCCGCGGGCGCCGTACTCGCCGCCGCCGAAGCCGGTGATCACCATGTCCTTGACCACGAGCGGCGGCGAGGTGATCACCGAGCCCTGCTTGTAGTCGACCACGTCGACCGTCCAGGCCTCCTCGCCGGTCTTGGCATCGAGCGCGGTCAGGGCGCCGTCGAGCCGGCCGACATAGATCATGCCGTCGCTGTAGGCGACGCCGCGGTTGACGACGCCGCAGCAGGCGTACTGCTGCACGCCGGCCGGCATCTCGAGCTCGACCTTCCAGCGCGTCTTGCCGGTGGCGGCATCGAGCGCCATGACGTACTGGGGCCCGTTGGCGCTCGTGACGTAGAGCGTGTCGCCGATGACGAGCGGCGTGCTCTCCTGGGAGAAGGCGTTGCCGAGCGACTGCGCCCAGGCGAAGGAGAGCTTCTTGACGTTGCCGGTGTTGATCTTGTCGAGCGTGCTGTAGTGCCACTTCTGGTAGTTGCCGCCGTACATCGGCCAGCCCGCGTCCTGGGCGAGCGCGGAACCTCCGGTGGCGACGACGGCTAGAAGGGAACAACCGCCGAGCAGACGGCCAAGACCAGAGCGCATAGCACCTCCCCTGTTCGAGCAGACCTCGACGCGGCGGCTCTTCGCCTCGCGGGAGCGATCTGTCAACGCGCTTGCGACCGCGCGTCGCGGCGGCGCGGCCGCGGCCTCACTCGGCCTTGCCGGTGCGGGCGGCGAAGCCGCGGACCGGGTCGTAGCCGCGGAACGCCGCCGCCAGGAACAGCGCCGTCCACAGCAGGAGCCAGCCGAGCGCCGCCCAGGCGAGCCGGCCGTGCAGGGCGAAGCGGATCAGCTCGACCGCGTGGCTGAACGGGTTGACGGCGCAGATCCGGTAGAGGACCTCGGAGGATTCCCGCACCTGCCAGAGCGGATAGAGCGCCGAGGAGGCGAAGAACATCGGGAAGATCACGAAGTTCATGACGCCGGCGAAGTTCTCGAGCTGACGGATCAGCGAGGAGAGCAGGAGCCCGAGCGCGCCGAGCATGAGGCCGGCCAGGAGGATCGCCGGCAGCGCCAGGAGGTAGCCCAGAGGCGGCGGGTCGATGCCGTAGAGCCGGGCGATGGCGAGGAAGAGGTAGGCCTGGAGGGTGGCCACGAGCACGATGCCGGCGAGCTTGGCCGAGAGCAGGTACCAGCGCGGCAGCGGGCTCACGAGCAGCACCCGCATCGAGCCCATCTCCTGGTCGTAGACCATCGAGAGGGCGCCCTGCATGCCGCTGAAGAGCAGGATCATGCCGACGAGCCCGGGGGTGATGTAGAGCTCGTAGAGCACGTAGGTCTCGTAGGGCTCCTGGATCGACACGCCGAGCACGTTGCGGAAGCCGGCCGCGAACACGAACAGCCAGACCAGCGGGCGGACCAGGGCCGAGAGGAAGCGCTCGCGCTGGCCGAGGAAGCGCAACAGCTCGCGCAGCGCCACGGCGCGCAGCGCGCGCAGCGCGTGCGCCGCGCTCAAGCGGCCCTCGCCACGAGCCGGCGGAAGGCCCCGGCGAGGCTGGCCTCGCCGCACTCCGCCACCACCTCCCCGACCCCGCCCTCGGCCACCACCCGGCCGCGGTCGAGGACGACGAGCCGGTCCTCGGCCCAGACCTCGTCGACGAGGTGGGTCGCCCAGAGGGCCGCGATCCCCTGCTCGCGGCAGAGCCCGTGGACGTGCTCGACGAGCGCCCGGCGGCTGTCGATGTCGAGCCCGACGGTCGGCTCGTCGAGGATCAGGAGGCGCGGCTCGTGGAGGAGCGCCCGGGCGAGCTCGACCCGCCGGCGCAGCCCGCCCGAGAGGGTGCGCACCCGCGCGGCCCGGCGGTCCTCGAGCCCGAGGCGGGCCAGCACGGCCGCGATCCGGGCCCGCGCGCGGCCCGGCTCGAGCCCGTAGAGGCCGGCCGCGTAGGCCAGGTTGCGCTCGATCGAGAGGTCCAAATCGAGGGTCGGGCGCTGGAACACCACGCCCAGGCAGGCGAGTGCGGGCAACGGCGCCCGCGCCAGATCGTGGCCGCAGATGGCGATCCGGCCCTCGCCCGCGAACAGCCGGGTGACGAGCGCCATGAGCGTGGTCTTGCCGGCGCCGTTCGGCCCGAGCAGGGCGGTGAAGCTCGCCTCCGGCACGCGGAAGGAGACCCGCTCGAGGGCGCGGGCGTCGCGGCCGTAGGCGAAGCCGAGGCCCTCGACCTCGAGCGCCGGCGGGCTCATGCGGCGTCGGCCGCCGCGGCCGGCTCGAGCAGGTCGGCCAAGAGCCGGCGAGCGGTCGCCTCGACCACCGCCGGGTCGCGCCGCGCGCCCGGCTCGAGGGCCACCTCGCGGACGGCGCGGAGCCGGCCGGGGGCGGCGCTCAAGACGAGCACCCGGTCGGCCAGCATCACCGCCTCCCTGGGCTCGTGGGTGACCAGGAGCGCGGTCGTGCGGTGGCGGCGCAGCAGATCCAGGACCAGGAGGCGGAGGCGGGCGGCGGTCGGCTGGTCGAGCGAGACGAACGGCTCGTCCAGGAGGACGAGGCTCGGGCGCACGACGAAGGCGCGGGCGAGCGCCACCCGGCGGGCCATGCCGAGCGACAGCCGCGAGGCGTAGACTTCGCGCGCGTCGGCGAGCTCGACCTCGGCCAAGGCGTCGGCGATGCGCGCCTCGGCGTCGGGCAGCGGCCCGAGCACGAAGCGGAGATTGTCCGCGACGGTCCGCCAGGGGAGGAGGCGCGGCTCCTGGAAGACGAGGCCGATCGGCCCGGGCGCGCGCTCGATGCGGCCCTCGAAGTCGCGATCGAGGCCGGCCACGAGGTTCAAGAGCGTGGTCTTGCCGCAGCCCGAGGGGCCGAGCAGGGCCACGGTCTCGCCCGCCCCGACCACGAGCCGCAACGGCCCGAGCACCTCGCGGGCGGGGGCCGCGCCGAGCGCCGGGAAGCGCTTGGCGCGCAGCTCGACGGTCAGCGCCGCCACCGCTCGAGCCGCCGCGCGAGCGGCTGGAAGCCCTGCCACTCGATGAGCTGGACGATCGCCACGAAGGCGAGCGCGTAGGCCAGGATGGTCGCCACGTCGAAGAGCTGGAAGGCGGTGTGGATCTCGAAGCCGACCCCGCTCGGCCGGCCGAGGAGCTCGACCACGAGCACGATCTTCCAGATGAGTGCCAGCCCGGAGCGGGCGGCCGCCAGGAGGTAGGGGGCGAGCTGGGGGAGGATCAGGTGCGCGAGGACGCGGCCGCGCGGCACGGCGAAGGCCTGCGCCATCTCCATGAGGCCGGTATCCAGCGCCCGCGCGCCCTCGCGCACGGTGACCGCGACGTTCGGGATCTTGTTGAGTGCCACGGCGGTCACCGCCGCCGCCTCGACGAGCCCGATCCAGACGTAGCAGAGCACGATCGTGACCAGGGCCGGCATGTTGAGGGCGAGCAGGAGCCACGGCCGGCCGAGATCGTCGGCGAGCGCGCTCCGGCCCATGAGGATGCCGAGCGCGGTGCCGAGGGTCATGGCGATCAGGAAGCTCGCCGCGACCCGCGCGAGCGTGGCCGCGAGGTGGCGCGGGAGGTCGCCCGAGACGGCGGCGGTCCAGGCCGCCTCGAGCACCGCGGCCGGGCCGGGCAGGAGGCGCGGCGATCCGGCCAGGGCCGAAGCCGCCGCCCAGAGGAGGACGAGCGCCAGGAGCGAGGCCGCGGGCAGGAGCCGGCGCGCGTCCAAGGCCGGTCGCGGCGGCGGCGCCGCGGCCAGAGCCACCCCCTGGCCGGCCTCACCAGGCAAGGGGCCAGAAGGTCCCGTCCGGCAGGCTCCGGGCCTTGCCGACCAACCGCTCGCCGCCGAGCTCGGCGAGCACCGCGAAGAGCCGGGCCGCCGCCTGCCGCTCGGCCTCGCCCCAGCTCGGAACGATGCCCTCGCGGTAGCGGTCGCGGAGCGCCCGGAGCGTGGCGTCGTCCTCGGCGCGGGTGAGCGGGCGGAGCCGCTCCCACTCGGCGTCGCTCTCCTTCATCAGGGCCTTGGCGGCGCGCGAGGCGCGCGCGAAGGCGGCGATCCGCTCGGGTGCGGCGCGCGCCCAGCTCTCCTTGAAGACGTAGCCGAGCTGCGGGGTGGTGGGCGGCACGCCGAGCTCGGCCATGGCGTCGGCGACGCCCAGGAGCCGGGTCATGCCACGGGTCTCGAGCCGGGCCGCGAAGTGCCAGTAGGTGAGCACCGCGTCGAGCTCGCCCGAAAGCAGCTTCTCGGAGAGCAGGGGCGGGGCGGCGAACACCGGGCTCGCGGCGGTCGCGAGCTCGAGCCCGGCCTGGCGGCGGGCGAGGCCCTGCAGAATCAGCCAGCTCTTGTCGAGCGCGCCGCCGGCGACACCGAGCCGCTTGCCGGCCAGATCGGCGAGCCGGCCGATGCCGCGGTCGGGCCGCACCAGGAGCGCCCCGACCGCGCTCGAATAGGGCAGGAAGCTCATCGCCACGCCGTCGGCGCGCTGCCGGGCGACCCACAGCCAGTCCTCGACCACGAGGTCGACCGCGTCGCCCATGAAGGCGATCGAGGCGGCGTCGTTGGCGGCGAACTCCTGCACCTCGAGGGCGATGCCCTCCTTGGCGTCGAGCCCGTGCCGCCGGATGACGTCGAGCTCCCAGCTCACCGTGCCGAACTTGAGGACGCCGGCGCGCACCACCGCGGCCGCGGCCGCGGCCCGGCGGACCGGCCGGAGCGGGCCGCCCAGGGCCAGGAGCGACAGCAGGACGGAGCAGTCCCGGCGGCGCATCGACGGCGTCTCCCCCCCGATCGTGCCCCTCGCGGGGCCGGGCCCGGCCACGGCCGGGGCCGATCCGAGCAAGAGCGGCATCGCCCCGCGGCCGTCAAGCGGCGGCGGGTCGATCTTGACGCGCCCGAGGGCTTCCGCTTATGGCGCCCATAAGCGGCCGGCGAGGTCGCGGGTTCAGGGGAGGCGCTCGATGGACGGTCGGATCGCGCGGCTCGCGCTCGCGGGCGCGCTCGGGGCGGGGCTGGTCGCGGCCGGAGGGCTCGGCGTCGGGACCGGCGAGGCGGCCGGCAACCTGACGGCCCGGGCGACGCGGCTGCCGACGCTCGTGGTCGACAAGGAGCTCAACCTCTCGGTCAAGAGCTACGAGCTCAGCACCGGCACCTATTATCGCTGGACGATCGAGAGCAAGGCCGGCGACGAGGTCAAGATCGTGGCCCCGGGCCTGTTCGCCAACTCCTGGATCGACCAGGTGGCGATCAAGGGGATCGAGGTGCACGGGCCGGCGACGCTGCAGGGGATCGAGTTCGACGAGGACGGCCAGGCGAGCATCTATCTGATCCCGATCCGCCCGGGCGAGTATCCCTTCGGGGTCGAGGGCCGGCCGCCGGCCGGCAAGCTCGTGGTGAAGTGAGGGGCCGGACCGTGGCCCCGACCCGGCGGGGTTGGATCGCGACCCTGCTCGGCGCGGCGCTCCTGGGCGCGAGCGGCGCGGCACCGGGCTCGGCGCAGGAGGGGGGCAAGGTCACCTTCGGCTATCTGGGCCTCGCCGACGACCCGCGCCACCGGGCCCAGGAGACCTACGCCAACCTCCTGATCCGCCCGGAGGTGGTGCCGCTCGACGGCGCCCGGCTCGGGATGCGGGATGCCCGGGTGATCGGCCGCGCGCTCAAGGTCGAGTTCGCGCTCGAGGCGGTGCAGGGTGCCGACCTCGCCGCGGTCGAGGCCGGGCTGGCGCGGCTCGTGGCCGAGCACGGCACCCGCTTCGCGCTGGTCGACCTGCCGGCGCCGGAACTGCGCGAGCTCGTCGCGCGGACCCGCGACGCCGGGGTGTGGCTCCTCAACGTCTCGGCGATCGAGGACGAGCTGCGCGGCGAGGCCTGCGCCCCGCACCTGCTGCACACCGCGCCGAGCCGGGCGATGCTCGCCGACGCGCTCGCCCAGTACCTGGCGTTCCTGCAGTGGCGCGACGCGCTCCTCCTCGTCGGCCCGACCGCCGAGGACGAGGCCTGGGGCGAGGCGCTGGCGCGCTCGATCCGCCGCTTCGGCGGGCGGATCGTCGAGACCCGGCGGTTCGTGGCCGGCCGCGACCCGCGCCAGCGCGAGCTCAACAATGTGCGGCTGTTGACCCAGGGGGTGAGCTACGACGTGGTCGCGGTGGCCGACGTCGAGGGCGAGTTCGGCCGCCAGCTCTCCTACCAGACGGTGCTGCCCCGGCCGGTCGTCGGCAGCCACGGGCTGGTGCCGCGGGGCTGGCACTGGGCCTTCGAGCGGCACGGCGCGCCGCAGCTCAACCAGCGCTTCGAGCGCCAGATCTCGGGCGGCCGGCGGATGGCCGACGCCGAGCACGCCGCCTGGGCCGCGGTCAAGCTCCTGCTCGAGGCGCACACCCGCGCCCGCTCGGCCGACCCGGCCCGGGTGCGGGCGGCGCTGCGCGACCAGGAGCTCACGCTCGACGTCTACAAGGGCAATCCGGCCTCCTTCCGCACCTGGGACAACCAGCTCCGCCAGCCGATCCTGCTCGCCACCCTCGACGCCGTGATCGCCCGCGCCCCGGTCGAGCGCTTCCTGCACCAGCGCAACGTGCTCGACACGCTCGGCGTCGACCAGCCGGAGAGCCGCTGCCGCCTCTGAGCCCCCGCCATCCCTGCCGACGTCTTGCGGCGCCGCCGGTGCCGGCGTAGCCATGGGCGGGCTCGTCGCCGCACGGACGACGGGCGAGAACGGCGATTGGGGGGCTCGATGATCGACACGCGCACGCGCTGGCTCGCAGGGGCCAGCGCCCTGGCCTTCACGGCGCTCGTGGCCGGCGCCGCCGAGGCACAGGAGGTCAAGGCGGCCACCAAGTACGGCGACATGCGCACGGTCAGCCAGCGCATGCTGAGCGCGGCCGCCGGCGACGGCAACAATTTCCTGCACACCAACCACAACTACGCCCAGACCCGGTACTTCCCGAACGCCCAGATCAACACCGGCAACGTGGCGCGGCTCCGCCCGGCCTGGATCTTCCAGACCGAGGTCAAGGAGACGATGGAGACCACGCCGATCGTGGTGAACGGCGTGATGTACGTGACCACCGCCTTCAACCACGTCTATGCGCTGGACGCGCGGACCGGCGAGCAGATCTGGCACTACAAGCACAAGCTCGGGCCGGTGACCGTCTATTGCTGCGGCCCGAACAACCGCGGCGTGGCGGTCTACGGCGACATGGTCTACATGGGCACGCTGGACGCCAAGCTGGTGGCGCTGGATGCCAAGACCGGCAAGCTCGTCTGGGAGACCGAGATCGCCGATCCCGAGCTCGGCTACAGCGAGACGATGGCGCCGACCGCGGTCGAGGGTAAGATCCTGATCGGCACCAACGGCGGCGAGTACGGCATCCGCGGCTTCGTCAAGGCGTTCGACGCCAAGACCGGCAAGCTCGTTTGGACCTTCCACACCATCCCGGAGAACTCGGTCGGGGTGTGGGAGACCAAGGACGCCACCGGCCGCGACATGAAGCGCGACATCGCCGCCGAGAAGGCGGCGCTCCAGAAGATGGGCGATCCCTACAAGACGCTCGGCGGCGGCGTCTGGCAGAACCCGGCGGTCGATCTCGAGCGGCGCAAGATCTACTTCGTGGTCGGCAATCCGTCCCCGGATCTCGACGGCTCGCTCCGCCCGGGCGACAATCTCTACACCGACAGCCTGGTGGCGGTCGACCTCGACAGCGGCAAGTATCACTGCCACTTCCAGTACATCGCGCACGACGTCTGGGACCTCGACGCGGTGAGCCCGCCGATCCTCGTCGACGTCAAGGACAAGGACGGCAAGCTCGTGCCGGGGATCATCCACGGCGGCAAGACCGGCCACGTCTACGTCCACAAGCGGGACGACTGCTCGCTGATCCGGTTCTCCGAGGCGATGGTGCCGCAGGAGGACATGTGGACCCTGCCGACCAAGGAGGGGGCCCGGATGCTGCCGGGCGCCAATGGCGGCGTCGAATGGTCGCCCATGGCGGTCAACCCCGGGCTCGGGCTGACCTACGCCATGAACCTGCACCAGCCGATGACCTACCATGTCGAGAGCTCGCCCTATCCGAGCGGCAAGCTCTGGCTCGGCGGTGCCTTCAAGGTGATCCCGTCGGAGGAGCAGTGGGGCGTGCTCTCGGCGGTCGACTACCACACCGGCAAGGTGCGGTTCGAGGTCAAGACCCAGCAGCCCTTGATCGGCGGCGTGCTCGCCACCGCCGGCGGCCTGGTCTTCTTCGGCGAGGGCAACGGCCGCTTCAACGCGCTCGATGCCACGACCGGTGCCGCGCTCTGGAGCTTCCAGGCGGGCGCCGGGGTCAACGCGCCGCCGGCCAGCTACACGGTCGACGGCAAGCAGTACGTGGTGGTCGCGGCGGGCGGCAACACCCAGCTCGACTACAAGCGCGGCAACAGCATCATCGCGTTCAGCCTCGCCGATTGAGGCGGGCTGCGGCATCTCGACCGTTGACGGGCGGGCGGGGCCCGGGCAGGGGCTCCGCCCGACCCGTTCGAGGATCAGGGAATGCTCATGAAGCGACGCCGCCTGCTCGCCCTGCTCTCCGGCGCCCTCCTCCTGGCGCTCGGCGTGCCGCTCTGGGCCCAGACCGAGCGACCGCCCCTGCCCCCGGCGATCCCCGGCCTCGACCAGCTCGCCGGCCACCTGGCCGAGCTCGTGCCCGCCTGCGTCGCCTGCCACGGCGAGAACGGCGTGCCCAACTACGCCGAATCGCCGGTCATCGACGGCCAGCACGAGGGCTACCTCTACATCCAGCTGCGCGACTACAAGAACGGCTCGCGCCAGCACGAGGTCATGAGCGAGATCGTCAAGGACCTGACGCGCCAGGACCTCCGGGATCTGGCGGCGTTCTTCGCCAAGCGCGCCTGGCCGCGCCTGCAGCAGACCGCCGAGGAAGGCGACGACGTGGTGGCCGAGCGGCTGGCCGGCGCCGGCATGTGCAAGGAGTGCCACCTCGGTGGCTATCTGGGCGACAGCACCGTGCCCCGGCTCGCGGGCCAGCTCACGACCTACCTCGTGGTCACGATGCGGGCGCTCAAGACCAAGGAGCGCGCCAACAACGCCGCCATGTCCTCGCTGCTCGACACCTACACCGACGAGGAGATCGACGCGCTCGCCCGCTATCTGGGCTCGCTCTGAGCGGCGGCGGCGCGCGCCGCGAGCGACGGCTCGGCGGCGAGCTCGGCCAGCCCCAGGCCCGAGGCGTCGCGCCGGCCCGCATCGGCGCCGGAGCGCACCAGGAGCTCGAGGATGGCGCCATGGCCGCGCTCGGCGGCGATCAGGAGCGCCGTCCGCCCGCGCGCGTCCGCGAGATCGACCGCGGCGCCGCGCTCGAGCAGGAGGCGCACGGCGGCGAGCCCCTCGGCCTCGGGCACGTCGTTGGCGTGGCCGGCGGCCCACATCAGGGCGGTGAGCCCGTTGCCGAACCGCTCGTCGACCGGCACGCCGGCATCCAGCAGGCGGCGGATCACGGCGAGCTGGCCGCGGGCCGCGGCGTAGGCGAGCGGACCCTTGCCGGTGGCGTCCTGCGCGCGCGGGTCGGCGCCGTGCTCGAGCAGGGTGCGGACCAGCCGGTCGTTGCCGTTGAAGGCGGCGGCGGCGAGCGGCGTCACCCCCGAGCGGCCGGGCTGGTCGGCCGGCACGCCCCGCGCCAGCAGCAGCTCCGCCACCCGCGTCCGGTTGGCCTCGGCGGCCAGGGTGAGCGCGGTCGCGCCGGCGAGGCTGCGGGCCGCCGGGTCGGCACCGCGCGCGAGCAGGAGCCGCACCGTCTCGAGCCGGCCGGCGCGGGCGGCGCGCATCAGCGCGGTCTCGCCGGCGCGGTCGCGCACCGCCGGCGAGGCGCCGGCGTCGAGCAGCCGGGCCACGAGCTCCTCGCAGCCCTCTTCGGCGGCGGCGGCGAGCTCGCGGGCGAGCTCGCGCGGGCTCGGCTCGGCGAGCCGGGCGACCCGCTGCGCGCGCTCCTGGCAGCTCGACTGGGCGGCGGCCGGCGCGACCGGCGCGGCCAGGGCCAGGAGGAGGACCGCGCCCGGAGCGAGTTTCCGGTATCGGGAACGCGGCGGCGCGGCCGGCGCTGCCAGGCCCGGGAGGAGGAGGGCGGAGCGGAGGATCGCGGTCATGACGGGCTCCTTCGCGGCGGAGTCTGCGGCGGCGGCGGGGCTGGCCGGAGCCGGGGGTCGAGCTTATGTTGGCCATAAGCTCCAAGACAGGGAGGAGATCGATGCGCCGCACGCTCGTGCTGCTCGGAGCCCTGGTCGGGCTCGCTCCGGACCCGGCCGCCGCCGCCGGGACGGGGCTGCGGATCGTGGCCAACGAGAAGAGCAGCACGCTCACCGTCCTCGACGCCGAGGACAAGGTGGTGCGCAGCGTCGAGACCTGCGGCCGGCCGCGCGGCATGGTGTTCCTGCCCGACCGCACGCGGTTCCTGGTCGGCTGTGCCGACGACAACACGATCGCGATCTACGCGCTGCCGAAGCTCGAGCTGGTCGGCCGCCTGCAGAACGTGCAGGAGCCCGAGACCTTCGATCTGCACCCGGACGGCCGGCATCTCTACGTCTCGAACGAGGAGGACGCCCAGGCGACCGTCTACGATCTCGAGACCGGCGAGCCGGTGGCGAGCTTCGAGACCGGCGAGGAGCCCGAGGGCGTGCTCGCCACGCCCGACGGCCGGCTCGTGTTCGTGGCCTCGGAGGCGGCCAACCTCGTGCACGCGATCGACGTCGCCAAGCGCGAGGTGGTCAAGGACATCGTGACGAGCACCCGGCCGCGGCGGCTCGCGCTCACCCCGGACGGCAAGGAGCTCTGGGTCTCGGCCGAGATCGCGGGCGTGGTCGACATCGTCGACATCGCCACGCTCGAGGCGACCGGCCGGATCGACTTCGAGCCCAAGGGCATGCGGCGCGAGATGGTGACCCCGGTCGACCTCCTGATCACCCGCGACGGCAAGCGCGCCTACGTGGCGCTCGGCCGCGCCAACCACGTGGCGGTGGTCGACGTGCCGAGCCGCAAGGTGATCGACTACGTGCTGGTCGGGCGGCGGCCGTGGGGGCTCAGGCTGACCCGCGACGAGCGCCGGCTCTACGTCGCCAACGGGCTGTCCGACGACATCACCGTGATCGACACGGCGAGCCTCAAGCCGCTCCGCTCGATCCCGGTCGGCGAGGTCCCCTACGGCATCCTGATCGACGACTGAGCGGCGGCTCCGGGTGGCCGGCACCGGGCCGGGTCAGGGTCAGGGCGTGCCGGGCTTCGCCTCCGGGTGCTGCGGCAGCCGGTCCGCGATCTCGTAGTAGTCGCCCCGCGAGTCGACCCAGATGTGGGCGGCGGTGGCGAGCCCGGTCGGCTGGTCGAGCGTGCCGGCCGCGATGTCGAGCTCGGCGCCGTCCGCCCGCCGCCAGAACAGCGAGGAGCCGCAGCCGGTGCAGAAGCCGCGCAGCACGCCCGGGCTCGACTGGTACCAGGCGAGCGCCGCTTCGCCGGTGATCGTGACCGCGGCCCGGGGCGCGCTCGTCCAGGCGCCGACATGGCCGTGCCAGCGGCGGCACTGGCCGCAGTGGCAGAGCAGCACGGGGCTCAGCGGCGCCCGCACGCGGTAGCGCACCGCCCCGCACAGGCAGCCACCCTCCTGCGCCATGGCCCGCCTCCCGCTCGCCCGCGCCGCGCGTCCGGGATGCTGCCCGATCGCCGGGCCCGCGACCAGGACGCGGCGGCGAGACTCGGGCCAGTCGGCGGAGCGCGCCGCCCCTTTCTGCCCGGAATAGAGTATGTTGCAGCGCACAACGCGCGGCGGGCGAGACTGCTGTGCTTGACGGATAGGCAGCCTGCCCGTACCAGGGCTGTGACGGTTTGCCTCAGCGCTCAGCAGCGGGTCAGCCCCGCGAGAATACGGCACCAGCAGATCCCTGAGGGCAAAAAAAGGCCGGGCACGAGGCCCGGCCGAGTGGATCAGGGAGGCTAAACGTCTGGGGGAAAGGGATCCGAAGACCCCGACCCACGAGCGTCGCGCCCACGGGGACGCGGCCCGGAGGCCGCTGCCGCAAGGGCTCCCAGAGCAGCCCTTGTTGCACTGCATCAATTAGGGAACCCTGGCGGCCATTGCTAGTGCCTTTGCGCAACAGAGCCATGCGCCGAGCGCATGATCCGCTCACCAGACCGCCTGCTGCGCCACCTTCTCGAGCAGGAAGTCCCGGAACACCGCGACCCGCTTGGAGTTCCGCAACTCCTCGGGATAGACGAAGTAGCCCGTGAAGCTCGGACCCTCGAGCTCCGGCAGCACCCGCACCAGGGAGCCGCTGCCGCTCGCCAGATAGTCCGGCAGCGAGGCGAGCCCGAGCCCGCTCTGCACCGCCCGCAGCATGCCGTAGACATTGTTGACCCGCAGCGCCGCCCGCCGCGGCCGCTCGGCATCCGCCTCCTCGCGGCCGGCGTGCAGGATCCAGTTGAGCGGCTGGCTCGTGAGGTTGGGGTCCTCGCCATAGGCGACCAGACGGTGCCGGTCGAGGTCGGCGGCGGTCGCCGGCGCGCCGTGCCGAGCCAGGTAGGACTCGGCGGCGTAGAGGTGGGTGTGCACCGTCATCAGCCGGCGCTGGATCAGGTCCGACTGGGTCGGCCGCTGCATCCGCACGGCGACGTCGGCCTCGCGCATCGACAGATCGAGCTCGGCGTCGGTCACGATCAGCGAGATGGAGATCTCGGGATAGCGGTCGAGGAACTCGCCCAGGAGCGAGGACAGCCAGACCGTGCCCACGCCCACGGTCGTGCAGACCCGCAGATGCCCGGCCGGAACCTCCCGGCTCTCGCGCAGTGCGGTCTGCGCGGCCGCCATCTTGCGGGCGACGTCACGCGCCGCCTCGACCAGGATGTCGCCCTGCTCGGTGAGCACGAGCCCGCGCGCGTGCCGGTGGAACAGGGGTGCTCCCAGATCCTCCTCGAGGGCGCCGATCTGGCGGCTGATCGCCGACTGCGACAGGCCCAGGCGGTCGGCCGCCCGGGTGAAGCTGCCGGCTTCGGCGACCACGTGGAAGATGCGCACCCGATCCCAGTCGAGCATGAGCCCCGAGCTTCCCCCAAAGCCGCGGACGGCCGCCGCTCACCCGCCCGGGCCGTGCTCCGCCAGCCAGCGATCGGCCTCGAGCGCCGCCATGCAACCCGTCCCGGCGGCGGTGACCGCCTGGCGGAAGACCTTGTCCTGGACGTCGCCGGCGGCGAACACGCCCGGAACGCTGGTCCGGGTGCTGCCCGGCGCGGTCACGATATAGCCCTCGCGGTCCATGTCGAGCTGGTTCTTGACGAGTGCGGTCGCCGGATCGTGGCCGATCGCGACGAACAGCCCGTGCACCGGCAACAGACGCGGCTCGCCGCCGCGCACGTCGCGCAGCCGCAGCCCCGTCACCCCGCGCGGCTCCTCGCTGCCGAGCACCTCCTCGACGACATGGTTCCAGATCACCTGGATCTTGGGGTTGGCGAACAGCCGGTCCTGCAGGACCTTCTCGGCGCGGAGGGCGTCGCGGCGGTGGACGAGCCAGACCTTGGCGCACATCTGCGCGAGGTAGAGCGCCTCCTCGACCGCGCTGTTGCCGCCGCCCACCACGGCGACCTCTTTGCCGCGGAAGAAGAAGCCGTCGCAGGTGGCGCAGGCCGACACGCCGAAGCCCTGGAAGCGCTGCTCGCTCGGCAGGCCGAGCCAGCGCGCCTGGGCGCCGGTGGCGAGGATGAGCGCGTCGCAGCGGAGCGCGTCGCCGCCGTCGAGGAGCAGGCGGAAGGGTCTCTGGCCGAGCTCGACCGCGCTCACCACGTCGGCCACGAGCTCGGCGCCGCAGTGGCGGGCCTGCGCCGCCATCCGCTCCATGAGCTCGGGCCCGAGGATCGGCTCGGCGAAGCCCGGGAAGTTCTCGACGTCGGTGGTGATCGCGAGCTGGCCACCCGGCTGCAGGCCCTGCACCAGGACCGGCGCCAGATTGGCGCGGGCGGCGTAGATCGCCGCGGTGTAGCCGGCCGGGCCGGCGCCCACGATCGCGAGCCTGACCCGTCGCTCCGCCGCCATCGCTCCCCCGCGTCGGGCCGGCGCGCCGCGCCCGCTCAGCCGTACCGGACCTCGAGGATCTCGAAGTAGCGCACCCCTCGCGGCGTGGTCACCTCGACCGAATCGCCCGCCTCGCGGCCGAGCAGCGCCTGCGCCAGGGGCGAGCCGATCGACAAGAGGCCCTGGGCGATCTCGGCCTCCTCCGGGCCCACGATCTGGTAGGTGACCTCCTCGTCGGTCTCCTCGTCGACCAGGCGGACCCGGGCGCCGAACATGACCCGGGTGCCGGACAGCCGGGTGATGTCGATGATCTCGGCGCGACCGAGCTTGTCCTCGAGCTCCATCACCCGGCCCTCGATGAAGCCCTGGCGCTCGCGGGCCGCGTGGTACTCGGCGTTCTCCGAGAGGTCGCCGTGCTCGCGGGCGGCGGCGATCGCGCGGATCACCGCCGGCCGCTCGACGGTCTTCAGGCGCTTCAGCTCCGCGCTCAACCTCGAGTGGCCCTCGGGGGTCATCGGTATCCGGTTGGACATCCCTGCTTGTCCGCTGCTGCGACAAAATAAACGAGCCGGCGATCGCCGTACCGCCGGCTCAGCGCGTCTCCGGCTGGCGAAGATAGGACTGCAGCGGGCGCACTTCAAGCGTGCCTCGGGCGAGCTCGCGGAGACCTTCAACCAGGGCGCGAGCCCCCGCCATGGTGGTGTAGTAGGGAAGGCGTCCGGTCAGCGCCGCCCGCCGCAGCGAGTAGGAATCGGCGATCGCCTGCGCCCCCTCGGCCGTGTTCACGACCAGCGCCACGCCGCGGTCCTTGATCCGGTCGACGATGTGCGGCCGGCCCTCGTGCACCTTGTTGACGGTCTCGACCGGCAGGCCGGCGGCGGCGAGCGCCGCCGCGGTGCCGCGCGAGGCCAGGAGCTCGAAGCCGAGCTCGTGCAGCACCCGCGCGATCCGGCAGGTGGCCGGCTTGTCCCGGTCCTTGACCGAGAGGAACACCCGGCCGCGGGTCGGCAGCTCGACGCCGGCCGCGATCTGCGACTTGGCGAAGGCGGCGGCGAAGTCGCGGGCGAGCCCCATCACCTCGCCGGTCGAGCGCATCTCCGGGCCGAGCAGGAGGTCGACGCCCGGGAAGCGGGCGAAGGGGAAGACCGCCTCCTTGACCGCCACGTGGTCGCGGGCGGGCGGCCGCAGGTCGAAGGCCGCGAGCGGCTCGCCCGCCATCACCCGGGCGGCGATCCGGGCGATCGGCCGGCCGATCGCCTTGGCGACGAACGGCACCGTGCGGCTGGCCCGCGGATTGACCTCGAGGATGTAGATGGTGCCGTCCTTGACCGCCATCTGCACGTTCATGAGGCCGCGCACGTCGAGTGCCCGGGCCAGGGCTTCGGCCTGCCGGCCGATCTCGGCCACGGTCGAAGCCGGCAGGGAGTAGGGCGGCAGCGAGCAGGCGCTGTCGCCCGAATGGATGCCGGCCTCCTCGATGTGCTCCATGATCCCGGCGACCACCACGTCCTGCCGGTCGGCCACCACGTCGACGTCGACCTCGATGGCATCCGAGAGGTAGCGGTCGAGCAGCACCGGGCCGATCTCGGAGGCCGCGCGCGCCTCCGCGAAGAAGCGGCGGACCTCGTCGAGCGTGTGGACGATGCGCATCGCCCGCCCACCCAGCACGTAGGAGGGACGCAGCACGATCGGCAGGCCGAGCGCCTCGGCCTTGGCCACGGCCTCGGCCTCGCTGTCGCAGACGTCGTTCGGCGGCTGGGCGAGCCCGAGCCGGTCCAACAAGAGCTTGAAGCGGTCGCGGTCCTCGGCCAGGTCGATGGCGTCCGGCGAGGTGCCGAGGATCGGGATCCCGGCCGCCTCGAGGGGCTGGGCGAGCTTCAGGGGCGTCTGCCCGCCGAGCTGCACGACGACGCCGACGAGCTCGCCGCGGCCGGCCTCGACCCGGCAGATCGCGAGCACGTCCTCTGCGGTCAGCGGCTCGAAATAGAGCCGATCGGAGGTGTCCGGGTCGGTCGACACGGTCTCCGGGTTGCAGTTGACCATGATCGTCTCGATGCCGGCCTCCTTGAGGCCGAAGGCGGCATGGACGCAGCAATAGTCGAACTCGATGCCCTGGCCGATGCGGTTCGGGCCGCCGCCCAGGATGATCACCTTGCGCCGGTCGGACGGCCGCGCCTCGCACTCGGGCTCGGGATCGCCCCAGATCCCGGTCTCGTAGCAGCTGTACATGTAGGGGGTGAGCGCCTCGAACTCGGCGGCGCAGGTGTCGATCCGGCGGAACACCGGGCGCACGCCGAGGGCCTCGCGGCGGGCCCGCACATCCGCCTCCCCGAGCCCGGCGAGCCGCGCCAAGCGGCGGTCCGAGAAGCCCTTGGCCTTGAGGGCCAGGAGCCCGTCGCGGTCCGGCGGCAGGCCGGCCGCGCGCACCTGCTCCTCGGTCCGCACGAGGTCCAGGATCTGCTCGAGGAACCAGGGATCGTAGCGGCAGGCGCGCTCCACCTCGGCGAGCCCCAGGCCCTCGCGGAAGGCCTGGGCCACGAGCCGCAGCCGGTCGGCGGTCGGCCGGCTGAGGGCCGCGAGCAGCACCTCGCGCGGCCGGTCGGCGCCGGCGAGCCCCGGCACCTCGATCTCGTCGAGGCCGGCGAGGCCGGTCTCGAGGCCCCGGAGCGCCTTCTGCAGCGATTCCTGGAAGGTGCGGCCGACCGCCATGACCTCGCCCACCGACTTCATCGAGGTGGTGAGCACCGGCTCGGTCTCGGGGAACTTCTCGAAGGCGAACCGCGGGATCTTGGTCACGACATAGTCGAGCGTGGGCTCGAAGCTCGCGGGCGTCACCCGCGTGATGTCGTTCTGGATCTCGTCGAGCGTGTAGCCGACGGCGAGCCGCGCGGCCACCTTGGCGATCGGGAAGCCCGTGGCCTTGGAGGCCAGGGCCGAGCTGCGGGAGACCCGCGGGTTCATCTCGATGACGACCATCCGGCCGCTGGCCGGGTCGACCGCGAACTGGACGTTCGAGCCGCCGGTGTCGACCCCGATCTCGCGCAGCACGGCGATCGCCGCGTCGCGCATGCGCTGATATTCCTTGTCGGTCAGGGTCAGCGCCGGCGCCACGGTGATCGAATCGCCGGTGTGCACGCCCATCGGGTCGACGTTCTCGATCGAGCAGACGATGATGCAGTTGTCCGCCTTGTCGCGGACCACCTCCATCTCGAACTCCTTCCACCCCAGGACCGACTCCTCGATCAGCACCTCGCCGATCGGCGAGGCGTCGAGTCCGCCGCGGACGATCTCCTCGAACTCCTCGCGGTTGTAGGCGATTCCACCGCCGGTGCCGCCGAGCGTGAAGGACGGGCGGACGATCGCCGGCAGGCCGACCTCGGCCAGGGCCTCGCGGGCCTCCTCGAGCGAGTGGGCGGCGCGCGAGCGCGGCAGGTCGAGGCCGATCCGCGCCATCGCCTCGCGGAACAGGAGCCGGTCCTCGGCCTTGTCGATCGCCTCGAGCCGGGCGCCGATCAGCTCGACCCCGAGTGCCCCGAGCGTGCCGTCCTCGGCCAGGGCCTTGGCGACGTTGAGGGCGGTCTGCCCGCCCATCGTCGGCAACAGCGCGTCGGGCCGCTCGACCTCGAGGATGCGGCGCACGAAGGCCGGGGTGATCGGCTCGATGTAGGTCGCGTCCGCCACCTCGGGATCGGTCATGATGGTGGCCGGGTTCGAGTTCACGAGCACGACCCGGTAGCCCTCGGCCTTCAACGCCTTGCAGGCCTGGGTCCCGGAATAGTCGAACTCGCAGGCCTGGCCGATCACGATCGGTCCGGCGCCGACCACGAGGATCGAGCGCAGATCGGTGCGCTTGGGCATCGCTCGGCCTCGCAGGTCTCAGGCCGCGGCCCGGTCGACGAGCGCGCGGAAGCGGCGGAACAGGTAGTGGCTGTCCTGCGGGCCGGGCGAGGCCTCGGGATGGTACTGGACCGAGAAGACCGGCCGGTCCCGCAGCCGGATGCCCTGGATGGTGCCGTCGAACAGCGAGCGGTGGGTGACCTCGACGCCTTGCGGGAGGTCCTGATCGGCGATCGCGAAGCCGTGGTTCTGGCTGGTGATCTCGACCTTGCCGGTGGTCAGGTCCTGGACCGGGTGGTTGGCGCCGTGGTGGCCGAAGCGCATCTTGACGGTCCGGGCGCCCATGGCGAGGCCGAGCATCTGATGCCCGAGGCAGATGCCCATGACCGGCAGCCCGGCGGCCACGAGCTCGCGGATCACGGGCACGGCATAGACTCCGGTCGCGGCCGGGTCGCCCGGGCCGTTCGAGAGCACCACGCCCGAGGGCGCGAGTGCCCGGATCTCGGCGGCGCTGGTGGTGGCCGGCACCACGGTCACCTCGCAGCCGACCGCGACCAGCGAGCGGAGGATGTTGCGCTTGATGCCGTAGTCGATCGCCACCACGCGCGGCCCGCCGGGCTCGCCGACCCGGTAGCCGCGGCCCCACTCCCAGCGGCCCTCGCGCCAGATCGAGCGCTGCCGCGAGGTCACCTCGGGCACGAGATCCATGCCGACGAGCCCGGGCCAGGAGGCGGCCCGCGCAACGAGCTCCGCCACGTCGAGGCGGCCGGCCGGGTCGAAGGCGAGCGCCGCGTTCTGCGCCCCCTTGTCGCGCAGGATGCGGGTGATGCGCCGGGTGTCGACGCCGCCGATGCCGGCGATGCCGTGGTCCTCGAGCCAGCGCCGCAGATGGCTGCGGGCGCGCCAGCTCGACGGCTCACTGACCGGGGCGCGGACCACGAGACCGCGCGCCACCGGGGTGGTGGCCTCGACGTCCTCGGGGTTGGCTCCCACATTGCCGATGTGCGGAAAGGTGAACGCCACGATCTGCCCGGCGTAGGACGGGTCGGTCAGAATCTCTTGGTAGCCGGTCATGGCGGTGTTAAAGACCAGCTCACCGACCTGGACGCCCGGAGCGCCGATCCCGGAGCCGAGGAAGACGGTGCCGTCCTGCAGCGCCAACGCCGCCGTGGCCGGGCGCCGGTCGGTGGAATGGGTCACGGATGGTGGTCCGTTGCTCGGGCACGGCGCAGGCGAGCCGTGCGGCCGCTTGGGCAACCGCATGAGGTTCTACCAGCCCGCGGGCGGGCGTCAAGCAACCCGGCCGACGCGCGTGGCGGCGAGGCCGCGCGCCGTGGCGACGTCAACTTCGGAGTGACACCGGTGTTACGCGAACGGCTGCAGGCCGCGCTCAAGGACGCGACCGCGCGGACCGACGAGCGCGCCGCGGCGATGCTGCGGCTGATCCTGGCGGCGGTGCGCGAGCGCGACCTCGGCGCCCGCGCCGGCGGCTCCGGGCAGGGCCTGGGCGACGCCGAGATCGAGGCGCTGCTGCGGGAGATGGTGGCGCAGCGGACCGACGAGATCGCGCGCTGCGAGAGCCAGGCCCGTCTCGACCAGGCCGAGCAGGAGTCGGAGGAGATCCGCATCCTCGAATCGTTCCTCCCCCCGAAGCTCGGCGAGCCCGAGACCCGGGCCGCGGTCGAGGAGGCGATCCGCGCGGTGGGCGCCGTCAAGCTCAAGGACACCGGCCGGGTGATCAGCTGGCTCAAGCAGCGCCACAACGGCCGGATGGACTTCGGCCTCGCCCGCCGGCTGCTCTGCGACCGGCTCTGCTGAGGCGAGGGTGAGCCCCGGGCCGGGATCCAGCGGGCGGCCGCCGGCCGGCGCCGGACCCGGCTCGCTCGAGGAGTTCAAGGCCCGGCTGCCGCTCGCCGAGATCGTCGGCCGCTGGGTCAAGCTGACCCGCCGCGGCCGCGAGTGGACCGGGCTCTGCCCGTTCCACAAGGAGCGCACGCCGTCCTTCAGCGTGGTCGAGGACAAGGGCTTCTACCACTGCTTCGGCTGCGGCGCGCACGGCGGCGCCCTGGACTTCGTGATGGCGGTCGAGCGGCTCGAGTTCCGCGAGGCGATCGAGCGGCTGTCCGAGCTGACCGGGATCCCGGCACCGCGCCGCGCCGGCCCCGAGGCGCCGCGGGCCGACCCCTCGCTCTACGACGTCAATGCCGCCGCGGCGGTCTGGTACGCGGCGCGGCTCGCCGACCCGGAGGCCGCCCCGGCGCGCGCCTATCTCGAGCGCCGCGGGCTCGACCGCGCCACCGTGCAGGGCTTCCGCCTGGGCTGGGCGCCGGGCGACCGTACGGCGCTGCGGCGGGCCCTCGAGGAGCAGGGCTTCGCCACCGCCCAGCTCGTCGCGGCCGGGCTCTTGCGCCTGCCCGAGGGCGGCGGCGAGCCCTACGCCCTCCTGCGCGAGCGGGTCACCTTCCCGATCGCCGACGGCAAGGGCCGGATCGTCGGCTTCGGCGGCCGCACGCTCGGCGACGGCCAACCCAAGTACCTGAACACCCCGGACACCGAGCTGTTCCACAAGGGCCGGCTGCTGTACGGGCTCGACCGCGCCGCCGAGCCGGCCCGCCGGCAGCGCCGGCTGGTGGTGGCCGAGGGCTACATGGACGTGATCGCGCTGGTGCGGGCCGGGGTGCCGGCGGTGGCGCCGCTCGGCACGGCGATGGGCGAGGAGCAGCTCCAGGCCTGCTGGAAGCTGGTCGAGACGCCGACCGTCTGCCTCGACGGCGACGCCGCCGGCCTCAAGGCGGCGCTGCGCCTGGCCGAGCGCGCGGCGCCGCTGCTCCGCCCGGACCGCTCGCTCGGCTTCGTCGTGCTGCCGGAGGGCGAGGATCCGGACAGCCTCGTGCGCAGCCAGGGGCCGGCCGCCCTCGAGGCGCTCCTGGCCCGGCCCGAGCCGCTCGCCGGGTTCGCCTTCCGCCTGCTGCGGGCGCGCGGCTCGGCCCGGCTCGAGGGCATGGAGGAGCGCGCCCGGCTGCGCACCGCGCTGCGCGCGCTCGTGGCGCGGGTCGAGGACCCGGACGTGCGCGCGAGCCTCGAGGAGGATCTGCGGGCGCGGCTGGCGGCCGAGCTCGCCCGGCTCGGCCTCGCCCGCCCCGGGG
>CAZDFD010000019.1:0-53695 GCA_964504655.1 uncultured Geminicoccaceae bacterium
GCCTTGCCGTGGCGCATCAGCTCCAGGACCTCGGCCGAGCGCAGGAGCGCCTTGGTCGGGATGCAGCCCCAGTTGAGGCAGATGCCGCCCAGATGCTCGCGCTCGACGAGGGCCGTCCTCAGGCCGAGCTGGGCGGCGCGGATCGCCGCCACGTACCCGCCCGGGCCGCCGCCCACGACCACGAGATCGAAGCGCTCCGCGGCCATCGGTTCCCTCCCGGCGTGGCGGTTCCCGCCCGCGGTTGTCGGATCGGCGGGAGCTTGTCAACGACCGCAGGTCAGCCCGGCCCGGGCCGCCCTCGACGAGGGTGGCCGGCTGTGCTCCCTGCCCGGCGGCCGCGCGGGCCAAGCGGAGGTCCTGCCGATGATCCACGAGCTTCGCGTCTACCACTGCATGCCGGGGCGCCTGCCGGCACTCCTCAAGCGCTTCGAGACGATCACGCTGGCGCTCTGGGAGCGGCACGGCATCCGCCAGGCCGGGTTCTGGACGGTGCTGATCGGCGAGTCCAACCAGGCCCTCTATTACCTCCTCGCCTGGGAGAGCCTGGCCGAGCGCGAGCGCAAGTGGGCGGCCTTCATGAGCGACCCCGAATGGCTCGAGAAGCGGGCCCAGACCGAGAAGGACGGGCCGATCGTGGCCCGGGTCGAGAACCAGATCCTGCAGCCGACCGCCTTCTCCAGCGTGCGCTGAGGCGCCGACGCCCGCCGGGCGGCTCAGACGAGCGCCGCCGTCACCCGGGCCATGAGCTCGCGGCGGAAGGTGGGCTCGACCTCGGGCTCGAAGCCGAGGCGGACCACCACGAGCTCGAGCGAGGGGACGACGACCAGGAGGTTCTCGCGGAAGCCGTGCGCGTAGAAGGCGTCGTCGGGCACCGACGGACCCAGCATGGTGCCGGTGGCGTTGGTCCACCAGAGCTTGCCGTAGGCGAGCGGCGCCTCGGCCTCGACCTGGAAGGGCGAGTTGGAGGTCGGGGTGAAGCGGGCCCGCCGCGCGAGCTTGGAGGGGCGGCTCATCAGGCGGACGGTCTTCTCGCCGAGGATCCGGTCCTGGCGGCCCGGGGTTCCCCAGCGGCCCTCGTTGAGGAGGAGCCAACCCAGCCGCGCCAGGTCGCGGGCCGCGATGCGCGCCGCGCAGCAGGCCCGGCTGAGGCCCTCGAAGCTGTCCCAGGCGATCGGGTCCATGCCGATCCGGGCGCCGATCTCGGCGTTGAAGAAGACGTCGAGCGGCTGGCCGGCCGCCTCCTCGACGGCGAGGCCGAGGAGGTCGGCGGTGGCCGAGCAATAGGCCCACTGCGCGCCGGGCTCGGCCTGGACCGGGCGGCTCAGGATGCGCTCGCGCGTATAGTCGGGCCGGTAGGGCGCATCGTCCGGCTCGAGGCCCGAGGTCATGCTCATCAGATGCTCGAGGCGGATCCTGCGGCGGCGCCCGTCGCGGGCGGCGAAGCTCGCCGGAAGGAGCTCGAAGGCGGGGGTGTCCGGGCCCAGGATCTTGCCGCGCCGCATCGAGCGCGAGAGCTCGAACAGCCGGGCCGCGGCGACGCCCGTGAGCGACTTGGAGACCGAGGCCACGAAGTAGGGGTCGGTCGGCCCCCACTCGCCGGCGATCCAGCCGTGGCGGATCACGAGGAGCGCCGAGCGCGCCCCGAAGCTCTCGCTGTAGGCGAAGGCCGAGGCCAGCCTCGGCCAGTCGATCCCGGCGAGCCGGCGGATCCGGGCCTGCTCGCCCGGCGAGGGTTCGAGGTCGGCTCCGACCAGCCGACGCCAGCCGCCGGCGGCCTCGGGGGCGGGAAAGTAGGCGTCGCGGCGTCCGGCCGCGGCCCGGAGCGGCGTCGGCCGCGCGACCATCGTGCCGAGGGCGGCCGCGGCCCCGCCGAAGACCAAGCCGCGACGCGACAGCGCCGGCGCGGGGCAGCGATCGGGATCCGTCATCCGTCCCCTCGTCCGGTGCGGCCGTCCGTACGGGTCGGCCGGCTCGGGGTTGGTCGAGTGCGGGCCTTCGGGCCCCCCGTCACGCCGGGCGCGGGGCTCCTCGGCGCGCCGCCAAGCTGCGCCAGACGCGCTCCGGCGTCAGCGGCATATCCAGATGCGTAACACCCTGGGGTGCCAGGGCGTCAACCACGGCGTTGACGACCGCGACCGGGGCCGCGGTGATCGCGGCCTCGCCACAGCCCTTGACGCCCAGGGGGTTGGTCGCCGCCGGCACGGGCCGGAAGGCGAGCTCGAAGGACGGCAGGTCGGCGGCGCGCGGCAGGGCGTAGTCCATGAAGCTGCCGGAGAGGAGCTGGCCCGAGGGATCGTAGACCGTCCGCTCGAGGAGCGCCTGGCCGATGCCCTGGACGAGCCCGCCATGGACCTGGCCCTCGACCAGCATCGGGTTGACCATCACTCCGAAATCGTCGACCGCCACGTAGCGCTCGAGGCTCACCACGCCGGTCTCCGGGTCGACCTCGACCTCGGCCAGATGGCAGCCGTTGGGGAAGGCCGAGGGCGGCGTCTCGCTCACGAGATCGGTGTCGAGCGGCCGGCCGAGGCGGCGGCGCTCGGCGGCGAGCTCCAGAAGGCCCATGCGCCGGTCGGTGCCGGCCACGGTGAAGGTGCCGCCCGCGAACAGGATGTCGGCCTCGGCCGCCTCGAGGAGCTCGGCCGCCAGCGCCTTGCCCTTGGCGATCACGACCTCGGCCGCCTCGAGGGTGGCCTTGGAGGCCGCCATGATCGAGCGCGAGCCGCCCGTGCCACCGCCGTAGAGGAGCTGGTCGCTGTCGCCCTGCAGGAGCTCGATCGCCTCGAACGGCACGCCGAGCCTCTGGTGGAGCACCTGGGCGAAGGCGGCACGGTGGCCCTGGCCGTAATCGAGCGTGCCGGAGACCAGGATCACCCGCCCGTCCTCGGCGAAGCGGATCCCGCCATGCTCCTTGCCCTGCGGGGCGGTCACCTCGAGATAGGCACAGAGACCGCGGCCGCGCAGCCGGCCGCGCCGCTCGCTCTCGGCCCGACGTGCCGCGAAGCCGTCCCAGTCGGCGCGGGCGAGCGCGGAATCGAGCACTGCCTCGAACTCGCCGGAATCGTAGGTGAGGTCGCAGGCCGCCTTGAACGGCAGCTCCTCGGGCCGGATCAGGTTCTGCCGGCGCAGCGCGATCGGGTCGCGGCCGAGCTCGCGCGCCGCCTGCTCGACCAGCCGCTCCATGAGATAGACGCCCTCCGGCCGGCCGGCCCCGCGGTAGGCGGTCATCGGCACGGTGTTGGTGACGACCCCCCGGATCTGCAGGGCCAGGAGCGGGGTTCGGTAGAGGCTCGCCACGTTCTTCTGCACGACCATGGTCGGGATCGCGGGCCCGTAGGCGGTGACGTGGGCGCCGAGCTCGCCGAGCCCCTTGACCCGCACGGCCAGGAAGTTGCCCGCCTCGTCCAGCGCCAGCTCGCCCTCGAGGATCGAGGAGCGGCCGTGATAGTCGGACAAAAAGCTCTCCGAGCGGTCGTTGATCCATTTGACCGGCCGGCCGAGGGTCTTGGCCGCGTGCAGGAGCGGCAGGTGCTCGGGGAAGGTCGAGGCCTTCATGCCGAAGCTGCCGCCGATGTCGAAGGCGAGCACGCGGACCTGCTCGACCGGAACCCGGAGGACGGTGGCGAGCTGGGCGCGCAGGCCGAACACCCCCTGGCAGCCGGTCCGCAGCACGAAGCGGCCGTCCTCGAAGGAGGCGACCGCGCCCCGCGGCTCCATCGCGTTCACGACCACGCGGTTGTTGTGCACCCGCACGCGGGTCACGTGGTGGGCGCCGCGGATCGCCCGCTCGACCGCCTCCTGCGGGCCCCACCACCAGTCGAAGGCGGTGTTGCCGGGCATCTCGGCGAACAGCTCCGGGGCGCCCGGCGCCACCGCCGCCTCGAGGTCGACCACCGCCGGCAGGGGCTCGATCTCGACCGCGATCAGCTCGGCCGCGTCGCGGGCGGCCGCCGGCGTCTCGGCCACGACCATGGCGATCGGCTGGCCGACCCAGCGCACCCGCTCGGTGGCCAGCGCCGGGAAGGGCGGCACGAGCATGGGCCGGCCGTCCCGGCTCGTGAGGGTGAGCGCGCAGGGCAGCGTGCCGTAGCCGGCGGCCTCGAGATCGCGGCCGGTGAGCACGAGCCGCACGCCCGGCGCCGCCGCCGCCGCCGTCGGGTCGACCCGGCGCAGGACGCCGTGCGCCACGGTCGAGCGGACCAGGACCGCATGCAGGAGGCCGGGCGGCACGAGATCGTCGGTGTAGCGGCCGCCGCCGGTCAACAGGCGCGGGTCCTCGGTGCGCGGCACGCTCTGCGACACGCCGAATTTGAGGACCGTGTCGGTCGGGTCCATGCGGTCGATCCTGCGCGGTGGTGGCGGGGCTCAGCGATCGAGCGTGCGGCGAAAGAGGGCGAACACCCGCTCCCAGGCCCGCTCGGCCGAGGCCTTGTGATAGCAGTGCCGGGTCGGGAAGGTGAACCCGTGCTCGGCGCCGGGGTAGGTCTCGAAGCGCGCATCGACCCGGTGCCGCGCCGCCGTCAGGGCGAGCACCCGCTGGTGCGCCTCGGGCGACAGCGGGTCGCCCTCGGCGAAGCCGAAATAGCAGACGGCCCGGCAGGTCTCGAGCGCGCGGTGGGCCGAATCCGGCCGGTCGGTGACCTGGAAGCCGCCGTGCAGCGAGACCATGGCGCGGACCCGCTCGGGGAAGGCGCCCGCGGCCTTGAGCGCGTGCCGGCCGCCCATGCACCAGCCGATCGTGCCCACGCGCCCGGCATCGGCCGCCGGATCGGCCGCGGCGAAGGCCAGGACCGCCGCCGTGTCGGCGAGCCCGCGGGCGTGCGTGTAGGCGTGGTTGAGCCGCATCATCTCCGCGTCGGGGCCGCGCACCGGCAGGAGCGCCGGGTCGAAGGAGGGGCCGCCGTCGCGCCAGAAGAGGTTCGGCAGGAACACGTCGTAGCCGACGGTGCCGATGCGCCGCGCCATGTCGCGGAGCTCCTCGCGCAGGCCGAGGGCGTCCATGAAGGCGAGCACCACGGGGTAGGGTCCGCCTTCCTCGGGTCGGGTCCGGAAGGTCGGGATCGGACCTTCGGGGGAGGGGATCAGGAGCTCCTGCTCGATCATCCGCCTTCCTCGCTCCGGGCGACGCGGATGCCGGTCTCGCGCTCGACCACGCGGGCGATCGCCGCGATGTCGGCCTCGCCCAGCCCCTCGCCGAGGGCGGCCCGGAACAGCTCGGCGGCGCGGTCGAAGAGCGGCAGGTCGAGCCCGAGCTCGTGGGCGAGGCCGGCGGCGAGCGCGCTGTCCTTGGCGCCGATGCGAAGCGCCCCGGCCGCGACCGGCGCCCGCTCGCGCATCAACGGCGCCTTGGCGCGGAACAGGGGCGTGGCGGCCATCCCACCGCCGGCGCCCACGACCTCGATGAAGGTGTCGAGCTCGCCGCCGTCGGCCGCCACGAGCGCGAGCGCCTCGGCGATCGCCGCGAGCTGGACGAGGCCCAGGCCGTTCTGGACGGTCTTGATCCGGCTCGCGGCGCCCGGCCCGCCGACGATCCGGTGCTCGCTGCCGATCGCCGGCAGGAGCGGGCGGATGCGCTCGATGTCGGGGGGCTCGCCGGAGACGATCAGGAAGAGCGTCCCCTCGGCCGCCTCCCTCGGCCCCTTGAGCATCGGGCACTCGACATGGTGGACGCCGCGCAGCGCGAGCTCGCCGTGCAGCCGGCGCGCGGTCGTCGGGCGGATCGTCGAGAGGTCGAGGAGCAGAAGGCCCGGACGGGCGAGCGCACCTGCGACCTCCTCGACCGCCTTCTCGCTCGGCAGGCAGGTGAGGAGGATGTCGGCCTCGCGCTCGAGCTCGGCCAGATCGGCCGCGAGCGAGATCCGCGGCAGGCCGGCCAGGGCCGCGGCCCGGGCCGGGTCGCGGTCGAGGACCGCCACCGGCCAGCCGGCGGCGGCGAGCCGGCGCGCCACCGGCGCCCCCATGGCCCCCAGGCCCACGAACCCAAGCCGCTCGCCGTCCATCGCCGCCTCCGCCGCGCTCCGGCCCCCCTCAGCGCTCGCGCCGGTTCAGGCTCCAGCTCTGCGCCGTCGGCCCGTCGTCGGGCAGGGTGGCGAGGAAGAGCGCCAGCGGCACCACGTCCGCGGGCTGCTTGACCCACTCGCCCGGGGTCTGGAAGGCGCTCGGGTGCCCGGCCGCCACCTCGGCCCGGGTGGCCGGGGTGTCGACCGGCCCGGGGATGAGCTCGTTGACGCTGATCCGCTCGTCCCTGAGCTCCATGGCGAGCGCCTTGACCAGCATCGAGACGGCGGCCTTGCCGACGCAGTAGGAGGAGTTGCCGGGGACCGAGCGCCAGCCCATGCCCGAGCCGAGCATGAGGATCTTGCCGCCGCCCCTGGCGCGCAGGAGCGGCAGCGCCTCGCGGGCGCAGTAGTAGGCGCTCGCCAGGTTGAGCTCGAGCCCGGCCATCCACAGCCCCGGCTCGACCTGGTCGACCCGGCCGCGGGCGAGGTTGCCGCCGGCGTTGCAGACCAGGATGTCGAGCCCGCCGTGGGCGGCCTGCACCTGGGCCATGAGCGCCACGACCTGCTCGTGCCGGGTGACGTCGGCCGGCAGCGCGAGCGCACGACCGCCGCGGCCGCGGATGCCCTCGGCCACGGCCTCGATCTCGGCCGCGGTCCGAGCCGTCAGCACGACCGCGGCGCCGGCCGCCGCGTAGCCCTCGGCGATGGCCCGGCCGATGCCGCGGCCGGCGCCGGTGACGAGCGCGATCTCGCCCTCGAGGACCCTGTCGCCCGCCATGCTGCGCCTCCGCAACCGATGCCAGGAGGTTATGGTCATGAAAACCGGACGCGCTTGAGCAGACCGGGTTTCTGCGCCAAGATCAAGCGGTGCGAGGCGATGGCCGTCCCCACCGGACGGCGCCAGGGGAGGCTGGGCGATGGGCGGCACGCTGTGGCGCGTCAGGCGTCGGGATCTGCTCGCGGGGGCGGCGGCCGTGGGCGGCTCCGCCCTGCTGCTGCCGGGCAAGGCGCCGGCGCAGGGCGGCGCCAAGCCGTTCCAGGGCACGACGATCAACGTCTCCTGCTGGTCGGCGCCCTACGCCAAGTGGCTCGCCGAGTACCTGCCCGAGTTCGAGGCGGCGACCGGCATGAAGGTGGTCTACGACACCCCGGGCTTCGCGGTCTACAACCAGCGCGTCGACCTCGAGCTCTCGACCAAGGGCTCGGCCTATGATGTCGCCAACGTCACCTTCATCTACACGAGCCGGTGGATCGGCGCCGGCTGGTTCACGCCGTTGGACGACTTCTTCAACGACCCGAACAAGACTCCGGCCGACTGGGACGTCAAGGACTTCTTCGAGGGCACGCAGGCGCCGATGAAGGACCGCCAGGGCCGCACCTACGGCTTCTGCTGGGTCGCTGACGCCATGCACGCAGCCGCCTCGCGGCACGACATCATCAAGGAGGCCGGCCTCGATCTGCCGAACAGCTACGACGAGCTTTTGACGCTGTGCAAGGCGATCCACAACAAGAAGGGGGTCAAGGCCTTCACCGCGGAGAACCATCACGGCTGGATCTTCCCGCCGGTGATCCAGGCCTTCGGCGGCAACGTGTTCCGCAACCCGCCCGACGACATCATGCCGACGCTCGACACGCCCGAGGTGCACGCCGCCTCGGAGTGGTACACCAACCTGCAGAACACCTACGGGCCGGACGGCTGGCTCGCCCAGACCTACGACGGCACGGTCAACGTCTTGAAGCAGGGCCGCGCCAACTACTGCCTGTTCAACCAAGTCTTCCTCATGCAGATGGCGGCGCCGGACAGCAAGACCCGCGAGACCTGCTCGTTCGGCATGTACCCGGCCGGCCCCAAGGGCCGCTTCCCCGGCCTCGCGGTGCACGGCTGGGGGATCCCGGCGGGCTCGAAGAACAAGGACGCCGCCTGGGCGTTCATCACCTGGTCGCTCTCCAAGCCGCTCATGATGCGGATGCTCAGGGAGAAGGGCTATGGCGGCGTCACCCGCCGCTCGGTGATCGAGAGCCCCGAGTTCAAGGCCGCCAACACGGTCAACGGCTACGACGTCGGCAAGATCTATCTGGACACGATCGATCTGGCCAAGCAGGGCCACATGAAGTACCGGACCGTGCACGTCTATCCGCAGGTCAACGCGCAGATCAACAAGGCGATCGAGAACATCGCCTCGGGCCAGATGAAGCCCAAGGAGGCGTGGAAGCTGGCGCAGGAGAACGCGGTCGCCGACCTCAAGCGGGCCGGCGTCAACCTCTGAGGCCGAACGGGTCCGGGCCCGGCGACCCGGCAGGGAGAGAGGAGGCAGCCATGGTCACGAGCTGGAGAGCGCGCCGCCGCGAGGTCCTGGGCGCGGGTGCCGCGCTCGGTGCGACGCTCGCCCTGCCCGGCAGGGCCCCGGCCCAGGGCGGTGCCAAGCCGTTCCAGGGGGTCACGCTCAACGTCGCCAACTTCAGCCACACCTACACCCAGATCCTGCCCAAGCTCCTGCCGGAGTTCGAGGCGCAGACCGGGATCAAGGTCGTCTACGACACCCCCTCCTTCCCGGTCTACAACCAGCGCGCCGACCTCGAGTTCTCGACCAAGGGCGCGGCCTACGACGTCGCCAACGTCACCTTCATCTATTCGAGCCGCTGGATCGGCGCCGGCTGGTTCACCCCGCTCGAGCCCTGGCTGCAGGATCCCGCCAAGACCCCGGCCGACTACGAGGTGGCGGACATCATCCCCGGGGCGATCGCGCCGATGCGCGACAAGAAGGGGGCGATCCATGCCATCCCCTGGGTGGCGGACGCCATGATCGCCTGCGCCGCCCGCTTCGACATCGTGCAGAAGGCGGGCTTCGGCATGCCCGCGACCTGGGACGAGCTCCGGGCGATGCTGCAGGCGACGCATCGCAAGGAGGGGGTCGCCGGCTACTCGACCGAGGCCAACCACAATTGGGCGATGATGCCGATCGTCCACTCGCTGGGCGGCAACCTGTTCCGCAACCCGCCCGAGGATCTGATGCCGACGATCGACAGCCCGGAGGTTGTCGAGGCGGCCGGCTACTATGCCGGCCTGCTCCGGGACTTCGGCGCGGAGGGGATCCTCTCGTTCCTGGTCGACCAGGGCGTGGCGGCGCTCAAGTCCGGCCGCACCAACTACATGACGCACGCGCTCGCGTTCCTCGCGACCGTGGGCGATCCGGCCTCGAGCAAGGCCGCGGCGACGGCCGCCTACTCCATGATGCCGGGTGGACCCAAGGGCCGGTTCCCCTCGGTCGCGAGCCACGGCTGGGGCCTGCCCGCCGGCTCGCGGAACAAGGACGCCGGCTGGGCCTTCATCACCTGGGCGACCTCCAAGCAGATGCAGCGTCGGCTCCTGGTCGAGCACGGCTATGGCGGCGTCACCCGCCGCTCCGCGGTCGAGGCGCCCGAGTTCAAGAGCCGGATGACCATCAATGGCTACGATTGCGGGCGGATGTTCCTGGACGTGCTCGAGCGGGCCGCCGCCACGGGCCACATGGCCTACCGCACCGTGCACGTGTTCCCGCAGGTCGGGCTACAGGTGAACAAGGCGGTCGAGCTGATCGCCTCGGGGCAGATGGGCGCCAAGGAGGCCATGGTGCAGGCGCAGGCGCAGGCGCTCGCCGACCTGCGTCGCGCCGGCGTCAAGCTCTGAGCGCAGGAGATGGCGGTCGCGGCGGCGCCGGGGAAGAGCTGGGAGGCGGAGCGACGCCGCGCCTTCCTCTGGGGGCTGGCGCCGGCGCTCGCGGTGCTGTTGACGATCACGCTCGCGCCGGCCGTCTACCTCCTGGTCACGAGCCTGACGCCGTTGAACCTCACCAACCCGGCGCAGACCGCTACCGACTTCTCCGATCCGTTGCGCAACTACCGCGAAGCGCTCGAGGATCCGCGCTTCGTCAACTCCGTCTGGGTGCAGGTCAAGCTGTCGCTCGCCACGGTCACCGCGCAGATCCTCGTGGGCCTCGGCATCGCGCTCCTCCTGAACGCCCGCTCGCGCGTGCTCGAGGCGGTCCGCACCGCCTTCCTGATCCCGATGGTCCTGCCGCCGATCGTCGTGGCCCTCATCTGGAAGGTCGTCTACACGCCCGACGTGAGCCCGATGCACCGGCTGCTCGAGGCCCTCGATCTGCCGGTGCGCTCGCTCATCACCCGCGCCGACACCGCCTTGTGGGCGATCGCCGTCGCCGACACCTGGCAGTGGTTCCCGTTCACCATGCTGATCATCCTGGCGGCCCTGCAGATGATCCCGGACGAGCCGCTCGAGGCCGCCGAGATCGACGGCGCCGGCGCCTTCCAGCGCTTCCGGTACGTCGTCCTGCCCTACATTCGCCCGGCCATCGTGGTGGCCGCGCTCTTCCGGCTGATCGACAGCGTCAAGGCCTTCCCGCTGATCTACGTGCTGACCAACGGCGGTCCGGGCCAGGTGACCGAGGTCACCAACTATTTCGCCTTCGTGCAGGCCTTCAACTTCTCCTACTGGGGCTATGCCTCGGCGATCGCCACGATGCTCGTGGCCGGCGTGTTCCTGTTGAGCTGGACGATCGGGCGGCTCGACGAGGCCGGGCAGCGCGATGAGTAGCGTCGCCCAGCGCGGCACCCTGGTCCGCGCCCCGGCGGCACTGCCGCGGCCGCGGGCCTCGGCCAAGGTGCGGCATCGGCGGATGCTGACCGCGCTGGCCCTCGTCGTGCTCGCGGTCGTGATGCTGCCGTTCGGCTGGCTCCTGCAGATGTCGTTCCGCCCGAACGACGACATCTTCGGCTACGAGCTCGCCTTCCGCCCGACCCTCGCGCACTACACGGCACTCTGGACCGGCGGCTTCCCCCGCTCGTTCCTCAACAGCGTCCTGGCCTCGAGCCTGTCGACGCTCTTGGCCCTCCTGATCGGCACGCCCGCCGCCTTCGCCATGGCGCGCTGGCGGTTCCGCGGCAAGCGCCAGGTGGGCCTGTGGATCCTCGCCACCCGGATGGCGCCACCGATCGCCTTCACCATCCCGTTCTTCCTGGCCTATCGCTGGCTCGGCCTGCTCGATACCGTGCCCGGCCTCGTCCTGATCTACCTCACCTTCAATTTGGCGCTCGTCATCTGGATGATGCAGACCTTCTTCGCGGGCGTGCCCAAGACGCTCGAGGAGGCCGCCTGGATCGACGGCTGCTCGGTCTGGGGGGCCTTCCTGCGGATCACGCTGCCCTTGACCGCGCCCGGGCTCGCGGCCACCGCCGTGCTGTGCTTCATCTTCTCCTGGAACGACTTCTTCTATGCCCTGATCCTGACGCGCACCAACGCCCAGACGGCACCGGTGGCGATCGTCAACTTCATCCAGTACGAGGGCTGGGAGTGGGGCAAGATCGCCGCCGGCGGCAGCCTCGTCATGCTGCCGGTGATCGTCTTCACCCTGCTCGTCCGCCGCTACCTCGTGCGCGGCCTGACCGCCGGCGGGGTCAAGGACTGAGCCTCGAGCCCGGAGACCCCCGATCATGACCCGCCGACCCCTCGGCTTCCTCGGCCTCGGCAACATGGGCGGCGGCATGGCCCGCTGGCTGGTGCGCCAGGGCTGGCCGGTCACCGTCTTCGACCCGGTGACCCAGCTCGTCCAGGCCTGCGTCGCGGCCGGGGCCCGCGCCGCCGCCTCGCCCCGGGCGGTGGCCGAGGCGAGCGAGGTGGTGCTGTCGAGCCTGCCGACCCCGCAGGCGGTCGAGGAGGCGGTGACCGGCCCGGACGGCCTGCTTGCGGGACTGCGGCCCGGTGCCGTCTATGTCGACCTCTCGACCATCGACCCGGCGACCAGCCGGCGGATGCACGCCGCGGTCGCCTCGGCCGGGGGTCGGATGCTCGACTGCCCGGTCGGCCGCGGCCCGGAGGAGGCGGCCTCGGGCCGGCTCCTCTTGATGGTCGGCGGCGAGGCGGCGGTGCTCGAGGAGGTGCGCCCGGTGCTCGCCACGCTCGGCGATCCGATCCACCATTGCGGGCCGGCCGGCGCCGGTGCCGCGGCGAAGCTCGTCAACAACCTGGTCTCCTGCGCGATCAACGCCTTGAACGCCGAGGCCCTGGTCCTGGCCGCCAAGGCCGGGGTCGAGCTCCCGGTCATGGTCGAGATCATGAAGGGCACGGCCGCCGACAGCCGCCATCTGCGGATCACCACCGAGAGCCGGGTGCTGGACGGCGTGTTCGCGCCGCGCTTCCGGCTGGTGCTGGCCGAGAAGGACCTCCGGCTCGCCGTACAGATGGGCCTCGATCTGGGCGTGCCCACACCCCTGGCCGACGCCGCCCATCGGCTCCACCAGGTGGCCCGCGGCCAGGGCCTGGGCGAGGACGACCAGGGGGCGGTGATCAAGGCGATCGAGACCGTGGCCGGAGTCGCGGCCCGCCGCCGCTGACCCGGCGTGCGCGGCCGTGCTATCCTCGGCCGCGGAGGATGCCATGACGACCCGCTCGGCCGCGCTTTACGAGGACGACTTCTACGCCTGGACGCAGGAGCAGGCGGCGGCGCTGCGCCGGCTCGCGGCCGAGCGCTGGAACGGTCCGCTCGACCTCGAGCACCTGGCCGAGGAGGTGGAGGACTTGGGCAAGGAGCAGCGCAACGCGGTGCGCAGCCAGCTCCGGCGGATCATCGAGCATCGCTTGAAGCTCGCCTACTCGCCGGCCTGCGATCCGCGCCCCGGTTGGCTCAACTCCGTCGACGACGCGCTCGCCGAGATCGAGGACCGGATCACCCCCTCGATCCGCCGCGATGTCGAGGCGGCGCTGCCGAAGCTCTATGCCCAGGTCCTACCGAAGGTCGCCCGCACGCTCGAAGGCCACGGCGAGCGGGAGGCGGCCGAGCGGCTGCCCGAGCAATGCCCCTGGAGCCTCGACGAGCTCTTGTCGGGTCCGCCCGAGCACGATCTCGACTGGCGGCCCTGAGCGGGCGGCACGGCTCAGCTTTCGACCCGCAGCCGTAGGCCGCGCCGGGCCGACAGGAGCAGCGCGTCGATCAGCCGGTGCACGGCGAGCGCGCTCCGCCCGCTCGAGGCCGGCTCGCGGCCCTCCTCCACGGCATCGAGGAAGTCCGCGATCACCGCCCGGTGCCAGTCGTGCGGGAAGTCCATGAACGCGGCACCACCGCCGGTGCCCGTGGGCTCGCCGAGCCGCTCCCGGCTGCCGTCCGGGCGCAGGAGCTCGAGCGTGCCGCCGACGAGCGTGGCGACCGCCGCGTCCCCGACGATCCGCAGCTCCTCGGGTCCGCCGGGCCAGGCGGCGGTGGTGGCGAGCAGCGAGCCCATCGTGCCGTCGGCGAAGACGAGCCCGGCGGCGGCGAAGTCCTCGCCCTCCATCCGGTGCAAAGGCGTGGTGCCGGCGACCGCCGTCACCTCGCGCACCGGGCCCAGGAGGTGGAGCATCAGGTCGAGGGCGTGGATCGCCTGGGTGACGAGCACGCCGCCGCCGTCGCGGGCGAGCGTACCGCGGCCCGGCTCGTCGTAATAGGCCTGCGGCCGCCACCAGGGCACGCGCAGCTCGACGAAGGCCTGCCGGCCGAGCTCGCCCCGCTCGAGGAGCCCGCGCAGCGTGCGCGAGGTCTCGCGCGCCCGCATCTGCAGCATCACGGCGAGCCGCACGCCGGCCGCCGCGCACCGCCGGACGATCCGCTCGGCGGCACTCGTCGTCCGCTCGAGCGGCTTCTCGCAGAGCACGTGCTTGCCGGCGGCGGCGAGCCGGCCGACCAGCTCCTCGCGGGCGTCGGGCGGGGTCAGGACGAAGGCCAGATCGATCGAGGGATCGGCGATGGCCGGCTCGAGGTCGGCGGTCACCCGCAGCTCCGGGAACGAGGCCGCGATCGCGGCCCGGCGCTCGGCGCTGCGGCTGAAGGCGGCCGCGATCTCGACCCGATCCCGGAGGTCGAGCAGGCTCTTGAGGTGCGGCGCGGCCGCGGCGCCGAGCCCGACGACGAGCGCCCTGTGCCGCATGATGCCCCCGGAGGTGTGCCTGCCGATCAGGCTGGCGGTGGCGGCCGTCCCTGGCAAGACGCTTGCACCGCCGGCCGGCTTGCGGTTTCAAGGCCGTGCCCGCCGCGCCGGACCCGACATGCTCCGCCTCTACCACGTCCCGTTGTGCCCCTACTCCCGCAAGGTCCGCGTGGCGCTGCGCGAGAAGCAGCTCGTGTTCGAGCTGGTCGAGGTCCAGCCCTGGGCGGCCGAGGACTGGTTCTTGGCCCTCAACCCCGCGGCCGAGGCGCCGGTCCTGGTCGACGACGACCTCGTGATCTGCGACAGCGCCGCGATCGAGGAGTATCTCGAGGAGGGGCACCCAGAGACCACGCTGTTCGGCCGGTCGCTGCAGCAGCGCGCCGAGACGCGCCGGCTGGTCGCCTGGTTCGACAGCAAGCTCGCCCGCGAGGTGACCGACCCGCTGTGGCGCGAGAAGGTGGTCAAGCGCTGGAAGCGGGCCGGATTCCCGAGCTCGGACGCGCTCCGCCGGGGCGCCCAGGCGATCCGCCTGCACCTGGCCTACATCGACTGGCTCTGGCAGGACCGCAAATGGCTCGCCGGCGACCAGCTCAGCATGGCCGACATCGCGGCGGCTGCGCATCTCTCGGTGCTCGACTATCTGGGCGACGTGCCCTGGGCCGAGTTCCCGGGTGCCCGCGAATGGTACGCCAAGATGAAGTCGCGGCCCTCCTTCCGGCCGATCCTGGCGGACCGGGTGGTGGGCATCGCGCCGCCCGCGCACTACGACGACCCGGACTTCTGAATGCGGCCGCGGGGGCCGGCGCCGGCGCGGCTCCTGGCCCGGCTCCGCGCCCGCGCCCTGGCCCTGGGCCTGCTCGCGCCCCGGGTCACCGAGCCGCGCCTGCCGGCGGAGGTGGGGGAGCGGCTCGCGGCGTTCCTCGAGGCCGGGATGGAGGGCCGGATGACTTGGCTCGCCCGCGATCCCCCGATCCGGGCCGATCCGGCCCGGCTCTGGCCCGAGGCGCGTTCGGCGCTCGTGACCGGCATCTCCTACGCCCCGACCGGCGATCCCTTGCCCGAGCTCGACCGGCGCGATCGCGGGTATCTCAGCGTCTACGCCCGCAACCGCGACTACCACGAGGTCCTGAAGGGCCGGGTCAAGGAGCTCGCGGGCCTTCTGGCCGCGGCCACGGGCGAGGCGGTCAAGGTCTTCGTCGACACCGCCCCGGTCATGGAGAAGCCCCTGGCGCAGCAGGCCGGGCTCGGCTGGCAGGGCAAGCACACCAACCTCGTGAGCCGGGCGCACGGCTCGTGGCTGTTCCTGGGCGTGATCCTGACCACGGCCGAGCTGCCCAGGGACCCGCCCGAGCCCGACCATTGCGGGAGCTGCCGGCGCTGCCTCGAGATCTGCCCGACGGATGCCTTTCCGGGCCCCTACCGTCTCGATGCCCGGCGCTGCATCTCCTACCTCACGATCGAGCATCCGGGACCGATCCCGCCGGCGCTGCGGCCGGCGATCGGCAACCGGATCTATGGCTGCGACGACTGCCTCGCGGTCTGTCCGTGGAACAAGTTCGCGCACGCCGCCCGCGAGCTCGCCTTCGCGGCCCGGCCGGAGCTCGTGACGCCGCCGCTCGCGGCGCTCGCCGAGCTCGACGATGCGGCCTTCCGGCGGCTGTTCGCGGGCTCGCCGATCAAGCGGATCGGCCGCGACCGGTTCCTGCGCAACGTGCTCGTGGCGATCGGCAACAGTGGCGAGCCCGGGCTTCTGGCCGTGGTCGAGGCGCGGCTCGAGGACCCCTCGCCGCTCGTCCGCGGGGCGGCGGTGTGGGCGCTTTCACGGCTCGCGCCGCTCGCCCGCTTCGAGGCGCTGCGCCGACGCTTCGCGCCCGGCGAGAGCGATCCGCGCGTGGCCGAGGAGTGGGCCGCGGCCCTGCACGACGCCGCGGCCCCGGCGGATCCGCCGGATCAGCGGGTGGCGACCTCCGGAACGACGGCATCGGGTGGAACCGCCACGAGCAGCAGCTCCACACCCTCGGGGCCGGTCCGCGCGAAGTGATGCGGATCGTCGACCCGGAACATCACGGTCTCGCCGGGGGGGATCCGAACGAGCCGCGCGGGATCGATTTGCCCGCCGAGTGCGACTTCGAAGCTGCCGCGCAAGACCGTCACCAGGGCCGCCTTGCCGGCCGGATGAGGATGCGGCGGGATGTCGGCCGCGGCGGGCAAACTCACCCGGGCGATCGTGTACCCGCCCGACTGGGCGAGCGGACGCATCGTGCCGCCCCATGCGGTTCGTTGGCTCGCCAGCGTCTCGAGGAGGGCCGCGTCGAGACGCAGGAGGGTACGCTCTTCGGCTGCTGCGCCGCCGGCCGCTGCGACCAGCGCGAGCGCGAACAGCGTCGCCACGATCCCGCCCGGGTGTGGACCGCCTGTCATCGTCGATCATCCTCGTCTTTGTGCCGACCGCAGAAACTCTCCGACTGTATCGGAGATCTGTCAATTCTCTGGCAAAACATAAGATTTGTTATTGGAATACATTGAGGACGGTCGACAGGGCGACGATCCGACGACCCCCGGCTCAGAGGTGATCGCCGAGGCGGTCGAGGACGAACTTGCCGTCCTCGAACCGGCCGAACAGCCGCTTGCCGGTGCCGCTCCAGGCGTCGACCTCGTGGCTCGAGCCGTCGGCCGGCTTCTCGAGCTTCTTGACGTCGAGGCTCGGGGGATTGTGGCGGCCGTTGGTCGCCACCCAGCGGGCGAGCTCGTCGAGCTGGCGGTTCAGGCGGACGAGCTCCTCCGGGCCGAGCTTCTTCGCCTCGCGTTCGAACCGGTCGGAAAAGACGAGCTCGGCCACGGCGGGTGGCTGCAGCCGCTCGCGGTAGAGGGAGGCGCAGGCTTGGTCGAGTAGTGTGCCGCCCCACTCCGACAGGCACGCCTCGCCCTCGACTTCGAAGACGAGGGCCTCGGGCAGGCTCGCGAGCTCGCCGGCCGGCAAGTGTCCGACCGCGCGGAGCCGGCGCAGCTTCGCCAAGTGCGGCTGGAGGGAGCGGGCGATGTCCCAGACCACCGGCAGGCGCGGAATGCGCAGGAGCTCACGGGCGCTCTCGAACAGGAAGGCGGTCTCCCACCCCTGCAGCATGGCGAGCGATTGCAGGTAGGCGTTCACGCTCTTGAAGCCGCCGGTCAGGTTCAACAGCACGCGCTGGCCGTGGGCGCGCGCGAGGAGTTCCTCGGCGAGGCTCGAGAGGGCCACACGGAAGGTGGCGAGCGCGTCGGTGCGCAGGTCCGGCACGCGCAGGATCTCGACCTCGCCGTCCCGGGCAGCGATCCAGTCCTGCACGATCTCGGCCGCGGCAGCACCCTGCAGCGTGTCGGTCGCCACCAGCACGTGGCGGTCGTCGCTCGCGAAGCTCGCCCGATCGAGCACGTCGGGAATGGCGAGCAGACCGTTCAGCTCGGCGCTCAGCCGCCGCGCTTCGGCGAGCGGGGCGTTGCGCAGCCGCTGCCGGCGCGCGGCGATCAGGCTCTCGATCGGGCCGCGCTCGGCCGGCGTCAGGTCCCGCGGCCGGGCATTGGCGGTGCGCCGCAGGAGCGGCAGCAGCGCCGGCTCGGCACCGTTGGTCAACAGGCTCGTGCCGACGGTCGAGACGACGAGACGGCTCATGGGGCGACTTGCCTCCCGACCAGCGACGACCATCTCCGGATCAGGTCGTACCATGGGGACGGCCCTGTCAACCGGGCGGATCGGGCGATGCCGACCCTCTTCTGCTTCGGCTACGGCTACGTGGCGCGGCACCTCGCGACGGCTCTGCGGGCGCGCGGCTTCGAGGTGCGCGGTACCACCCGCAGCCCGCTCAAGGCCGAGCGCATGGCGGCCGACGGGGTCCGCGCCTTCCTGTTCGAGCGCGGCCGGCCGCTCGCCGAGCCGGCCCGGGCGCTCGCCGGGGTCACCCACCTCCTGCACTCGATCGCACCCGACGCCGAGGGCGATCCGGTGCTGGATCGGCACGGCGCCGATCTCCGCCGGCTCGAAGGGCTCGCCTGGGTCGGTTATCTCGGCACCACCGGGGTCTATGGCGACCGCGGCGGCGGCTGGGTCGACGAGGACACGCCGATCGAGCCGACGCTCGCCCGCACCGACCGGCGGGCGCGCGCGGAAGCGGCCTGGCTCGCCTCCGGCCTGCCGGTCCACCTGTTCCGTCTGGCCGGGATCTACGGCCCGGGCCGCAACGCCCTCGTCAACCTGCGCGACGGCACGGCCCGGCGGATCGTCAAGCCCGGCCAGGTGTTCTCGCGGATCCACGTGGCCGACATCGTGGCGGTGCTCTCGGCCTCGATCGCGCGACCCGCGCCGGGGCGGGTCTACAATGTCTGCGACGACGAGCCGGCGCCGCCGCAGGACGTCGTGGCGTTCGCAGCCGGGCTCCTGGGCGTGCCGCCGCCACCGGAGGAGCCGTTCGAGACGGCGAACCTCTCGGCGATGGCGCGCACCTTCTACGAGGACAATCGACGGGTGCGGAACGAGCGCATCAAGCGCGAGCTCGGCGTGGTGCTCGCCTACCCGACCTACCGCGAGGGACTGCGCGCGCTGCACGCGGCCGAGGCGACCCGCGGCTGAGCCCGACGCGGCGCGCCGTCGCGGTCCGCCGATCCGATGGACGAGGCTCGGGATCTGCGCCAAGCTCGCGCCGGACGAGGTTCGGGGCGGGGGAGGGACCC
This sequence comes from uncultured Geminicoccaceae bacterium, assembly GCA_964504655.1. Classification (GTDB taxonomy): domain Bacteria; phylum Pseudomonadota; class Alphaproteobacteria; order Geminicoccales; family Geminicoccaceae; genus JANXAZ01. The sequence continues at coordinate 18,657 of CAZDFD010000019.1, forward strand.
ATGATGCGACTGCGCGTGCTCGGCCCGGTGCTGGCCGCCGGGGCCGTGTTCCTGCTCGGGGCGCCGGCCGGCGCCCGCGATCTCACCGTCACCTCCTGGGGCGGCTCCTATCAGGAGGCGCAGCGCGAGCTGTTCTTCGGGCCGTTCCAGAAGGCCACCGGCACCAAGCTGGTCGAGGACACCTGGGACGGCGGCATCGGCGTGCTGCGCACCAAGGCCCAGGGCACACCGGTCTGGGACGTGGTCCAGGTCGAGACCGACGAGCTCGTGCTGGGCTGCGAGGAGGGCATCCTCGAGCCGCTCGACTGGCAGGCGCTCGGCGGCAAGGACAAGTTCCTGCCGGCCGCGGTCCACGAATGCGGCGTGGGCGCCATCGTCTGGGCGACCGTGCTCGCCTACGACGGCAACAAGTTCGCCTCGGGCGGGCCCTCTTCCTGGGCCGACTTCTTCGACACCCGGAAGTTCCCGGGCAAGCGCGCTCTGAGGAAGGGCCCGCGCCAGGCGCTCGAGTTCGCCACCATGGCCGAGGGCGTGCCGCCCGCCAAGGTCTACGAGGCGCTCAAGGCGCCCGGCGGGGTCGACCGGGCCTTCGCCAGGCTCGATGCCATCAAGAAGGACCTGATCCTCTGGGAGTCGGGCGCCCAGCCGCCGCAGCTCCTGGCCTCGGGCGAGGTCGCGATGACCAGTGCCTACAACGGCCGGATCACCGCCGCCAACCGGCAGGACAAGCGCAACTTCAAGATCGCCTGGCCGGCCGGGTTCGTCTACCAGATCGACAGCTGGGTGGTGCTCAAGAACTCGCCCCTGAAGGCCGAGGGGCTGAAGCTCGTGACCTTCCTCACCCGGCCCGAGAACCAGGCCAAGCTGCCGGCCAAGATCCCCTACGGCCCGACCCACGTCGACGGCGCCAAGCTCGTGCCGGCCGAGTTCGCGGCCGACATCCCGAGCGCGCCGCAGAACCTCGCCCACGGCGTGTTCTTCGACGCCGGCTTCTGGGTCGAGAACGTCGAGCGGCTGACCGAGCGGTTCAACGCCTGGGCGGCCCAGAAGTGAGCCCGGACCGGCCGCTCGCGGCTGCGCGGGCGGCCGGGCGCAACCGCTGATGGCGACCGGGACGGCCGAGCTCCGCCGGGCGCTCCGCCGCGCCGAGCGGCGGCGGAGCTTGGGCGGGTTCGTGCTCGCCCTGCCGCTCGTGGCCTTCATCCTGGTGTTCTTCCTCCTGCCGATCCTGGGCATGCTCGTGAAGGCGGTCGACAATCACGAGCTGGCGACCGCCATGCCGAGGAGTGCCGCGGCCCTGCAGGGCTGGCGGGGGCTCGGGCCGCCGGAGGAGGCGATCGTCGCGATCGTCGCGGTCGAGCTCAAGGAGGCGCACGCGCGCCGCCAGTCGGCCCTGGTGGCGCAGCGGCTGAACCGCGAGCAGGCGGGCTGGCGCAACCTGATCCTGGGCACCGCCCGACGCCTGCCCGATGAGCCCCAGGGCTCCTGGCTCGCCACGCTCGTGGCGATCGACCCGGCCTGGGGCGAGCCCGCGATCTGGGCCGGGCTCAGGCGCGCCGCCCGGCCCTGGACCGACGTCTTCCTGCTCGCCGCCCTCGATCTGCGCCACGACGACCACGACGCGATCGCGCCGGCGCCCGTGAGCGAGCGGATCTATCTGGCGATCCTGGCGCGGACCTTCTGGATCAGCGCACTCGTCACGCTGCTCTGCCTGGTGCTCGGCTACCCGCTCGCCTACCTCCTGGCCTCCCTGCCGGAGCGCTGGGCCAACCCGCTCTTGATCCTCGTGCTCTTGCCGTTCTGGACCTCGCTCCTGGTGCGCACCGCCGCCTGGATCGTGCTCCTGCAGAGGGAGGGGGTGCTGAACCACCTCCTGCTCGAGAGCGGGCTCCTGGCGGAGCCGCTGGCGCTCGTGTTCAACCGCACGGGCGTGCTGATCGCCATGACGCACGTGCTCCTGCCGTTCATGGTGCTGCCGCTCTACAGCGTCCTGCGCGGCATCCCGCCGGCGCTCGGCCGTGCCGCGCTCTCGCTCGGCGCCCGGCCGGCCACCGCCTTCCTCAAGATCCACCTGCCCTTGTCGATGCCCGGGGTCGGCGCCGGCTGCCTCCTCGTGTTCATCCTGGCGCTCGGCTACTACATCACCCCGGCGCTGGTCGGCGGTGCCGCCGACCAGATGATCAGCTACTTCATCGCCTTCTTCACGCTGCAGACGATCAACTGGGGCATGGCGGCCTCGCTCGCGAGCCTCCTCCTCCTGGCCACGCTCCTGCTCTATGCCGTCTATGCCCGGCTGGTCGGCATCGACCGGCTGCGGCTCGGCTGAGGCCGCGGGCGATGCGGCCCGGCCGGCTGCTGCTCTGGCTCTACGCCGGCCTCGTCCTCCTGTTCCTGGTGCTGCCGATCCTCGTGATCGTGCCGTTGTCGCTGTCCTCCGGCACGTTCCTCTATTTCCCGCTGCCGGGCCTGTCGCTGCGCTGGTACGCCCGCCTGATCGAGCACGCGCCCTGGCGGCAGACCCTCCTCAACAGCCTCCTCGTGGGCACGATCGCCACGCTCGTCGCGACCACGCTCGGCACGCTCGCGGCCTTCGGCCTGGCGCGCAGCCGGTTCCCCGGGCGCGGCCTGGTCATGGCGCTCCTGCTCTCGCCGATGATCGTGCCGGTGATCATCGTGGCGACCGGCGCCTACTTCTTCTACGACCGCCTCGGCCTCGCCAACAGCCTGCTCGGCCTCGCGATCGCGCATGCGGCGCTCGGCGCGCCGTTCGTGCTCGTGACCGTCTCGGCCACGCTCACCGGGCTCGACCCGAGCCTGCCGCGGGCGGCGATCGGGCTCGGCGCGCCACCCTGGACGGCCTTCCGCCGGGTCACCCTGCCGATCATCGCACCCGGGGTCGTGAGCGGTGCCCTGTTCGCCTTCGTCACGAGCTTCGACGAGGTCGTGGTGGCGCTGTTCCTCACCGGCCCGGCACAGCGCACCCTGCCGCGGCAGATGTTCGAGGGCATCCGCGAGGAGATCAGCCCGGAGATCCTGGCGGCCGCCACGATCCTCGTGGCGCTCGCCGTGCTCCTCCTGGTGGCGGCCGAACTCCTCCGTCGGCGCAGCGCGCGACTGCGGGGGATCGCGCCCTGAACGTCCTCCTGGTCCACGCCCATCCCGAGCCGCGCTCGTTCACCGCGGCGATGCGCGATCGGGCGGTCGCCATGCTCGAGCGACAGGGCCACGCGGTCGTGCAGAGCGATCTCTACGCGATGCGCTTCGACCCGGTCGCCAAGGCCGCGGACTTCACGGTGCGGCGCGACCCCGCCCATCTGAGCTACGCCCTCGAGCAGCGCCACGCCTTCGAGACCGGCACGCTCGCCCCCGACATCGCCTGCGAGGTCGCGAAGGTGCGCACGGCCGAGCTCCTGGTCCTCACCTTCCCGCTCTTCTGGTTCTCGGTGCCGGCGATCCTCAAGGGCTGGATCGACCGGGTGCTGCTGTCCGGCCCGTTCTACGGCGGCCGGCGCTTCTACGACCGGGGCGGGCTCGCCGGCCGCCGGGCGATCTGCCTCCTGAGCTGCGGCGCGCGCCCGCACATGCTGGCCGCGGACGGGATCCACGGGCCGCTCGAGGGCATGCTGCGCCATCTCCTCCAGGGCACGCTCGGCTATGTCGGCTACCGCGTGCTGCCGCCCTTCGTGGCTTGGCACGTGCCCTATGTCGACGACGCCACGCGGGCCGGCTACCTCGACGCCCTCACACGGCATCTCGAGGCCCTCGACAGCCTGGATCCGCTCCCCCTGCCGAGCCTCGACGACTTCGATGCGCAGATGCGGCCGCTGCCGCCGCGCGACGGCTGAAACGGGCGGCACCGGTCCACGGCATCCGGTCGAGACGGCTCCGGCCTTAACGCTTCCCCAACACGATCCCGCCATCCTGGGATCGACGCGTGGAGGAAGCGATGCCCGCCTCGGGTTCGGCCGCGATCCTGGTGGTCCAGATGCTCACCCACCTGCACGGGCCGTTGGTGGCGAGCGGCGAGCCGGCGCCGCCGCGCCAGCCGCCGCCTTCGATCCAGGCGCAGGAGGCCCGGCCGGTCGACACCTGGCTCGTGGTCGGCGCGCCGCCGACGGCCGAGCCGCGGCCCGCGGCCGGCGCTCAGTAGACGTCCTGGCCGCCGTTGACCGGGATCTCGGCGCCGGTGATGTAGGAGGCGCCGTCGCCGCACAGGAAGTAGATGATGGCGGCGACCTCCTCGGGCGAGCCGAGCCGGCGCAGCGGGATCCGCTCGACCAGCTGCTCGGTCCCGGGCGACAGGATCGCGGTGTTGATCTCGCCCGGGCAGACCGCGTTGACGCGCACGCCCAGATGCGCGAGGTCGGCCGCCAGCTCGCGCGTCAGGCCGGTGAGCGCCGCCTTGCTCGTGGCGTAGGCCGAGCCCGCGAAGGGGTGCACCCGCGAGCCGGCGATCGAGGTGATGTTGACGATCGCCCCCTTGCTGCGCGCCAGCATCGGAGCGCACGCCCGGCTGAAGAAGACGGGTGCGAAGAAGTTGATCGCGAAGGTCTTCTCCCAGACCTCCATGGTCCCGTCGAGGCAACCCAGCCGCCGGCCGCCCTCGGCCTTGGGCGAGTAGCCGGCATTGTTGACGAGCGCGTGCAGCTCCTGGCCGTCCAGGATGTGCTCGAGCTGGGCCACGGCCTCGGACAGCCGGGCGGTCTCGACCAGGTCGATCGTGATGTGGGCATGGCGCTCGTTGCGCGGACACTGCGGCGGCACCTCCTCGCGCGAGCAGGTGATCGCCCGCCAGCCCTGGCGGACGAAATAGGCCGCCGTGGCGTGGCCGATGCCTCGGCTCGACCCGGTGATGAAGACGTTCTTGCGCTCCGGCATCGATCCGCTCCCGGGCTACCCCGTCCAGAGATGCGCCCCCGGCGGTCGCTCGGCAAGACGGCCCGGCCCGGCGCCGGCTCAAGGTGCGAGGCGGAGCCGCGTCCAGCCGCTGTCGGCGCGGCGGTACTCGAGCCGGTCGTGCAGGCGCGAGCGGCGGCCCTGCCAGAACTCGAAGCGGTCGGGCAGGAGCCGGTAGCCGCCCCAGTGCGGCGGCCGCGGCACCGTGTCGGGGTGGCGGGCGGCGAGCTCGGCCACCCGCTGCTCGAGCATCGCCCGCTCGATCGGCCGGCTCTGCGGGCTCGCGAGCGCTCCGATCCGGGCGCCGTGGGGCCGCAGCGCGAAATAGGCGTCCGCCTCGGCCGCGTCGACCGTCTCGACCCGGCCCTCGATCCGCACCTGGCGGTGCAGCCGGTCCCACCAGAAGAGCAGGGCCGCCCTGGGGTTGGCGGCGAGCTCGACGCCCTTGCGGCTCTCCTGGTTGGTGTAGAAGGTGACGCCGCGGCGATCGAGGTCCTTCATGAGGACCATGCGCAGCGACGGCGCTCCGTCCGGACCGACCGTGGCGAGCGCCATGGCGTTGGGCTCGACGAGCTCGGCCGCGAGCGCCTCGTGCAGCCAGGTGTCGAGCTGGTCGAACGGATCGTCCGCGGCCTCCTCCTCGAGCAGCACCGGGCCGTCGTAGTCGAGGCGCACGCCGGCGAAGCGGCTCATCCCGTCCCTCCGTGAATGGACCTTCCTCTAGGCCGCCGCCTCGGGCCTGGAAAGGGCCGCTTCACGCGCCGTCGGCCGGGCCGCCGGCGGCAGGCCAGGGGGCGGCCCTCGATGCAGGACGGCATTCTCTCGATCCAGTCGCACGTCGCCTACGGCCACGTCGGCAACAGCGCCGCGGTGTTCCCCCTGCAGCGGCTGGGCTTCGAGGTCTGGCCGATCCTGACCGTGCTGTTCTCGAACCACACCGGCTACGGCGCCTTCCGCGGCCGGGCGGTGGCGGCCGACTGGCTGGCCGAGCTGCTGCTCGGCCTCGAGGAGCGCGGCGCGCTGGCGCGGACCCGGGCCGTGCTGTCGGGCTATGTCGGCGACCCCGCGACGATCGCGATCGTCGCCGAGGCGGTCGCCCGGGTGCGGCGTCACCGCCCCGAGGCGCTCTACGCCTGCGACCCGGTGATGGGCGACGACGGCCGCGGCTTCTTCGTCCGGCCCGGCATTCCGGAGCTGCTGCGCGACCGTCTCCTGCCGCTCGCCACGATCGTCAAGTCGAACCGCTTCGAGCTGGCCTGGCTCGCCGATCGCGAGGTCGGCACGCTCGCCGAGGCGCGGGCCGCGGCCGCGGCGGTGCGGGGGCGCGGGCCGCGGCTCGTGGTGTCGACGAGCCTGGCGCTCCCCGAACGGCCGGGCGAGCTCGGCATCCTCGCCGACAGTGCGGAGGGCTCGTGGGTGGTCTGGACCCCGCACCTGCCGGTCACGCTGAACGGCACGGGCGACGCGTTCACGGCGCTCCTGCTCGGCGAGTGGCTCGCCGAGGGCCGCGCCGACCTCGCCCTCGGCCGTGCCGTGGCCGCCATGTACGGGCTCGTCGAGGCGACCTTCCGGGCCGGCTCCCGCGAGCTCCTGCTGGTGGCGGCGCAGGAGGAGATCGTCCACCCGAGCCGCCGCTTCGAGGTCGTGCGGCTGGCCTAGGGCCGGGCTCCGGATCCGACCAGCCGGGCCTCGACGGCGAGCCGCCGCCCGACCTCGCGGCAGGCCGCGAGCACGGCGTCGGCGCCGATCCGGGCCTCGGGCAGCCGCCGCCGCAGGCGGCCGACGTCGAGCACGAACCCGTCGCGCTCGTCCCGGCTCTCGACCACGATCCGGCCGCGACCGAAGCCGTCGACGACCGCACCCGCCACCCGGCCGAGCGCCAGACCGACGCCCGAGCCGAGGTTGAGCACGCCACCCGGCGGGTCCTGGGCGAGCCGCGCGATCCACGCCGCCGCGGCCTCGACCGGAAGGAAGTCGCGAACCACCTCGGGGGCGACGTCGAGGCGGACCTCGCCCTCGGCCGCGAGCGTGGCGAGGAGCCGTGTGAGGAAGCTCGAGCGGCCGGGCGTACGCTCGTAGCCGAAGACGTTGCCGATCCGCAGCCGGGTGAGCAGGAGGCCCGGGATCGCCGCGAGCCGCTCTTCGACGGCGAGCTTCTGCCGGCCGTAGAGGTCCGTGGGCCCGAGCGGATCCTCCTCGCGCAAGGGGTTCGGGGAGGGGGCGTAGACCTTGCGGGTCCCGAGGCTCGTGAACGCGATGCCGCGCCCGGCCGCCCGGCGCGCGAGCCCGGGCTCGAGATCCTCCTCGATCCGCCAATCCGAGGTGCCGAGGGCGGGATGGCGGCCGGCCCAGACCACGCTCGCCACACCGTCGAGGATCAAGGGCTCGACGGCCGCGGCGTGGCCGACCAGCCGGCCCGCGGGCCCGAGCGCCGCGGCGACCGCCCGGCCGAGGAAGCCCCGGCCGACCACGACGACGCTCACCCGGCGGCGCCGAGCGCCAGGATCGTCGGCCGGCGGTTCTTGAGGCCGAGCGCGATCCGTCCCTGCTTCAGGGCGAGCGCCGCCTCGCCGAACAGCTCCCGCCGCCAGCCCTTGAGCGCCGGCACGTCGGCGTCGTCGTCCATGGCGATCGCCTCGAGGTCGGCGGTGCTCGCCACCAGCCGCTGGGCGACGTCGGCCTGCTCGCAGCAGAGCTTGAGGAGCACCCGCAAGAGATCGACGAGCGGGCCGATCCCGCGCGGCAGCTCGGTGGGCTCGACGAGCTCGGGCAGGTCCGCGGCCGGGATCGCCAGCGCCTCGTTGACCGCCGCCACCACCGCCGCGAGGCTCGCCTTGTCGAGGCTGATCCGCTCGTGCGAGCGCAGCTGCTCGACCGTGCGCGGCTTGTGGGCGGCGATCTCGAGCAGCAGATCGTCGCGCAGGATCCGCTGCCGCGGCAGGTCGCGGGCCTGGGCGGCGCGCTCGCGCCAGGCCGCCAGCTTCTGCGCCACGGCCAGGAACCGCGGGTCGCGGGTCCGCAGCTTGAGCCGCCGCCAGGCTTCCTCGGGCGGCTGCTCGAACAGGCGCGGGTCGGCCAGCCGGGCGAGCTCCTCGGCGACCCACTCGCTGCGGCCGGCGGCGTCGATCCGGCTCGCCAGCTGCTCGAAGATCACCCGCAGATGGGTGACGTCGGCCAAGGCGTAGCGGAGCTGCGCCTCGGTGAGCGGCCGCCGCGACCAGTCGGTGAAGCGGAAGCTCTTGTCGAGCCGGGCCTTGGCCAGCTTCTGGACGAGCGTGTCGTAGGCCACCTCCTCGCCCAGGCCGCAGACCATGGCGGCCACCTGGGTGTCGTAGATCGGCGCCGGCACCCGCCCGGCCATCAGCAGCCAGAAGATCTCGAGGTCCTGCCGGCAGGCGTGGAACACCTTGAGGACGCGCTCCTCGGCCATGAGCGCGAGCAGCGGCGCCAGGTCGAGGCCCGGCGCCAGCGGGTCGACGGCGGCTGCCTCCTGCTCGCCCGCGAGCTGCACGAGGCACAGCTTCGGCCAGTAGGTCCGGTCGCGCATGAACTCGGTGTCGACCGTGACGAAGCGCTCGCGCCCGAGCCGGTCGCACAGCTCGGCGAGCTCCGTGGTGGTGGCGACGAGCCGCATCGACCGGGTTCCTAGCCCGGCCGCGCCCGGCTGGCCAGCCTCGCGCGCCCGTGCCTTGCGCGGCGGACGCTCCTGGTCCAGACACGGGTCATGCGTGCGCCCCTCCTCCTGCTCGTCGCGTTGGCCCTGACAGGCTGCCAGAGCCTCGGCCGTGGCATCGCCGAGGCGGTGCTCGAGGCCACCGGACGGAGCAGCGAGGACACCCGCAAATGCGAGGTCGTGGGCCCGCCGTTCACGGGCCTCGAGGGTCGTCTCGCGGTCCAGGACGGCCTGCCGCCGGTCGGCAGCGAGCCCGACCGCCGCGAGCTCAAGGTGCTCTTCATCCACGGCATCGGCACGCATCTGCCGGGCCATGGCGCCGCGCTCGCGGACAATCTCGGCCGCGCCCTCGGCCTCGAGGTGCGGGCGCCGCGGGCCAAGCGGATCGTGATCGAGGATCCGAGTGGTCACGGCAGCGAGATCGGCGAGGTCAACATCACCCGCATGGTCGACGCCCGCCGTCAGCGCGTGCTCGACTTCCACGAGCTCACCTGGTCGGCCATCAACCAGCCGGCCAAGCAGGCGATGGGGTTCGATCAGAACAGCTACTTCACGACCCGGCGCGCCTCCATCAACCAGACCATGCGCGCGTTCGTGAACGACATCGCGCCCGATCCGATCGCCTTCGCGGGCGTGAATCGGCAGAAGATCCTGAGTGCGGTGGGGCAGACCCTCTGCTGGGCCGTCTCGCGCCGCTGGGACGAGCTGCCGTTGGAGACCCGCGACACGCTGTGCGGGCCGGACCTGCCGGGCTTCGGCGAACGGATCGGCCGGGACGACCTCGCCTTCATCACCCACAGCCTCGGCAGCCGGGCGACGCTCGACGCGCTGCAGCGCCTAGTCACGCTGCCGGCGATCCTCGAGCGTCCGCAGGCGCGGCGCATGGTCGCCGCCTTCCGCCAGACCGAGCTGCCGGTGTTCATGCTCTCCAACCAGCTGCCGCTGCTCGAGGCCGGGGTCGATCCGCAGGAGCTGGTCGGCCAGGGGGCGCGGTTCTGCGCGCCGGGCGCGCCCGAGGCCGAGCGGCGGTTCTTCGCCCGCACCGACCTCGTGGCGATCAGCGATCCGAACGACCTGATGAGCTACCCGGTGCCGGCCGAATGGGTCGACACCCATGTCGAGGCGCGGATCTGTCCGCGGCCGATCAACGTCTTCATCAACGTGGCGCCGGTGAGTTCGCTGCTCGGCCTGGGCGAGCTCGCCAACCCGCTCGCGGCCCACACCGGCTACGACACCGACGAGCGGGTCGCGGCGCTGATCGCCCGCGGCGCCGGCCATCCGGGGGCGGCGCCGCTGGTCAAGGAGCGCTGCAGCTTCCGCGAGGTCGACGAGGCGCTCGCCCGCTGACGGCGCCCGCCTCAGCCGGCGAGCGTCGTCCTGGCGTGCGCGCCCGGGGGACGCGGCAGGGGCACGATCTCGGCGCCCGGCCCGAACTCGCGCCGCCAGCACCCACCGCGCCGTGCCAGCCGCAGCCGGCCGGCGAGCGCGGCCAGGCGGTCCTGGGTCGCCTCCTCGGCCACGAGCTCGAGCATCGCGCAGCCGGTCCGCCGGGACAGCTGGGCCAGCGCCAGGACCAGCGCCTCGAGGCAGCGCGGCGCGGCGGTGAGCTCGAGCGCGCGCAGCCACGGCACCGAGAAGACGCGGATCCCGGCGCGGGTGTGCAGCCGGTGGCGGGCGAGCGCCATCAGCACGCCGCCCGGGTTCGCGAGCGCACCGAGCCCGCCGCTCTCCTGGCTCGCGCCGGCGAGCCAGCCGCGGGCCAGTGCCAGCCAGGCCGGCAGATCGGGGGCGGCACCGGTGAGGCACGCGAGCGGCCAGGCGAGCGCCAGATCGTCCGGGCTCAGCGGTCGCCAGGACCAGCCCGGCACCCCGTCGAGCTCGCCCCGCAGGAGGTGACCCTGGTGCATGGCCGGCAGCTTGCCGCGCCGCGCGTCGGCCGGCATTGACCCAGATCAAAACCTCGGACTTACTCGGCCTCAGGAGGTGGGCCGGTGCGCAGGGCGGACAACGCGGTCGAGCAGGCGGTCGATCGGTCGGCCATGGGCGGGGCCTGCGCCAGCCTGTGCGAGGGCTGCCGGGTCCGCCCGATCTCGGTGTGCCGGTCGATGGCGATCGACGAGCTCGACGAGCTCGAGGCGGCGACCACACGGGTGCGCCTGCCGGCCGGTCGGACCCTGTTCGACGAGGGCGACCCGGCCGAACACCTGTTCACGATCAACGAGGGCGTGATCAAGCTGTTCAAGATGCTGAGCGACGGACGCCGGCAGATCACCGGGTTCCTGCTCGCCGGCGACTTCCTGGGGCTCGCCTTCTTCTGCACCTACGCCTACAGCGCCGAGGCGGTCACCGACACCGCCCTGTGCCGCTTCCCGCGCGAGCGGTTCATGGGTCTGTTGGAGCGGCATCCGGCGCTCGAGAAGGAGCTGTTGGGCCGGGCCTCCTCCGAGCTCGCGGCGGCCCAGGAGCAGATGCTCCTGCTCGGCCGCAAGAGCGCCCGGGAGCGGGTGGCGAGCTTCCTCCTGGCGCTGGCGCGGCGCCAGGCGGCGTCCGGCCGGACCTCGGTGGCGCTGGCGATGAGCCGCTACGACATCGCCGACTATCTGGGCCTCACCATCGAGACGGTGAGCCGAACGATCCAGGCCGCCAAGGCCGAGGGACTGATCCGCATGATCGACCGGCACCACTTCGTGGTGACCGACCCGGGCCGGCTCGTGGCGGCCGCGGCTTCGGGCTGAGCCGGCACGGTGCGACCGGCGGGCCCGCTGCCCGGGCTCGTCGCGCTCACCGCGGCGAACGTCCTCTCGCAGCTGTTCCGCAGTGCGCTCGGCCTCGTCGCCCCGGAGCTGGCGCGCGATCTGGACCTCGACCCGGCCGAGCTCGGCACCCTCTCGGCCGCCTGGTTCCTGGCCTTCGCGCTCGCCCAGCCGATCGTCGGGATGGCCCTCGACCGGTTCGGGCCGCGGCGCAGCGCCGCCGGGCTGTTCCTGCTCGCCGCCGTCGGCTGCCTCCTGCTCGCCACCGCCCGCGGCCGCGGCCAGGCCGTGCTGGCGCAGGTGGCGATCGGGCTCGGCTGCTCGCCGGTCTACATGGCGACGCTCGTCGTGGTGGCCCGCTTCTGGCCCGTCGAGCGGTTCGCGGCGCTGTCCTCGCTCCTGCTCGCGATCGCCGCGAGCGGCACCCTCCTCGGCGCCACCCCGCTCGCCCTCCTGGTCGAGGCGGTGGGCTGGCGCGGCGCCTTTTTGACCGCGGGGCTGCTCGTGGCGATCGCCTGCGGCGCCGTGGCGGCGCTGGTCCGCGACGCGCCGCCGGGCCGGCCGCCGGCCGGCGGTGGCGAGCGCCCGGGCGAACTCCTGGCCGGCCTCGCCCGAACACTCGGGCTGCGCCCGCTCTGGCCGCTCCTGCCGATGCTGTTCGCGACCTACGCCGTGGTCATGGCGGTGCGCGGCCTCTGGGCCGGACCCTACCTCGCCGAGGTGCACGGGCTCGGACCGGTGCCACGCGGCCACGCCCTGCTCCTGGTCTCGCTCGCCATGATCGGCGGGCTCCTGGGCTACGCCGCCCTCGAGCGCCGGCTCGACCGCCGCAAGCCGCTCGTGGTCGCCGGGACCACGACGGCGGTCCTGGGCTTCGCGCTCCTCGCGGTCGTTGGCGCTTCCTCGGTCGCGACCGCCACGCTCGTCTTGGCGCTCGTGGTGGCGGCCTCGGTCTCCTACTCGCTGTTGATGGCGCAGGGTCGCCGGTTCCTCCCGGACCGGCTGGTCGGGCGCGGCCTGACGCTCCTCAACGGCGCCTGCTTCCTGGGCGCGGCCACGCTGCAGGTGGCGACCGGGCTCCTGGTGGCGGCCGCCCCGGCCGAGCCGCCGACGGCCCGCTTCGACCTCCTGTTCGGCTTCCTCGCGCTGTGGCTGGCGCTGGCGCTGCTGCCCTATCTGCGCTCGGCCGACCCGCGGGCCGCCGCCGCGAGCTCGCGGTAGAGCCGGGCGTACTCGAGCGCTCGTGCCGACCAGCCGACCCGCCGGGTCATGCCGCGGCGCTGCAGGGCCCGCCAGCGGGGCCGGTCGCGCCACAGCGCCACCGCCCGCTCGAGCGCGTCGACGAGCGCCTCGACGGTGACCGGGGCGAACTGGATGCCGGTCGCGACCCCGTCGCCGACGGCCGCCTCATTGGCGTCCACGACGGTGTCGGCGAGCCCGCCGACCCGGGCCACGATCGGCACGGCGCCGTAGCGGAGCGCATAGAGCTGGGTCAGCCCGCAGGGCTCGAAGCGCGAGGGGACGAGGATCGCGTCGGCGCCCGCCTGGATCAGGTGCGCGAGCCCTTCGTCGTAGCCGATCCGGCAGGCGATCCGGCCCGGATGGCCGCGCGCCGCCTCGGCGAAGGCGAGCTCGAGGGCGGGCTCGCCGGAGCCGAGCACGGCCAGCCGGCACCCCAGCGCCAACAGCCGGGGCAGCGCCTCGAGCAGCAGGTCGAGGCCCTTCTGCCAGGACAGCCGGGTGACCGCCGCGAAGAGCGGGCCCGGATCGTCTTGGAGGCCGAGCCGCTCGCGCAGCGCCCGGCGGCTCGCCTCGCGCGCCTCGAGCCGGGCGGCGTCGAACGGCTCCGGCAGCGCCGGATCGCGGGCCGGGTCCCAGACCGCCTCGTCGATGCCGTTGACGATGCCGACGAGCCGGTCGGCGCGCAGCCGGAGGAGCCCGTCGAGCCCCATGCCGTAGGCCGGGGTCATGATCTCGCGGGCGTAGGTCGGGCTCACCGTCGTGAGCCGGTCGGAATAGACGAGGCCGGCCTTGAGGAACCCGATCGCGCCGTAATATTCGAGCCCCTCGATCGTGAAGGCGCTCTCGGGCAGCCGCAGCTCGGTCAGGAGCGTCGCCGGGAACTGCCCCTGGAAGGCCAGGTTGTGCACGGTCGTGACGGTCGCCGGGCGCGGCCGGTCGGCGAGCGCCAGATAGGCGGGCGCGAGCGCCGCCTGCCAGTCGTGCGCGTGCACCACCGCCGGCCGGAAGCCGGTGAGCGCGCCGAGCCCGAGCTCGCGCGCCGCCCAGGCGAGCGCCGCGAAGCGCTGCGCGTTGTCCGGCCAGTCGCCGCCGTCCGGTCCCTGGTAGGGGCCGCCCGGCCGGTCGAAGAGGTGCGGCGCGTCGAGGAGGAACAGGGCGAGGCCGGCGGCGCCGCCCTCGAGCAGCCGGGCCGGGCCGCCCATGAGCTCGCCGAGGTCCAGGACCGGCTCGGCCCGCTCGAGCCGCGCAAGGACCGCCGGATAGAGCGGCAGGAGGGTGCGGATCTCGACCCCCTCGCGGGCGAGCGCGGCCGGGAGCGCGCCGACGACATCGGCGAGGCCGCCGGTCTTGACCAGCGGGAAGGCCTCGGAGGCGACCTGGAGGACCCGGAGCGGGCCGCTCACGCCGCGCTCTCCGCCTCGAGCAGGAGGGTGGCGAGCGGCGGCAGGGTCAGCCGCAGCGAGCAGGGCCGTCCGTGCCAGGGCTGGGGCTCGGCCTCGACCGCGCCCAGATTGCCGAGCCCCGAACCGCCGTAGGCGACGGCGTCGGTGTTGAGCCGCTCGCGCCAGCGGCCCGGCCGCGGCACCCCGATCCGCCAGTCGGCGCGCGGCACCGGGGTCAGGTTGGCGACCACGAGCACCGGCGCGTCGCCCGGCCGGCCGAGGCGGAGCCAGGCGTAGACCGAGTGCTCGGCGTCGTTGGCCTCGATCCAGGAGAAGCCCTCGGGCGAGCCGTCGCGCACGTGCAGCGCCGGCAGCTCGCGATGCAGCCGGTTGAGGTCGCGCACGAGCTGCTGCACGCCCCGGTGCCAGTGGATCGCGAGCAGGTGCCAGTCGAGCCCGCGCGCCTCGCTCCACTCGGCCCCCTGCGCCAGCTCCTGGCCCATGAACAGGAGCTTCTTGCCGGGATGGCCCCACATCAGCCCGTAGAGCGCGCGGAGGTTGGCGAAGCGCTGCCAGGTGTCACCGGGCATCCGGTCGAGCAGCGAGCCCTTGCCGTGCACCACCTCGTCGTGGCTCAAGGGCAGGACGAAGTTCTCCGACCAGGCGTAGAGCAGGCCGAAGGTCAGCTCGTGGTGGTGGAACCGCCGGTGCACGGGGTCGCGCCCGAAATAGCCGAGCGTGTCGTGCATCCAGCCCATGTTCCACTTGAAGCCGAAGCCGAGCCCGCCGAGCCAGGTCGGGCGCGAGACGCCCGGCCAGGCGGTCGATTCCTCGGCGATCGTGACGATGCCCGGATGCGCGGCGTAGAGCACCTCGTTGAGCCGGCGCAGGAACGCGATCGCCTCGAGGTTCTCCTTGCCGCCGAACCGGTTCGGCACCCACTCGCCCTCGTTCCGCGAGTAGTCGAGGTAGAGCATGGAGGCCACGGCATCGACCCTGAGGCCGTCGACGTGGAACCGCTCGAGCCAGTAGAGCGCGTTGGCGATCAGGTAGTTGGCGACCTCGCTGCGGCCGTAGTTGTAGACCAGCGTGCGCCAGTCGGGGTGGAAGCCCTGGCGCGGGTCGTCGTGCTCGAACAGCGCCGTGCCGTCGAACCGGCCGAGCCCGTGCGGGTCGGACGGGAAATGGCCCGGCACCCAGTCGAGGATCACGCCGAGCCCGGCGCCGTGCGCCCGGTCGACCAGCCGGGCGAGACCTTCGGGATCGCCGAAGCGGGCGGTCGGCGCGAACAGGCCGAGCGGCTGGTAGCCCCAGGAGGCGTCGAGCGGGTGCTCGCTCACCGGCAGGAGCTCCAGATGGGTGAAGCCCAGATCCTGGACGTAGGGGACGAGCTGATCGGCGAGCTCGTCCCAGGAGAGGAACGAACCGTCCGGGCGGCGTCGCCAGGAGCCGAGATGGACCTCGTAGATCGCCATCGGCCGCTCGGTCGCGAGCCCCTGGCGGCGCTGCTCGAGCCAGGCTTCGTCGGTCCAGGCGAACGGCTCGAGGCCGTGCACGATCGAGGCGGTGCCCGGGCGGAGCTCGCCGCGGGTGCCGAACGGGTCGGCCTTGAGCGGCAGGAGCCGGCCCGCCGCGTCCTTGATCTCGTACTTGTAGCGGCCGCCGCGGGCGACCCCGGGCAGGAAGATCTCCCACACCCCCGAGACCTGGCGCCGGCGCATGCCGTGCAGGCGGCCGTCCCAGTCGTTGAAGTCGCCCACCACCGCGACCCGCGAGGCGTTCGGCGCCCAGACCGCGAACTGCACGCCGGCCACGCCCTCGTGCAGGATCGGGTGGGCGCCGAGCCGCTCCCACAGCCGGCGGTGCTCGCCCTCGCGCAGCAGATGCTCGTCGAGCTCGCCCAGCACCGGGCCGAAGCGGTAGGGGTCGTCGAGCTCACGGAGCTCGCCGCCGCGGATGGCGCGCAGGCGGTAGGCGAGGCGGCCCGTCACCCCGGCGAGGCAGCCCTCGAACAGGCCGTCGGCATGGCGCCGCTCGAGCCCGGCCAGGACACGGCCGTCGCCGCCCAGGAGCTCGACCGCGTCGGCGCCGGGCAGGAGCACCCGGACCACGAGGCCCTCGGCATGGGCGTGCGGCCCGAGCACCGCGAACGGGTCGCCGTGGCGCGCCTCGACGAGGGCCGCCACCGTCGCCGGGTCGAGCCGCCAGGACGCGGCCCGGCTCACGCCGGCCGGTCCCGGCCGCCCGCCCGCAGCCGCCGCAGATGCGCGAGCTGGCCGGCCGTCGCGGCGTCGTGCCGGGCCGGCTCGGCCTCGGGCGCGAGCTCGGGCAGGATCCGCGCCGCCAGCTCCTTGCCGAGCTCGACGCCCCACTGGTCGAAGCTGTCGATCCCCCAGATGACGCCCTGCACGAACACCTTGTGCTCGTAGAGCGCGATCAGCCGGCCGAGGGTGAAGGGGTCGAGCCGGCGGAACAGGATCGCGGTCGACGGCCGGTCGCCCGGGAAGACCTTGTGCGGCACCAGCGCCTCGATGGCCTCGCCGGCGAGGCCCTTGGCGGCGAGTTCGGCGCGCACCTCGGCCGCGTCCCGGCCCAAGGCGAGCGCCTCGCCCTGGGCCAGGAAGTTGGCGAGGAGCTTCTCGTGGTGGCCGGGCAGGTCGTGGTCGGGCAGCGCCGCCACCAGGAGGTCGCACGGCACGACGTCGGTGCCCTGGTGGAGGAGCTGGAAGAAGGCGTGCTGGCCGTTGGTGCCGGGCTCGCCCCAGACCACGGGTCCGGTCGGCCGGTCGCAGGCGCTGCCGTCGCGGCGCACCCGCTTGCCGTTGCTCTCCATGTCGAGCTGCTGGAGGTAGGCCGGCAGCCGCGCCAGACGCTGGTCGTAGGGCAGGACGGCGTGCGAGGTCAGACCCAGGAGATCGCGGTGCCAGATCCCGGTCAGCGCCAGGAGCACGGGCGCGTTCTCGGCGAGCGGCGCGGTCCGGAAGTGACGGTCCATCGCATGCCCGCCGGCGAGCAGCTCGGCGAAGCGCTCGAAGCCCAGGTGGAGGGCGATCGGCAGGCCGATCGCCGACCAGAGCGAGTAGCGGCCGCCGACCCAGTCCCAGAAGCCGAACATCCGCTCGGGGTCGATGCCGAAGGCGCGCACCGCCGCCGCGTTGGTCGAGACGGCGAGGAAGTGCCGTCCGACCGCGGCCTCGCCGAGCGCGCGCACGAGCCAAGCCCGCGCCGAGGCGGCGTTCTGCATCGTCTCCTGGGTCGTGAAGGTCTTGGACGCGACCACGAAGAGGGTGCCGGCCGGGTCCAGCCGCGCCAGGGTCTGGGCGAGGTGGGCGCCGTCGACGTTGGAGACGAAGTGCGCCCGCAGGTCCGGGCGCGCATAGGGCGCGAGCGCCGTGCAGACCATCTGCGGGCCGAGATCCGAGCCGCCGATGCCGATGTTGACGACGTCCCGGATCGGCGCCCCGGTGGCCCCGCGCCAGCGTCCGCTGCGGACCGCCTCGGCGACCGCGCGCACCCGCTCGAGCACCGCCCCGACCTCGGGCATCACGTCCCGGCCGTCCACGGTGATCGGTTCCGGACCGGGGTGGCGCAGCGCCACGTGCAGGACCGGCCGGTCCTCGGTGGTGTTGATGCGCTCGCCGGCCCACATCCGCTCGCGCCAGGCCTCGACCCCGGCGGCCCGCGCGAGCTCGACCAGGAGCCGCATCGTCTCGGGCACGAGCAGGCTTCGCGACCAGTCGATCAGCAGGTCGTCGAGGGTGAGCGACAGCCGCGCGAAGCGCTCGGCGTCCTGGGCGAACTCGCGCCGCAGCGAGACCGGCCCGAGCGCGTCCCGGTGCGCCTCGAGGGCGCGCCAGGCGGCGGCGAGCCCCGGGCTCGTCGGCGGACCTCCGCTCATCGCCGGACCTCCGGGCGCAGCGCCCGGGCCGCCCGCGCGAGGCCCCGGATCCGCTCCCAGTCGCCCTGGGCGATCGCGTCGGCCGGGGCCAGCCAGGAGCCGCCGACGCAGAGCACGTTGGCGCAGGCGAGATAGCTCGGGGCGTTGGCCGGATCGATGCCGCCGGTGGGGCAGAAGCGCGCCTCCGGGAACGGGCCCGCGAGCGCCTTGAGGAGCGCCACCCCGCCCACGGGCTCGGCCGGGAACAGCTTGAGGAGCCGGTGGCCGTGGGCAAGGGCGAGCATGAGCTCGCTCGCCGTGGCGACGCCCGGGAGGAACGGCAGCGGCAGCGTCGCCGCGGCCGCCAGGAGCTCGACCGTGAGGCCGGGGCTGACCGCGAAGGCGGCGCCGAGGCGGGCCACCTGCTCGAGCTGGCTGGGTTCGAGCACGGTCCCGGCGCCGACCGCCATGGCCGGCACCTCGGCCACGATGCGGCCGATCGACTCGGCCGCGGCGGCCGTGCGCAGCGTCACCTCGATCACCTCGACGCCGCCCGCCAGGAGCGCGCGGGCGAGCGGTACGGCCCGGGCGGCATCGGCGATGGTCACGACCGGGATCACCGGGCCGCGGCGGAGGATCGCTTCGAGCAGGGCTTCGGGTCGGGCAGGGGCGGACGCAGCGGCCACGGGCGCGGCTCCGGCGGGAGGACCGAGACGGTTTCTACCGCAACGTTGGCGCCCTGTCGCGCCTGCGCAGCGACCGCCCGAAGCCAGGGTGCGACCGGCCGAAGCGCCCGGGCCCGCTCCGACCGCGGGAGGGAGGAACCGTGCGGGCACATCCGAACGCGAACCGCGACGACGGGCGCGGTTGGCGTCCCCTAGGGGACTCGAACCCCTGTTTTCGCCGTGAGAGGGCGACGTCCTGGGCCGCTAGACGAAGGGGACGGCGGCGCGACGCCGCTCATGTAGCGGCCGCGGCCGGGCGAATCAAGCCGCGGCCGGCGGCGCTCCCGGGCGCTCGAGCAGGGCCACGAGCTCGACCTCGGCCGACCAGAGGAACTGATCGACCGGCTGCAGCGCGGTCAAGGCGAAGCCGGCCTCGACCAACAGCCGGGCGTCGCGGGCGAAGCTCGCCGGCTCGCAGCTCGCATAGACCACCCGCCCGATCGGCGCCGCGGCGAGTGCCGCGCACTGCACCACGGCCCCGGCGCGCGGCGGGTCGAGCAGCACCGCGTCGAAGGCGGCGAGCTCGGCCGGGGCCAGGGGATCGCGGGCCAGGTCGCGGCGCACCACCCGGGCCTCGGGCCGGGCGGCGAGCGCGCGCGCCGCGGCCGCCGCCTGCGCCGGGTCGCCCTCGACCAGCTCGAGCCGGGCCAGCCGCGGCAGGAGCGGCAGCGACAGCGCGCCGAGCCCGGCATAGAGGTCGAGCAGGCGGGCGCGCTCGGGCACCCAGCGGGCGGCCGCCGCCTGCAGCGCGCGCTCGCCCTCGACGGTCGGCTGCAGGAAGGCGCCCGGCGGCGGCTCGACCGCGATCCCGGCCAGGTCGAGGAGCGGCCGGCGGCGCACGACGACCGGCTCGGCCGGCCCGTCCGGGAGGCCCAGGGCGAGGCGCGCGAGGTCGAGCGCTTCGGCGAGCGCGGCCAGCCGCTCGCGGTCCTCGAGGTCGGGCTCGGCCGCCGCCCGCAGCAGGAGGTCGACACCGCTCGAGGTGAGCGTCAGCAGGACCTCGCCCACGCCCGAGCGGTGGACCAGTGGCACCCGGGCGAGCGCCTCGCCGAGTGGGCCGAGCAGCCGCTCGAGCTCGGGCCGCGCCACCGGGCAGCGGGCGGCCGCCACCAGGGCGTGCTCGCGGTGGGCCCGAAAGCCCAGCCGCAGGCCGCTTCCGTGGCGGGCGAAGCCGAGCCGCAGCCGCCGCCGCGATCCGGCCGGCGAGCGGGCGGGCGGCAGGAGCGAGCCCGGGCGCAGCCCGGCGCGGGCGAGGGCGGTCTCGATCCGGGCGAGCTTGAAGGCGAGGTAGGCGGGCTCGGCCAGGTGCTGGAGCGCGCAGCCGCCGCAGCGGCCGAACTGCGGGCAGGCGGGCTCGGCACGCGGCGGGCCGGCGAGGCGCCGGAGCGGCTCGGCGCGGCGGCCGGCCCGCGTCGCCGGGCCGAGCCGGACCCGCCAGCGCTCGCCCGGGGCCGCGAGGCGAACGAACAGCGGCGCGCCCGCGAAGGTCGCCACCCCGTCGCCCGCGGCACCCAGCCGCTCGACCAGGACCTCGGCCAGGCCGCCCTCGGCCCGGCCCGCGTCGGCGCGCGGCCGCGGCACCGTCGGCTCAGGGCCGCTCGGGGACGATCCGCAGCAGCGCCCGGCGGGTACCGGTTGCGGCGTCCACGACGGCGAGATAGTCCTGCGCGCCCGGCGTGCGCAGCAGCAGCACGATGCGGTCCTGGTCGGTGGTCAGGTCGACGATCGCGGCGCCCTGCGGCAGCGCCAGGTCGGCCACCACGGGCGGTGCCGCCGATGGCGGCGCGGCCTTGGGCGGCGGCGAGGGCGGGTCGGCGGCGGCGTCGCGACCGGTCCGGCTCGCGAGCAGCCAGAGGAGCGCGCCGCTGCCGAGCAGGATCACGACCCCGGCCACGACCACGAAGAGCTTGAGCGCGCGCACCCAGGGATCGACCGGCACGAGCTTCTCCATGGACGGGGGCGAGCGACATCTGAAGCTGGAGGTGAGCGGCGAGGAGGTCGGCGAGCGGCTCGACCGGCTGCTCGGCCGCCGCCTGCCCGAACTCTCCCGCACCCGCCTCAAGGCGCTCGTCCTCGAGGGCCGGGTGACGCGGGCCGGAGAGGTGCTAGCCGAGCCCGGCCTCAGGGTCAAACCCGGGCCGCCGCTCGAGCTCGTGGTGCCGGCGCCGACCGAGCCGCGGCCGCGCGCCGAGCCGAGCCCGCTCGAGATCCTGTTCGAGGACGAGCATCTGATCGTGATCGTCAAGCCGGCCGGGCAGGTGGTCCACCCGGCGCCGGGCCACGCCGGGGGCACGCTCGTCAACGCCCTCCTCGCCCATTGCGGGGCGAGCCTGTCGGGCATCGGCGGGGTGCGCCGGCCGGGCATCGTCCACCGCCTCGACCGGGACGTGTCGGGCGTGCTGGTCGTGGCCAAGCACGACCGCGCCCATCTGGGGCTCGCCGCCCAGCTCACCGTGCACAGCGTCGAGCGGATCTACGAGGCGGTGGTGCTGGGCGTCCCGGCGGCCGGCAGCGGCCGCATCGACCGGCCGATCGGCCGGCACCCGCGCGACCGGCTCAAGATGGCGGTGGTCGAGGGCGGCAAGCGCGCGGTGACCCACTTCCGGGTGCTGGAGACCGCCGCCACCCGCGGCGCCCGGCTGGAGCTGCGGCTGGAGACCGGACGCACCCACCAGATCCGCGTGCATCTGGCGAGCCTCGGCCATCCGATCCTGGGCGACCGGGTCTACGGGCCGCGTCTGCCGGCCTGGGTGCCGGCCGCGGCGCGGAGCCGGATCGCCGGGCTCGGGCGGCTCGCGCTGCACGCCCGCGAGCTCGGCTTCCGCCATCCGGTCAGCGGCGCGCGGCTGCACCTCGTGGCTCCGGTGCCCCCCCTCTTCGGCGAGTTGCTTGCGCTCCTGCGCACCTAGGCTAATCTCGGCGCGAGAGCCGGGCGCGGCCGCCTCGACGGGGCCGCGCGGCGGTCCCGCCGTCGGCCTGCGCGGGCCGGGATCGCGACACGGAGCTTCGCTCGATGGCGAGCCTGCCGATCGTTCCCGCCGAGGGCAGTGGCCTCGCGCGGTACCTCGACGAGATCCGCCGCTTCCCGATGCTGGAGGCGGGCGAGGAGTACATGCTCGCCAAGCGCTGGCGCGAGCACGAGGACGTCGAGGCGGCGCACAAGCTGGTCACCAGCCATCTGCGCCTGGTGGCCAAGATCGCCATGGGCTACCGCGGCTACGGCCTGCCCATGAACGAGATCATCTCCGAGGGCAATGTCGGGCTGATGCAGGCGGTCAAGCGGTTCGAGCCGGACCGCGGCTTCCGCCTCGCGACCTACGCGATGTGGTGGATCCGCGCGGCGATCCAGGAGTACATTCTGCACTCCTGGTCGCTCGTCAAGCTCGGCACGACCGCGGCGCAGAAGAAGCTGTTCTTCAACCTGCGCCGCCTGAAGAGCCAGATGCAGGCGATCGAGGGCGGCGACCTCTCGCCCGAGGCGGTCAAGCAGATCGCCGACACGCTGCAGGTGACCGAGCAGGAGGTGGTCGAGATGAACCGCCGGCTCGAGGGGCCGGACCACTCCCTGAACGCGGCGCTCAGGAGCGACAGCGAGAGCGAATGGCAGGACTGGCTGGTCGACGAGCGGGCCGGCCAGGACACCGAGCTCGCCGAGGCCGACGAGCTGGCGCACCGCCGGGCCCTCCTCGGCGAGGCGATGAAGGTCCTGAACGACCGCGAGCGGCACATCCTGAGCGAGCGGCGGCTCAAGGACGAGCCGGCCACCCTCGAGGAGCTGTCGGCGCGCTACGGCATCTCGCGCGAGCGGGTCCGGCAGATCGAGGTGCGCGCCTTCGAGAAGCTGCAGAAGGCGATGCAATCGGCCGAGGCGGAGACGGCGCGCGAGGCGGCGGAACGGCCGGTGCCGCGGCTGCCGGCGCCCTGAGGCGCCGGGCGGATCCGCTCAGGCGCGACCGGCGGCGCTCGACAAGAGCGCCGGGTCGACGCCGATGCGGCCGAGCGCCCGCTGCCACTTGCTCTCGTTGTCCTCGCCGAACACGAGCTCCTCGTCGGCCGGTGCCACCAGCCAGCCGTTCGCCTGGATCTCCTGGTCGAGCTGGCCGGGCGCCCAGCCGGCGTAGCCGAGCGCGAACACCCGCCGGCGCGGCCCGCCGCCCTCGGCGATCGCCTTGAGGACGTCGACCGTGGCGGTCAGCGCGAACCGATCGTCGATCACGAGCGTGCTGTCCTGCACGTAGTCCGGGCTGTGCAGCACGAAGCCGCGGCCGGTCTCGACCGGCCCGCCGACGTGCACCGGCTGGCCCGAGAGGTCGATCTCCGGGCGGATGCCGAGCTGCTCGACCACCCGCGGCAGGGACACGCTCGGTGCCAGCTGGTTGACGACGAGGCCCATGGCGCCGTCGGCCGAGTGGGCGCAGAGATAGATCACGCTCCGCGCGAAGCGCGGGTCCGGCATCCCCGGCATGGCGATGAGCAGCATGCCGGTCAGATGGCCCTCTCGATTGGCGACCGCGGCCATGGCCGAGGAGATAGGCGCGGGCGGGGCGCGGCTCAAGACGCGCCCGCGGGCCGTCGCGGGCCGGGTGCCGCGGCGGCCGGCTGGGCCGCGCGCACCGGGCGGAGGCCGGGCGGGCCCGAGACCCTGCCCGCGGCCGCGCCCGGGACGCGCGCCGGGCCGGCGTAGACGAACGGCCGGCGCAGCGCCGCGGCCGGCAGGACGGCACCCGCGGCCGGCTCGGCGGCGCGCGGGTCGAGCGCCGCCACGACCGCGAGCGGCACCCCGGCCGACGGCTCGGCCGGCATCGGCGCCTGCACCTGCAGCCAACGCCAAGTCTGCCGCGCCGCCTGCCGGTTGACCGACTGCAGCGCCGCCCGCTCGATCGCCGCGCGGTCGATCGGCACCGTCGCGAGCGGCACCGTCCGTGCGGTGGGCGTGGTCGTGGGGATCGCGGCCGGCGCGGCCGCAGTCGTGGCGAGCAGCAGCGGCGCCTCGCCCGCCGCCGGCCCGCCGGCCCGCCCGGCCCAGTGCCGCCAGACCCGTTCGCGATAGCTCTGGCCGCGGTCCGGATCGCGCGAGTGGTAGCGCTCGACCGCCACCTCCCACGACCCGGCTTCCTCCCGCAGCGTGGCGAGGAAGGCCGCCCCGTAGGCGGCGTTGACGTCCGGGTCGAAGGCCGCGCCCAGATCGGCGAACGCCGCCGGGTGCCAGCCGAGATTGATCTGCAGGCAGCCGACGTCGATGTTGGTGCGTCCCTCGGCGCGCAGCCGCTCGACGTGGCGGACGGCCTCCTCCTTGCTCGCGAAGCGGGCCGACTCGCCGCCGGCGTTGACCGTCCAGGGCCAGGGCAGGGTGGCGCGCCGGGCGGCGTCCCAGCGGCCCGACTCGGCGAGCGCGATCGCCTGCAGCAGGCCCTGGGGCAGGCTCTCGGCGCGCTCCGCCCGGGCGATCCCGGCGCGGCAGAGGAGGCCGTCGGAGGTCGCCTCGCCGGTGCCGGCGGCGGCACGGCCGGGCCGGTCCGACGTGGCCAGGAGCGCCACCACCAGCGCGAGGAGGGCCGCGATCCGCGCACCCGGGACCGCTACCGGCCGGTCCCGCCCCGTGCTCCGAGCCGATGCCACGTCTCGCCGTTCCCCGCGCCCGCGGCCCGTCCGGCCGCCCCGCCAACCGATCTACAGCGTCGCGGTTAAGGCCGGATGAACGGCCCCGCCCGTCCGCCCGTTGCCCGCCGCCGCGATCGACCCCATCTGTCGGCCGCCGGGCGCCCGGCCCGGCCGGGACCGGCGCCGCGCCGGCCCCCGAACCACGGAGATCCGCCTCATGCCCATCGCCGTCGGCGACCGCCTGCCCGAGGCCACCTTCAAGGTGCGCACCCCGGACGGCCTCAAGGACCTGACCGTCAAGGAGCTCACCGCCGGCAAGAAGGTGGCGCTGTTCGCCGTGCCGGGCGCGTTCACGCCCACCTGCCACGCCAAGCACGTGCCGAGCTATCTGGCGAACCTCGAGGCGCTCCGGGCCAAGGGGATCGACCAGGTGGCCTGCGTCGCGGTCAACGACGCCTTCGTGCTCGACGCCTGGAGCAAGCAGACCGGTGCGGAGGGCAAGATCCTGTTCCTCGCCGACGGCAACGCCAGCTTCACCAAGGCCCTCGGCCTCGACTTCGACGGCTCGGGCTTCGGCCTCGGCACGCGCTCCAAGCGCTACAGCATGATCGTCGAGGACGGCGTGGTGAAGGCCCTGAATGTCGAGGAGGCGCCGGGCGTCATGGACGCCTCGAGCGCCGAGCGCCTGCTCGGCCAGCTCTGAGCGGCGGCCCCGCCCGGCCCGGCCCCCGCGCGGGCGTCAGGCCGGGCCGGAGCGGGCGATCGCCGCGCGCGCCAGCCGGTCGGCGCGCTCGTTCAACGGATCGCCGGCGTGGCCGCGGATCCAGGCCCACTCGACCCGGTGCCGGGCCGTGGCCGCCTCGAGCCGCTCCCAGAGCTCGCGGTTCTTGACCGGCTTCCGGTCGGCGGTCCGCCAGCCGCGCGCCTTCCAGGCCGGCAGCCAGCGGGTGATCCCCGAGCGCAGATAGTCGCTGTCGGTGTGGAGCCGCACCCGCATCGGCCGCTTGAGGCTCTCGAGCGCCACGATCGCGGCCAGGAGCTCCATCCGGTTGTTGGTGGTCGAGGGCTCGCCGCCCACGAGCTCGCGCTCGTGGCCGCGCCAGCGCAGCACCGCCGCCCAGCCGCCGGGTCCGGGGTTGCCCGAGCAGGCGCCGTCGGTGTGGATCTCGACGAGGTCGGCGCCGGCCTCCGCCGGCTCAGCCGATCCCATAGGCGGCCGGGCCTCCGACGGACTGGTGGAAGCGCAGCCGCGCCAGGTACTCGAGCGGATCCTTGGGCCGCACCAGCGCCCCCGGCACCTGGTTGAGCCAGTCGTACAGGCGGGTGAGCAGGAAGCGCAGCGCAGCGCCGCGGGCGAGCACCGGCAGGGCCGCGATCTCGGCCGGCTCGAGCGGCCGCCGGGCCCGGTAGCCGGTCAGGAGCGCGCGCGCCTTGGTGACGTTGCAGGCGCCGTCGCTCTCGAAGCACCAGGCGTTCAGGCAGATCGCCAGATCGTAGGCCAGGAGGTCGTCGCAGGCGAAGTAGAAGTCGATCACCCCGCTGACCCGCTCGCCCTCGAAGAACACGTTGTCGGGGAACAGATCGGCGTGGATCACGCCGGCCGGCAGCCGCTCCGGCCAGGCCCGCTCGAGCGCCCCGAGCTCGGCCGCGACGAGCTCGGCCAGACCTTCCCGGACCTCGTCGGCGCGGGCGGCCGTGGCGGCCACGAGCCGCCGCCAGCCGGCCGGCCCGAGCGCGTTCGGCCGGCGCAGGGCGAAGCCGCGGCCGGCCAGGTGCAGTGCTGCGAGCGCGCCGCCCACGGCCTCGCAGTGGCGCGGCTCGAGGCGCCGCGGGCTGCGCCCGTCGAGCCAGCTCACGATCGCCGCGGGCTTGCCGGCGAGCCGCCGCAGGAGCCCGCCGTCGCGGGCGCGGACCGGCAGCGGGCAGGGCAGGCCGTGCTCGGCCAGGTGCAGCATCAGGCCCAGGAAGAAGGGCAGGTCGGCCGGGTCGACCCGGCGCTCGTAGATCGTCAGGATGAACCGGCCGAGGGTCGTCTCGAGCCGGAAGTTGCTGTTCTCGACGCCCTCCTTGATGCCGACCAGGGCGAGCGGCTCGCCCAGGTCGTAGTCGGCGAGGAAGCGGGCGAGCTCGCCCTGGGCGACCTCGGTGTAGACCGCCATCGCGGCTCAGCCGTCGGCCGCCTCGAGGGTCGCCCGTGGCGCCCGCCGCGGCGTCGGCGGTGGCTTGAAGGTGACCCGCTCCTCGACCAGCCGACGCTCCTCGAGCGTGACCCGGAAGCGCGCCCGGCAGGCGGCGACGACGTCCTCGACCAGCCGCTCCGGTGCGGAGGCCCCGGCGCTCAGCCCGAGCCGGCGCACGCCCGCGAGCTCGGCCCAGTCGATCGCCGCGGCGTCGGCGACGAGCCGGGCGCGCGGGCAGCCGGCCTCGAGCGCCCGCTCGACCAGCCGGCGCGAGTTCGACGAGTTGTGGGCGCCAACGACCAGGAACAGGTCGACCTCGGGGGCGATCGCAGCCACCGCCCGCTGGCGGTTGGTGGTGGCGTAGCAGATGTCCTCGCCGCGCGGCCGCTCGATGCCCGGGAAGCGCCGCTCGAGCACCTCGACGATGGCCGCCGTGTCGGTCAGCGAGAGGGTGGTCTGGGTCGACCAGGCGAGGCGCGTGGGATCGGCCGGCGCCACCCGCTCGGCGTCCTCGACCGTCTCGACCAGGATCACCGAGCCCTCCGGCACCTGGCCCATGGTGCCGACGACCTCGGGATGACCGGCGTGCCCGACCAGGAGGACCGTGCGACCCTGCCGGTGGTGCCGCTCGACCTCGCGGTGGACCTTGGAGACCAGGGGGCAGGTGGCGTCGACGTGCAGGAGCCGGCGGCGGCGGGCCTCCTCCGGCACCGCCTTGGGCACGCCGTGGGCGGAGAACACGACGAGCCCGTCCTCGGGCACTTGGTCGAGCTCCTCGACGAAGACCGCACCCTTGCGCTCGAGGTCCTCGACCACGTGACGGTTGTGGACGATCTCGTGGCGGACATAGACCGGCGGGCCGTGTTCGGCCAAGGCCCGCTCGACGATCTGGATCGCCCGGTCGACCCCGGCGCAGAAGCCGCGCGGGCCGGCCAGGAGGATGGTGAGCGGGGGCGGGTCGGCGGCCAAGGCTGGGGTCCGGCTGGCTGGCCGGTCGCCCATAGCATGGCGGCGCGAGCGAGGCGAGCCGGGCAGGGGGGGCCTGCGCCGGGCACGGCTGGCGCCGGCCGCGCCACCGCCTATCTCTGGCGCCATGTCGATGGCGCCACCGCCGGCCAGGGCCGCGCTCGGGGCCGCGGCGCCACCCGTCGTGGCCGGCCGCGGGCTGCTCGCGGTGCTGGTGCTCGCGACCGGCCTCGGGCCGTTCGCCATGCAGGTCTTCCTGCCCGCCCTGCCGGCGATCCAGGCGGGCTTCCGGGCGAGTGCCGCCAGCGCCCAGCTCGCCTTCTCGCTCTCGACCCTCGCCATCGCCGTGGCGACCCTCGTCTACGGGCCGGTCTCGGACCGGTTCGGCCGGCGGCCGGCGCTCCTGGGCGGTCTCCTCGTGTTCCTCGTCGGCACCGCGCTCTGCGCCGCCGCACCGAGCCTCGAGGTGCTGATCCTCGGGCGGATCGTCCAGGCGGCCGGCGGCTGCGCCGGCATGGTGCTGTCGCGGGCGATCGTGCGCGACCTCTATCCGCGCGAGCAGGCCGCCCAGGCGCTCGCCTGGATCACCATGGCCATGGTCGTGGCGCCGATGATGGCACCGGCGCTCGGCGGCCTCCTGGTCGATCTGGCCGGCTGGCGGTCGATCTTCCTGGCCGGGCTCGCGGCCGGGGCGGTGGTTCTCGCCGCCTGCGCCGCCCGGCTCGCCGAGACCGCCCGGCCGGGCGGGCTCGGAGGTGGCGTCGCCATGCTCGGCGCCTTCGCCCTCCTCCTGCGCCAGCGCGCCTTCCGCGGCTGGGCGCTGCAGGCGGCCTTCTCGATGGCGGTGTTCTTCGCGTTCCTGGCGGCGGCCCCGTTCCTCGTGGTCGAGGCCTACGGCCGCCCGGCGGTCGAGTACGGGCTCCTGTTCGTCCTCATCTCGGGCTCGTTCATGGCCGGCAACTTCGCGGCCGCCCGGCTGTCGGCCAGACTCGGCAGCGAGCGGATGATCCTCCTGGGCTCGGCCGGCTCGCTGGCCGGCGCCGGGCTCGCGCTCACGCTCGCCTTGGCCGGCCACTGGACCCCGCTCGCACTGTTCCTGCCGACCGCCCTGGGCGCCTTCGCGCAGGGCCTGGCGATGCCCAACGCGCAGGCGGCCATCGTCAGCGTGGCGCCGGAGATCGCCGGATCGGCCGCCGGCCTCTCCGGCTTCCTGCAGATGACCGTGGCCGCCGCGGCGGCCCAGATCGTGGGCTCGCTGCAGACCGGCTCGCCCGTGCCGGTGACGCTCGGCATGACGATCTGCGCGGCGCTGGCGCTCCTGGGTGCCCTCTATGCGCGGGGCGGTGCGGCGCCGCGTTAACGACCCCTCAACCCGGCGGCCCTAGGCTCGGCCGCGACGGTCGACGGGGATCCGGGCATGCGGGTGGAGCAGGCGGGCGCGCGCGAGAGCCGTCTCGACAAGCTCAGGGAGCTGATCTGCCACGCCGGCACGCCGCCGACCGAGCGGCGCGCCGCACTCGACCGGCTCGAGGCGATGCTCGCGGGCGGCGACCTGCCCGGCCCGCGCACGCGGGTCACCCGCTCGACCCGGATCGGCCGCTCGCGCCGGCCCCTGCCGCTCGACGAGCTCGAGCGGCTCGAGCCCTACGCGCTCGGCCGCAGCCACGGCGAGGTGGTGGCCGAGCTCGCCCGCGCCTGCGCGCTCTGCGCCTGCCGTCCGGACCGCATCGACCTCGGCTGGCACCCGGAGGAGGGGCCGGTCGCGGCGGTCTGCTTCACCCTCCAGCCGATGCCCGATCTGGCGGCCTTCCAGAAGGCGATCGCCCTCTGGCTGCCGCAGGCCAAGGTCACGCTGTCGACCTTCGTGGCCGAGGGCGAGCGGCGGCTGCTGGTCTTCCTGGCCCCGGGCTCGGGCGGGCCGCCGCCGGGCTGAGCCGCGCGGCCGCCACCGGTCTGGCCGGCGTCCGGGCCGGCCGCTAGCCTCGAGCGTGTCCGCCCGGCCCCGGCGCCGGGCCGTGCCGAGGGAGGAGCCGCCGTGGCCAAGGGCTACTGGGTCGCGTTCGCCGACGTCACCGACCCCGAGGGCTACCGGGAGTACGTCCGCGCCAACGCCCGGGCGTTCGCCAAATACGGCGCCCGCTTCCTGGTCCGCGGCGGGCCGTGCGAGGCGCCCGAGGGCCGGCCCCGCTCGCGCGTCGTGGTGATCGAGTTCCCGAGCCACGAGGCGGCGCTCGCCTGCTACCGCTCGCCGGAATACGCCGAGGCCATGGCGCTGCGGCAGGACCGCGCGCTCATCGATCTGGCGATCGTCGAGGGCTACGACGGGCCGCAGCCGGGCGGGGGCTGAGGCCGGCGGCGGCCGAGCCGGGCGGGGTGCTGCCCGGCGCCGGCGGCGGTGGCGGCCGGGCGGCACCGCCTGTAGCCTCGGCCCGGTTGCGCGGTGAGGCGGGGAGGCGGGCGTGGCGCGGATCGGCTTCGTCGGGCTCGGCACGATGGGTGGCCCGATGGCGGCCAACCTGGTCCGGGCCGGTCACTCGGTCCTGGGCCTCGATCCGGCCGAGGCGGCCCGCTCGGCGGCGGCGGCGCGCGGCGTCCCGCTCGCCCGCGACCTCGCCCGCACGGTCGAGGACGCCCAGGCGGTCGTCACCATGCTGCCGGACACGCCCGAGGTCGAGGCGGTGCTCCTCGGGGAGGCCGGGGTCGAGGGGCTCGCCCGGCCCGGCACGCTCGTGATCGACACGAGCTCGATCGCGCCCGCAGCCGCCCGGCGGCTCGGCGCGCGCCTCGAGGCCCGGGGCCTGGCCTTCCTGGACGCGCCGGTCTCGGGCGGGCCGGGCGGTGCCGAGGCCGGCACGCTCACCATCATGGTCGGGGGCGATCCGCTCGCCTTCGAGCGCGCCCGACCGATCCTGGAGGTGCTCGGCCGGCCGCGCCGGATGGGCCCGCCGGGCGCCGGCCAGGCGACCAAGCTCTGCAACCAGATCGTGGTGGCGCAGCATCTCGTGGCGGTCGCCGAGGCCCTGACGCTCGCGCGCGCCGCAGGCCTCGAGGAGGCGGCGGTGCTCGAGGTGCTGGGCAGCGGGGCGGCGCGCTCCTGGCTCCTGGAGACGTTCGGGGCGCGCATGGCGGCGGGCGAGACCGCCCCCGCCTTCCGCATGGACCTGATGCTCAAGGACCTGCGCCTCGCCCAGGAGGCGGCGCATGCGCTCGGCGCACCCTTGCCGGCGACCGCGGTCGCCGGCGCGCTGATGCTGGCGCAGCGGGCCGCGGGCGAGGGCGGGCTCGGCCACCACGCGGTGGTCCGCGCCTACGAGCGGCTGTGCGGCATGGAGCCACGGCCATGAGCGGCCTCCCGCGGCTGGGCTTCCTCGGCCTCGGCATCATGGGCAAGGAGATGGTCCTGCGCCTCTTGGAGCGGGGCTTCCCGGTCACGGTCTGGAACCTCGAGCCGGAGCGGGTGCCGCTCGTGACCGGCTCGGGTGCGGTCCCCGCCGCTTCGCCGAAGGCGGTGGCCGAGGCCTGCGAGATCCTTTGTCTCTGCGTGCTGAACGCCGCGGCGGTCGAGCAATGCTGCTTCGGCGCGGACGGCGTGGCGCAGGTGCCGGGGCGGGGACGGCTCGTCGTCGACTTCTCGACCGTCAACCCGGACGACACCCGGCGGATCGCCGCGCGCATGGCCGAAGCCGGCTGGCGTTGGGTCGACGCGCCGGTCTCGGGCGGCCCGGGCCCGGCGCGCCTGGGCCGGCTCACGGTCATGGTGGGCGGTGAGGCGGCCGACGTCGAGCGCGCGCGGCCGGTGCTCGAGGCGCTCGCGGCCAACCTCACCCATCTGGGACCGCTCGGCCTGGGCCAGACCGCCAAGATCGCCAACCAGGCGATCGTCGGCGTCGGCTACGTGCTGATGGCCGAGGTCCTGGCGCTGGTCGAGGCGGCCGGGCTCGATCCCACGGTCCTGCCCGGGGCGCTCGCCGGCGGCATGGCCGATTCGACGATCCTGCGCCGCATCTTCACCCAGCAGGCGGCGCGCGACTTCGACCCGCCCAAGGGCTATGCCCGCCAGCTCGACAAGGATCTGGTGAACGTCCGCCGCTTCGCCCGGGCGCTCGGCCTCGAGCTGCCGATCGTCGAGGCGGCGGTCGAGCGCTACCACGGCTTCGCGCAGGCGCAGCCGATGGCCGACGGGGCGAGCGTGTCGCGGCTCTACGAGGGCGGCTCGGCCGGCCGGTCCCGCGCCTGAGGGCGGGCGGCCCCGGGCCCGGCCGGCCGATCTTGTGCCGCGACCCGGCTCAGGGCTCGATCTCGCTGATCTTGAGCCCGTCGATCGTGGCACCCGCCATCAGGCCCGACTGGCCCCAGGTCACCACGACCAGCGGGGCCTGCAGCGTCGAGCTGCTGACCTCGCCCTGCGCCCCGAAGTCGGCGGCCACCGCGGTCAGGCCCACGCCGACCTCGAAGCCGCGATTCTTGCGGAAGGTTTCGACGGCCTCGGCGGTGTTGAAGATGTAGGCCTGCGAGAAGGACTGGGCGCCGATCTGCCAGCCGAAGCTGCCACCGACGATGTTGTAGTGGCCGACCGTTCGTCCACCCTCGAGCATCGCACCGGTGCCGTACTGGCCGCCGATGCCGAACCCGGCCTGGGTGACGCTCGGGAAGACGAGGACCGCCTCGGCCCGGCGCGCGAGCGCGGCGGCGGCCGGATCGCCCGCCTCGAGCGCGGCGATCGCAGCCCGCACCTCGCGGTCGATCGCCGCCCGATCGGCCCCGCCGCTGGTCGAGCCGCTCGCCGGCCCGGCGGCGTGGCCGAGGCCCGCGAGGCCGAGACAGGCCACCGTCGCTGCGATGATCGTCCAGTTCGTCGATCGCATGGTTCCGTCCTTTCGCGGGCGGGGCGTGCTCCATGGCGGAGCGCGCCGGCAGAGTGCCTTCAGGGGTCGAGGGGTCGCGGGGCGGAGCTCAGAGCCGGCCCGTCAGCACGAGGACGAGCAGGACCACGACCACGAGGCCGAGCGCCCCGCCCGGGGCCACCCCCCAGTCGCGGCTGTGCGGCCAGAGCGGCAGCACTCCCAGGAGCATGAGGACCAGGACGATCAAGAGAACCGTGCCGAGCATGGCGCTCCGCTCCCTCTGTTGGCTGGCCGACCCGCGGCCGGCCGATGGCAATGGGCCGGGTCCGGGCCCGCCCGTGCGGGCCCGGACGCGGAGGCCTCAGATCCTCGCGTTCGACTGGCGGACGGCCTCCTTGGCACCGTCGATCGCGTCCTCGAGCTTGCCGGCGGCGTTCTGGACCGTGCCCTCGAGCTTGTCGGCCCTGCCCTCGGCCTCGAGGTCGGGATTGCCGGACACCTTGCCGGCCGCCTGCTTGATCGCGCCCTTGACCTGTTTGGCCGCCCCGACGATTCGGTTCTCGTTCATGATCATCGCTTCCTCGTGTTGCGCGGCGGATCGATCCGCCGGCCGACCCACCCCGATCCGAGCTGCCGCTCGACTTGTCCGATCGCGGCGGCTCTGGCACTGATGGATCTTGATTTGTCGTTTATGATCTACATTCGGATATTTAGCAAGGAAAAAGCGATGGCTTGGTTGTTCCTGTTCCGACGGGCAAGTTTTGTTATAGAGCACAGTCGGTTGACGGGCTCTCGACAGTCGGGGAGCGGGCCGCGCGCCCGGCGAGACCCCGCCCGGTGGACCCGCGGCCGAAGATTGACGGGCGCCCGTTCTCCTGGCAGCCGAAGGAGAGGCGGCAACAGGGGGAGGCTCGCCATGCGCAGGACGCTCGTCGGGCTCGGGCTCGCGACGGTCTTCTTGACCCAGGCTGCCGGCGCCGAGCTCGTCGTCCAGTTCGGCACCACGAGCCAGCCGGGCTCGGTCCAGGTCGCCTCGGCCGAGGAGTACCTGAAGCGGGTGAACGCGCGGCTCGCCGGCGTCGCCAAGATGGAGCTCTACCATTCGAGCCAGCTCGGCTCCGACAAGGACATGCTGCAGAAGGTCAAGCTCGGCACGCTCGACATCTCGCAGCCCTCGACGATCACCTCGACGATCGCGCCCGAGTTCGGCCTGTTCGACATGCCGTATCTGGTCAAGGACCGGGCGCACATGCGCTGCATCGCCAAGGAGCTGATCTGGCCGATCCTCGCCCCCAAGCTCGAGGAGAAGGGCTACAAGCTCCTGGGCGTGTGGGAGAACGGGGTGCGCCAGGTGACCAACAACAAGCGGCCGATCGTCACCCCCAAGGACCTCGAAGGCCTCAAGATCCGGATCCCGCAAGGGGTCTGGCGGGCCAAGATGTTCGAGGCCTACGGCGCGGCACCCGTGCCGATGGGCTTCGCCGAATTGTTCGTGGCCCTGCAGACCGGCGTGGTCGACGGCCAGGAGAACCCCTACGTCAACATCGAGAGCGGCAAGTTCCAGGAGGTGCAGAAGTACCTCTCGGAAACGAACCACGTTTACACGCCGTCCTTCCCGATGACGAGCGTCCGGAAGTTCAAGGGCTATCCCGAGGCGGTGCAGAAGGCGCTGGTCGAGGAGGCCGTCCCGGTCCAGGACTGGACCTACGCGCTCGCCGAGACGGAGGACGGCGCCTCGCGCGATCGGCTGGTCAAGGCCGGCATGCAGTTCAACAGGGCCGACCGCGAGGCCTTCGTGGCGGCCTCGAAGCCGGTCTACGAGCTGTTCGAGAAGGAGGTGCCGGGCGGCAGGGAGCTGATCGACAAGGCGCTCGCGCTCGCCAAGGGCTGTTGAGCGCAGGCGGGGCGGGGTGCGCGCCGTCCGGCTCGCGAGCCGGCTGCTCGAGGGGGCGCTCGTCACCCTCGGGGTCGCGCTTCTGCTGGCGATCGCGGTCCTGGTCGCAGCCGGCGTCGTGCTCCGCAAGCTCGGCAGCCCGATCGGCTGGTACGACGAGGTGGCGGGCATCCTCCTGGCCTGGCTCACCTGGTACGGGGCGGCGCTCGCCGCCCTGAAGCGGGCGCATCTGGGCATGCCCGATCTCGTGGCCCTGGCGCCGGCCGGCTGGCGGGTCGGGCTCGTGCTCCTGCGCGCCGGCCTGGTCTGCGGGGCGATGGCGGCGATCGCCGGCTTCGGCTGGCAGATCGTGGCGATCCTGGGCGAGGAGCGGCTCGTCACGGTGCCCTGGCTCACCGTGGGGGTGAGCCAGTCGGCGATCCCGATCGCGGCCGCGCTCTTCGTCCTGGCCGAGCTCCTCACGTTGCCCGAGCGGCTGGCCGAGGCGCGCGCCGGCGCCCGCGCCCACGATCCCGAGCGGGCGCTCCTCGAGGGCGCGCGGTGAGCGGCCTGCTCCTCCTCCTCTTCCTGCTCGTCCTGGTCGCGATCGACGTGCCGATCGCGGTCGCCCTGGCGATCCTGGCGCTCACCGCCTTCTGGGCGGCGCAGGGCTTCGATTCCCTGGTCACGAGCGCGGTCACCCTGTTCAGCGCCTCGACCAACTTCCCGCTCCTGGCGATCCCGCTGTTCGTCCTGGCCGGCACGATCATGAACACCGCCGGCATCACCCGCAGGCTCGTGGCGCTGGCCTCGGCACTCGTGGGCTTCGTGCGCGGCGGGCTCGCCATGGTCAACGTCGCGGCCTCCCTGTTCTTCGCCGAAATCTCGGGCTCGGCGGTGGCGGACGTGGCCGCCCTCGGCTCGGTGCTCATGCCGGCCATGGAGAAGCGCGGCTACCCCAAGGAGTTCGCCGCCGCCGTGACCTCGAGCTCGGCGAGCCTCGCGATCATCATCCCGCCCAGCATCC
>CAZDFD010000020.1:0-36823 GCA_964504655.1 uncultured Geminicoccaceae bacterium
TCTCGTGCGCGAGGGCCTCGGCGGCCAGCGCGGCTGGCCCGTGCAGTGGCGCAAGGCCGAGCCGGCCCGGGCCTACGACGTCGTGATCGTGGGTGGCGGCGGGCATGGGCTCGCCACCGCCTACTACTTGGCCCGCCGCCACGGTGTCGGCCGCATCGCCGTGCTCGAGCGGGGGTGGATCGGCTCGGGCAACACCGGCCGCAACACCACGGTCTGCCGGTCGAACTATCTGCGGCCCGAGAGCATCGCGCTCTACGACCACGCGCTTGGGCTCTGGCCGACCCTCTCGGACGAGCTCGACTACAACCTGATGTTCAGCCCGCGCGGCATCCTGATGCTCGCGCACACCCGCCACGAGGTCGAGGTCCTCGAGCGGCACGTCCACGCCGACCGCCTCGCCGGCGTCGACAACGAGTGGCTGAGCCCGCGCGAGGCCAAGGCCTTCTGCCCGCCGCTCGAGATCCGGAGCCTGCGCTTCCCGGTCCTGGGCGCGGCGCTGCAGCGGCGCGGCGGCACCGCCCGCCACGACGCCGTCGCCTGGGGGTTCGCGCGCGCCGCCTCGGCGCTCGGCGTCGACATCTGCGAGGGCTGCGAGGTCACCGGCATCCGGCTCGAGGCCGACCGGGTCGTGGGCCTCCTGACGAGCAAGGGGCCGATCACCTGCGAGACGGTGGCGCTCGTCGCCGCCGGCCACAGCTCGGTCCTGGCGCAGATGGCGGGCCTCGTGCTGCCAATCGAGAGCTACCCTTTGCAGGCGCTCGTCTCCGAGCCGTTGAAGCCCTGCTTTCCGTGCGTCGCCATGTCCGGCACGATCCACGCCTATCTGAGCCAGTCCGACAAGGGCGAGCTCGTGATCGGTGCCGGCACCGACCGCTACACCTCCTACGGCCAGAAGGGTTCGCCCTGGGTGCTCGAGGAGGCGCTCGAGGCGGTTGCCGAGCTGTTCCCGACCTTCCGCCGGCTGCGCATGCTGCGCCAGTGGGCCGGCATCGTCGACGTCACCCCGGACCGCTCGCCGATCCTGGGCGAGACGCCCGTGCGTGGCCTCTGGCTCAACTGCGGCTGGGGCACCGGCGGCTTCAAGGCGACGCCGGGCTCGGGGCATCTGTTGGCCTGGTCGATCGCGCACGGGCGGCCGCACCCGATCGCAGCGCCGTTCGGCCTCGACCGCTTCGCCTCCGGACGGCTGGTCGACGAGGCGGCCGCGGCCGCGGTGGCGCACTGATGCCGGCCCTGGCGACGGTGGCGTTGCTCGCCCTCGCCGAGCCTGCCGATCCCACGATCGCCGAGCTGCTGGCGCGCGGGCTCGCGATCGTCGAGCGACGGACGGTGAGCAACCCCTATGCCGGGATCCGCCGCGAGGAGCTCGTCCTCGAGCGCCCGGGCGAGCGCTGGCGCTGCACGCGCTGGAGCGACGGCACGGCGCGCTGCGCGCCCGTCGCCCCCGAGGGAGGCTAGCCGATGCTGCTGATCCCCTGCCCCTGGTGCGGGCCGCGCGAGGAGGTCGAGATGCAGTGCGGCGGCGAGGCCGGCGCGCCGCGCCCGCACGAGCCCCTGGCGCTCGACGACGCCGCCTGGACCGCCTGGCTCTGGGGCCGGCGCAACCGCAAGGGCCCGCAGGTCGAGGCCTGGTGGCACCAGGCCGGCTGCGGCCGCTGGTTCCTGCTCGCCCGCGACACCCGCGACGACCGCGTGCTCGCCGCCTGGCCGATCGGAGCCACGCCGCCCCCGGGTCTCGGCCTCGGGGAGGCCCGGTGAGCCAGCCCTTCCGGCTGGCGGCCGGCGGGCGGGTCGACCGCGCCCGGCCGATCGCCTTCCGCCTCGACGGCCGCGGCCTCGAGGGGTTCGCCGGCGACACGCTGGCTTCGGCCCTTCTCGCGAACGGCGTCCGGCTCGTCGCGCGCAGCTTCAAGCGCCACCGTCCGCGCGGCGTGGCGAGCTGCGGTCCCGAGGAGCCGAACGCGCTCCTGGGCATCGAGCGCGGCCCCGGCCGGGTCGACCCGAACAGCCGCGCGACCCTGGTCGAGCTGGTCCCGGGCCTCGCCGCCTCGAGCCAGAACTGCTGGCCGTCGCTGCGCCGCGATCTGGGGGCACTCGCCGACCGGGCCCACGCCTTCCTGCCGGCCGGCTTCTACTACAAGACCTTCTTCCGGCCCCGCGGGGCATGGGAGCGGCTGTTCGAGCCGGCGATCCGGCGGATGGCCGGGCTCGGCCGCGCCCCCGACCGGCCCGACCCCGACCGCTACCTGCACCGCCACGCCCACTGCGACCTGCTCGTCGTCGGCGGCGGGCCGGCCGGGCTCTGGGCGGCACTCCTGGCCGGCCGCGCCGGCGCGCGCGTGCTCCTGTGCGACGAGCGACCGGAGCTTGGCGGCGGGCTCGGGCTCGCGGGCGAGCACGCCCCGCGCCCGGACGGCGGTCCGGCCACGGCCTGGCTCGGCCGCGTCCTGGACGAGCTCGCCCGGCTGCCCGAGGTCCGGGTGCTGACCCGGACCACGGCGCAGGCCCTGCACCCGAGCCGCCACGCTTTGCTGCTCGAACGGGTCGCAGACCACCGCCTGGACGTCGACCCGCGGCTGCCGCGCGAGCGCCTCTGGAAGGTCCGGCCGCGGGCCGTGCTGCTCGCCACCGGGCGGATCGAGCGACCGCTCCTGTTCCCCGACAACGATCGTCCGGGGATCCTCCTGGCCGGCGCCGCGCGCGCCTATCTGGCCCGCTTCGCCGTGGCGGTCGGCCGCGAGGTGGTGGTCGCCACCACCGACGACCTCGCCTATGCGGCGGCGCTCGAGCTGGCCGCGGCCGGGGTCCGGGTGCACGCGATCGTCGACCCGCGGCCCGAGCCCGGCCCGCTCGCCCGGCTGGCCGAGGCGGCGGGGCTTCCGGTGCTGACCGGCTGGACCGTGACCGGCAGCGACGGCCGGCTCGGGCTCGCCGCGGCGCGGCTCGCCCCGCTCGACCGCGACCTCCGGCCGGTCTGGGCCCGCGAGCGGACCGTGCCCTGCGACGCCCTCCTCGTCTCGAGCGGCTGGACCCCGAGCGTCCACCTCCTGGCGCAGGCCGGAGGCCGCCTCGCCTGGGACGCCGAGCGGGCCGCGTTCCTGCCGGCCGGGGCGCCCGAGGGCGTCGCCGCGGCAGGGGCCGTCGCCGGCGCTTCGACCCTGGGCGAGGCGCTGGCCCAGGCCGCCGCCGCGGTCGCCGGGCTGCTCCCGGAGGCGGGTGCGGCCGCGCCCGGCACGCCGCCGCCGGCCGTGGACGAGGCGGCGCCCGCCGGCGCCCTTCCGCCCTGGGCGCTCGAGGCGGTCTGGCGGCGCGATCCCGCCTCCGCGTTCGTCGACCTCCAGAACGACGTCACCGCGGCCGATCTCGAGCTCGCCCTGCGCGAGGGCTTCCACTCGGTCGAGCACGTCAAGCGCTACACCACGGTCGGCATGGCGACCGACCAGGGCAAGACCGCGGGGCCGATCGCCCTGGCGCTGGTCGCGGCCGGGACCGGGCGGGATCCGGCCGAGCTCGCGCCGACGACCTTCCGCCCGCCCTGGACGCCTTTGTCCTTCGGTGCGCTCGCCGGCGTCGGACGGGGCGACCTGTTCCGGCCGATCCGGCGCACACCGCTGCACGACTGGGCCGCGGCGCGCGGCGCGGTGTTCGAGGATGCCGGCAGCTGGAAGCGGCCGACCGCCTTCCCGCGCCCGGGCGAGAGCCTCGCCCAGGCGACCGCGCGCGAATGCCGGGCGGTGCGCACCGGCCTCGGGATCGCGGATGCCAGCACCCTCGGCAAGATCGACGTGCAGGGCCCGGACGCGCTCACCTTCCTCGAGCGGATCTGCACGATCGACCTCGCCGGCCTCGCGGTCGGCCGCTGCCGCTACGGCCTCCTCCTCGCCGACGACGGGACGCTCCTCGACGACGGCGTGGTGAGCCGGCTCGGCCCCGAGCACTTCCAGCTCTCGACCACGAGCGGCGGCGCCGCGCGCGTGCACGCCTGGCTCGAGCGCTGGGCGCAGACCGAATGGCCCGAGCTCCGGGTGTGGATCACACCCGTGACCGAGCGCTGGGCGGTGCTGGCGCTGCAGGGCCCGAAGTCGCGCCAGCTCCTGCGTCGGGCCGTCTCGGGCGTCGATCTGGCGGCCAAGGCGTTCCCGCACATGGCCTGGCGGGACGGCCGGGTGGGCAGCGTCCCCGTGCGGCTGTTCCGGGTGAGCTTCACGGGCGAGCTCGGCTTCGAGCTCGCCGTCCCGGCGAGCCATGCCGAGGACGTGGTCGAGGCGATCGTCCGCCTCGGCCCCGACCTCGAGCCCACGCCCTACGGCCTCGAGGCGATGCA
This sequence comes from uncultured Geminicoccaceae bacterium, assembly GCA_964504655.1. Classification (GTDB taxonomy): domain Bacteria; phylum Pseudomonadota; class Alphaproteobacteria; order Geminicoccales; family Geminicoccaceae; genus JANXAZ01. The sequence goes on from CAZDFD010000020.1 coordinate 4,325, forward strand.
CGTGCTGCGGCTGGAGAAGGGCTACATCCTGATCGGCCACGAGACCGACGGCACCGTGACACCGCTCGACCTCGGCCTCGGCCGGCTGCTCTCGACCCGGAAGGACTTCCTCGGACGCCGCTCGCTCGCCCTGGCCGAGCACCGCCGCCCCGACCGCCCTCGGCTCGTGGGCCTGCTGCCGCTCGACCCGGAGCGCGTGCCGCCGCCGGGCGGCCAGCTGGTCGCGGCCGGGAGCGATCCGGCCTCGGGTCCCTCGCTCGGGCACGTCACCTCGAGCGCCCGCTCGCCCACCCTCGGCCGCGCGATCGCCCTGGCACTGGTGCGCGGCGACCTGGCCGAGCCCGGCCGGCGGCTCAGGGTCGCCGCCGCCGGCAGCGAGCCGATCGCGGTCGAGCTCGCCCCGCCCTGCTTCCTCGACCCCGAGGGAGCACGCCTGCGTGGCTAGGACCGCCCCCCTCGCCCGCCTCGACCGGCGCGCTCTCGAGGCGCCGGGGCCCGAGCCCCTGGTCCTGCGCGAGCGGCCGTTCCGCGCCCGCCTCCTGGTGCGCGGGGCGGAGGCGGAGCTGGCGATCGCGGCGAATGCCGCCGGCCTGCCGCTGCCGGATCGTGTGGGGAGCGTCGCCGCGAGCGGCGGGCGTCGCGCCCTCCGGCTCGGGCCGGACCGGCTCGTGCTCGGCGACGAGCCGGGCAGCGAGGCCGAGCTCGCGGCCGCGCTCGCGGCCGCGCTCGAAGCTCGCCCGGCGGCGCTGGTCGACCTCACCGAGGCGATGACCACGCTCGCCCTCGACGGCCCCGAGGCCCTGGTTCGCGCCACCCTCGCCGCGGGCTGCCCGCTCGACCTCCATCCCGCCGCCTTCCCGCCCGGGACGGTCGCCGCGAGCCTCTACGGCCGGATCCCGGTGTGGCTCGAGGCCGTCCGGGGCGGCGCCGGCCGGCTCGAGGTCGAGCTGCAGGTCGACCGCTCGCTGGCGGAGCATCTGGCGCGTCACCTGGCCCTGGCCGCCCGCGAGCACGGCCTCGTCCTGCCGGACTGACGATCCGCCGCGCGGTCGGACCGCGAATCGTTGCGAGGTTGCATCACCTCACCCGTTGCTTCGCCTTCACGTTGTGGCACGCTCGGGATCGTCATCCTGGGCGAGAGGATCGCCCGCGGGCGAGGGCGGGGCATGGGCGAGACCAGGGCGGATCCGCAGCGCGCCTTCCGGGCCGGGCTCGGCGTGGCCGAGCTCGGGCCGGCCGCGGCGCCGGGGCTCGCCGAGGCGGCGGTGCCCTGGGCCACCGGCGGCAACGAGGCGCTGGTGCTGGCGATGACCCGCCTGCCCGGCCTGAGCGATCCGCGCGCGGCGTTCGAGACCGGGAGGGCGCTGCGGGTGATCGCCCGCCTGCTCGACGAGGCCGGCGCGCCGCCGCGGGTCGGCGAGCAGTTCCGCGACAATCTCGTGGCCGCCGTGATCGCGCACGCCACCCGCCGCACCGGCCGGCCGTGGGACGCCGCCGACACGGTCGCCATGTTCATGGAGCTCTACCGACGCGGCCTCGAGCGCGCCGATTCCGAGCCGGGCCGGGTCGAGGCGGCGCTCCTGCGCTGGGCCCGCCAGGAGCTGCGGCCCCTGCCCGGGCGGCGCGAGCCGCGCGGCGGCGTCGCGCGGCTGGCCGCCCGGCTCGCTGCCTGAGCCGGCTCAGAAGCGCGCCAGGGCCTCGCGCAGGGCGGCGCTGCCGGGGTTGGTGACGCTGCGCTCCTTGAGCACCGCCTGGGCGGTGACCGTCTGGCCGAAATAGGCCTTGATCCAGTCGGGCTTGAGGATCACCGCCGAGCCTTCGGCCGACAGCCCGCCATAGAGCCCCTTGCTGCGGCTGAAGATGTAGAGGTCCTCGCCGAACTGGACGGTGGTCGCGGCGCCGACGCCGACGCCGACCGGACCGGCCGCCACGCTCGCGTCGGTGCCGAGCTTGAACCGCGAGCTCAAGATCTTGTCGAGCGCGCCGGCGTTCATGATGGTCAAGATCACGTCCGACGCCTTGCCGCCGAGCTGCAGGCCGATGCTGCCGCCGTAGAGGTCGACGAACACCGGGTCGCTCCAAGCGCCGCTCCGGACGTCGCGGGCGAGCAGCACGCCCACCCCGTACTCGGCGCCGACCACGAAGCCGCCCTTGAGGAGGTCCGGGACGACCAGCACCGCGAAGGCGTTCTGGACGTACACCCGCATCCTCTGGAAGTTCGGATCGGCCAGGAACTCGTCGACCACGATCCGCGCCCGGTCGACCAGCCGCTGCTGCTCCCCATCGGCCCGCGCCCCGGTCGAAGCCAGGAGGATCGCGGCGGACGCCAGGAGCAGGCGGCGGGACAGCGCGGGCATCGTGGTCGTCCTTCTGGTGGCCAGGCCGCGGCGGGCAAGCTCCGCGCCGGCTCGACGCTCGGTCGACCGCGGAGCCTAGGCGATCGCCCGGGACGGTCAAGCCGAGCGGCGCGGCACCTCGGTCTCGCGCGGATCGGCGAAGCGGCGCGGCCTGAGCCCGTTCTGGAACCAGGCGACGAAGCCGGCCATGTCGAACACCGGCAGCCCGGTGTGGTCGGCCACCGCCCGCGCGTAGGGGCACATGTTGGTGCATTCGAGCAGGATCGCGCCGACCTCGGGATGCGCTCGGAGAAGCCGCTCGGCCGCCTCGAGCAGATCGGCCTCCGCGGCCACCGGATCGAGCGTCGCCGCATCGCCCAGGATCGCCCGGCTGAACTCGCGGCCGCCCTCGGTGCCGACCACGGGGGTGCCCTCGGGCACGCCGGCCGCCCGCAGATGCGCGGCCGTGAGGCTCTCGGCCGAGATGGTCAGGATCCCGACCCGCCGCCCCGGCGGCAGGAGCGCCTGGACGGGAGCCGCCTGCATCAGCGAGGAGGTGGCCACGGGCACGCCGGCCGCGGCCGCGAGCTCGGCCTGGAACAGCGAGAGGAAGCCGCAGTTGGTGGTGATCCCGTCGGCACCCGTGGCGACGAGATCGCGGGCGGCCTCGAGGAAGGCCGGCAGGAGCCCCTCGGCGCGCCGGCGCACGACCCGGTCCGGCGATGCGCCGCGCACCACGCGGTAGAGCACCGGGAACGGCCAGGTGAGCGCGTTGCCGAGATCGCCCGGGATGCGCGGGAAGCGTGCCTCGAGCATGAGGATCCCGACCGCGGCACCATAGACCGCCTTGCCGCCCTCGAGCCGCTCGCTTGGGGCCATCATCGTCTCCCAACGGGCGCCAATCCTGTTCCACCGCCGCCGCTCGCCGGCCGGCGCGACGCGCCCCATCTGCGGCCCGCGAGCGAGCGTGGAGCCGAGCATGCCGACCAGGGTCCTGATCCTCTACTACAGCACCTACGGCCACATCGAGACCATGGCCGGGGCCGTCGCGGCGGGCGCCCGGGAGGTCGAGGGGGTCGAGGCGGTGATCAAGCGGGTCCCCGAGACGGTGCCCGAGGCGATCGCCCGCCAGCACCATTTCAAGCTCGACCAGCCGGCCCCCTTGGCCACGGTCGACGAACTGCCGGGGTACGATGCGATCATCGTCGGCTGCCCGACCCGCTACGGCGGCATGGCCTCGCAGATGCGGGCGTTCTGGGACCAGACCGGCGGCCTCTGGGCCAAGGGCGCGCTGATCGGCAAGGTCGCCTCGATGTTCACCTCGAGCGCCACCCAGCACGGCGGCAACGAGACCACGATCGTCACCGCCCTGCCGCTGTTCCTGCACCAGGGCATGGTGATCGTGGGCCTGCCCTATTCCTGCACCGAGCAGATGACGCTCGAGGAGATCGCGGGCGGCAGCCCCTATGGCGCGACGACGATCGCCGGTGGCCAGGGCCAGCGCCAGCCCTCCGCGAAGGAGCTCGCCATGGCGCGCTTCCAGGGCCGGCACGTGGCGGAGATCGCCAGGCGGCTGAAGGCCTCCGCATAGGCCGGTAGGGCGCCGCCGCCGCCACCCTTGGCGGCGGCCCCCGGCGCGTGGCAGGGTGCGCAAGGCGAGCGCACCCGGACCCGCGGGCGCTCGGGCCTGCGGGGACGAAGCCGGCGTTGGACTCGGAGATCGTGCGCCTCGGTCTGGCCGGCACCGGCTTCGTGGCCCGGCATCTGGCCCTGGAGCTGCGGCATCGGCCGGACTGGCGGCTGGGTGCCGTGCTCACCCGGCGCGACCCGGCGAGCCTTTCCGACTTCCCCGCCGCCGGGCTCGTCACCGGCAGCGTCGAGGCGCTGCTCGAGCGCTCCGACATCGTGCTCGAGTGCAGCGGCGACGTGCTGCGCGCGACCGAGCTCGTCGAGGCGGCGCTCGCCGTCGGCAAGCCGGTCGTCACCTACGCCCCGGAGTTCCACGTCACCGCCGGTTCGGCCTATGTCGGCCGGGGCCTGCTCACCGAGGCCGAGGGCGATCAGCCCGGATCGCTCGCGGCCCTGGTCGAGGAGGCCCGCAGCATGGGCTTCGCGCCGCTCGTGCTCGGCAACATGAAGGGCTTCCTCGACACCGCGCCGACACCCGAGGCGATGCGGCACTGGGCGGCGCGGCAGGGCCTCTCGCTGCCGATGGTGACCTCGTTCACCGACGGCACCAAGCTGCAGGTCGAACAATGCCTGGTCGGCAATCATTTCGGCGCCGACATCGCGCAGGAGGGCCTGTTGGGTCCGGCCTGCGGCGATCTCGCGGCGGGCGCGCAGATCCTGGCCCGGGCGGCGCAGGCGGCGGGCGGGCCGATCACCGACTACCTGCTCTCGCGCGACCTGCCGCACGGGGTGTTCCTGGTCGCCCGGCACCGCAGCGAACAGCAGGCGGCGCTGCGCTATCTGAAGATGGGCGACGGGCCGTTCTACACGCTCGTCAAGCCCGCGATCCTGGTCCATCTCGAGGCGTTCAAGACCCTGGAGCGGGTGCGCCGCGGCGGCGGCGTGCTGCTCGACAACGGCGCGCGGCCGCGGCTCTCGGTGGCGGCGGTGGCCAAGCGCCGCCTCGCGCCCGGCGAGCGGATCGACAACGGGATCGGCAGCTTCGCGCTGCGCGGGATCTGCGTGCGCATCGCCGACCGGCCGGGCCATCTGCCGATCGGCCTCGCCCGCGACCTCGTGGTGGCGCGCCGGATCGAGCCCGGGCAGATCCTCGAGCTCGCGGATGTGGAGCTGCCGCCCTCGCGCGCGCTCGACCGCTGGCTCGAGGTCCGCGCCCGGGTGCTCGCCACCCCGGTCGTGGCCTGAGCCGGAGGCGGGCCGGTGGAGGTGCGGACGACCGCGATCCCGGGCGTGCTCCTGATCCGGCCCGTACGCCACGGCGATGCCCGCGGCTTCTTCTCCGAGGTCTACAATCGCCGCCGCTTCGCCGCGCACGGGATCGACCTCGAGGTCGTCCAGGACAGCCAGTCGCGCTCGGCGGCCGCGGGCACGCTGCGCGGCCTGCACTTCCAGAAGCCCCCCTTCGCGCAGGCCAAGCTCGTGCGCGTGCTGCGCGGCAGGATCCTGGACGTGGCCGTCGATCTGCGCCCCGCCTCGGCCACCCGCGGCCGGCACGTCGCGGTCGAGCTCGACCCGGAGGGCTTCTGGCAGCTCTTCGTGCCCAGGGGCTGTGCGCACGGCTTCCTCACCCTCGAGCCGGAGACCGAGGTCCTCTACAAGGTCGACGCCTATTGGGACCCGGCGAGCGAGGCCGGGATCGTCTGGAACGATCCGGACCTCGCCATCCCCTGGCCCGTGCCGCCGGGCGGGCCCGTGCTCTCGGACAAGGACGCCCACCTGCCCCGCCTGCGCGAGCTGCCCGCGGACGTGGCCGGCGGCTGATCGGGATCGCCGGCCGGGCGAGCACCGCTATCCCCGAATACGCAGACGTCGCGTCGCCCTTGCGACCCGCCCGCGACTATGGGAACCTGCCGGATATCCTGTGACCGGGGCCGGGCGGCCGCCCTGCGGCGTGCCTCGGACCTCGAGGACCGAGGCCATGGGCGGCACGATCGATCGCCTCTCCGCCTGCCGCGTCTGCGGCGCTCCGTTCGGCGCGGTGCTGGTCGACCTCGGGCCGATGCCGCTCGCCAATCGCCTGCTCCACGAGTCCGACCTCGAGCGGCCCGAGCCGGTCTACCCGCTGCGCGTGCAGATCTGCAGCCGCTGCCTTCTGGCCCAGCACGACGCGGTGATCGCGCCGGAGCTCCTGTTCACCGACTATCCCTACTTCTCCTCGGTGTCGCCGGATTGGGTCCGGCACGCCGCCCGCTTCGCCGCCGCGGCCAAAGAGCGCCTGGGCCTGGGCGCGGGCAGCCGGGTGGTCGAGGTGGCGAGCAACGACGGCTATCTGTTGCGGCGGTTCCGCGAGCTCGGGATCGAGGTCCTGGGCATCGACCCGGCGGCCAACGTGGCGCGCGTCGCGCAGGCCGAGGGGATCCCGACCGAGGTGCGCTTCTTCGGCGAGGCGGTAGGCCTGGAGCTCGCGGCGCGCGGCCTCGACGCCGATCTCGTGGTGGCGAACAACGTGCTCGCGCACGTCCCCGATCTGCCGGACGTCCTGCGCGGGGTGCGCCACCTGCTGCGCCCGGCCGGCCGGCTGTCGGCGGAGTTCCCGCATCTCCTGCATCTGATGCAGGGGAACGAGTTCGACACGATCTACCACGAGCACTTCTTCTACTTCTCGCTGCACGCCTTCGAGCGCGCGCTGGCGGGAGCCGGGCTGCGCGCGCAGGACGTCGAGACCCTGCCGACCCACGGCGGCAGCCTGCGGGTCTGGGCCGTGCGCGCCGAGGACCCGCGGCCGCCGGGGCCGGGCCTCGCCGCGGTGCGCGCCGCCGAGACCGCGGCCGGCCTCGACCGGCTGTCCGGCTACGAGGGCTTTCCGGCCGGGGTCCGGCACGTGCGGCGGAGCCTTCGGGCGTTCCTCGAGGGGGCGCGCCGGCAGGGGCTCGAGGTCGCGGCCCTGGGTGCCGCGGCCAAGGGAGCGACCCTCCTCAACGCCTGCGGAATCGGCCGGGAGCATCTGCGCTACGTCGTCGACGAGACCCCGGCCAAGATCGGCCGGTTCATGCCGGGCTCGCATCTTCCCGTGCTGGGCCCCGAGGCGCTGCGCCGGACGCGACCCGACTACGTCCTGATCCTGCCCTGGAACCACACGGACGAGATCGTCCGGCGCTTCGCCTGGATCCGGGCCTGGGACGCCGAGTTCGTGGTGCCGATCCCGGAGCTCGCGGTGCTGCCGCCGCGGGCCGCGGGCCCGACCCTGGAGGCGTTCGCGGAGCCGGTCGCGCATGCCGGCTGAGAGGCGGCCGGCGCGACTGCGTGTCGGGGTCGCGGGCAGCGGCTTCGTCGCCCGTCGCTTCGTTGCGGCGTTCCACGGCCGCCAGGGGATCGAGGTGACGCGGATCCTCACCCGCCGCCCGCTCGACCAGCTGGCGGACCTGCCGCTCGCCGAGCGCGCCACCAACGACCTGGGTCGCCTGGTCGAGGACTGCGAGGTGGTGCTCGAGGCGAGCGGCGATCCGGTGCACGCGACCCGGGTGGTCGAGACCGCGCTCGCCGCCGGCCGGCCGGTCGCGACCATGAACGCCGAGTTCCACGTCACCGCGGGCTCGGCCTTCGTCGGCCGCGGCCTCCTGACCGAATGCCTGGGCGACCAGCCGGGTGCCGCCGCCGACCTCGCCGCCGAGGCCTCGGAGATGGGTTTCACCCCGCTCCTGCACGGCAACCTCAAGGGCTTCTTGAACCTCGACCCCACGCCCGAGGAGATGCGGCTTTGGGCGGGCCGGCAGGGGATCTCGCTCGCCATGGTGACCGCCTCGACCGACGGCACCAAGGTGCAGGTCGAGCAGGCCCTGGTGGCCAACTGGACCGGCGCCGACATCCTCGCACCTGGCCTGCGCATGCCGCGCTGCGAGGACTGGCGGCGAGGCCTGCTCGAGCTCGCCGGCGAGGCGCAGGCGCTCGGCCGGCCGGTGAGCGATCTCGTGGTCTCGCCCGGCGCCCCGCACGGGGTGGCGCTGGTGGCGACGCACGCGGCGAGCGAGGCCCCGGCACTGGCCTACTACAAGATGGGCCCGGGGCCGCTCTACACGCTCCTCCGCCCGCACATCCTCGTGCATCTGGAGATCCCGCGCACCCTGCGTCGGCTGGTCGAGGAGCGCCGCGTCACCCTCGACAACTCGCCCCGGCCGCGCATCTCGGTCGCGGCCGTCGCCAAGCGGCGGCTCACCGCCGGGACCCGGATCGGCAACGGCATCGGCAGCTTCGAGCTGCGCGGCAGTTGCGTGCGGATCGCCGAGCTGCCGGAGCATCTGCCGATCGGGCTCTGCCGCGACCTCGTCCTCGAGCGCGCGGTCGAGCCCGGCCAGGTCCTGGCTCTGAGCGACGTGGCCCTGCCGGCCTCGCGGGCCCTGGACTGCTGGCTCGCGGTGCGCGATCGGGTCCTGGGCAGGGCTTCGGAGGACTCGATGCGCGGCGAGGCGTGGCTGTGAGGATCCTGGTCACCGGCGGCTGCGGCTTCATCGGCTCGGCGGTGATCCGCCGGGTCCTGCGCACCACCGACTGGTCGGTCGTCAACCTCGACAAGCTCACCTATGCGGCCGAGCCGCGCGCGCTCGAGGAGGCCGGCACCGACCCCCGGCATCGCCTCGTGGTGGCCGATCTCGCCGACGGCGAGGCGCTGCGCCGGGTGTTCCGCGAGCATCGGCCGGACGGCGTCCTCCACCTCGCGGCGGAGAGCCACGTCGACCGCTCGATCGACGGGCCGGCGGCGTTCCTCGCCACCAACGTCACCGGCACCTTCGAGCTCCTCGAGGTCGCGCGCGCCTATCACGCCGAGCTCGAGGGCGAGGCGCGCCGTCGCTTCCGCTTCCACCACGTCTCGACCGACGAGGTGTTCGGCGCGCTGCAGCCCCTGGATCCGCCCTTCTCCGAGAGCTCCGGCTACGATCCGCGCTCGCCCTACGCGGCGAGCAAGGCCGCGGCCGACCATCTGGTCCGCGCCTGGCACCACACCTTCGGCCTGCCGGTCCTCCTGAGCAACGCCTCGAACAATTACGGCCCCTGGCAGTTCCCGGAGAAGCTCGTGCCCCTGGCGATCCTCAAGGCGCTCGCCGGCGAGCGGATCCCGGTCTACGGCCGGGGCGAGCAGGTGCGCGACTGGCTCCATGTCGAGGATCACGCAGCCGCCCTGCTCGAGGTGTTCACCCGTGGCGAGCCCGGGCGGACCTATCTGATCGGCGCGCGCGCCGAGCGCAGCAATCTGGATCTCGTGCGCCTGCTCTGCACGGCGCTCGACGCGCTGCACCCCTCGGGCGCGCCGCACGCCCGGCTGATCGGCTTCGTCGCCGACCGGCCGGGCCACGATCGCCGCTACGCCATCGACCCGAGCCGGCTCGAGCGCGAGCTCGGCTGGCGTCCGGAGCGGACCCTCGAGGAGGGGCTGCGCGCGACCGTCGCCTGGTACCTGGCCAACCGTGGCTGGCTCGCCGAGACCCGCGCGCGCTACGACGGCCGGCGCCTGGGCCTCGGGCGCGTGGCCGGGTCGGAGGCGCGGCCTTGAGCGTGCACTACAAGGGCGTGCTCCTCGCCGGCGGCAGCGGCACGCGCCTCTACCCGGTGACGCGCGCGGTGTGCAAGCAGCTCCTCCCCGTCTACGACAAACCGCTCGTCTACTATCCGTTGACGACGCTGATGCTGGCGGGGATCCGCGAGATCCTGGTGATCACCACCCCCGAGGACCGCGAGCAGTTCGAGCGGTTGCTGGGCGACGGCAGTCAATGGGGCCTCGACCTCGCCTACGCGGTCCAGCCCCGCCCCGAGGGGCTGGCGCAGGCGCTCCTGATCGCCGAGCCCTTCCTCGCCGGCGCCCATTGCTGCCTGATCCTGGGCGACAACATCTTCTTCGGCCACTATCTCCGGGTGGCACTCAAGCTCGCCGTCCGCCGCGAGGAGGGTGCGAGCGTGTTCGGCTACCGGGTCGCCGACCCGGAGCGCTACGGCGTGGTCGTGCTGGACGGCCAGGGGCGGCCGGTCGAGCTCGAGGAGAAGCCGGTGCGGCCGCGCTCCAACTACGCCGTCACCGGGCTCTACTTCTACGACCCCCGGGCCGTCGAGATCGCCCGACGGCTGCGCCCCTCGCCGCGCGGCGAGCTCGAGATCACCGACGTCAACCGCGCCTATCTCGAGATGGGCGCGCTCGTCGTCGAGCGCCTCGGCCGTGGCTACGCCTGGTTCGACGCCGGCACCCACGACAGCCTCCTGCAGGCCTCCGAGTTCGTGCGCACGCTGCAGGAGCGGCAGGGCTTCCAGATCGCCTGCCCCGAGGAGATCGCCTATCTCCAGGGCTGGATCGGCACGGCCGACCTCGAGGCGCTGGCGGCACCGCTCGCCAAGACCGCCTACGGCCGCTACCTGCTCGACCTGATCGCGAGCCGGGAGCCGTGGCGCGCCGGCGAGATCGGTCCGTTCCTCGACAACGACCCGCGCCGGCCCTCGGGCTGAGCCGGCCCTCGACCGCGTGCCCCGGCTGTGCGAGGACGGCGCTCCGATCAGGCTCGGGGAGACGGCCCATGACGATCGAGCTGCGACCGTTCGGGCGGACCGGCCACCGGAGCTCGGCCGTGATTTTCGGTGCGGCCGCGCTCAAGGCCTGCGACCAGGGGGTCGCCGACCGGGTCCTGGAGCTCCTGCTCGCGCACGGCGTCAACCACATCGACACGGCGCCGCGCTACGGCGACAGCGAGCTCCGGGTCGGCGCCTGGATGCCCCGCCACCGCGACCGCTTCTTCCTCGCCACCAAGACCGATCGGCGCGACCGTGCCGGCGCCCGCGAGCAGCTGCACCGCTCGCTCGAGCGGCTGCGGACCGACCGGATCGACCTCGTGCAGCTGCACGCCCTGACCCACCCCGACGAGTGGGAGCAGGCGCTCGGTGCGGGCGGCGCGCTCGAGGCCCTGGTCGAGGCCCGCGCCGAGGGGCTCGTCCGTTTCCTGGGCGTCACCGGCCACGGCTGGCAGATCGCCGCCCTGCACCGCCGCGCGCTCGAGCGCTTCGACTTCGATTCGATCCTGTTGCCCTGGAACTGGCTGTGCGCCCGTCACCCGACCTATGCCGGCGACTTCGAGCGCGTGGTGGCGCTCGCGGCCGACCGCGGGGTGGCGGTGCAGACCATCAAGGCGGTGGCCCGGGGACCCTGGGCGGCGGGCGCCGCGCGCAGCCACGAGACCTGGTACGAGCCGCTCGAGGAGGAGGCCGACATCCGCACCGCGGTCCGCTGGGTGCTGGCGCGTCCGAACCTCTTCCTCAACTCGGTCGGCGACGTCGAGCTCCTGCCCGCGGTGCTGCGGGCCGCCGAGGCGACCGGCCCGGTGCCCGACGACAGGGCGATGGCCGGCCTCGCCGAGCGGACCGGACTCACGACGATCTTCGGCCTCGCCTGAGCCCCTTCAGGCGGCCTGGGCGGGTGCGAGCGCGCGCGGGCCGGGCTCGGCACGCCGCTCGGCCCGCGCCGCCACCTCGGCGTCGAGCCGGCTCTGCTCGCGCGCCTCCATGACCGCGAGCCGCCGCCGCGCCAGCCGCGCCTCGCGGCGGCTGCGCCAGCCGCCGAGCCAGGCGGCGGCCGCGCCGAGCAGCGCGCCGCCCAGGAGGCCGGCCAGGAACAGGCTGTAGACCGGCACCGTCACCGGTCCCGGCAGCGCCAGGAGGTCGATGTCGACCGGGCCGCGGTTGGCGAGCGCGAACATCGTGATCACGACGACGCCCGCGATGCCGAGCAGGGTCCGGACGAGTTTGATCATGGGACGCTCCCTCGAGCTGTCGATGGCCCGACCGGCACGGTCCCGGCCCTCAGCCGCCGTTCAGCCGCTCGCGCAGCTCCTTGCCGGTCTTGAAGTAGGGAACGAGCTTCTCGGGCACCTCGACCTCGCGGCCGGTGCGGGGGTTGCGGCCGAGCCGGGCCTCCCGGGCGCGCACCGAGAAGGCGCCGAAGCCCCGCAGCTCGACCCGATCGCGACGCGCGAGCGCCGCCGAGATCTCCTCGAAGACGGTCGTCACGATCCGCTCGATGTCGCGCTGGAACAAATGCGGATTGGCCGCGGCGAGGCGTTTGACGAGGTCCGACTTGGTCATCGCTTCTGCCCCTGCGGCCGCCGGCTCGGAGCAACCTCGGGCGGCGGGTGGCGAGACTCGCACGGCGAGCGTGCCAGAGCCCCGCTGCCGGCGTCAAGGCGAGCACGGTCGCGGCGTCGGCTCGTCCCGCCACCGCGACCGGGCCGGCGCTCAGCCCTGCTTGCCCTGCTCCTCGGCCTGCTTCTGGCGGAACGCCGCGCCCAGGATGTCGCCGAGCGAAGCACCGCTGTCGGTCGAGCCGAACTCGGCCATCGCCTGCTTCTCGTCCTCGAGCTCGAGGGCCTTGATCGAGAGCGACAGGCGCCGGTTGAGCGCGTCCACGTTCATCACCTTGGCGTCGACCTTCTCGCCGACGGCGAAGCGCTCGGGGCGCTGCTCGTCGCGGTCGCGCGAGAGGTCCGACTTGCGGATGAAGCCGCGCGCGCCGCTGGTCGTCTCGACCTCGATGCCCATGGGCGTGGTCTCGCGGATCGTGCAGGTGACCCGCTCGCCCTTCTTGAGGCCGGCGATGGCCTCCTTGAACGGATCGCCGCTGAGCTGCTTGATGCCCAGGCTCACCCGCTCCTTGTCGACGTCGACGTCGAGCACCACGGCCTTGACGTGGTCGCCCTTCTTGTAGGCCTTGACCGCCTCCTCGCCCGGCTGGTCCCAGGACAGGTCGGACAGATGCACCATCCCGTCGATGTCGTTGTCGACACCCACGAACAGCCCGAACTCGGTGATGTTCTTGACCTCGCCCTCGATCGCCGAGCCCAGGGGATGCAGCTCGAGGAACCGCTCCCACGGGTTGGGCAGGCACTGCTTGAGGCCGAGGGAGACGCGGCGCTTCTCCGGGTCCACCTCGAGCACCATGACCTCGACCTCCTGGCTGGTGGAGACGATCTTGCCAGGATGGACGTTCTTCTTGGTCCAGCTCATCTCGGAGACGTGGACGAGGCCCTCCACGCCCGGCTCCAGCTCCACGAAGGCGCCGTAGTCGGTGATGTTGGTGACCCGGCCCTTGAACTTGGTGTTGACCGGGTACTTGAGCTCGATGCCCTCCCAGGGGTCGGCCTCGAGCTGCTTCATGCCGAGGCTGATGCGCTGGGTCTCTCGGTTGAAGCGGATCACCTGCACCTTGACCGACTGGCCGACCTGGAGGACGTCGGCCGGATGGTTGACCCGCCGCCAGGAGATGTCGGTGACGTGGAGGAGCCCGTCGAGCCCGCCCAGATCGACGAAGGCGCCGTAATCGGTGATGTTCTTGACCACCCCCTCGAGGATCTGGCCCTCCTTGAGGCTGGCCAGGAGCTCGTTGCGCTGCTCGGCGCGGCTCTCCTCGAGGACGGCCCGGCGCGAGACGACGATGTTGCCGCGCCTGCGGTCCATCTTGAGGATCTGGAACGGCTCGGGCTTGTTGAGCAGGTGGCCGACGTCGCGCACCGGGCGGATGTCGACCTGGCTGCCCGGCAGGAAGGCCACCGCACCGCCGAGGTCGACGGCGAAGCCGCCCTTGACCCGGCCGAAGATCTGGCCCTCGACCCTGCCCTGCTCGTTGAAGGCGCGTTCGAGCCGGTTCCAGCTCTCCTCGCGGCGTGCCTTGTCGCGCGAGAGCACGATCTCGCCGCCGCGGTTCTCGAACCGCTCGACATAGACCTCGACCAGGTCGCCGACCTTGACCTCCGGGGCCTGGCCGTGCGTGGCGAACTCCTTGAGCGGAATGCGGCCCTCGGACTTGAGGCCGACATCGACCAGCGCCGCCTCGCCGTCGATCGCCACCACCGTGCCGCGCACCACGGTGCCTTCGATGCGGGTCGCGGCGCCGAACTGCTCGTCGAGCAGCGCCGCGAACTCGTCGCGCGAGGTCTTGAGGTCGGGTGAAGCCGAGGCGTCCGTCATCGAGGCTCCGAAGGCCCGGCCGGCCGCAGCGCCGTCCGGGGTCAGGGGTTCACGCTCGTCCGCGGCGCGCCCGGCCCCGCGTGCCGAGCCCGCGCCGCCTCCGCCCGCCGCAGGGCGGCCGCGAAGGCCGCGTCGGCATCGAGCTCGGTGGTGTCCAGCACCAGCGCGTCGTCGGCAGCACGTAGCGGCGCGACCGCACGCTCGGTATCGCGGCGGTCGCGCTCGCGCAGCTCGTCGAGGACGGCCTCGAACATAGGGGCCCGGCCGCGAGCCCGCAACTCCTCGAAGCGCCGCCGCGCCCGCTCGGCGAGCGAGGCGGTCACGAACAGCTTCAAGGCGGCGTCGGGGCACACCACCGTGCCCACGTCGCGGCCGGCCAGGACCGCGCCCGGTGGCGTCGCGGCGAGCCGCCGCTGCCAGGGCAGGAGCGCCGCGCGCACGGCCGGGATCGCCGCGACCTTGGAGGCCGCCTCGCCGATCCGCTCGCCGGCCAGCCGCTCGGCCTCGACCTCCTCGGGTGCGAGCGCCGCCACGGCGGCGAGCGCGGCCTCCGGATCGGCCGGGTCGCCGCCCGCCTCGAGCACCCGTCGGCCGACCGCCCGGTAGAGCAGGCCGGTGTCGAGGAAGGCCAGCCCGAGCGCCGCGGCCAGCCGCCGCGCCAGCGTGCTCTTGCCCGAGGCGGCCGGCCCGTCGACGGCGATGACGAGCGGCCTCCTCACCCCTCGGGACCCACCTCGCGGAGGCGGGCGCCGAGGCCGTTCATGAGCCCGAGGAAGCCCGGGAAGCTCGTGGCGATGGTCTCCGCACCGGCGACCCGCACGCCGGACCGGGCGAGCCCGCCCAGGACCAGGAAGCTCATGGCGATCCGGTGGTCGAGGCGGGCGTCGATGCGGGCACCCCCGGCCGGCCGGCCGCCGCCCTCGACCACGAGATCGTCGCCCTCGACGGCGCAGCGCACACCGCAGGCGGCGAGGCCCTCGGCCATGACCGCGAGGCGGTCGCTCTCCTTGACCCGCAACTCGCCGAGGCCGCGGAAGCGGCTGGTACCGCGGGCGAGCGCCGCCGCCACGAACAGCACCGGGTACTCGTCGATCATCGAGGGGGCGCGCGTCGCCGGCACGTCGACCGCGCGCAGCTCGCAGCTGCGCACGAGGAGGCTGCCGACCTCCTCGCCGGCCGCCCGGCGGCGGTCGCGGACCTCGATCGAGGCCCCCATCTCGGCGAGCGTGGTGTAGGCCCCGGTCCGCGACGGATTGAGGCAGACCCCCTCGAGGAGAACGGAGGAGCCCGGCGTGGCCGCCGCCGCCACCGCCGGGAAGGCGGCCGAGGAGGGATCGGCCGGAACGGTGAAGCTCTGCGGCCCGAGCTCGGGCTGGCCCACCACGGTCACCGCGATCCCGCCGCCCTCGGCCGGTGCGGTGCGCAGCGCCGCCCCCATCCCGGCGAGCATCCGCTCGGTGTGGTCGCGCGACGGCAGGGGCTCGATCACCGTGGTCTCGCCCGGGGCGTGCAGCCCGGCCAGGAGGACCGCCGACTTGACCTGCGCCGAGGCGACCTCCGAGCGCCAGGTGACCGGCAGGAGCCGGCTCCGCCCGGTGACCGCGGCCGGCAGCCGGTCGCCGCTCCGCGCCAGGATCACCGCACCCATCGCCCTGAGCGGTTGGGCCACCCGCCCCATCGGCCGGCGCCGCAGCGAGGCGTCGCCGGTGAGGAAGCTCGTGAAGGGGTGGCCGGCGAGCAACCCCATCAGCAGCCGCGCCCCGGTCCCGGCATTGCCCAGATCGAGCACCCGGTCGGGCTCGGCGAGCCCGCCCACGCCGACCCCGTGCACGCTCCAGGCGCCGGCGCCGCGCCGCTCGAGATCGACGCCGAGCGCGCCGAGCGCACCCGCCGTGGCGAGCACGTCCTCGCCCTCGAGCAGGCCCTCGATGCGGCTCTCGCCCACGGCGAGCGCGGCCAGGAGCAGGGCGCGGTGCGAGATCGACTTGTCGCCGGGCGGCCGCGCCCGGCCGTCGAGCGCGTCGTGCGGATCGGCGTGCATCTGCATGCGCGCGGGCGCTCCGGGAGGGTCGGGACGCGGCGGCGCACGGGGCGGGCTCCGGGCGCCGGCGGAATTTGCTTTTGACAGGCCCAGGGCGGCATGGCAATTGCCCGCCCGCCTTTCCGACCCCCTCTTCTCCTGGAGATCGAGGCCGTGGCCAAGCCCGAGTGGGGCACCAAGCGGATCTGCCTGTCCTGCGGCGCGAAATTCTACGACCTGCTGCGCTCGCCCATCCTCTGCCCGGCCTGCGGGAGCGAGTTCGACCCCGAGGCGGCCGGCCGGGCGCGCCGCCAGCGGCCGGCGATCCGCGCCGGGGTGGTCGAGCCCGAGGCGGCGGTCGTGGCCGGGGTCGACGAGGCCCGCGAGGAGGGCGTGGGCGAGCTCGACGAGCTCGAGGCCGACACGCCGCTCGAGCCGGCCGAGGAGGCGGTCGAGGAGCCCGCCGAGGAGGAGGACGTCATCATCGAGGACGCGGGCGACCTCGGCGAGGACGACGCGGTCGGCGACGTGCTCGACGAGGGCATCGAGGACGAGGAGCGCGGCCGCTAGCCCCTCGCCCCGGCCCGACCGGCCGGGCCGCGCGCCGGGACCGCCGCCCCCCGGGCCCGTTCAGTGCGCCGGCACGAGCACCGGCGCGCCCTTGTCCTTGATCGTGAGCACCAGCATCTTGGCCGGCTGCGTGGCGCTGGCGTTGCGCGACACCGTGTGCACGTCGTCCGGGCTCTCGTAGAAGGTCTGACCGGCCGTCAAGGTGACCTCGGGGCCGCCCGCGACCTGCATCACGACCGCGCCCTCGAGCACGTAGACGAAGACGTGGGCGCGATGGAGATGGGCGGGCGTGGCACCGCCCGGCGGGTACTCGACCGTCAACAGGACGCCCTCCTTGGCGCCGCTCGCGAGGCCCGGCAGATCCTTGGCGAGCAGCGGCACGACCGTCCCGTCGGCGGCCGCGGCGGGCGTCGCCGCGAGCGGCAGGAGCAGGCAGGCGGCGCGAACGGCTCGGCTGATCATGGCTCGATCCTCCAGGCTCTCGGGGTCTCCCGGCGGCTCATCCGCCGGGCGTCGGTGATGGTCGACGGCGGCCGCGGGCCGGCTCCGGCGCGGCGCGCCGGGCCCGCGCCCGACCGCGCTCGCCGAACCAGCTCCGGGTCTCCTCGAGGAAAGCGGCCGGTGCCTTGCCGGCGAGCCCGGCCACGAGGTCGGCGAGCGTGCGGTCCGCCAGCACCCGGCGCGCCTGCCGCTCGGCCTCGAGCATGACGGCGTGGATCGCGCAGGTTCCGCGGACCGCCCAGTCCGGTGGTCGCCCGCCGAACAGCGCGCATCGCGCGCGCACCTCCTCGCAGACGAACAGCCGCTGCCGGCCGGCGATCGCGTCGACCGCGGCCAGGATGCTGATCTCCGCGGCCGGGCGGGCCAGCGTGTAACCGCCCCGGGCGCCCTCTCGGACCGCCACAAGGCCGACCTTGCGCAGCCGCGTGAAGATCTTGGCGAGGAGGGCCGGCGGCACGCCCTGGTAGCGCGCCAGCTCGCCCACGCTCGGGCGCAGCCCGTCCGGCAGCGCCGCGAGCGAGAGGAGCGCGTGCAGACCGTACTCGACGCTGCGATCGAACAGCAGGGGCTCAACTCCGACAGAGGATGTCCGAGTTGAGCCTGACGGCGTCGCGACGGGGTGTCAAGCGCAGCCCCCGCGCCGGGGCGCCGCCCGGGGCTGCTCCGGTCGGATCCGTCTTGCGCGGCGGCCGACGGAACCTTATGTCTGCGCCCGTCGATCGCGTGGGGCCGTAGCTCAGTTGGGAGAGCGCCTGAATGGCATTCAGGAGGTCGACGGTTCGACTCCGTTCGGCTCCACCATCCCTCCCCGCCCCACCCTCTCCCTGCCCGAGCCGGTCCAGGCTCCGCTGAGTCTCCTCAGACCGCCGGGCGCGCGAGCGCCCGGGTGGCCGATGCCCGGCTGGCCGGCGGGCGCGCCAGCAGGATCCACAGCGCGAGTGCCAGGTTGACCAGGTTCCAGCCGACGCCGTGCAGGATCGCCAGGGCGTAGGAGCCGGTGCGGTCGTAGAGCTCGCCCGACAGCCAGCCGCCGAGCGCCATCCCCACGATCGTCGCCATCAGCACGGCGCTGACCCGGGTGCCCGCCTCGCGGGCGGGGAAGTGGTCGCGCACCACGAGCGCATAGGACGGCACGATCCCGCCCTGGGCGAGGCCGAACAGCCCCGAGACCAGGTAGAGCGGCACGAGCCCGTCGAACGGCAGGTAGAGGGCGAGCGCCGCGGTCTGCAGCGCCGAGCCCAGGATCAAGGTGGCGAGCCCGCCGACCCGGTCGGCCAGAAGGCCCGAGGCGAGCCGGCTCAACACCCCGAGCCCGAGCATCAAGGAGAGCATCTCGGCACCGCGCGCCGGTCCGTAGCCGAGGTCGGTGCACCAGGCGACGAGGTGCACCTGCGGCATCGACATGGCGATGCAGCAGGCGATCCCGGCCAGCACCAGCACGGCCTGGAGGAGTCCGGGCGAGAGCCTCGAGACGCCGACCGCGGCCGCCGCGGGCTGGGCCACGGTGCCGGCCGCGATCCGCGGTCGCCGGCGCAAGCCGAAGGCGAGCGGCACCATCACCACGAGGCACACCACGCCCACGAGCAGATGCGCGGTCCGCCAGCCGTGGCTGCGGATCAGGAGCTCGAGGACCGGCGGCCAGATCGTGCCGGCCAGATAGTTGCCGGAGGCGACGATCGCGACCGCGATGCCACGCCGGCGCAGGAACCAGTGCGAGACCTCGGCCACGAGCGGGGCGAAGGTCGCGGAACTGCCGAGCATGCCGACGAGCACCGCCTGGGCCAGGACGAAGCTCGCGAAGTTCGGCGCGGCGGCGGCCAGGAGATAGCCCGTGCCGAGGGCGAGCGAGCCCAGGAGCACGGGCGGCAGGATGCCGACCCGGTCGGCGAGCCGGCCCATGGCGATCCCGCCGAGCGCAAAGCCCAGCATGGTCGCCGTGTAGGGCAGCGCCGCCCCGCTCCGGTCGACGCCGAACTCGGCCTGGATCGCCGGCAGGACGACGACCGCCGACCACAGCCCCACCCCACCCGTGGTGGCGAGCGCGAGGCAGAGCAGGAGCCGGCGCCAAGCGTAGGCACCGTCGACGTCGGGCTCGTGCGACAACGGGGTCTCCGGACCGGGGTCGGGCCGTGGCGCTCTAGCCCTACACCGCCGGCCGCGGAACGCCCGGCCGCGCGGGGCCCGCCTGCGGCCGGCGTCGCCGCGCCGACCCCGGCTCAGATCTTGAGGTAGGCGAAGCCTTCGCGCTGTTGCAGGCGGGCGACCTCGAAGACGCCCGAGGGCACGAGGTCGGACTCCTCGGCGTCGTAGAGCTCGGCGAGCGGGATGTTGCCGCGCTTCAAGGTGATCGCGCAGATCTGGAAGCGCACGCCCGCGGCCTTGAGATCGTCGATCGCCGCGGCGATCTGCTTGTCGGCGGGCGCCGCACGGCGGAGCAGGTTGACGCCCGCACCGTGCATCACGATGCGGATCTCGAGCCCCTCGGGCGGGGCGATGCTCAGATGGTTCTGCACGTTGACGAGCATCTGCTTGTAGTAGGCGAAGTCCTCGCCGCCCGGCTGGTTCAGGTGGTAGACCACCTTGTAGGCGCCCTGGGCCGCCCCGGCCGTGGCGGCGGGCAGGGCGGCGGCGCCGGCGAGCGCCGGCACGGCCAGGCGACGGGAAAGGTTGCTAGCCACGGGCGAGCCTCCCCTGCTGTGCCGCGTACGGACGCCGCGGCTCGTGCAACAGGATTCGCTGATGCAGGGAGGCGGTCAAGGGAGGGAGCTGGCTGGGGGACTAGGGATCGAACCTAGGACCTCCTGATCCAGAGTCAGGCGTGCTACCAGCTGCACCATCCCCCAAGCGCGCCGCAGATAGGGAGCCGGCCTCGGGCTTGTCAACCCGGCCGCGGCCCGGCTTCGAGCAGCGCCTCGAGGCGGGCGAGGCAGGCGGCCCGGTCGGGCACGAAGCCCTGCGCCTCCCACCAGGCCCGCACCTCCGCGAGCAGCCGGCCGAGTCCCGGACCCTCTGCCACCCCGCGCGCCAGGAGATCGGCGCCGGTGAGCGGGAAGGTCGGCGGGTGGAAGCGGGCCATCTCCTCGAGCAGGGCGGCGAGCGCCGGGCCCTCGAGGTCGCGCTCGGCCGCGGCCAGGCGCACGAGGTCGCGCCAGAGCGGGAAGCCCAGCCGATAGACCGCCCGCTCGCGCGCGGCGCGGCCGGCCAGGGGGTCGGGCAGCGCCACCGTGGCGAGCGCCAGGAGCCGATCGCGCTCGCGGTTGGCGAGGCGCAGCCGGTCCGCGAGCGCCTCGAGCCCGGCCCGGTCGAGCCGGTCGCGCACGAGTGCCGCCAGGCGCAGGATCGCGTCCGCCCCGTGCGCGATCGCCACCAGACGCGCCAGCCGCTCGAGCGCCGGGCGGACCGGCAGCAGGTGCGGCCGCACACCCGCCTCCTCCATCAGCACGAGCGCCGGCACGGCACCCGGCGCCAGGAGCAGCCGCTCGAGCTCGCCGCGCACCCGCTCGCCCGACAGCCGCTCGAGCCCCGCCGCCTCGGCGGCGCCGGCCTCGAGCGCGGCCGGGTCGGCCGGCGGCCGGCCGAACCGCGCCCAGAAGCGGAAGAAGCGGAG
Source organism: uncultured Geminicoccaceae bacterium (assembly GCA_964504655.1). Taxonomy (GTDB): domain Bacteria; phylum Pseudomonadota; class Alphaproteobacteria; order Geminicoccales; family Geminicoccaceae; genus JANXAZ01. The sequence continues at coordinate 24,978 of CAZDFD010000020.1, forward strand.
GATCCGCAGATAATCCTCGCGGATCCGCTGCCGCGCTTCGCCCACGAAGCGGACGCGGCCGGAGGCGAGGTCGGCCCGGCCGCCGAACGGGTCGAACAGCCGGCCCCGGCCGTCGCAGCTCATGGCGTTGATGGTGAAGTCGCGGCGGGCCGCGTCCTCCGCGAAGTCCTCCGAGAACGCGACCTCGGCGTGGCGGCCGAAGCAGGCGACGTCGCGGCGCAGCGTCGTCACCTCGAAGTGCCGCTTGCCGACCAGCACGGTGATGGTGCCGTGGGCGAGGCCGGTGGGCACGACCTTGAAGCCGAGCGCCTCCAGCCGTCGGTGGAGCGCCTCCGGGCGCTCCTGCGTGGCGAGGTCGAGGTCGGCCGGGTCGAGATGCGGATCGAGCAGCGTGTCGCGGACGCAGCCGCCGACGAACCGGGCCTCGTGCCCCTCGGCCCCGAGGGCCGCCAGAAGCGCCCGGCTCTCGGGTGCGAGCAGCCAGCGGGCGTGGGCGAGCGGCCGCTCGGGATCGGCCTCAGCCGCCACGGCGCCGGAACTCGCCCGGCACCAGCCGGCCGTCCTCGAGGTGCGGCGGCGTGTAGCTCGAGCCCGGCGGCTCGCCCGGCTCGAGCAGCACGAGCAGGAGGAAGCTCGCGCAGACGAGCGCGAGGCCGGCAACCGTCAACAGGAACCAGGGCGTGCTCGCGAGCAGTTGCGCACCGCGGGTCACGAGCAGCCGCCAGAGCGCGTAGAGGGCGAACGGCAGGAGGAACGCCAGGAGCTCGAGGACCGCGATGCGCGCCACCCGCTCAGGCCCCGACCAGCCGCGCCAGGTTGACGAGGATCCCGGCGGTCGCACCCCAGATGTAGTGCTCGCGGTACGGGACCACCCAGAACTCGCGCCGCCGCCCGTCGCGCTCGTGGGCGTCGCGGCGGTGGTTGGCCGGATCGAGGGCGAAGGCCAGCGGCAGCTCGAACAGCTCGGCGACCTCGAAGGGGTCGGGCCGGAAGGCCGCCGGCCGGTCGATCCAGCCGACCACCGGATGGATCAGGAAGCCGGTGCGGGTGCGGTAGCAGGCGAGCTCGCCCAGGACCTCGACCCGCTCCGGCTCGACGCCCACCTCCTCGTGCGCCTCGCGCAGCGCCGCGCCCACGGGGCCCGTGTCGGCCGCCTCGATCCGCCCGCCGGGGAAGCTGATCTGCCCGGCATGGTCGCGCAGATGCGCGGTGCGCCGGGTGAGCAGGATCCGCGGCCCCTCGGGCGCCGGCAGGAGGCCGATCAGCACGGCCGCCGGCGTCGCCGGCCGGGCGAGCTCGGCCGGATCCGCGTGATCGCCCGGAAAGGGCGCCGGCCGGCCACGGCAGGCGGCGAGCCGCTCGCGCAGCCAGCCCCGGTCGAGCGCGCCGCCGGCCGGCTCAGCCATGCCCGGCCCCGCTCGCCGGCTCGAGCGGGAAGAGCCGCCCGCAGCTCCAGACCCCGAGCCCGCCCGGGCCGGGCCCGGCCACTGCGAGCTCGGCCAGCTCGTAGTAAACGCTGGTCAGGAGCCGCGCCTCGAGACCCCGACCCACCAGCAGATAGGGCGTGGGTCCGAAGGCGCCTTGGGCGATCCGGAGCGGGTGATCGGCGTCGAGGGTGACCCAGTCGTCGAGATTGGTGCGCAGCCGCAGCACCTGCTCCGTCCCGGCGCCCTCGCGGGCGAGCTCGACCGCCACGAACGGCGCGTCCGCGACCGCGACCCGGCCGCGCTCGACCGGGGTCAGGAGCCAGTATTGGCCGCGCTCGTCGCGGTGCAGCGCGCTCGCCAGGAGCCGCACCAGCTCGGGACGGCGGATCGGCCGGCCGTCATGGTACCAGACGCCGTCGCGGTCGATCGCGATCGCCAGCTCGTCCACCGGCAACTCGCCGCGCGCCAGGGCCGCGAGCGCCGCCTGCGGATCGAAGGGCCGCCGCACCCGTCCACCTCCCGTTGATTACGGGCATGTTAATTGCATCCTTTGCCCCTATGTAAGAGCATCGTGTGACGGTTCCAGGCGGGAGCCGGCGGCCGGTGGGGCGGGCATGAGCGTGGCGATGGCGGGCGTGGCGTCCGAGGCGGTGGTCGAGGAGGCCGAGCGGGCGGTCGAGCGGCTGGGCCGGGTGCGGGCCGAGATCGGCCGCGTCATCCTGGGCCAGGAGCGGGTGATCGAGGAGACCCTGATCACCATCCTCTCGGGCGGTCACGCGCTGCTCGTGGGCGTGCCCGGCCTCGCCAAGACGCGGCTCGCCGAGACCCTGGGCGTCGTCCTGGGCCTCGCCCAGAAGCGCGTGCAGTTCACCCCCGACCTGATGCCGGCCGACATCCTGGGCTCGGAGGTGCTCGAGGAGGTGGCGGGCGGCCGCCAGGGCTTCCGCTTCATCCCCGGGCCGGTCTTCACCCAGCTGTTGATGGCCGACGAGATCAACCGGGCGAGCCCGCGCACCCAGGCGGCGCTCCTCCAGGCGATGCAGGAGCGCAAGGTCACGGTGGCGGGGCAGGACCATCCCCTGCCCCACCCCTTCCACGTGCTCGCCACCCAGAACCCGATCGAGCAGGAGGGCACCTACCCCCTGCCCGAGGCCCAGCTCGACCGCTTCCTCCTCCAGGTCGACGTCGCCTACCCCTCGGCCGAGGCCGAGCGGCGGATGATGATCGCCACCACGACCGACAGCGAGGCCAAGGCCGGGCGGGTGCTCGATGCCGCCGAGCTGACCCGCCTGCAGGGGCTCGTGCGCCGCCTGCCCGTGGGCGAGAAGGTGGTCGACGCGATCCTGGCGCTGGTCCGCGCCGGGCGCCCCGAGACCGGGGTGATCGAGAAGCTGGGCGAGCACGTCGCCTGGGGCCCCGGCCCGCGCGCCAGCCAGGCGCTGATGCTGGCGGTCCGGGTCCGGGCCCTGCTCGACGGCCGCCTGGCGCCGTCGACCGACGACGTGATCGCGCTCGCCGGGCCGGTCCTGCGGCACCGCATGGCGGTGACCTTCGCCGCCCGCGCCGAGGGGATCGGGGTCGACGCGGTCATCGCCCGCCTCTGCCGGCATGTCGGCTGAGCCGGCGCCGGCCGCCGACCTCCGGGCGCTGCGGCGGGGCGCCGAAAGCCTCGCCGCCCGCCTGCCGGGGCTCCTGGTCGAGGCCGACCGGGTGGCCGCGACCGTGGCGCAGGGCGTGCACGGGCGACGGCGCACGGGCACCGGCGAGACCTTCTGGCAGTTCCGCGCCTACCAGCCGGGCGACGACCGGACCGACATCGACTGGCGCCAGTCGGCCCGCTCGCGCCACCTGTTCATCCGCCAGCAGGAGTGGGAGGCGGCGCAGAGCGTGTGGATCTGGTGCGATCCCTCGCCCTCGATGCGCTTCCGCTCCGACCGCCGGCTGCCCGGCAAGCTCGACCGGGCGGTGCTGCTCGGCCTCGCCCTGGCGGCGCTCCTCGTGCGCGGCGGCGAGCGGGTGGCGCTGCTCGGCTCCGGCGACCGGCCGCGCCCCGGCCGCCCCGGGCTCGAGCGGCTGGCGCGCGGGCTCGAAGGCGCGCTCGCCCGGGCCGAGCCCTTGCCGCCGCCGGCCGAGCTGCCGCGCTTCGCCTCGATCGTGCTGATCTCCGACTTCCTCGAGCCGCTCGAGGACCTGGCCGCACGGATCGCCCCCTGGGTCGGCGGCGGCGTCCGCGGCTGCCTCGTGCAGATCGCCGATCCGGCCGAGGAGCTCTTGCCCTATGCCGGGCGGGTGCTGTTCGAGGGCCTCGAGGGCGACGGCCGGGCGCTGGTCGGGAACGTCGCCGGCGCCCGCCAGCGCTGGGCCGAGATCTGGCGGGCGCACCGCGAGGAGGTCGAGCGGCTGGCCACGCGCCAGGGCTGGCGGGCGCTCCGCCACCGCACCGACTCGCCCGCCGAGGTGGCACTCCTGGCCCTGTTCCAGGCCCTGGCCCCAGGCGCGATGCGCTGAGCATGCTCGATCTCGGCCTCCTCGCCTTCACCCAGCCCTGGATCCTGGCGGCGCTCGCGGCGCTGCCGGCGATCTGGCTCCTGCTCCGGGTCACCCCGCCGGCACCGCGCCGCGAACCGTTCCCGCCGCTGCGCCTGTTGCGCCGGCTCGGCCGGCAGGAGGAGACCCCGGCGCGTACGCCCTGGTGGCTGCTCCTGCTCCGGCTCGTGCTCGCGGCGCTGATCGTGTTCGCGCTCGCGGGCCCGGTGCTGCAACCGGCGCCGCGGCTGGACGGCGAGGGTCCGGTCCTGGTCGCGGTCGACGACGGCTGGTCCTCGGCCGCCGACTGGGAGGAGCGGCTGGCCGCCCTCGACCGCCTGCTCGAGCAGGCCGAGCGCGAGGGCCGCGAGGCGATCCTGCTGCGCACCGCCCCGGGCGAGGGGCCGGTGACGCTCGAGCGCGGCTTCGCCGCCGAGCTGCGCAAGCGGGTCAAGGAGTGGCAGCCGCGGCCCTGGCCGGTCGACCGGGCCGCCGCGCGGGCCGCGCTGGCGCCGCTCGAGGGCGCCGGGCCCGGCGCCGCGCGGCTCGTCCCCTTCTGGCTCGCCGACGGGCTCGCCGGCGACGGCCAGGGCCGCGCCGACGCGGCGGCGCTCGGCCGCGCGCTCGAGGCGCTCGGGCCGCTCAAGGTCCTGGCGCGCCCGGCCGACCAGCTGCCGCCGCTGCTCCGGCCGCCGGAGCTGTCGGCCGACGGGCTCGAGCTCGCGGCACTGCGCGCCGTGCCGGGCGAGCCCGAGCGGCGCACGGTCCGCGCCCTCGGCCCCGAGGGCGAGGTGCTGGCCGCTGGGGAGCTCGCCTTCACCGCCGGCGAGCGCCGGGCCGAGCTCCGCTTGGCCCTGCCGCCGGATCTCCGCAACCGCGTCGCCCGCGTCGAGATCCCCGGCGTCGGGATCGGCGGCGTGGTGCTGCTCGACGAGCGCTGGCGGCGGCGCAGCGTCGGCATCGTCGGCGCCCCGCACGGCGCCGCCGATCAGCCGCTCCTCTCCGAGATCTACTTCCTCGAGCGCGCGCTGCTGCCCTTCGCCGAGGTCCGCCGCGGCCCGCTCGCCGACCTCCTGCAGGGTGATCTCTCGCTCCTGGTCCTGCCCGACATCGGCCGCCTCGCCGACCCCGACCGGACCCGCCTTTTGGCCTGGATCGAGGCGGGCGGGGTGGTGCTGCGCTTCGCCGGCCCGAAGCTCGCCGCGGGCGGCGACCCGCTCCTGCCGGTGCCGCTGCGGTCGGGCGACCGCGAGCTCGGCGGCTCGCTCTCCTGGTCCGAGCCCCTGCCCCTGGCGCCGCCGCCGGCCGATGGGCCGTTCGCCGGCCTCCTGCCGACCCCGGAGACGGTGGTCCGCCGGCAGGTGCTGGCCGAGCCGGGGCCGGCCCTGGCCGGCGCCACGCTCCTGGCCCTGGTCGACGGCACGCCGATCGTGACCGGTCGGCGTCAGGGCGGCGGCTGGATCCTCCTCGTTCACACCACCGCCAACACCAGTTGGACCAACCTGCCGCTCGCCGGGCTGTTCGTCGACCTGCTGCGCCGCACCCTCGCCCTGGCGCCGGGCGCCGGGACGGTGCAGCGGGGTGCTCTCGAGCTGAGCCGGGCGCTCGCCGCCGACGGCACCCTCGGCCGGCCCGCCCCCAACCTCCTGCCGGTCGATCCGACCGCCTTCCGCGCCGCGCTCGCCGGGCCGCGCACGCCGCCCGGCCTTTGGGCCCCGGTCGCCGCCGGCGACGCCGGCGAGGCGGCGGCGGCCCGGGTCGCCCTGAACCTGCAGCCGGCGGTCCCGGATCTCCTGCCGCTCGGCCCGCCGGAGCTGGGCGGCGCGCCGCTGCCGATCGAGCGCGCCCGCGAGCTGGACCTGGCGCCCTGGCTGCTGCTCGCGGCCCTGATCCTGGCGCTGGTCGACCTCCTGGTCGGCTGGGCGCTGCGCGGGCTCCTGCCCCTGCCGGCGCTCGGGCGCGCGGCGCTGCGGCCGGCGACACTCCTGCTCCTGGCCTCGGCCGGCCCGGCCGCGGCCCAGGAGGATCCGCTCCAGACCGCCGCCTACGAGACCCGCCTGGCCTACGTGCTGACCGGCCGCCCGGACGTCGACGAGGTCACCGAGGCGGGGCTCCGCGGCCTCGGCCGCGTGCTGATCGAGCGGACCAGTGTGGAGGTCGGCGAGCCGGTGCCGGTCGACCCGGCGCGCGACGATCTGGCGCTGTTCCCGCTGCTCTACTGGGCGGTGCCGGCCGATCACCGCGAGCTGCCGGCCGAGGCCCTGCAGCGCGTGCAGCGCTACCTCGAGAGCGGCGGCATGATCCTGTTCGACACCCGCGACGCGGCCGCCCTCCTGCCCGGCCAGGAGGGCGGCGGGCCGGGCGAGCGGCGGCTCGCGGCACTCCTCGGCGGGCTCGACCTGCCGCCGGTGGCACGGGTGCCGCCCGACCACGTGCTCGGCCGCTCCTTCTACCTCCTGCAGGACTTCCCCGGCCGCTTCGCGGGCCAGCCGCTCTGGGTCGATCAGGCGCCGCAGGCGCTCAACGACGGCGTCTCGAGCCTGGTGATCGGCGGCAACGACTGGGCCGCCGCCTGGGCCGAGGACGATCGCGGCCGGACCCTGTTCCCGGTGGTGCCGGGCGGCGAGCTGCAGCGCGAGATGGCGCGCCGCTTCGGGGTCAATCTCGTGATGTACGCCTTGACCGGCAACTACAAGACCGACCAGGTGCACGTCCCGGCCCTGCTCGAGCGGCTCGGCCAGTGAGCGGGAGAGCCGTGCCGTGACCGCGAGCCTGGCGCTGGCGTTCGAGCCCTACCTGCCCTGGCCGGTCCTGGCGGGCCTCGCGGCGCTCTCCGTGCTGCTCGCTGGCTACGGGCTGGTGCGCCGGGCGCGTGGCGGGGTGCTGCGGCTGCTGCTCGCGGCACTGCTCCTCCTGGCGCTCGCCAACCCGGTGCTGCGCCGCGAGGAGCGGGCGCCGCTCGACGACGTCGTGGTGCTGGCCCTGGACCGCTCGCCGAGCCAGCGCCTGCCCGGCCGCACGGCCCGCCTCGAGGAGGCAGCGGCCGAGCTCCGGGCCCGGCTCGCGGCGCTCGGCCGGCTCGAGGTCAAGGAGATCGACCTGCCGGGCGGGCCCGACGGCACCCGGCTCCTGGGCCCGCTCGACGAGGCGCTCGGCCAGCTCGACCGCGACCGGCTCGCGGGCGTGCTCGTGGTGACCGACGGGGTGATCCACGACGTCCCGGCCGAGCCCGGGCGACGGGCCGCGCTCGGGGCGCCGCTGCACGCGCTCCTGACCGGCCGGCCCGAGGAGGTCGACCGCCGCCTCGTGGTCGAGCAGGCACCGAGCTTCGCCATGGTCGACGAGCCGCAGCGGCTGACGTTGGGCTTCGACGAGCTGCCGGCCGGCCCGAGCGGGCCCGCGCGGATCACCGTGCGCCGCGACGGCCGCCTGCTCGCCGAGCTCGAGGCGCGGCCGAGCGAGCGGCCGAGCGTGCCCTTCACCCTCGACCGCGCCGGCCGCACCGTGCTCGAGGTCGAGGTCGCGACCCGCGAGGGCGAGCTCACCACCCTCAACAACCGCGCCGCCGTGACCATCAACGGGGTGCGCGACCGGCTGCGCGTGCTCCTGGTCTCGGGCCAGCCCTATCCGGGCCTCCGGGTGTGGCGCAACCTCCTCAAGGCCGACGCCGCGGTCGATCTGGTCCACTTCACGATCCTGCGCCCGCCCGAGAAGCAGGACGGCACGCCGATCCGCGAGCTGGCGCTGATCGCCTTCCCCTCGCGCGAGCTGTTCGAGCTCAAGCTGCACGAGTTCGATCTGGTGATCTTCGACCGCTACAACCGGCGCGGGCTCCTGCCACTTCCCTACCTCGAGAACGTCGCCCGCTACGTCGAGCAGGGCGGCGCCCTGCTCGAGGCGGCGGGGCCGGAGTTCGCCACGCCCACGGGCCTCTACCGCACACCCCTGGCGCGGGTCCTGCCGGGGCGGCCGTCGGGCGAGGTGCTGGAGCGGCCGTTCACCCCGACCCTGACCGAGACCGGCCGGCGCCACCCGGTCACGGCCGGCCTCACCCAGGACCCCGAGCGGCCGGGCTGGGGCCGCTGGCTGCGCCAGGTCGACGTCGAGCCGGGCGACGCCGCCGTGCTCATGACCGGGGCTGCGGAGCGGCCGCTCCTCCTCCTGAAGCGGGTCGGCGAGGGCCGCGTGGCGCAGCTCCTGTCCGACCATCACTGGCTCTGGCAGCGCGGCTTCGAGGGCGGCGGGCCGCAGGCCCAGCTGCTGCGCCGGCTGGTGCACTGGCTCATGAAGGAGCCCGAGCTCGAGGAGGAGACGCTCCAGGCCCTGCCGCACGAGGAGGGCATCGAGATCGTGCGCCGCTCGCTGTCCGGCGAGGCCGGCGAGGTGACCCTGGCCTCGCCCTCGGGCGTCGAGCGCAAGGTGCCGCTCCTGCCGGGGCCGGACGGCATCGCCCGGGCGAGGCTTCCGGCCGAGGAGGACGGGCTCTGGCGGGCGAGCGACGGGACCCGGACGGCGCATGTCGTGCCGCGGCCGCTCGCCCCGGCCGAGCTCGCCGAGCTGCGCGCCACGCCCGAGCGCCTGCGGCCGCTCGCCGAGGCCACCGGCGGCGCCGTCCTCTGGCTCGCCGAGGAGGGCGTTCCGGAACTCCGCCGGGTCGCCCGCGAGCGGCGCGCCGCCGGCCGCGGCTGGCTCGGGCTCGTCGCCAACGAGGCCTACACGGTGACCGGGGCGAGCCGCACCGCACTCCTGCCGCCCTGGCTCGCGCTGGCACTCCTCCTCGGCACCGCGGCCGCCGCCTGGTGGCGCGAGGGGCGCGCCTGAGCGCCGGCGCCAGGGCGCGTTGTGCGGATCGCCCGGCCCGCCTATACCGGAGCGGGTCCGGCCGCCGCGCCAGCCGGCCGGCGCCCGTCGCGGCGCCCCCTCCCGCGCGCACGAGGCTGAGGGACCATGGCCCGACGCAGGCAGGTCTACGAGGGCAAGGCCAAGATCCTCTACGAGGGCCCGGAGCCCGGCACCCTGATCCAGTACTTCAAGGACGACGCCACCGCCTTCAACAACAAGAAGCACGCGATCATCACCGGCAAGGGGGTGCTGAACAACCGGATCTCCGAGTACCTCATGATGAAGCTGGGCGAGATCGGCATTCCGACCCACTTCGTCCGCCGGCTCAACATGCGCGAGCAGCTCATCAAGGAAGTCGAGATCATCCCGATCGAGGTGGTGGTCCGCAACGTCGCGGCCGGCAGCATCGCCCAGCGCTTCGCGCTCGAGGAGGGCTCCGCCCTGCCCCGCTCGATCGTCGAGTACTACTACAAGAACGACCAGCTCGGCGATCCGATGGTCACCGAGGAGCACATCACCGCGTTCGGCTGGGCCTCCTATCAGGAGCTCGACGAGATCTTGAACCTGTCGCTGCGCGTCAACGACTATCTGCTGGGCCTGTTCACCGGAGCCGGGCTCCGGCTGATCGACCTCAAGGTCGAGTTCGGCCGGCTCTGGGAGGACGAGGACATGCGCATCGTGGTGGCCGACGAGCTCAGCCCCGACAACATGCGGCTCTGGGACTCGCGCACCAACGAGCGGCTCGACAAGGACCGCTTCCGCCGCGACCTCGGCAACGTCCAGGAGGGCTACGCCGAGATCGCGCGCCGGCTGGGCATCCTGCCCGAGGCCGGCCCGCGCGACCTCAAGGGGCCGGAGGCGGTGCAGTAGGCGAGCGGCGAGGTCGGCGGCGCCGCGCCGGTCAGGCGGCCGGAGCGCGGCCCTCGTGCCGCGGGATCGGGGCCTCGGCGCGGGCGCGGGGACGGGGGCTCGGCTCGCCGTCGAGGAGCGCGTCCAGTCGCTCGGCGGGCGCCGGCTCGGCGAACAGCGGCCCCTGCCCGAAGCGGCAGCCGAGCCCGAGGAGCATCGCCCGCTCCGCCTCGCTCCCGACCCCGAGCGCCGTGACCTCGAGGCCGAGGCCCGAGGCGACGGCGCAGACCGCGGGCAGGAGCTGCGCGGGTGGGGCGCCCTGCCGGGCGGCGCGCAGCGCCTCGGCGGCCAGGACCACCCCGTCGAACCGGCTCTCGACCAGCGGCCGGAGCGCGGTCGGGCCGTCACCGAACCGGTCGAGCAGGATCGCCACGCCCGCCGCGCGGAGCTGGCCGAGCGCGCTGGCGACCGCCGCACCGTGCCGGCCGGCGAGCGCCTCCTCGGCGAGCTCGACCGCGAGCCGGCCGGCGGCGAGCCGGCGGGCGCCGAGCAGGGCCAGGATCCGATCGGCGAGATCGGGCATGGCGAGCTGGGCACCGGACAGATCGAGGCACAGGCGCGCCGGGGCGCGACCCGCCACCTCCCAGGCGGCGAGCTGGTCGAGCGCCCGGTGGATCGTCCGCTCGGCGAGCTCGAGGCCGAGGCCGGTCTCCTCGGCGAGCCCCGCGAGGCGATCGGCGACGAGCGGTCCGCCCGGCGCCCGCGGCCAGCAAGGCAGCGCCTCGAGGGCGACGGCGCGGCCGCTCGCGAGCTCGACCCGCGGCTGCCAGAGGAGGGCGAGCTCCTCGCCGGCCAGGGCCGCGCGCAGCGCCGCGCCGAGCGACTGGCGCTGCTCGAGCTCGCCCAGCAGCGACCCGTCGAGCCGGGCGATCCCACCGCGGCCGCGGGCCTTGACCCGGAACAGCGCCGTATCCGCGATCTTGACCAGCGCCTCGGCCTCGCTGCCGTCGTCGGGGAAGAGGGCGGCACCGATGCTCGCACCGGCGCGCAGCGGGCGGCCGCGGTGGCGGATCGGGGAGGCGAGCGCCCGGACGATCCGCTCGCCGACCCGCTCGACCACGGACGGGTCGGCGATCGGGTAGAGCAGGAGCGCGAACTCGTCGCCGGCGAGCCGGGCCACGGTGTCGGAGCGCCGGGTGATCCGCTGCAGCCGCCGGGCGACCCCGCGCAGGAGCGCGTCGCCGGCGTCGTGGCCGTGCGCGTCGTTGACCGCCTTGAAGCCGTCGAGATCGAGCAGGAGTAGGGCGCCGCGCCGCTCCTCGCGCTCGGCGAGCGCCAGGAGCCGGCCCAGCCGGTCGAAGAACAGGAGGCGGTTGGGCAGGCCGGTGAGCGGATCGTGGTGGGCGAGCCGGCGCAGCTCCGCCTCGATCGCCTTGCGCTCGGTGATGTCGCGCAGCACCGTCTGGATCGCCGGGCGGCCGCCGTCGAGGACCAGGGCGCCCGAGGTCTCGACCTCCAGGATCCGCCCGTCGAGCCTTCGGATCCTGGCCTCGAGCGGCGGCACCCGGCCACCTTCACGGAGCAGTCGCTGCACGCGCTCCTCGATCAGGGGCTGGAACTCCTCGAGGACGAACTCGGCCGGCGTGCGACCCACGAGCTCCTCGGGGTCGGCCGCGCCGACGAGCTCGGCGGCGCGCCGGTTGGCGAAGGCGTAGCGCCCGTCGCGCAGCAAGAGCACCGCCTCGGGGCAGAGCTCGACGAGCGCGCGCCAGCGCGCCTCGGCCTCCTCGAGGGCGCGGGCCGCACGCCGCCGCTCGGTCACGTCGCGCATCACGATCTGCACGGCCGGCTCGCCGCGGTCGCGGATCGCCGCACTCACCGTCTCGACGGTCACGATCTCCCCGTCGAGCCGGCACATCTCCATCTCGATCGGCGGCGCCGAGCCACCGGTCGCCAGCAGCCGCTCGGCGCGGGCGCGGATCGCCGCCCGGAAGGGCTCGCCGATCAGCTCGAACGGATCGAGCCCGATCAGCGCCGCAGGCTGGGGTGCGCCCAGGATCCCGGCGGCGGCGCCGTTGGCGAAGCGGTAGGCGCCGTCGCGGTAGACGAGGATCCCGATCGGCGCGAGCTCGACCAGGGTCCGGTACCGCTCCTCGGCCTCGCGCGAGGCCAGCTCGGCGGCCTTGTGCTCGGTGATGTCGC
>CAZDFD010000020.1:36923-53122 GCA_964504655.1 uncultured Geminicoccaceae bacterium
CGGAGGATCTCGAGCTCGACGGGCGGCAGGCCCTCCCCCTCCTCGAGGGGCGTGGTGTGGCGGGCGCGGATCGCCGCGTGCACCTCGGCCGGGAGGAACTCGTAGAGCGAGCGGCCGACCAGCGCCCCCGGCTCGGCGACGCCGAACAGCCGGGCGGCCGGTCGGTTGGCGAACACGAAGCGATCCTGTTCGACGAGGATCACCGGATCGGGGCCGAGCTCGACCAGGGTCCGGTAGCGCTCCTCCGCCTCCTCGAGGGCGCGGGCCGCGCGCCGGCGCTCGCTGATGTCGCGCAAGACCGCGACCACGAGACGCCGCCCGTCCTCCTCCACGGCGCTCGCCGTGCTCTCGACGTCGACGATCCCTCCATCGCTCCGGCGGAGTTGCGCTTCCACCGGCGGCAGCGTGCCGCCTCGGGTGAGCAGGACGCGCAGCCGCGCAGCCGACCGTGGACGCAGCTCGGGGAGCAGGAACTCGAGCGAGGAACGGCCGACGAGGTGTTCCGGTTCGGCCACACCGTAGAGCCGCGCGGCGCTGCGGTTGGCGACGACGATCCGCTCGCCGTCGAGCAGCAGCACCGCGTCGGGCAGGAGATCGACCAGCCGCCGGTAGCGCTCCTCGGCGGCGCGGGCCTGTTCCCGCCGGCGCACGAGCTCGGTGACGTCGCGGCCGGTGCCGCGGTAGCCCCGGAACCGCCCGGCTTCGTCGAACAGCGGCTTGCCCGAGATGCGCAGCCAATGGTCGCCGGTCGGGCCGCGTCGGCAATACTGGAACTCGCGGAACGGCTCGCGGCGGAGCATCAGCTCCTGGATCCGCTCGGCCACCGCCCGATCCGCCTCGCTCGCCGCGAGCTCCATCCGGGTCTTGCCGTAGTGCCAGGCCGGGTCGAGGCCGAACCGCGCCCGCACACCCTCGGACAGCCAAGTGAAGCGCAGCTCGGCGTCCATCTCCCAGAGCCAGTCCGAGGCGGTCAGGGCGAAGTCCTGCAGGCGGCGCTCGGAGGCCTCGAGGCGCGCGACCAGCTCACGATGCTTCACGATCTCGTGTTCGAGCAGCAGCTGATCGGTGGCGAGGGCGGCCAAGGCTTCGAGCAGCGCGACGTCCTCGGCCGCGAACCGGCGCGGCACGACGTCGCCCACGCACAGCGTGCCGACCAGACCCGCCGAGGGCCCACGGATCGGTACACCCGCGTAGAAGCGGAGCGGCCGGCCGTCGATCAGCGGGGCGGGCGGCGCCGGATCGAGTGCCGCCAGATCCGGGATCACGCTCGGTGCACCGCGATCGAGCGTCGCCCCGGGCAGGGAACCACAGCGCGGGATGATCTCGAGGTCGCACCCTCGCCGGGCGGCCACGAGGAAGCGGTCCCCGTCGAGGAGGGCCACGGCGGCCGAGGGCACGGCGAACGCTCGGGCGGCCAGGCGCACGATCCGCTCGAGCGCATTTCCGTCCATGAGCCACCCCGATCGCCAATGGCTCGGGCCCATTCCGTCGCTCGTCCCCGCGTCCGATCGGTCTCCGGGACGGATTGGACCACCGAGGAATTGCCGATCCCTTAACGGGTCCTCTTGTCCACGCAACTGCGGCGCGTTAGCTGCGCGTGCCGAACGGCGGAGCGACGATGCGGGCGATCGTCACGATCCGGTTCAAGGACGGCGTGCTCGACCCCGAGGCGGTGGCGATCGGCCGGGCGCTCGAGGGGCTGGGCTTCGCCGAGGTGCGCGCGGTGCGCCGGCGCAAGGTGATCGAGCTCGACCTCGCGGGCGCGGACGCGACCAGCGCGCGGGCGCGGGTCGGGGCGATGTGCGAGCAGCTGCTCGCCAACCCCGTGATCGAGAGCTGGGAGGTCGCGCTCGAGGGGTGAGCGGGACGGCCGGAGGGGGCGCGCTCCGGCCGTTCGGCGGACCGGGTTGGCCCCTCAGCGGACCTGCGAGACGGCGAGCCTCGCCTGCGCCGCCGCCGCCAGCGCCGGTCCGGGGTCGGCCGGGGCGCCCGGCTTCGCCGCGGGGTAGAGCGGTCTCAGCGCCGCGAGCGCGGCATCCAGCGCCGCGGCCGGGCCGGGGGTCGTGCGGGCGAGCTCGGGAAGCACGGCCGCGGCCCTCCGCTCGGCCACGAGCTTCCACCCCACCCCGTCGAGATGGGCCTCGAGATCGCCGGGGCGCGCGGCCGCCGCCTGGTACTGGAGCACCGCGCGGTCGATCGTCTCGGCGAGCACACCGGCCTCGACGGCGAGCCGCGAGCGGCCGTCCGCGGGGGCCTTGTCCATGGCCTCGGCGGTCCCCGCCAGCACCTGCTCGACGGCCGCGCCGATCTCGGCCGGCGAGCCCCGCTCGGCGACCGCCTGGGCCCGTTCGAGATCGCTCAGGAAGGGCCTGACGCCGCGGGCCTCGAGCGTCGGCTCCAGATCGACGTAGATCTCGGCGATGGCGTGGCCGAACAGGGTGGCGCCGAGCTCGCGCTCCCCCGCCTCGATCGCCGCGAGGCCGGCCAGGAGATGCGCGTCGATCAGGGCCAGGGCCGTGCCGAAGACCACCGGATCCCGACCCGCCGCCGCGGCGTCGATGCCACCCTCGCCACCTTCGCCCCCTTCCCCGCCCTCGCCGCCTTCGCCGGCCGCCCGAGCCGACCGGACCAGGAGCCCGGCCGTCTCGGGCGCTCCCTCGAGCCCCGGAAGCAGCACGGCCGTGCCCACGCCCAACCACACCTTCCTTCGATTCATTCCAGTTCTCCTCCGCTCCGACCCTTTGCATCGGCCGGACAGCGACGATAAGAAACTTGGACTCCCCAAGTCGAGTGCGGGAAACGACGTCGATGATCCTTTGCATCGGAGAAATTCTAAGAGCGGCGGATCTGGCCGAGATCATCACGACCGCCGAGAGGATCCGGTTCACGGACGGCAAGGCGAGCGCCGGCTGGGCGGCGCGTGGGGTGAAGGACAATCTCCAGGCGCCGGCCGACGACCCGCTCGCCGAGGCGGTCCTGGCACGGATCCGCCGCCGGCTCGAGGCGCACCCGCTGTTCGCCATGGCGGCCCGGCCGCGCCGCTTCGGACCCCTCCTCCTGAGCCGCTACGAGGCCGGCATGGGCTATGGTCGGCACGTCGACGACGCGATCATGGGCGAGACCCGCTCGGACTGCTCCTTCACCCTGTTCCTGACCGATCCCGGCACCTACGAGGGCGGCGAGCTCGTGGTCGAGAGCCCGGCCGGCGAGCAGGGCTTCAAGCTGGAGCCGGGCCACCTCGTGCTCTACCCCTCGACCACACTGCATCGGGTCGAGCCCGTCACCCGCGGGGTGCGGCTCGCCTGCGTGGGCTGGCTGCAGAGCCTGGTCCGCGATCCGGCCCGCCGCGAGCTCCTGTTCGAGCTCGATACCGCGCGGCGGCGGCTGTTCGAGGACCAGGGCAGAGGCGAGGTCTTCGATCTCGTCGACAAGAGCTTCCGCAATCTGTTGCGGATGTGGGCCGAGCTCTGACGGCGCGCGCCCGCGCTCGCTTGCGGCGGCGGCGCCCGGCCGCTACCAAGCGGGCGCCCAGGCCTCTCGGAGCGCCCGGTCTTGCGCGCCGCCGTGATCACCTTCCCCGGCTCCAACTGCGACCGCGACCTGGCGGTGGCCCTCGAGGCCTGCCTCGGCCGCAGGGTCGCCCGCGTCTGGCACGCCGACCGCGAGCTGCCGCCGGTCGATCTCGTGGGCCTGCCGGGCGGCTTCTCCTTCGGCGACTATCTGCGCTGCGGGGCGATCGCGGCGCGGGCGCCGATCATGGCCGCGGTCCGCCGCCACGCCGAACGCGGCGGCTACGTGCTCGGCATCTGCAACGGCTTCCAGATCCTGACCGAGGCCGGGCTCCTGCCCGGCGCGCTCGTGCGCAACAAGGGTCTGCGCTTCGTCTGCCGTCCGGTCCGCCTCCTGGTCGCCAACCGCAACACGCCCTTCACGAGCGCCTACGGGCCCGATCCGGTCACCGTCCCGGTCGCCCACCACGACGGCAACTACCTGATCGACCGCGAGGGGCTCGCCCGGCTCGAGGGCGAGGGCCGGGTCGCCTTCCGCTACCTCGACAACCCGAACGGCTCGATGGCCGACATCGCGGGCGTGCTCGGCCCCGGCGGCAACGTCCTGGGCCTGATGCCGCATCCCGAGCGGGCGGTCGACCCGCGGCTCGGCAGCGAGGACGGCCGGCCGCTGTTCACGTCGCTCCTCGCCGCCGCCTGAGCCGGCCCGCCCGATGACCGAACCGAGCGACGAGCTCCTCGCCCGCCACAAGCTCGACCGCGCCGAGTACGCCCGGATCGAGGCGATCCTCGGCCGCCCCCCGAACCTGGTCGAGCTCGGCATCTTCTCGGTGATGTGGTCGGAGCACTGCTCCTACAAGTCCTCGAAGATCCACCTGAAGAAGTTCCCGACCAGCGCTCCCTGGGTGGTCTGCGGGCCCGGCGAGAACGCCGGGGTGGTCGACATCGGCGACGGGCTCGTGGCCGTCTTCAAGATGGAGAGCCACAACCACCCCTCGTTCATCGAGCCCTATCAGGGTGCCGCCACGGGCGTGGGCGGCATCCTGCGCGACGTCTTCACGATGGGGGCGCGGCCGGTGGCGCTCCTGGACGCGCTCCGCTTCGGCGATCCCGGACATCCGCGGACCCGCCACCTCCTCGCCGGCGTGGTCGCCGGGATCGGCGGCTACGGCAACTGCGTGGGCGTGCCCACGGTCGGCGGCGAGTGCACCTTCCACCGAGCCTACGACGGCAACATCCTGGTCAACGTCATGTGCGTGGGCGTGGCGCGGGCCGACCGCGTGTTCTACGCGCGCGCCGCCGGGATCGGCAATCCGGTGGTCTATGTCGGCGCCCGCACCGGCCGCGACGGCATCCACGGCGCCACCATGGCCTCGGCCGAGTTCAGCGCCGCCGACACCGCGCTCCGACCGACCGTCCAGGTGGGCGATCCGTTCACCGAGAAGCTGTTGATCGAGGCTTGCCTCGAGCTCATGGCGACCGGCTGCATCGTCGCCATCCAGGACATGGGTGCGGCCGGGCTCACCTCCTCCTCCTTCGAGATGGCGGACCGCGGCGGCACCGGGATCGAGCTCGACCTGGATGCCGTGCCGCTGCGCGAGGCGGGCATGACGGCCTACGAGATCCTGCTCTCCGAGAGCCAGGAGCGCATGCTGCTCGTGCTCGAGGCCGGCCGCGAGGCCGAGGCCGCGGCGATCTTCGCGAAGTGGGGGCTCGAGCTCGCGGTGGTCGGCCGGGTGACCGACACCGGCCGCATGGTGATCCGCCACGGCGGCCGCATCGTGGCCGACCTGCCGGTGGCGCCGGTGAGCGGCGCCTCGCCGGTCTACGACCGCCCGGCCGAACCGCCCCGGCCGCCCCGATCCCTCGATCCGGCCTCCCTCCCCCCGACGGCCGACGCCCGGGCGGCACTCCTGCGCCTGCTCGGATCGCCCGATCTCGCGAGCAAGCGCTGGATCTTCGAGCAGTACGACTGGCTCGTGGGCGCCGACACGATCGTTCCACCCGGCGCCGGGGCGGCGGTGGTGCGCGTGCACGGGACCGACAAGGCGCTCGCGCTCACCACCGACTGCACGCCGCGCTACTGCGCCGCCGATCCGCGCGCGGGCGGCCGGCAGGCGGTCGCCGAGGCCTGGCGCAACCTGATCGCCGTGGGTGCCCGCCCGCTCGCGATCACCGACTGCCTCAACTTCGGCAACCCCGAGCGGCCGCCGGTGATGGGGCAGCTCGTCGCCTGCATCGAGGGGATGGCCGAGGCCTGCCGGGCGCTCGACTTCCCGGTCGTCTCGGGCAACGTCTCGCTCTACAACGAGACCGACGGCCGGGCGATCCTGCCGACCCCGCAGGTGGGCGGGCTCGGGCTGATCGACGAGCTCTCGGGTCTCCGGCGACTGGCCGATGCCCGCTCCGGCGACACCCTCGTGCTGGTCGGCGACGGCCGCGGCTGGCTCGGCGCCTCGCTCTTCCTGCGCGAGATCCTGGGCCGCGAGGAGGGCGCGCCGCCGCCGGTCGATCTGGCGGTGGAGCGGCGCAACGGGAGCTTCGTCGCCGCCCGGCTCGCGGCCGGAGGGGTGCGCGCCTGCCAGGACCTCTCGGACGGCGGGCTCGCGGTGGCGCTGGCCGAGCTCTGCCTCGCCGCCGGCTGCGGGGCGGTGCTGGCACCGGTCGCGGCCGGGCGGGAGACCGGCTGGCTGTTCGGCGAGGACCAGGCCCGCTACCTGCTCGCCGTGGATCCCGGGGAGCTCGCACCCCTGCTCGAGGCGGCCGCGGCCGCGGGGGTGCCGGCGCAGCGGATCGGGGAGCTCGGCGGCGACGCGTTGACGCTCGACCGCCACCCGCCCATATCGCTCGCTGAGCTGCGCGCGGCGCTCGAGGGCTGGCTGCCGGCCCTGATGCAGGGGGCGCGCGGTGCGGCGGGGGACACGGGCCATGGCGATGCCGGCTGAGGAGCTCGAGCGGCTGATCCGCGCGGCGCTGCCGGACGCGCAGGTGGCGATCCAGGACCTCGCCGGCGACGGCGACCACTACCGGGCGGTGGTGACCTCCGAGGCGTTCCGCGGCAAGTCGCGGCTGCAGCAGCACCAGATCGTCTATCGGGCGCTCGGCGCGCGCATGGGGGGCGAGCTGCACGCGCTCGCCCTCGAGACCCGCGTGCCGGGCTGAGCAACCAGGACAGGAGGCTTCGATGAGCGAGGCGGTGTTCGGGCGGATCCGCGAGCAGCTCGCGGCGGACGAGGTCGTGCTCTACATGAAGGGCACGCCGGTGTTCCCGATGTGCGGCTTCTCGGCGCGGGTGGTGCAGATCCTCTCCAACGCCGGCGTCCGCTTCCAGTCCTACAACGTGCTCGAGGACGCCGACCTGCGCCAGGGCCTCAAGGACTTCTCGAGCTGGCCGACCTTCCCGCAGCTCTACGTCAAGGGCGAGCTCGTGGGCGGCTGCGACATCGTCACCGAGATGGCGCAGTCGGGCGAGCTCGCCACCCTGCTCTCGGAGAAGGGCGTCGCCACCGCCGCCTGAGCCGCGGCTCAGCCGCCCGGCGGCGGGCAGCGGTCCTGGCGGCAGTCCCGCACCAGGCTGATCACCGGTCCGATCCGCCGGTCCGGCACCTCGACCCGCAGCGGCGCCAGTGCGGCGTCGCTGCTCACGAGCACGCGCAGCGGCGCCGGCCGCTCGCCCTGCGGCAGCTCGATCAGCTCGTCGTCGGCGTCGAAGCCGTAGCGGCCGATGAGCCGGACGGCGAGCTCGAGCGGCGCGGCGCCCGGCCGGTCCTCGAGGCTCGCCGGGCCGAGATAGCGGGCCTCGAGGTCGAGCCGCTTGCGGCCGTCGAACACCGGCAGGGTGATGAGCGGGTCGGCGCGCCCGAGGGCCGCCGCCGCGAGCCAGCTCCGGAGCCTTTCGAGCGCGGTCAGGGGATCGACCGTGCCGACGCGGAGCTCGGCCGGCACCTCGCTGTCCCGCCGCCGGCCCTGGCTCGACAGCTCGAGCGCGGCGATGGCGCCGCCGGCATCGTAGCGGATGCTGATCTCGCGCTCGCGGTCGCGCTTGCTGTGCTGGGCGTCGAAGCGGACCGGCGCCGCCCGGCCCTGGCCGTCGCGCCGCATCACCGTGTCGAGCTGCGAGCGCGCCGCCGACCAGGCCGCCGCGATCCCGACCGACTCCATCACGAGCCGGCTGCGCGTGCCGCCCTCGGCCTCGGTCACGGTCAGCGCCAGCTCGGCGATCCGCACCCCGCCCACCTCGATCTGGTAGCGCAGATCGAGCGGCTCGGCGGCGGCCGCCCCGCCGCCCGGGCCGGCCAGGAGCACGCCCAGGAGGAGCATCAGCCGGCGCGGCGCGCAGGCGCCCCATGCGGACAGGGCGGACAGGGCGGACAGGGCGGACCGGGTCGACCGGGCGGACCGGGATCGGGCCAGGGTGGTCATGGCTCCTAGGCTAGCGCCCCGTGGCGGGCTGTCCAGGCGCCTCCGGCCGGCCTCGGCATGGCTGCTCAGGGCGCTGCTCGCGGCACTCCTCGCGGGCTGCGCCGGCACGGCGGCCGGGCCGCCGCGCTCCGGCTCGCCGGCCCTGGTCCGCCGGCCCGGCATCGTCCTGGTCGACCCGGAGGTCCGGCGCGCGGCGCTCGAGGCGGCCGGGCCGCCAGCGCTGGCGCTGTGCGCGGCCGAGGATCTGCGGTTGCGCACCTGGCCGGCGCCCGGCCCGCTCGAGCCGACCGAGGGCAACGCCACCGACACCCGGCTCAACCCGGTGGCCTGGCTCGTGATGCGGGCCGGTGCCGCGACGCTTGCGGCCGACGACCCCGAGCTCCGAGCGGTCCTGGTCAAGGCGCTCGACCGCTGGTCGCGCTCCGGGGCGCTGCTCGAGCCCGGCCGCGACGACGCCACCACCCGCTTCGCCGTCAACCGCTTCCTCCTGCCCGCGATCGTCGCCTGGGCCCTGGTCCGCGACGCGCCCGAGGCGAGCCCGGCGGCACGCCGCCGGATCGACGCCTGGCT
The DNA here is from genome assembly GCA_964504655.1 of uncultured Geminicoccaceae bacterium. Taxonomy (GTDB): domain Bacteria; phylum Pseudomonadota; class Alphaproteobacteria; order Geminicoccales; family Geminicoccaceae; genus JANXAZ01. The sequence goes on from CAZDFD010000020.1 coordinate 45,425, forward strand.
CGGCCGGCTCGCGGAGGCGGCCCGCGCCCGGCTCGCGGCGCAGCGGCCGGAGGAGGTCTCGGCCCGCAACAACCACGCCTATCTGGCGGCCGGGGCGATCATGGCGTGGGGTGCGCTGGCCGCCGACGACGCCGCGCTCGCACTCGGACTCGCCACCTTCCGCCGGGCGCTCGCCGACATGCGGCCGGACGGCAGCCTGCCGCTCGAGACGGCGCGTGGCGCCCGCGCGCTCTGGTACCAGCGCCAGGCGATCGCCTCGCTCGTGGTCCTGGCCGAGCTGGCGGCGGCGCAGGGCTACGATCTCTGGGGTCTCGAGATCGAGGGCCGGAGCCTGCACCTGGCGGTGCGCTTCCTGCTCGACGCCCTCGACGATCCGGGCCGGGTGCAGGGCTACGCCGCCGCGAACCGCAGCCCCGGCCCGTCCGAGGACTGGCGGCGGCAGGATCTCTCCTTCCTCGAGCGGCGCGGCCACGGCCGCCACTACATGGCCTGGGCGGAGGCTTATCTCGCGCGCTTCCCGAACCGCCCCGAGGCCGAGCGGCTCCTGGCCCTGCTCCGGAGCCGCGGCGACCCGAGGCCCCTGGTCGACGAGTTCGCGGGCGGCAATCTCAGCTGCCTCCTGGGGCCCGTGGTTCCGCCGCCGGCGCGGAGCGCGGCCCTGTCGCCGGGACCCGGGCGGCCGGGGCCCGGGCGGGGTCGCGGAACGGCTGGGTGAGCAGCCGGTCGAGCCAGGCCTCGCGCGGCTCGCGGAACTGCTCGATGCCGATCGTCATGGCGAGGTGCCCGGCCGCGGGCTCGGGCCGGTAGGTGCCGAGCAGGCGGTCCCAGAGCGACAGGTTGAAGCCGTAGTTGGAATCGGTCTCCACCCGCGCGATCGAGTGGTGCACCCGGTGCATGTCGGGGGTCACCACGAGCAGCCGCAACACGCGATCGACCCGCTCGGGCAGCTCGAGATTGCTGTGGTTGAACATCGCCATGCCGTTGAGGATCACCTCGAACAGGAGCACCGCCACCGGCGGCGCGCCGAGGGCCGCCACCGCGCCGAGCTTGAGGGCCATCGAGAGCAGGATCTCGAGCGGGTGGAAGCGCAGGCCGGTCGTGACGTCGATCTCGACGTCGGCATGGTGCACGCGGTGCAGCCGCCAGAGCGCCGGCACGGCGTGGAACAGCACGTGCTGGAGATAGACCACGAGGTCGAGCAGCACGATCGTCGCCACGACCGCGAGCCAGCCGGGCACGGCCAGCCGGTTGAACAGGCCGAAGCCCTGCGCCTCGGCCGCCGCCGCCACGCCGACCGCCAGCACCGGGAAGGCCAGCCGCACGATCAGGGTGTCGAGCAGCACGAGCGCCAGATTGTTGGTCCAGCGCAAAAGGCGCGGGATCTCGCGCCGCCGCCGCGGCGAGGCCGCCTCGGCCACGGCCATGACCGCGAGCACGAGGAGGAACCCGCCGGCACGCACCGAGGGCTCGTGGCTCAACAGGAACGCGTCCATGGCCCACGACATCGGTCGCCCGGGCAGCGGGTCGAGCCCGCCGGCCTGCGACGGGGCGCCGCGCCCGGGCGCGGCCTCGGCTCAGCGCGAGTAGAACTCGATGACGAGGTTCGGCTCCATCCGCACCGGATAGGGCACGTCCGCCATCTTCGGCACCCGCACATAGGTGCCCTTCAAGGTGCGCGGGTCGAGCAGCAGGTAGTCCGGCACGTCGCGCTCCGGCCGCTGCTGGGTCTCGAGCACCATGGGCATGTTGCGGGCGCGCTCGCCGAGCTCGATGACGTCGCCGTCCTTGACCATGTAGCTCGGGATGTTGACCCGCTTGCCGTTGACCCGGACGTGACCGTGGTTGACGAGCTGCCGCGCGGCGAAGATGGTCGGCACGTAGTTGAGCCGGTAGCAGACCATGTCGAGCCGCCGCTCGAGCAGGCCGATCAGGTTCTCGGCGGTGTCGCCGCGCAGGCGCGAGGCCAGCTCGTAGATCCGGCGGAACTGCCGCTCGCCGACGTTGCCGTAGTAGCCCTTGAGCTTCTGCTTGGCCATGAGCTGGGTGGCGAAGCCGGAGAGCTTGCGCCGCTTCTGGCCGTGCTGGCCGGGGGCGTAGTTGCGCCGGGCGAGCGGGTCCTTGCTCCGGCCCCAGAGGTTGACGCCGAGACGGCGGCAGATCTTCGACTTGGCGGCGGCGCGCTTGCTCATCGGGCCTCGGGCGACGTGGGGACGAGGAAGGCCGCGCGATCCGGGGGATCGCGGCCGCGCGGCTTATAGCCCAGGCGGGCTCCCTGTCAAACCCCGCCCGGGGCGGCGGCCCGCCGCCCCCCGGCCAGCTCCTTGACGATGCCCCGGAGCAGGTTGACCTCGGGCAGGGTCAGCCGCCGCCGCGCCAGCATCACCTCGATCGCCGCACCCAGGCTCGCCCGCCGGTCGGGACTCTTGAAGAAGTCGACCGCCTCGAGCTCCCGCAGGAGCTGCGCCACGACGCCCGCGAGCTCGCCCTTGCCGGCCGGCGGCTCGGCCTCGGCCGGGTCGAGCACCGCCGGCCGCAGCTGCGCCTGCTTCTGCCACTCGTAGCCCACGAGCAGCACCGCCTGGCCGAGGTTCAACGAGGCGAAGTCCGGGGCGGTCGGGATCGTCACGAGCGCGTCGGCCAGCACCAGCTCCTCGTTCTCGAGGCCGGTCCGCTCCGGGCCGAACAGGAAGCCGACCCGCCGGCCGGCGGCGACCAGCCGGTGCGCCTCGCCCGCCGCCGCCTCGGCCGTGAGCACCGGGATCTTGAGCTCGCGGCCGCGCGCCGTGGTCGCGAACAGGTGCTCGAGGTCGGCCACGGCCAGGCCGACCGAGCCGTGCAGCGTCGCCCGGCCGAGGACGTCGTGCGCGCCCGAGGCCGCGACCACCGCCTTGGCGTTCGGCCAGCCGCAGGCCGGGGCGGCCAGCCGCAGGCTCGCGAGGCCGAAATTGCGCATCGCCCGCGCCACCGTGCCGACGTTCTCGCCGAGCTGCGGGCGGGCGAGGACGACGCAGGGGGCCGCCGGCTCGGCCGGTGCGCTCACCGCCCGCCGGCCTCGCCCGGCGGCTCGGCGCCGTCGACCAGGAGCTTCCAGGTGATCGCGTCGTGCAGCGCCATGTAGGAGGCGTCGATGATGTTGCCGGAGACGCCCACGGTCTGCCAGACCCGGCCGTCGTCGTCGGCGCTCTCGATCACCACCCGGGTGACCGCGGCGGTGCCGCGCTCGGGTGCCAGGATGCGGACCCGGTAGTCGACCAGCCGCATCCGGCCGAGCGAGGGGTAGACCGGTGCCAGCGCCTGGCGGAGCGCCGCGTCGAGCGCATTAACGGGGCCGTTGCCCTCGGCCACGGTGAAGAAATGGCGGTCGCCGATCCGCACCTTGGTCGTGGCTTCCGAGAGCGTCACGAGCTCGCCCCGGGCGTTGCGCCGCCGCTCGTCGATCACCCGGAAGCTCGTCAGCTCGAAATGGTCGGGCACGCGCGCGAGCGTGCGGCGCACGAGGAGCTCGAGGGAGGCGGACGCACCCTCGTAGGCGAAGCCCTGCGCCTCGCGCGCCTTGAGCTCGGCCAGGAGCGCCCTGGTCTCCTCCGGATCGGGCTCGAGCGGCAGGCCCATCTGGCGGAGCCTGGCCAGGAGGTTGGCGCGGCCGGCCTGGTCCGAGACCAGGATGTCGCGCTCGTTGCCGACGAGCGCCGGGTCGATGTGCTCGTAGTAGGAGGGATCGCGCAGCACGGCCGAGGCGTGCAGCCCGGCCTTGTGGGCGAAGGCCGCGGCCCCGACATAGGCGCGGTGGCGATCGGGGGTCCGGTTCAAGGCCTCGTCGAAGGTGCGGGAGAGCTGGGTCAGGCCCTCGAGCGCCTCGATGGAGACGCCGGTCTCGTAGCCGAGCTTGAAGACCAAGGTCGGCAGAAGCGTCACGAGATCGGCGTTGCCGCAGCGCTCGCCGAGGCCGTTCAGGGTGCCCTGGACCTGGCGGACGCCGGCGCGCACGGCCGCCAGGCTGTTGGCGACCGCGTTGCCGGTGTCGTCGTGGGCGTGGATGCCGAGCCGGTCGCCCGGGAAGCGCAGCACCACCCGCTCGCAGATCGCCGCCACCTCGTGCGGCAGGGTGCCGCCGTTGGTGTCGCACAGCACGAGCCAGCGCGCACCCGCCTCGGCAGCCGCTTCGAGCGCCGCCATGGCGTAGCCCGGATCCTCCTTGTAGCCGTCGAAGAAATGCTCGGCATCCAGCATCACCTCGCGGGCCCGCTGCGCCGCGGCGCGGATCGACTGGGCGATCATCGCGAGGTTCTCCTCGCGGCTCACCCCGAGCGCCCCTTCGGCCTGGCGCAGGCTCGCCTTGCCCACGAGCGTCACGGTCGGCGCCCCCGCCGCGAGCACCGCGACCAGGCCCGGATCGTTGGCGGCGCTGCGGCCGGCCCGGCGGGTCATGCCGAAGGCCGCGAGCCGCGCCCGCTCGAGCGTCGGCGGCTCGGCGAAGAAGCGCTCGTCGATCGGGTTGGCACCCGGCCAGCCGCCCTCGATCCAGTCGACCCCGAGCTGGTCGAGCTGGCGGGCGATCCGCCGCTTGTCGGCCAAGGAGAAGTCGACGCCCTGGGTCTGCGCGCCGTCGCGCAGCGTCGTGTCGTAGAGCCGGATCCGCTCGCCCGCCATCGCTCGCCCCGGCTCAGCGCCGCTCCCAGTCGGTCCTGCCGTCGGGCCGGTCCTTGAGCACGATGCCGGCCGCCTCGAGCTCGGCGCGGAGCGCGTCGGCCGTGGCGAAGTCCCGGGCCGTACGGGCCGCCCGGCGGCGCGCCAGCCGCTCCTCGACCTCGGCATCCGCAAGGGCCGCCGCCGGTGCGGCGTGCTTGAGCCAGACGGCCGGGTCGGCCCCGAGGAGCCCGAGGTGCGCCGCCTCGCCCTTGAGGCGCCGGGCGAGCTCGTCGCGCTCGCCCGCCGTCTCGGCCTTGTTGGCGCGGGTGGCGAGGCCGTGCAGGACGGCGATCGCCGCGGGTGTCGCCAGATCCTCGGCGAGCGCGTCGTCGACCGCGCCCAGCGTCTCGCCCGGATCCTCGGCCGCGATCCGATTGTCGGCGAGCACCCGGTACCAGCGGCGGAGCGCGTCGCGCGCCTCGCGCAGCGCCTCCTCGGTGCAGTCGAGCGGCTGGCGGTAGTGGGCGGAGAGGAGCCAGAGCCGGACCGCCTCGCCCGGGAACCGCTCGAGCACCTCGGCCACCCGGACCACGTTGCCGACCGACTTCGCCATCTTCTCGCCGGCCATCTGCACGAAGCCGTTGTGCAGCCAGAAGCGGGCCATGAGGTCCAGCCCGCGGGCGCAGCAGGACTGGGCGATCTCGTTCTCGTGGTGGGGGAAGATCAGGTCCTGGCCGCCGGCGTGGATGTCGAACGGCAAGGGGCCCAGATAGCGCTCGGCCATGGCCGAGCACTCGATGTGCCAGCCCGGCCGGCCGCGGCCCCAGGGACTGTCCCAGCCCGGCTGGTCGGCGCCCGAAGGCTTCCACAGCACGAAGTCGGCCGGATCGCGCTTGTAGGGTGCGACCTCGACCCGGGCGCCCGCCACCTGCTCCTCGCGGTCGCGGCCGGAGAGCCGCCCGTAGGCGGGCATCGAGGGGACGTGGAACAGCACGTGGCCCTGGGCCTCGTAGGCGTGGCCCCGGTCGATCAGGGTCCCGATCAGCGCGACCATGTCCGGGACGTGCTCGGTGGCCCTGGGCTCGTGGTCGGGCGGCAGGCACAGGAGTGCCCGCGCGTCGGCGTCGAAGTCCCAGATCGTGCGCTCGGTCAGGGCCGCGATCGGCTCGCCGTTCGCGCGCGCCTGGTCGATGATCTTGTCGTCGACGTCCGTGATGTTGCGGACATAGACCACCCGCCCGGCGCCGAAGCGCCGGCGCAACAGCCGGACCAGCACGTCGAACACGACGAGCGGCCGGGCGTTGCCGACGTGGATCCGCTGGTAGACGGTCGGCCCGCAGGCGTAGACGCGCACCCGCGCCGGGTCGACGGGCGCGAACGGTTCCTTGCGGCGGGTCAGGCTGTTGTGGAGGACGAGGCCGCGGCTCACCCGGCGGGCTCCGTTGCTGCGCTGCGGCAGCGGTAGCAGAGGCGCCGGGCCGGGTCCACTCGACCGGTCCGGGCCGGCTCAATCCTTGGCGCGCTCGAGGTAGGAGCCGTCCTCGGTCGAGACCACGACCCGGGTGCCCGCCTGGATGTGCGGCGGCACCGAGGTCATGACCCCGTTCGAGAGCTTGGCCGGCTTGTAGGAGGAGGCCGCGGTCTGGCCCTTGGTCACGGGCTCGGTCTCGACCACCTCGAGGGTCACCCGCGGCGGCAGGGCGACCGAGAGCGGCACGCCGTCGTGGCTCGTGATCGAGACGGTCATGCCGTCGCTCAGATAGACCGCCTGCCCGCCGATCACCTCCCGCGGCACGGTGAGCTGCTCGTAGCTCTCGGGATTGAGGAAGTGGCAGCCCTCGCCGTCCTCGTAGAGGAAGGTGTACTCGTGCTCCTCGAGGAACGCCCGCTCGACCATCTCGGTGGTGCGGTAGCGTTCGGAGATCTTGACCCCGTCGGTGATCCGCCGGAGCTCGAGCTGGGTGACGGGCGTGCCCTTGCCCGGATGGATGTTCTGGGCGGTCAAGACGACGTAGAGCTTGCCGTCGATGTCGACGGCGTTGCCTTTCCTGAGCGAGCTCGCGATGACCTTGGGCATGACACTCCTTCGTGCCGCGTCAGGCGCCGGCCGCCGCGCCCAGGCATTCCGGGCGCGGCTCATAGCGGCTGCGGGCAGCCCGGTCCAGAGCCGCCCGGGGCGCGGCCGATGAGCCCGCCGCGCCCCTGGTGGGCGCCCGACCGGCACGCCGACCGTCGCCCGTTCCTCCTGGCGCGCGCCCGGATGGTGGCGGCGCTGCGCGGCTTCTTCGCCGAGCGCGGCTTCCTCGAGGTCGATCCCTGCTGCCTGCAGGCCTCGCCCGGCAACGAGCCGCACCTGCACGCCTTCAAGACCACCCTCGAGGATCCGGCCGGCCGGCCGCTGCGCGAGCTCTGGCTGCACACCTCGCCCGAGTTCGCCTGCAAGAAGCTCCTGGCCGCGGGCGAGCGGCGGATCGTCTCGATCGGCCACGTGTTCCGCGGCCGCGAGGCCGGGCCCCTGCACCATCCCGAGTTCACGATGGTCGAATGGTACCGGGTGGAGGAGCCCTACACGGTCTTGATGCGCGATTGCGCCGAGCTCTTGGCGATCGTCGCCGAGGCAGCCGGTACGCGGCGACTGCGCTTCCGCGGGGTCGAGGTCGACCCGTTCGCCGCGCCCGAGCGGCTCGGCGTGGCGGAAGCCTTCGCCCGGTTCGCGCACATCGATCTTCTGGCGACAATCGCACCCGACGGCTCGACCGACCGGGAGCATCTGGCACGCCAGGTGGCCGCGGCCGGCCTCAGGGTGGCCGAGGACGACAGTTGGTCGGACCTGTTCGCCCGGGTCTTGACAGCGCGGATCGAACCCGAGCTGGGCCGCGGCCGGGCGACGATCCTGGACGCCTACCCGATCCCGGAAGCCGCCCTCGCCCGGCCGAGCCCCCTGGATCCGAGGACGGCCGAGCGGTTCGAGCTCTACGCCTGCGGGGTCGAGCTCGCCAACGCCTTCGGCGAGCTCACCGACCCGGTCGAGCAGCGGGCCCGCTTCGCGGCCGCCATGGACCTCAAGGA
>CAZDFD010000021.1:0-52855 GCA_964504655.1 uncultured Geminicoccaceae bacterium
GGGCGGCGGATGCCCGGCCGGCCGCCGTGCAGCGCATCGCCACCTGCGACGAGTGCCGCACGAGCGGTCGCCGCGCCGGCTACCGCCAGTGCTGCGAGCAGGTCGGCGGCGACTATCGCTGCCAGTGGGTGCCGTGCTGACCAGGGGCCAGGGAGAGACCGTCATGGCGATGCTCGACGATCCCGCACTCGACACGCTCGCCAAGGACCTCCGCGACGTCGTGGCCAAGCGCGGCATCCGCTCGCTCCTGCTGATCGACGACCAGGGGAAGCCGCACCTGATCGGCTGGGGCGAGCCCGCCGAGGCGACGGCGCGCGCGGCCGAGGACGACGGGCTCGTGCAGATCCGCAGTTACACGCTCACCCTGAGCTGCGGCCCGTGCAAGACCAGCGGGCCGCACGCCGGCATGAAGAAGTGCTGCGAGCAGATCGGCGGCGACTACATCTGCCGCTGGGTGCCCTGCTGAGCGGCCGGAACGCCGGGGGCTAGCGCTCCACGGCGACCCCGGCCGCGGCGCAGGCGGCGCGGATCGCCTCGAAACCCATGGTCGCGTAGCGCAGGGGCTCGGCCTTCTGCGGATCCTGCTCGGCCTCGACCACGACCCAGCCGCGGTAGTCGGCTTCGGCCAGGAGCCGGCCGAGCGCATCGAAGTCGACGCAGCCCTCGGGATCGCCCGGGACGGTGAACACCCCCTCGAGCACGCCCTTGAGGAAGCTCCAGCGCTCGGCGCGCAGCCGCTCGAGCACGGCCGGCCGCACGTTCTTGGCGTGCACGTGGACGATCCGCCGGGCGTGGCGGCGGAAGGTCGCGGCCACCTCGCCGCCGGCGAAGGTCAGGTGCCCGGTGTCGAACAGGAGCCCGACGCTCACGTCCGTGCTCGCCAGGAGCAGGTCGATCTCGGCCGGGCTCTCGACGACCGTGCCCATGTGGTGGTGGTAGGCCATGGGGCAGTGTTCGGCCGCGAGCCAGTCGGCGAGGCGGGTGAGCTTCTCGCCGTAGCGGCGCAGCTCGTCGGGCGCGAGCACCGGCCGGTCGGCGACCGGTGTGCCCAGGCGGTTCTGCACGGTCCGCGTCGTCTCGGCGTAGACCAGCACCGGGCAGCCCATCGCCTGCAGGAGCGCGAGGTGCGGCGCGATCCGCCGCTTCTCCTCCTCGAGCGTGAGCTCGAGCAGCCCGCCCGAGAACCAGCCCGAGACCAGGACCAGGCCGTGCGCGTCGAGCAGGGGCCGCAGCCGCTTCGCATCGTCCGGGAACTTGCCGCCCTTCTCGATGCCCGAGTAGCCGGCCCGGGCGGTCTCCGCGAGGCAGCGCTCGAGCGGGATGTCGCCGCCGAGCTCGGGCAGGTCGTCGTTCGACCAGCCGATCGGGTTGATGCCGAGCCGCACGCTCGCCCCGCCCCGGCCGGCCACGGCTCAGACCCCGACCCGCTGGCGGCGCTTGCCGGCCCGATGCTGGGCCAGGGCCTCCTGCACCTCGGCGCGCGGGCTCACCTCGGGGGTGCCGCACTCCCACCAGGCGCCGTTGCCCTCGGTCCAGTCGCGGGCCTGCACCTCGACATGGATCACCGTGGTCCGGTCGGCCGCCTTGGCGCGGCGGAAGGCGTCCTCGAGCTCGCCCAGCCCGCGCGCGCGGATCCCGATCGCCCCCATGGCCTCGGCATGCCTGGCGAAATCGACGCGCACGAGCTCGCCCTGGCGGCGGCAGTCCTCGAGCTGGTTGTTGAACGAGGGGATCCCCTTGGCGCGCTGCAGCCGGTCGATCACCGCGAAGCCGCCATTGTCGCAGACCACGACGATCAGCTTGTGGCCGGTCAGCACGCTCGAGTAGATGTCGGAGTTCATCATGAGGTAGCTGCCGTCGCCGACCATGACGATCACGTCGCGCGACGGGTCGGCCATCCGGGCGCCGAGGCCGCCCGCGATCTCGTAGCCCATGCAGGAGAAGCCGAACTCGCAGTCGAAGGTCGAGGGCGCCCGGCCGCGCCAGGCCATGCACAGCTCGCCCGGCAGGCCGCCGGCCGCGGTGAGCGCCAGGTCGCGCGGGCCCGCCAGGCGGTTGATCGCACCCACCACCTGGGCGTAGCTCGGTACTTCGGCGTTGGTCGGGCCGGTGCGCCGGTCGATGAAGGCGTTCCACTCGGCGACGCGGGCCCGGCCGGCGGCGAGCCACTCCGACGGCGCCCGCCAGTCGCCGAGCGCCGCGTCGAGCTCCTCGAGGCAGGCGCGGGCGTCGCCCACGAGCGGCACCGCGCGGTGCTTGGTGGCGTCGAAGCGGGCGGCGTTGATCGCGAGGATCCGCGCCTCGGGCCCGAACAGGGTCCAGGAGCCGGTGGTGAAGTCCTGCAGCCGCGTGCCGACCGCCACCACGAGGTCGGCCTCGGCGGCCATGGCGTTGGCCGAGGCCGAGCCCAGGATCCCGATCGGGCCCATGTTGCAGGGATGCTCGTGCAGCAGCACGGTGCGTCCGGCGATGGTCTCGGCGACCGGCAGGCAGCACCGCTCGGCGAGGCCCGCGAGCGCCGCCTCGGCCTCGCTGTAGCGCACCCCCCCGCCGGCGATCACGAGCGGCCGCCTCGCGGCGCGCAGGAGTGCCACGGCGTCCTCGAGCCGGCGCCGGTCCGGGCGCGGCCGCTGCGGCTCGTGGACCACGGGCTCGAGGAACGAGACCGGACAGTCGAGCGCCTCGCCCTGCGCGTCCTGGCAGAGCCCGAGGAACGCCGGGCCGCAGCTCGCCGGGTCGAGCATGGTGGCGAGCGCCTGCGGCAGCGAGCCCAGGATCTGCTCGGGCCGGGTGATCCGGTCCCAGTAGCGCACCACCGGCTTGAAGGCGTCGTTGACGCTCAGGGTCGGGTCGCCGAACTGCTCGACCTGCTGGAGGACCGGGTCGGGCGCGCGCGAGGCGAAGTAGTCGCCCGCGAGCAGCAACACCGGCAGGCGGTTGGAATGGGCGACCGCGGCCGCGGTGACCATGTTGGTGGCGCCCGGGCCGATCGAGGAGGTGGCGACCATGATCCGCCGCCGGCGCACGGCCTTGGCGAAGCCGATCGCGGCGAGCGCCATGGCCTGCTCGTTCTGCCCGCGCCAGGTCGGCAGCTCGTCCCGGACCGCCTCGAGCGCCTCGGAGAGGCAGGTCACGTTGCCGTGGCCGAAGATCGCGAACACGCCCGGGAAGAGCGGCAGCTCGCGCCCGTCGATCCGGGTGCGCTGCGCGATCAGCCAGCGCACGAGCGCCTGCGCCATGGTCAGCCGGACCGTCCGCATGGCCTCCCTCCCGCTGCCGCGACCCGGACCATACAGGCCCGCCGCCGACCGGCAAGGGGCGCGCCCGGCGGCTTTGACAGCCGCCCGGCGGTCGGCTTCAACTCGGGCCCGCTCGGCGGGGTCGGGGGGGGACGATGCTCGGGTTCGCGCTGTTCGGCTGCGGGCGGATCGGCCGGATGCACGCCGAGTACGTGGCGGCGCATCCGCGCGCCCGGCTCGTCCGGGCCTTCGACGTACATCGGCCGGCGGCCGAGGCGGTGGTGGCGGCGCAGGGCGGCCGGGTCGCCGCCTCGGTCGAGGAGGCGCTCGCCGATCCCGCGGTCGGCGCCGTGCTGATCGCCTCCTCGACCGACACCCACGTCGAGTTGATCACGCGCAGCGCCCGGGCCGGCAAGGCGGTCCTGTGCGAGAAGCCGATCGACCTCGACATCGCCCGGGTCGACGCCTGTTGGCGGGAGATCGGCGGGCTCGGCGTGCCGATCCAGATCGGCTTCAACCGCCGCTTCGACCCCTCCTTCGCGAGCCTCGCCCGGCGGCTGCGCGCGGGCGAGATCGGCGAGCCGCGCCAGGTCTTGATCACCTCGCGCGACCCGGACATCCCGAGCGACGACTACATGAAGGTGGCGGGCGGGCTGTTGCGGGACATGACCATCCACGACCTCGATCTCGCCCGCTTCCTGTTGCCCGAGGAGCCGGTCGCGGTGTTCGCGACCGCGGCCGCGCTGATCGACGAGCGGGTCCGGCGGCTCGGCGAGCACGACACGGCGGTCGTGGTGCTCACCACCGCCACCGGCAAGCAGGCGGTGATCACCAACTACCGCCGGGCGGTGTACGGCTACGACCAGCGCGTCGAGGTCGTGGGCGAGCGTGGCATGCTCCAGGCGCTGAACCGCCACCCGACCACGGTCGAGGCCTGGACCGCCGAGCGCACCGCGGCGCGCGATCCGGTGCTGCACTTCTTCATCGAGCGCTATCGCGAGGCCTATGCGGCCGAGCTCGACGCCTTCGTCACGGCGGTGCTCGACCGGAAGCCGGTGCCGGTGAGCTTCGCCGACGGCCGCGCCGCGCTCCGCCTGGCCGACGCCGCCTACGAGTCGCTCGCGACCGGCCGCCTCGTGCGGCTCGCCTGAACGCCCGCCGCCCCCGGCCCGCGCGCAGCCCCGGCGAGCCCCCGGTCGGCCGATCCCCTCCCCGGAACCGTGGTCGGTGGGTCGCAAGCGCTGCGCCTCGCCGACGCGGCCCGCGGTTCGTCCGCCGTCCCGCGCCTCGTGCCGCCCGTCAAAGCACCGGTCGCCGCCGCGGCACCACCACGCGCCGCCGGCTCCTCCAGCCACGGGACCGCCGCCCGCACCTCGGACCCGGAGTCCCGGACGCGCCCGGTCGTCGGTCGGCGCCCTCGCACCCCTCGCCGGCCGCGGGCACCGATTCGTCCGTCCGGCGACATCCCCACGTCCGAAACCCCTCCCGCCCCCGGCCCGAGAGCGGCCCCGGCGAGCCCGCGGTCGGCCGTCCCCGCCGGAGCCGCGGTGGGGTCGCCGTGATCGGCGGGACGGCAGCGCTGCGCCTCCCCGACGCCGCACAATGGATGCTGGCCGGCACCCACCCTCTGCGGCTCGCCCGAGCGACATCCGCCGCCGCGGCCGGACCACGCGCCGCCGGACCCACCAACCCCGAGCGTGCCGCCCCTGACGCTCCGGGCCGGAGCCGGGGGCCGCCGGTTGCCGGGCCGAACCCGTCCGACCGCTCGCCGGCCGCGGGCATCGCTTCGTTCATCCGGTGACGTCTCCGCGTCCGAAATCCCTCCCGCCGCCCCCCGGCCCGAGAGCGGCCCCGGCGAGCCCGAGGTCGGCCGATCCCCGCCGGAGCCGCAGTGGGGTCGCCGTGAATGGCGGGTCGGCCGCGCTGCGCCTCGCCGACGCCACCCAGGAGACGCTCGCCGGCACCCGCCTGCTGCGGCGCGCCCGATCACCCGTCGCCGTGGCCGGCCACGCGCGCCCCGGGCCCCCGGCGACGAGGGCGCCGCCCCTCCGACTCCCGGTCCGAGCCGGGGCCGGGCGCCGGGCCGGACCCGTCCGACCACTCGCCGGACGCGGGCTCCGGTTCGTCCGTCCGGCGACGTCCCCGCGTCGGCAGCCCGCCGCCCGCCGGCCCGCGCGCGGCCCCAGCGAGACCTCCCGAGCCGCCGTCGCCGTTCGCTGCCGGGGCCGGGGTGCTGCGGCTTGCCGGCGCCGCACAATGAACGCTCGCCGGCGCCCGACGGCTGTGGCTCGCCCGAGCGCCGGTCGCCGTGGCCTGCCCACGCGTCACCGGGGGCCCCGACGACGAGGGCACAGCCCCTCGGAACCCGGCCCGAGCCGGCGCCGGGGGCAGGCCGGGGCCGGGCGGCGACCCGGGCCGCAGCGCCGCCGGGGCCCGGCGTCGGGCCGCCTCGCCGTGGCCGCGTCACGGGAGCCGCGGCAGCGGCGTCTGCTGGGCGAGCGCGGCCGTCACCTGCTTGGCGCGGGCCGGCTCCATCGCCGCCAGGATCGCCGCGAGCTTGGCCTCGCGCATGCGGCGGACGATCGGCAGCAGGAGGTCCAGGGCCAGCTGGTCGAACACCTGCGCCGCGCTCCGCGCCTTCATCGCCTCGTAGGTCTTCACGAGCTGGGCGATCTCGGCCTCGTCCTGGCCGGCGATCCTGCGGGCGAGGGCCTCGAGCTCCTTCCTGAGGCCCTCGAGGCGGGCGAGCTGCTCGCCGAGCCGTGTCTCGACCGCGGCGGCCGCCGCCTCGCGCAGTGCCAGCTCGCGCTCGCGCCCCTCGAGCTCGGCCGCGCGCCGCGCGAGCTCGGCCGCGACGTCGGCGAGCGGATCGCCGGGCGACCCCAGCCGCGGCTCCACGGGCGGGCCTGCCGCCGGCTCGACCGCGGGGACCGCGAGCAGTGCCTCGGACGACACCTCGGACGCGCCGGCCACGGCCGGGGCGGGCTCGCCCGGCGGCTCCGACGACCGGTTCGGCCCGGCCGCCACGGCCGGCCGGCCGTCCCCTGCCGCGCCCGCCGCCGGCGGCCGGTCGAGCAACCCGCCGACCAGCCCCGCCGCCCGGACGAGCGCGAGGATCAGCGCGAGTGCCGCGGTCAGGAGGAGCGGGCTCGGCCCGCGCGCCGCGCCGGTCAGGACCGTCGCCGTCGACCGGCGGTCGGGACGGCCGTGCGCCCGGGCCTTCATCGGAGCTTCTGGAGGGCCTCGAGCAGGTCCTCCGCCACCCGCCGGCGCGGTCGGCCCTCGCCGCTGCCCGGCCGCGCGCCCGGCACCGGCGGCTCGGCGGACGGGCCGGCGGCGTCGGCCGCGGGCTCCGGCAGGACCGCGCGGGCCGCCTGGACGTCCTGCCGGGTCTTGAGCTCGGCCACGAGGCGCGCCCCCTGGCCGAGCGCGTCCTCGAGCCTTCGGCTCATGCGCTGGGCCCCGTCCAGCATCCGCGCGAGTTCGTCCCGACGCGCCCTGAGCGCCGACTCCTGGACGTCCTGGGCGGCGACGGTCTCGGTCGCCGCGGCCCTCAGATCGCGCACCGCCTGCTCGGCGCGCGCCGTGGCGGCCGCGAGCGCCTCGACGAAGGCGGAGATCTCGCCCTGGCCGGCACGCAGCGCGACCAGCCGGCGATGCACCCGCACGCACCAGAAGGCGGTGGCGCCCAGGAGCAGGATCATGAGCAGGTCGATCGCCATGCCCGCCATGTCAGTCGCCCCCCTCGCGGCCGAGCCGCTCCTCGATCCGCACGGAGACGCGGTCGCCGACCCGGCCGAGCCGGCCCCGGAGCATCGGCACCCCGCCGCAGCGCAGCACGACCGGTGCGTCCGGCCGCGCCCCGAGGGGCAGCACGCTGCCGACCCGAAGCCCCAGGATCCGCTCGAGGGGCACGAACCGCTCGTCGAGCACGGCCTCGAGCTCGAGCTCGGCGAAGCCGATCTCGCGCGCCAGATGCTGCTCCCAGATGGTGTCGCGGCCGAGCCGCTCGCCCATGAACATCTGCAGCAGGATCTCGCGGACCGGCTCGAGCGTGGCGTAGGGCAGCAGGAACGCGAGCGTCCCGCCGCGCTCGTCGAGCGCGACCTGGAGCCGGACCACCACGCAGGCGTTGCCCGGGCGGGTCACGGCCGCGAAGCGCGGGTCGGTCTCGATCCGCTCGAGCCGGAGCTGGACCGGGGCGATCGGCGCGAAGGCCTGGGCCAGATCGGCGAGCACGAGGCGGACCAGACGCTCCAGGAGCGCCGCCTCGATGCTGGTGCAGGCGCGGCCCTCGACCCGGACCGGGCGACCACCCCGGCGGCCACCGAGGAGCAGGTCGACGATCCCGTACAGGAGCTCGCCGTCGACCGCGAGGAGCCCCAGATTGTCCCACTCGACGGCGCGGAACACGGCGATCGTCGCCGGTCGCGGCAGCGCGGCCAGATAGTCCCCGAGCCGCTGCGCGGTGATCTCCTCGAGGCGGACCTCGGGGTTGGCCGAGGTCAGGCCGCGCAGGCTCGAGGTCAACAGCCGCTGCAGCCGGTCGAACACCACCTCGAGCATCGGCAGGCGCTCGTAGGTGACCCCGCCGCTCTCGACCACGCTCAGGATGCCCGGCCGGTGCCGCCCGCCCTGGGCCCCGAGCAGCTGGTCGAGCTCGGCCGGGCCCACGAGCGGCTCCGGGTCGGCGCCGGCGGCCCCGGCGGCCGGCCGCGCCGCGTCGCCCCAATCCAGGGCCAGATCCGCCTCGGCCTCGCTCTCGCCCGCGTTCCCGGCCATGGCCCGGCCCGCTCCTTCCCGCCACCGACCCGCCTACTGGACCAGGATCTCCTTGAAGAGGACGTCGTTGATCCGGCTCGGCGCGATCGCCTGGTTGATCCGTGCCAACAGCTCCTCCTTGAGCGTCAGCATGCCGTTCGATCCCTGGATCTCGTCGGCGTCGAGCGCCCGCAGATAGAGCTGGAAGCCGTCCATGATCCGTGGCGTCAGCCGCTTGACCTGCTCGGCGGTGCGCGGATCCTTGGCCTCGAGGGCGACCTTGAGCTTGAGGAAGCGGGGCCGCTTGCCGGTCGACTTGAGGTTCACGAGGAGGTCCGGCAGGTCGACGAAGGCGATCGGCGGCGGCTCCGGCTCGGCGGCGTGGGGATCGTGGCCCGCGGCCTGCGCCGGGGCGTGCGCCGCCGCCGCGGCCTCGCCGTGGCCGCCGAACAGGCCCAGGAACCAGGCGGCGGCGCCGCCACCCCCGGCGAGCACGAGCGCCGCCGCCACGATGATCAGCAGCTTGCCCTTGCCGCCCTTGGCAGCCTCCTTCTCCGGCACCTCCGCGCCCTTGCCCGCGCCCGCCATCGCCGCATCCCTCGCATCCGGGCGTCCCGTCGCCCACCGGCCCTCCTCCTAGACGCCCAACAGTTAACGTTCGGTTTCCGGCAGCCGTGCGCCGCCGCGCCGACCGGCAGGTCCTGCCCGGCAAGGGTTGCCGGGGGGCGGGCACGGACCCGCGGCCACACCCGGTGACGCGCCGACCGACCCGCCCTGGCACGCCGTGTGCTCCGCCGCGGCGGGGTCGGAGCCTGCCATGGACACCACATCCTACGTCGCGCTGAGCCGCCAGATCGCCCTGCAACGGGCGATGGGGGTGGTCGCCAACAATCTCGCCAACGCCAACACCACCGCCTTCAAGGCCGAGGCGATGCTGTTCGAGACCGTGCTCGAGCGGGCCGGGGAGCCCGGCCGGCTGGCCTTCGTCCAGGACGTGGCGACCGTGCACGACCCGAGCGACGGCCCGCTCCAGCCGACCGGCGGGCCGCTCGACCTCGCCGTCCAGGGGCCGGGCTTCCTCACCGTCGCGACGCCCGAGGGCGAGCGCTACACCCGCGCCGGCCGGCTCGAGCGCAACGCCCGGGGCGAGCTCGTCACGGTCGCAGGCCACGCCCTGCTCGACGAGGGCGGGGCCCCGATCGTCCTGCCGCCGGGCGAGCCGGCGCCGGCGATCGCCGCCGACGGCACGGTCGCCGGCCGGGGCGGCCCGATCGCCCGGATCCGCCTCGTCCGCTTCGCCGACCCGCACCGGCTGCGGCCCGAGGGCGGCGGCCTCTGGTCGAGCGATCAGCCGCCGATCCCGGGCTCGCCGGGCGCGATCGTGCAGGGCGCCCTCGAGGGCTCGAACGTCAACGCGGTCCTGGAGCTCACCCGGCTGATCGAGGTGACGCGCGCCTTCGAGGGCACGCAGAAGATGCTCGAGACGCACCACGAGCTCGCCCGCCGCGCGGTCGAGCGGCTGGCCGAGCTCGCCGCCTGAGCCGCCCACGGACGAACCCAACCCCCAGCCCCGAGGAGCCGATGCGCTCGCTCAGTGTCGCCGCCACCGGGATGATGGCCCAGCAGCTCAACGTCGAGGTCATCTCCAACAACATCGCCAACATGACCACCACCGGCTTCAAGCGTCGCCGGCCGGAGTTCCAGGACCTCCTCTACCAGAGCGAGCGGCGCACCGGCTCGGCCACCTCCGACACCGGCACCGTGGTGCCGGCCGGCGTGCAGCTCGGGCTCGGCGTCAAGACCGCCGCGGTCTACCGGATCCACGACCAGGGCAGTCTCGTGAACACCGAGAACCGCTTCGACGTGGCCATCCAGGGCGACGGCTTCTTCATCGTCGAGACGCCCGAGGGCGAGCCGGCCTACACCCGCTCCGGCAACTTCCAGCTGAGCCCGCAGGGCGTGATCGTCACCCCCGACGGCTACCCGGTGAGCCCGGGCATCACCGTGCCGGCGGACGCGGTCGACGTCGCGATCGCCGCCGACGGGCAGGTCACCGCCAAGCTGCGCGGCCAAGTGGGCATGGTCGCGCTCGGCCAGCTCGAGCTCGCCACCTTCATCAACCCGGCCGGGCTCGAGGCGATCGGCTCGAACCTCTTGCTCGAGACCGAGGCCTCCGGCCCGGCCACCACCGGTGCCCCCGGCAGCGACGGGCTCGGCACCGTGCTGCAGGGCCATCTCGAGAGCTCGAACGTCAACGCGGTGCAGGAGATCACCCAGCTGATCGCCGCCCAGCGCGCCTACGACATGAACTCCAAGGTGATCCAGGCATCGGACGAGATGATGGGCACCGTGACCCAGCTGCGCTGAGAGGAGCCGTGCGCACGAGAGCCCGTTCGCTCGCCCTGGCGCTGGCCCTCCTGCCGGCGCTGGCCCTCCTGCCGGCAGCCGTCGTGGCCGCGTCGGCCGCGGCTGAGTGGGCCGCCCTGGCGCCGCGTGAGCCGCTCACGGCCGGCCTGCTGCGCGGCCTGCTCGAGGCGGCGCTGCCGGCCCAGCCGGCCGGCCGGAGGCTCGAGCTCGCGATCACCGAGCCGCGCCTGCCGCTCGCCAACCCCTCCGACCGACCGGTGACCCTGGCGATCGACGAGCTGAGCCTGGACGAGCCGCGCCAGCGCTTCACCGCCACGCTCGTGGTGCGGGTCGAGGGCACGGTCACCGGCGTCGTGCCTCTGGCGGGCGAGGCCCGCCCGCAGGTCGAGGTCCCGGCGCTCGTCCAGCCGGTGCGCGACGGCCAGACCATCGAGCCGGGCCTCCTGGGCGCGGTCTGGGTGGCCGAGCGCACGCTCCGCCCGGACGTGCTCCTGGCGGCCGAGGAGATCGTCGGGCGCGAGGCCGAGCGCCGGCTGGCGCCCGGCCGGCCGCTCCGCCAGGCCGACCTGCGCAGCCCGCGGCTGGTGCGCAAGGGCGAGGTCGTGACGCTCCTGTTCCGGCGCGGCGCGATCGAGATCAGCGCCCAGGGGCGGGCCCTCGAGGACGGTGCCGAGGGCGAGCGGGTGCGGGCCGCCAACCTCGACAGCGAGCGGCCGGTGGCGGGCCTCGTGATCGGCCGCAAGCGGCTCCTGGTCGGCGCCCCGGAGGCCGGCCGATGAGCCGCCGGCGCGCCCCGCTCGCGGCCCTCCTCCTGCTGGCCCTGGGCGGCTGCACGGTGGCCGAGCGGCTGGCCGAGGTCGGTCGGCCGCCGCCCCTCGAGCGGCCCTCGAACCCGGTCGAGCGGCCGGGCTGGAAGCCCGTGACCCTGCCGATGCCCGAGCCCGAGCCGCAGATCGCGGCCGGCGCCAACTCGCTCTGGCGGTCGGGCGCGCGCGGCTTCTTCCGCGACCAGCGGGCGCGGCGGGTCGGCGACGTCCTGACCGTCAACGTCGTGATGAACGACAAGGCCGAGCTCAGCAACGAGACTTCGCGCTCGCGCCGCAACGCCGACAATTTCGGGCTCACCGACCTGTTCGGTCTGGAGAACAAGCTCGTGAAGGTCCTGCCCTCGCCGGTCGACCCGTCCTCCCTGGTCGACACCGAGAGCACCATGAGCAGCCGCGGCCAGGGCGGGGTCGACCGCGAGGAGACGGTCCGCCTGAACGTCGCGGCGGTGATCACCCAGGTGCTGCCGAACGGCAACCTCGTGGTCGAGGGCCGGCAGGAGATCCGGGTCAACTTCGAGATCCGTGAGGTGGTCGTGGCTGGCGTGGTGCGGCCCGAGGACATCACGCCGCGCAACACCATCGCCCACGACAAGATCGCCGAGCTCCGGATCGCCTATGGCGGGCGGGGCCAGATCACCGACGTCCAGCAGCCGCGCTACGGCGCCCAGGTGCTGGACATCCTCCTGCCCTACTGAACCGCTCCGCCCGAGCGGACCCGGCGCCGGCCGGGCCGGGGCGGGCCGGCGCGGCTCAGGCGCGGGCCGGCCGGCGCAGGCCGCCGAGGCCGGGCACCCGCGCCAGGAGCTCGACCAGCTGGCCGCCGGCGCGGCCGACGCGGAGCGCGTCCTCGATCCGCCGCTCGAGGAACGCCCAGCTCGCACTCGAGCCCTCCGAGGCGTCGTCGAGCCAGAACAGCGTGGTCGACGACAGCACCCCGGCGAGCGTCAGCCGGCGGGTGTACCAGTCGATCCCGGCGTCGCTCTCGGGCGGCAGGCCGACCGCCCGCCAGATCCGGTCGAGGGTGGTCCAGAAGCCGCGCGCCCCGGAACCGAGATTGCCCGGCAGGCCGCGCGCCGCGAGCGCCCGGCGCAGCGCCTCGCGATGCCCGGCGAGCGGCTCGAGCCGGGCCCGCACCAGCCGGGCGATGCGCCGGCGGATCGAGAGCCGCTGCAGCTCGTCGGCCGGGCAGGCCTCGAGCATGCGGCGGTCGGCCCAGTCGTCGAGCCAGGCGAGGAGGCTGTCGCCACCCTGCGGGAACAGCCGGCGGGCGGTCGCCCGGTCGACGCCGGCATCGTCGGCGGCGGCCAGGAGGGTGCGCTGGCACCAGCCCTCGAAGGCGGCATGCTGGAGGGCCGCCTCGAGGATCCGGTCGCGCGTCTCCTGGCGCTCGCGCAAGGCCTCGCTGGTCACGTCCCTCCTCCCGTCTCGTCCTCGGGCTTGCGGCCGAGCTCGCTCTCGAAGGCGAGCGTCGAAAGATCGGTCATGCGCATGGGGAACAGGATCCCGTCCAGATGGTCGACCTCGTGCTGCAGGATGCGCGCGAACAGCCCGCTCGCCTCGCCGGCGAGCGGCCTGCCGTCGAGGTCGAGCGCCCGCCAGCCGACCCGCCGCGCGCGCGGCACGAGGCCGCGGATGCCGGGGATCGACAGGCAGCCCTCGAGGCCCTCCTCGCGGCCGTCGTCGAGCGGCTCGAGCTCGGGGTTGACGAGCACCAGCGGCGGCACGGTGCGCGGCTCGCCGCGCTCGACGATCGGCAGGGCCACGATCACCCTCAGGCTCTCGTGGACCTGCGGTGCCGCGAGCCCGATCCCGCCGGCATCCCGCATCGTCGCCACCATGTCGGCGGCGAGCGCCCGCACCCGCGGGTCGCCCGGATCCTCGACCGGCCGGGCGCGGGCGAGCAGGACGGGGTGGCCCATGCGGGCGATCTTGCGCAGCGTCATGGCGGGCGATGTATCCCTGACGGCGGCCGCCGCCTAGGCGCTGCGGCGGGCCGCCGCTTGGCGGCCGGCGCGAGCGGTGCTAAAAGCCCCGGACGCGCTCCCCGGGGAGCGCGGGGGTTTCGTCGTCCCGTGCACGGGGCCAGCGGCGAGGAGGGTGCACCCTGATCGAGGTCCAGGTTCGCGACAACAATGTCGACCAGGCGCTCCGCGCGCTCAAGAAGAAGATGCAGCGCGAGGGCCTCTATCGCGAGATGCGCATGCGGCGGCACTACGAGAAGCCGTCCGAGCGCCGGGCGCGCGAGCGCGCCGAGGCGATCCGCCGCTACCGCAAGCTCCTGCGCAAGCGGGCCGAGCGCGACGAGATCTGAGCCGCCGGGGGGCACCACCCGGCGGTCTCCCGCCGCTCAGCCGAAGACGCCGTGGAAACGGCCGAGGAAGCTCTTCAGCCGCTCGCTCGACGGGTTGCGGAAGAGCCGCTCGGGCGTGCCCGTCTCGGCGATCCGGCCGCGGTCCATGAACACCACCCGGTCGGCCACCTCGCGCACGAACAGGAGCTCGTGGCTCACCACGAGCATGGTCATGCCCGAGGCCGCGAGGTCCTTGATCGTGGCCAGCACCTCGGCCACGAGCTCGGGGTCGAGCGCTGACGTGACCTCGTCCAGGAGCACGAGCTTCGGCTCCATCGCGACCGCCCGGGCGATCGCCACCCGCTGCTGCTGGCCGCCGGAGAGCTGGTAGGGGTAGTGGTCGCGGCGGTCGGCGAGGCCCACCCGCTCGAGCCAGCCCCGGGCGATCGCGCGCGCCTCGGCGCGCGGCCGGCGCAGCACCTTGACCAGCCCGAGCATGACGTTCTGCTCGGCGGTCATGTGCGGGAACAGGTTGAACTGCTGGAAGACCATGCCGATCCGCGCGCGCTGCGCGGCGATCGCGCTCTCCTTCAGCCGCCGCCGGCGCTCGCCCTCGCGGCGGTAGCCGATCGGCTCGCCGTCGACCTCGATCTCGCCCTGCTCGAACTCCTCGAGCAGGTTGACGCAGCGCAGGAAGGTGGTCTTGCCGGAGCCCGAGCTGCCGATCAGCGCCACGACCTCGCCCGGCGCCATCTCGAGGTCGATGCCCTTGAGCACCTCGACCTCGCCGAACCGCTTGTGCACGTCCCGGGCCCGCAGGATCGGGCCGTTCGGGGCCTGCACCGGACGCGCCACCGCCCTCCCCCGCCTCAGTAGCGCAGATGCGCGAAGCGGCGCTCGAGCGCCGCGCCGGCCTGCGAGATCGCGAAGTTGATCGAGAAGTAGATCACCGTCGCGAACAGGTAGAACTGCAGGATCAGGTAGTTGCGCGCGATCGTCTGCTGCGTGGCGAGCAGGAGCTCGATCACGCCGATGATCGAGAGCAGCGTGGTCGCCTTGACCATCTCGGCGGCGGTGTTGATCCAGGGCGGGACCGCCCGGCGGACCGCCTGGGGCAGGATCACCCAGAGGAGCCGCTGCGCGAAGGTCAGGCCGATCGCCTTGGCGGCCTCGCTCTGGCCCGCCGGGATCGACTGGATGGCGCCGCGGATGGTCTCGCCCACGTGCGCGGCGCAGAACGAGCCGAGCGCCAGGACGCCCGCCCACTTGGCCGGGATGTTGATCTTGAAGAGCGCCAGCCCGTAGTAGAGGAACAGGATCAGCACCAGCACCGGGATCCCGCGCCACACGTCGACATAGAGCCGGGCGAGCAGCCGCGCCGGCCGCCAGCCATAGGCGAGCACGAGGCCCAAGAGCGCGCCGAGCACGGTGCCCATGACGATCGTCCAGAGCGAGACCTCGGCCGTGACCAGGGCGCCGTTCAGGATCGCGCCGCGCGCCACCCAGAGCTCGCTCCAGAAGCTCCGCTCCATCAGCGGATCACCGCGTAGCGCCGCTCGACCAGGCGCAGCGCGAGTGCGAGCGCGTAGGACACGGCCAAATAGAGCGCCGAGGCGGTGAGCCAGGCCTCCATCACGCGGAAGGTGTTGGCGTTGATCTGCCGGGCCGTGAAGGTCAGCTCGGGCACCGCGATCGCAGTCGCGAGCGAGGTGTCCTTGAACAGCGAGATCAGGTTGTTGGAGATCGCGGGCAGCGTGATCCGCAGCATCACCGGCAGCACCACGTAGAGCTGGCGCTGCCAGGGCCTGAGGCCGATCGCCCGGGCCGCCTCGAGGTACTGCTTGGGGATCGAGGCGAGCCCGGCGCGGAACACCTCGCACATGTAGGCGGCGGCGTAGAGCGAGAGGGTGATCGCGAAGGACGGGATCTTGTCCGGAGGCTGGATGTCGAACCGGTAGAGGTCCATTAGCGCGAAGATCTCGGGCAAGCCGAAATAGACGAACACGATCAGGAGCAGGAGCGGCGTGTTGCGGATCAGCTCGACATAGCCCCAGATCGTCCAGTCGAGCCAGCGCCGCCCGGACTGGCGGCCATAGGCCAGGAGAAGGCCGAGGAGCGAGCCGGCGAGCAGCGAGACGACGGCGAGGCCGAGGCCCAGGAGGAGCGCGTCCTGGAGCTTCGGCCAGCTGCGCGCGATGACCGACCAGTCGAACTGATAGGCGAGCAAGGGCGGCTCTCCGCAGCGGCGGCCGGGGCCCGGGGCACGCCGCCCCGGGCCCCGCCGGCCTCAGGCGAACTCCTGCGGGAAGCCCACGAGCGGGGTCGGCAGGTCGATGCCGAACCACTTCTTGTAGGAGGCCTTGACGGTGTCGAAGTCGACCCCCATCAGCGCCTCCTTGTAGACCGTGTTGATCCAGTTGAGCCAAATGGGGTCGCCCGGCTTGACCGCCGAGGCGTAGGAGTTGGGCATCCAGCCGTAGCCGGCATCCAGATAGCGGCCGGGGTTCTGCTGCATCAGCCAGCGGATCGCCGACTGGTCGGCCAGATAGGCGTCGATCCGCCGGGCGTTGAGCGCCTGCAGCGTGGTGTCCGGGCCGTCGAACTGGTCGACCTTGGCCTGCGGCAGGGCCATGTGGATCCAGTCCTCGATGAACACGTTCTGCATGGCACCGACCCTGAGGCTCGGTCCGGCGGCGAGCGCCTCCTGGAAGTTCTTGTACTTGCCGCCCTGCGCCAGGAGCAGGAGCCCCACCCCCTCGCGGTAGTAGGGGATCGTGAACTCGACCTGCTGGGCCCGGCCCGGGGTCACCGTCATCCACTGCACGACGACGTCGACCTTGTCGGTGACGAGGCTCGGGATGCGGGCGTCCGAGCCCTGGATCACGAACTCGACCTTGTTCGGGTCGTCGAACAGGCTCTTGGCGATCAGCCGGGCCATGTCGATGTCCATGCCCTGGAGCTTGCCCGTGGCGTCCTCGAAGTGCCAGGGCGGGTTGGTGGAGCCGGTGCCGACGATCAGCTTGCCGCGCTTGAGGACCTGGTAGAGCTTGCTCTTGGTGGTGTCGAAGGTCTGCGCCTTGGCGGACCGTCCGAGCAGGACCCCGCCGGCCGCGGCGCCGGCCGCCCCGATCGCGGCGCCGAGCCCCATCAGGCCGCGGCGCGCCAGCCCCGGCGTCGTATCCCGACTGTCGCTCATCCTCGCCTCCATGGCGGGCCGCCGCGGACCCCCTCGGCCGGACCCGACGGGGGGAGCGAAGCACGCGGCATCGGCCGCGGCAAGCGCGCCCATGGCCCCCGATCGTGCAGTGCAGCAGTTGCGGAACGGCCGATCCCCGGCGACAGTGCGGCGGCGCGCGCGAGGAGGAGAGCGATGCGAACGACCCGCAGGCGGGCCGTGGCGGGCGGCCTCTCGGCCGGCTCCCTGGCCCTGGCGCGGCCGCGCCGGCCGCGGGCCCAGGCGGCGGCGGTCCGGTTCGGCGCGGTCCTGCCCTTCTCGGGCGGGCTCGAGCTGTTCGGCCAGCAGGCCCGGCTCGGCCTCGAGCTGGCGGCGGCCGAGATCAACGCCGCGGGCGGTGTGCTCGGCCGGCCGGTCGAGCTCCTGCTCGAGGACAACAAGACCGACCCCAAGACCTCGGTCGAGAAGGCGACCCGGCTCGTCGCCCGCGACGAGGTCGTGGCGGTGCTGGGCCCGATCACCTCGAGCGCGCGCGACGCCATGGCGCCGATCCTGGCGCGCAGCCGCACCGCGCTGCTCTACGCCACCAACTACGAGGGCGGGGCGTGCGGGCGCTACCTGTTCGCCTTCAACACCGTGCCGAACCAGGAACTCGCCAAGCTCGTGCCGTTCCTGGCGCGCGGCAAGGGCCGCAGCTTCTACTTCTTCGGCGCCGACTATGTCTGGCCGCAGAAGATGTTCGCGCATGCCGAGCGGCTCGTGCAGGCGGCCGGCGGCGAGGTCCGCGGCAAGGAGCTGACGCCCTTCGGCGTCAAGGAGTTCGCGCCCGTGATCCGGCGCATCGAGGCGTCGGGCGCGCAGGTGCTCTTGTTCGCCTTGCCCGGCGCCGACGGCATCACCTTCATCCGCCAGGCCGAGGATCTGGGGCTCCTGCAGAAGCTCACGGTCGGCTTTTTGGGCTTCTCCGAGGCCTATCTCGGCGCCTTCGGGCCCGGCCGCGGCCAGGGCATGTACGTGGCGGTGCCGTTCGTGGCCGCCTCCGAGGCGACCGGGCCGCGCGAGTTCGTGGCCCGGATCCGCGCCCGCGCCGGCGCCGATGCCGTGGTCTCGCACTACGTGATGACCCACTGGCTGGCGCTCACCGCCGCCGCCCGGGCGCTCGAGCGGGTCGGCCGGATCGACCGCGAGGCACTCGTCGACGGCCTCGAGGGCCTGACCCTCGAGGCGCCGACCGGCCCGGTCACGATCGGCACGAGGGACCACCACGTGACCTTGGCCATGTTCCTCGCCCGCACCGAGGGCGAGCGGCTCGTCACCGTCGAGGCGCTCGGGCCGCAGGCGCCCGAGGCCGGCTGCGGTTGAGGCCTCTGGTGGCGGATCCCGGCCGATGCCGGCGCCGCTTCTCGAGCTCCGCCACCTCGTCAAGAGCTTCGGCGGCGTGCTCGCGGTCGCCGGCGCCTCGCTCGAGCTCGCGGCCGGCGAGGTCCTGGCGCTGATCGGCCCGAACGGCTGCGGCAAGACCACGCTCTTCAACCTCGTGACCGGGATCGAGCGGCCGGACGCCGGGGCGGTGCGGCTCGACGGCCGCGAGATCGGCCGGCTGCCGCCGCAGGCCCGCGCCCGCCTGGGCGTCGGCCGCACCTTCCAGGTGCCGGGGGTCCTCGTGGCCCTGCCGGTGCTCGAGAACCTCGAGGTCGCGGCGACCGCCGCCGGCCGGCCGCGCGCGCTCGCCCGGGCGGCGCTCGAGGAGCACGGGCTCGGGGCGCACGCCGCCCGGCCCGCGGGAGAGCTCCCGCACGGGCTGCAGCAGCAGCTCGAGCTCGCCATGGTGCTCCTGCAGGGACCGCGCCTGCTTTTGCTCGACGAGCCCACGGCCGGGCTCGAGCTCGCCGAGAGCCTGGCCGCCGCGGCGCGGATCCGCGCCCTGGCCCTGGACCACGGCACCGCCGTGCTCGTGGTCGAGCACGACCTCGCCTTCGTGCGCGCGCTCGAGTCCGAGGTCGCGGTCATGCTCCGCGGCCGGATCGCGGTGCGCGGCCCCTACGCCCGGGTCGCCGCCGACGCCGAGGTGCGCGCCGCCTATCTCGGGAGCCGGGCCTGATGCCCGGGCTCGGCTGATGCTCGAGATCGAGGGGCTCGTGGCCGGCTACCGGCCGGGCGCGCCGGTGCTGCACGAGGTCTCGCTGGCCCTCGGGCCCGGCCGGGCGCTCGCGGTCATGGGCCGCAACGGCGCCGGCAAGACCACGCTCCTCAAGGCGATCCTGGGCCTCGTCCGGCGCGAGGCGGGCAGCGTCCGCCTGGACGGACGGCCGCTCGAGGCCGGTCGACCCGAGCGCGTGGCGCGCGCCGGGATCGGCTGGGTGCCGCAGGGCCGCGGCGTGTTCGCGGGCCTGAGCGTCGGCCAGAACCTCCGCCTGGGTGCCCTCGGCGCCGGCCGGCCGCGGCCCGACCCGCGCCTTCTGGCCCGCTTCCCGGTCCTGGCCGAGCGCGCCGACCGGCCGGCCGAGAGCCTCTCGGGCGGCGAGCAGCGCCAGCTCGCGATCGCCCGGGCACTCGCCGGCGGTCCGCGCCTGCTGCTGCTCGACGAGCCGAGCGAGGGCCTGCAGCCCTCGGCGGTCGAGGCGCTGGCGCGCACCCTGGCGGCGCTCGTGGCCGAGACCGGCCTCGCCCTCCTCCTGGTCGAACAGAGCCTCGATCTCGCGGCCGAGCTCGCCGACGCCTGCCTCGTGCTCGAGGACGGCCGGGTGGTCGAGCGGCTGAGCGGGGCCGAGCTCGCCGACGATCCGGCGCGCCTCGAGCGGCGCCTGGGGCTCTGAGGCCGGTGCCGGTCGACCCCGTCCTCCTGCTGCTCGACGCCGCCTCCCAGGCGCTGACCCTGCTGCTCGTGGCCTCCGGCCTGGCGGTGACCCTGGGCCTCGTCGGGATCGTCAACCTCGCCCATGGCGAGCTCCTGCTCGTGGGCGCCTACACCGTGCTCGCCGCCGACCGCGCCGGGCTCGGCTTCTGGGCCGGGCTCGCCCTGGCGCCGTGCCTGGGCGGCCTCCTGGGCTTCGCCCTCGACCGCCTCGTGGTCCGGCGGATCCGCGAGCGGCCGCTCGATGCCCTGCTCGCCACCTGGGCGGTCGGCCTCGTGATCCGCCAAGCGGTGGTCGCGCTGTTCGGGCCGGGCTCGTTCACCGTGGCCGCCCCGCTCGGAGGCGAGGTGGCCATGGCCGGTGCCGGCTACCCGGCCTACCGGCTCCTGGTGATGGCCCTGGCGCTCGCCACCCTGGGCCTGCTCGCCGCTCTGCTGTTCGCCACCCCGCTCGGCCTCATGCTCCGCGGCAGCGTCGCCGACCGCACGCTCGCGGCCGCGAGCGGCCTGCCGGTGGCGCGCCTCGATGCGCTCGCCATGGCGCTCGGCGCCGGCCTCGCCGGGCTCGCCGGCGCCGCCACGGCACCGCTCGTCGGCATCGACCCGCAGATGGGCCTGGGCTTCCTCCTGCCGGCGTTCCTGGCCGTCCTGGTGGCGCCGGGCGGCGGGCTCGCCGGCACTGCGCTCGGGGCCGGGCTCGTGGGCGGCGGCGAATCGCTGGTCGCGGCCTTCGCCTCCCCGGTCACAGCCCAGCTCGCCGTGCTGGCGGGGGCGGTCGTGCTCCTGCGCCTCGCCTCGGGCCGACGGCCCGGGCGCGAGCGCTGAGCGCGCCCTCGGCGACGCCCGGGCCGTGAGCCGCGAGCCGCTCGCCCCGGCGCTGCTCCTGTGGGCGGCCCTGGCCCTCCTGCCGCTCGTGGCACCGGCTTGGCTCCTCGGCCAGCTCGCCCAGCACCTCTGCTACGGCCTCCTGGCCATGAGCCTCGCCTATCTCTGGGGCCAGGGCGGGCTCCTGTCCTTCTGCCAGGCGCTCTTCTTCGGCGCCGGCGCCTACGCCTTCGCGCTCGCCGGGCTCGGCCGGCTGCCGCTCCTCGGCGCCTCGCCCGGCCTCGGCCTGGCGCTCGCCGTCCTGCTGCCGACCCTGCTCGCGCTCGGCCTCGGCCTCCTGCTCGTCACCGCCCGCCTGCCGACCGGGGCGGCCTGGGCGGTCCTGACCCTCGTGCTCGGGGTGATCGGCGAGCGGCTCGCCACGACGAGCCCGGCGCTCGGCGGCTCGAACGGCCTGACCGGCCTGCCGCCTCTGGCCCTGCCGCTGCCCGGCGGGCCGCAGGAGCTGGTCGACCCGCTGCCGCTCTACCTCTTGACCGCGGCGGTCGCCCTGGCCGTGCAGCAGGGCCTCGCCCGGGCGATCCGGGCGCCGGCCGGCAGCCTCCTTCGGGCGGTGCGCGAGGATCCGCTGCGCGCCGCGCATCTGGGCGTCGACCCGGTGCGCGTGCGGCTGCGGGCGTTCACCCTCGCGGCCGCCGTGGCCGGGCTCGGCGGCGGCCTGTTCGCCGCCCAGTTCGGCTTCGTGGCGCCGCCCCTGCTCGGTCTGCAGCTCTCGACCGAGGCCCTCGTCTGGGTCGCCGTCGGCGGCCGCGGCTCGCCCCTGGCGGCTCTCCTGGGAGCCCTCCTCGTCAGGACCCTCGAGGGCCTCCTCGGCGAGTGGCTGGGGCCGGGCTGGCCGCTCGCGCTCGGCCTCCTCCTCCTGCTCATGGTCCTCCTCTTCCCGCAGGGCGTGCTCGGCGGCCTCCTGGCCCGGCTCGTCCGCCCGGCCCGACCGTGAGCCGCGACCCGGCCGGCACTCCCGAGGGCGGGCCGGCCTCGCCCTGCGTCGGCGTCTGCCGGCTCGACCCGGTCGAACGCTTCTGCCTCGGCTGCGGCCGGACGATCGAGGAGATCGCTCGCTGGCCCGGGGCGTCCGCCGCGGAGCGGCGGGCGATCCTCGCCCGCCTCGCCGCCCGCCGCCGGCCGGGCTCCCCTGCGCGCCCGGCCTGATCCGCCTCAGACCTCGACCAGCCGCTCGAGGGCGCGCGCCTGGGCGATCCAGTCGGCGACCTCCTCGGGCGTCGGCGAGCGCCGCGCCATGCGTTCACGGCCGTTCAGCTCGCGGAGCTGGGCGTGCAGGCGGATCGGGTCCTGCCGCGCCAAGGCCCCCGTCTCGCGCACCCCCAGATCCTCGAGCATCATGGAGAAGACCGCGCCCACCCCGTTGACGCGGGCCATGTCGGCCCGCTGCACGAGGCGCAGCAGGAGCTCCGTGTCGACGCCGGTCGCGCGGGCGAGCGCCTCACGGCCGGCGAGACTCCCGGCACGCTCGAGCAGACGGGCGCAGGTGTTGATCCCGGCGCGCTTGAGCGCGGCGCGCGTGCTCGCGGGCACGCCGCGGAGCTTGCTCACCGGTAGCGCATAGGCCGGCGGCGCCACCACGCCCGCGACGCTGCGCTGCTCGGTCTTGAGATCATGGACCATCATGCGATCGGTGCCTCCATGCGGCCGCACCCCGCGGCGGGGCGGGCGAGACATCCGAGCGCAAGCCCTGTGCCACGCTTGAGACGGCTTCTCGACCGAGCGTCGGGACCCTCTTCCGAAAGCATGGTTGGAGGCCGATGTTGATGCGGTACACGAAAGACGACCGGCCCCTGCCGATGGCCGGGTGTCAACGCTGGCGACGGTAGCGGTCGGGCCCGGACGTCCTCAGCGGTGGGCGCCGAGCGCCTGCTCGAGGGCCTGCGCGAGGCCGCGCACCTCCTCGGCGTTGAGGAACGCGCCGATCCGCAGGCGACGGCCGTGCGAGCGCAGCCAGAGCCGGGCCGCGACCGGGCTCGGCTGCTCGAGCTGGACCTGCACCCAGTA
The DNA here is from genome assembly GCA_964504655.1 of uncultured Geminicoccaceae bacterium. Classification (GTDB taxonomy): domain Bacteria; phylum Pseudomonadota; class Alphaproteobacteria; order Geminicoccales; family Geminicoccaceae; genus JANXAZ01. Next base: position 22,406 of record CAZDFD010000021.1, read on the forward strand.
GGGCTCGAGGCGGACCTCGAGCTGGCGGCCGTCGGGCTCGACCCGGAGCACGTGCAGCCCGCTCGCGTCCAGGCGGATCTCCTCGCGACGCCGGGCGCGCCGCCCGGCCACGAGGAAGGCCGCCGCGAGCAGCGCGAGGTCGAGGCCGAGGAAGCCGGTCACCGGCCAGGCGCCGACGAGCGCGAAGGCGCTGCCGAGCGCCCCGCTCACCGCCGCGGCCACGAGCAGCACCCCGCTCGCCCCCCATGGACCGAGCGAGCGGTTCGGGTAGAGGACGACGTGGAAGGGCGCTCGTGGCGCGTCCGGCTCGCCGGTCACCCTGCCCGTCCCTCCGCGCTGCGGACCGATCTTCTGTGGGGCACTCTATGGCAGCCCGAAGGCGCCGTCCAACCCACGCCAGCGGCGTTGCGACGCCCGCCGCCGACCCGGCCGCGCGCGCGGCGGCGATCCTGGAGCGGCTCGCCTCCGCCCGGCCCGACCCGCACACCGAGCTCGCCTTCGAGGACCCCTACACCCTGCTCCTGGCCGTGGTCCTCTCGGCGCAGGCGACCGACGTCGGCGTCAACAAGGCGACGCAGAAGCTCTTCGCGGTGGCGTCGACACCCGCGGCGATGCTGGCGCTCGGCGAGGAAGGCGTCCGCGACTACATCAAGACCATCGGCCTCTACCGCAACAAGGCGAAGAACGTCGTGGCCCTGTCGCGGGCCATCCTGGAGCGCCACGGCGGCCGCGTGCCGCGCGAGCGCGAGGCGCTCGAGAAGCTGCCCGGGGTCGGCCGCAAGACCGCCAACGTGGTCCTGAACGAGGCCTTCGGCGAGCCCACGATCGCGGTCGACACGCACGTCTTCCGGGTCGCCAACCGCACCGGCATCGCCCCGGGCAAGACGCCCCTCGAGGTCGAGCGGAAGCTCCTCGAGGTCGTGCCCGAGCGCTTCCGCAAGGGCGCGCACCACTGGCTGATCCTGCACGGCCGCTACGTCTGCACGGCCCGGAAGCCCGCCTGCGGGCGCTGCCCGGTGCGCGATCTCTGCCCCTACCCCGCGACCGCGGGTGGCAAGGCGCCCGACGGCAGCGGCGGCAGCGGGTCGTAGCGCCCGACCGGACCGCCGGCGGCGAGCCGGCAGGTGGCGAGCCGCCGATCGGCGGCGCGCAGGCGCAGGTCGAGCAGCCGCCGCAGCGCCGCCAGCATCGGCCCCTGCCCGGCCGGCTCGAGCGCCAGGTTGCGGGTCCAGGCCGGATCCGCCACCCGGTCGACCAGGAGCGGCGGCAGGCCCACGAAGTGGACGTAGGCGTGCCGGTCGGCGAGGTCGACCGCGAGTGCGGCCTCCTCCGGCGCGAGCCCCAGGGCGGCCGCCAGCCCGGGCTCCTCGCCGTCGCGGAAGTCGAGCTCCCAGGCGGTCGCCCGCCGCCAGCCGGCTGGTTGGTCACCTGTAAGGAAACCCGACAGGGACCGTCCGTCGCATTGCAAAGGGACCGGCAGGCCGAGCGCCTCGAGCAGGGTCGGCACGAGGTCGACATGCTCGCTCGGTGCCCGGATCCGCAGCCCGTGCCCGGCCGGCCGGCGCGGGTCGCGGATCAGGAGCGGCACGTGGAAGGCCTGCGGGAAGAAGGCGCCCTTGCCCAGGAGCCAGTGGTCGCCCAGGAGCTCGCCATGGTCGCTCGTGACGACGACCAGCGTCCCGTCCCACTCGCCGCGCGCCGCGACCGCCGCGAACAGCCGGCCGAGCTCCTGGTCGAGCTCGGCCACGAGGCCGGCATAAATCGCCCGCAGCCGGGCCACGGTCGGGCCGTCGAGCCGGGCCGGGGCGCCGAAGGTCCGCCCGAGCCAGCCGCCGAACGGCCGCTCGAGCAGCGCCGCCAGCCAGGGGTGCAGCGCCGCCTGCGCGGCCGGCGTCGGGGCGCGCCGCGGCGGCCGGGTCCGGCGCGGGTCGACCAGGGCGTGCCAGGGCGCCGCCGCGACCCAGGGCGGGTGCGGCTTGATCAAGGACAGGTGCAGGCACCAGGGCCGTCCGCGCGGCTGCCGCGCCAGCCAGGCCGTGGCCTCGTCGACCAGGAACGCGCTCTCGCCGTCCTCGGCCCGCCAGGGCGCCGGCTCGCCGAACGGCCGGTCGTAGGCCTCCTCGACGGTCATCCGGCCGTAGCCGCGGGCGGCCAGCCGGTCGAGCCAGGGGCCGGCGTCCTCGGGCAGGAGCAGCCCGACCTCGAAGCCCGGCAGCACGCCCTCGTAGGTGGTAAGCCGCGGATCGCCCGGCGGCAGCACGCGCGGGTCGGCGCTCGTGTCGGTGTAGCCGAACAGCACCGGCTCGAGCCCGGCGCGGCGCAGCTCCTGGGCGAGGTTGCTCCAGGTCCAGTCGAGCGGCGTGCCGTTGGCGATCGAACGGTGGTTGAAGGCGTAGGTGCCGGTATAGAGCGACGCGCGGGCCGGGCCACAGGGCGAGGCTTGGCCGTGATGCTCGAGGAACAGCGTGGCCTCGCGGGCGAGAGCCGCCAGATGCGGCGTCGGGACCGGGCCGCTGCCGTCGGGGTCGAGATGGTCGGCGCGCCACTGGTCGGCCGTGATCAGGAGGAGGTTCAAGGCGCGCGCTCCCCTGGCCGGCCCGGCGGCCGGCGCCGCCAGGGATTGATTCCGAGAACGGGCGCGGGCAGGCTCCGCCGTCGCGCAGAAGGAGAATGCCGATGAGCCTGCCCGCGGTCGAGCCGGTCCTGGCCGAGGTCGAGCGCAGCTTCGAGCGCTCCGTCGACCGGCTGGTCGAGCTCCTGCGGATCCCCTCGGTCGGGACCGACCCGGCGTTCGACGCCGACACCCGCCGCGCCGCCGCCTGGCTCGCCGACCGCCTGGCCGCACTCGGCCTCGAGGCCGCGGTCCGCCCGACCGGGGGCCAGCCGATGGTCGTGGCGCACGACCGGAGCGGGCCTGCGGACGCACCGCATCTCCTCTACTACGGTCACTACGACGTGCAGCCGCCGGACCCGCTCGAGCTCTGGCAGAGCCCGCCCTTCGAGCCGGCCCGGGTCGAGGGGCCGCACGGGCCCCGGCTCGTGGCCCGCGGTGCCGTCGACGACAAGGGCCAGCTCATGACCTGGCTCGAGGCGCTGGCCGCCTGGAAGGCGGTGCACGGCCGGCTGCCGGTGCGCGTCTCGGTGCTGATCGAGGGCGAGGAGGAGAGCTCCTCGAAGAGCCTCGAGCCCTTCCTCCTGGCCCACCGCGAGGAGCTCGGTGCCGACCTCTGCGTCATCTCGGACACCGGCATGCTCGCGGTCGACCGGCCGGCGATCACCACCATGCTCCGCGGCATCGCCTACTTCGAACTCCGCGTCGACGGGCCGGCGCACGATCTCCATTCCGGGATGTTCGGCGGCGCCGTCGTCAACCCGATCCACGTCCTGACCGAGCTGCTCGCGGCCCTGCACGACCGCGACGGACGCGTCACCCTGCCGGGGTTCTACGACCGGGTGCACGAGCCGCCGCCCGAGCAGAAGGCCGAGTGGGCGGCGATCCCCTTCGACGAGCGGGCCTTCCTCGCCGCCGCCGGGCTCGAGCGGTCGACCGGCGAGGCCGGCCGCAGCCTGCTCGAGCGGCTCTGGTCGCGGCCGACCATGGACGTCAACGGCATCTGGGGCGGCTACACCGGCGAGGGCTCGAAGACCGTGATCGCGGCCCGGGCCCAGGCCAAGCTCTCCTTCCGGCTGGTCCCCGACCAGGACCCCCGCGAGGTGGCGGGGCAGCTGCGCCGCTGGCTGGCCGAGCGCACCCCGCCCGGCTGCCGGATCGAGCTCGTCGAGATGGGCCTCGGCGCGCCCATCCGGGTGCCGACCGGCTCGCCGCACCTGGCGGCGGCGCGCCGCGCGCTCGCCCGCGTGTTCGGCCGCGAGCCGGCGCTGATCGGCTGCGGCGGCTCGATCCCGGTCACCGCCTCGATCCGGCGGATCCTGGGCATGGACAGCCTGCTTTTGGGCTTCGGGCTCGACGACGACCGGGTGCACAGCCCGAACGAGAAGTTCGACCTCGTCTGCTACCGCAAGGGGATCCTGGCGCACGCCGCCTTCCTGGCCGAGGCGGCCTCGATCAGACGTTGAAGCGGAAGTGGCAGACGTCGCCGTCCCGGATCGTGTAGTCGCGGCCCTCGAGGCGCATCCGGCCGGCCTCCTTGGCGGCCTGCTCGCCGCCGAGCCGGACATAGTCGTCGAAGCCGATCACCTCGGCGCAGATGAAGCCCCGGGCGATGTCGGTGTGGATCACGGCCGCCGCCTCGACCGCCGTGGCGCCGTCGCGGATCGTCCAGGCGCGCGCCTCCTTGGGACCGGCGGTGAGGAAGCTGATCAGGCCCAACAGCGCGTGGCCCTCGCGGATCACCTTGGCGAGGCCGGGCTCGGCGAGCCCGAGCGTCTCCAGATAGGCCTGCCGCTCGGCGGGCTCGAGGCCGGCGAGCTCCGCCTCGATCGCCGCCGCGATCACCACCGAGCGGGCGCCCTCGGCCGCGACCGCCGCCGCCACCTCGGCACTCCGCGCATTGCCGGTCGCGGCCGCCGCCTCCTCGACGTTCAGGACGTAGAGCACGGGCTTGGCGGTGAGCAGCTGGAGCGCTCCGAGCTCGCGGCGCTCCTCGGCCGTGAGTGCGAGTGCCCGGGCCGGCCGCCCCTCGCCCAGGGCCGGCAGGATCTTCTCCAACAGATCGAGCCGCGCCCTGGCCTCCTTGTCCTGGCCGCGGACCCGGCGCACGAGCCCGTCCCGCTGCCGCTCGAGGCTCTCGAGGTCGGCCAGGAGGAGCTCGGTCTCGACCAGCTCGCGGTCGCGCAACGGATCGACGCCGCCCTCGACATGGGTGACGTCGGCGTCCTCGAAGCAGCGCAGCACGTGCAGGATCGCGTCGACCTCGCGGATCGCCGCGAGGAAGCGGTTGCCGAGCCCCTCGCCCTTGGCCGCACCGCGCACCAGCCCGGCGATGTCCTTGATCTCGAGCTGGGTGGGCACGATCTTCGCCGACCGGGCGAGCTTGGCCAGCACCTCGAGGCGGGGGTCGGGCACCGGGACCCGGCCGACATTGGGCTCGATCGTGCAGAACGGATAGTTGGCGGCGGCGGCCGCCGCGGTCGCGGTGAGCGCGTTGAAGAGGGTGGACTTGCCGACGTTGGGCAGGCCCACGATGCCGCAGGCGAAGCCCATCTCAGGCCGGCCCGCCGCGCTCGGCCGCGGCGCGGGCCGTCTTCCGTTCCTTCCGCGCCGCCTCCTCCTCGGGGTCGCGGGACAAGAGCGCCACCTTGTTCATGAACCCCGAATCGTCGCCCAGGGCGAGCAGCGGTGCGGCCTCGGCGATGGCATCGAGCAGCCGCTCGAGCCAGGGCCTCTCGACCTTGGCGAAGGCGGCGAGCACGTGCCCCGTCACCTGGTCCCGGTGGCCGGGGTGGCCGATGCCGATGCGCACCCGCCGGAAGTCGGGCGTGCCGAGGCACTCGGCGATGCTGCGCAGACCGTTGTGGCCGGCCACCCCGCCGCCGAGCTTCACCCGCAGCTTGCCCGGGGCGAGGTCGAGCTCGTCGTGCAGGACCACGACGTCCGGGTAGGGCAGCTTGAGGAAGCGGACCGCCGCCGCGACCGACCGACCCGACTCGTTCATGAAGGTCTGCGGCTCGAGCAGGAGCGCGCGTTCGCCATCGAGCGTGCCCTCGGCGAGCCGGCCCTGGAACTTGGCCCGCCAGGGGGGGAAGTTCCAGCGGCGGGCGATCCGCTCGACCGCCATGAAGCCCACATTGTGCCGGTGGCCCTCGTACTCCCGCCCCGGATTGCCCAGGCCCACGAGGAGCTTCAAGGGCCCCGCTCTCAGCCGGCCGCGGGCTCGGCCGCCGCGGCGGCGGCCGCCGCCGCCTCGCCGGTCGTGGGCGGCACGATCGAGGCGATCGTGAAGTCGCGGTCGGCGATCACCGGCCGGACGCCCTCGGGCAGGGCGATGTGCCGGATGTGCACCGATTCGCCGATGTCGAAGCCCGAGAGATCGGCCACGAGCTCGGCCGGGATGGCATCGGCCGGGCAGATCAGCTCGACCTCGCGGCGGACGATGTTGAGGACGCCGCCCCGCTTGAGCCCCGGGCTCGTCGCCTCGTTGGTGAAGCGCACGGGCACCGCCACCGTGACCCGGGCGCCGGCCGCGGCGCGCACGAAGTCCAGATGCAGCGGCCGGTCGGTCACCGGGTGGAGCTGCGCCTCGCGCGGCAGCACGTGCTCGACCGCGCCGTCGATCTCGAGGTCCATGACGGTGGCGAAGAAGCGCGGCTGCTGCAGGAGCCGGATGGTCTCCTTGGCATCCAGGCTGATCTTGCGGGGCGGCGCGCCGCCGCCATAGACGATCGCCGGGATCCGCCCCTCGCGCCGCACCGCCCGCGCCCCGCCCTTGCCGGTCCGCTCGCGCGGCTGCGCCTGCATGGTCTTGACCATTCGCCCTGCCTCCTGCCCCTCCGGTCCGCGGCCCCGCCGCCCGGACAGACCTCGCTCACCCGCGCCCGCCGGCGCCTCAGTCGAACAGGCTCGACACCGAGCTCTCGCTCGAGATCCGCTGGATCGCCTCGCCCATCAGGGCCGCGACCGAGAGCACCCGGATCTTCTCGGCGGCCCGGACGGTCTCGGTCGGCCGGATGCTGTCGGTGATCACGAGCCGGTCGAGCGAGCTGGAGGCGATCCGCGCGACGGCACCCGCCGACAGCACCCCGTGCGTCACGTAGGCCTGCACCGAGACCGCGCCCGCCTTCAACAGCGCATCGGCCGCGTTGCAGAGCGTGCCGCCGGAATCGACGATGTCGTCGACCAGGATGCAGCGCATGCCGCGCACGTCCCCGATGACGTTCATGACCTCGGAGACGCCCGCCCGCTCGCGGCGCTTGTCGATGATGGCCAGGCCCACGTCAAGCCGCTTGGCGAAGCCGCGGGCGCGGGTGACCCCGCCGACGTCGGGCGAGACCACCATCAGGCTGTCGTTGCCGAGCCGCGCCAGGATGTCCGGCACCATGAGCGGTGTGGAGAACAGGTTGTCCACGGGAATGTCGAAGAAGCCCTGGATCTGCCCGGCGTGCAGCTCCATGGTGAGCACCCGCGAGGCGCCGGCCGTGGTGATCAGGTTGGCCACGAGCTTGGCCGATATGGGCGTCCGCGGTCCGGGCTTCCGGTCCTGGCGGGCATAGCCGAAATAGGGGATCACGGCGGTGATCCGCCGCGCCGAGGCGCGCCGCAGCGCGTCGATGATGACCAGGAGCTCCATCAGGTTGTCGTTGGCCGGGAAGGAGGTCGGCTGGACGATGAACACGTCCTCGCCGCGCACGTTCTCGTGGATCTCGACGAACACCTCCATGTCCGCGAAGCGGTGGACCGTGGCGTCGGTCAGGTTCGTGCGCAGATAGGCGGCGATCGCTTCGGCCAGCGGCCGGTTGGCGTTGCCGGCGAGGAGCTTCATGGCGAGGGTCCGAAGGGGCGGCGCGCGACGCGCCGGCTTCTATCAGCCCGAACCGCCCCCTTCAATGCTCGCGCCGGAGGCGAGCGATCCCGGGCTCCGCCACCTCGACCCGGCGCCCGCGGCTACTCCTCGAGCGCCACGCCCTCGTAGAGCGCGGCCAGCGGCAGCTCGAGGCCGAGCTCGGGAAGCGCCACCACACCCTCGGGCCCCTCGGCCGCCTCCTCGTCGATCCAGCCCGCCTCGCGCCGCCGCATGACGTCGACCCGCATCCGGTCGGGGTGCACCCAGAGGACCGCCGCGAGGCTCGGGATACTCTGGTAGGCGATCCGCTTGCGGGTGAGATCGTGCATCGCGGTCGACGGCGAGAGCACTTCCACCACGAGGACCGGATCCTCGACGTGGGTCGCCCGCGGATCGCCGGGCCCGCAGCGCACGAAGGCATCGGGGTACATCACGTCACCGCGCGGCGAGACCACTTTGAGGTTCGAGCCATGCGGTGAACAGCGCGTGCCACGCAGTCGGGAGGCCAGCGTCGCCATAGTATTCACCGAGATCGCGTCGTGGGCGAGCGTATCGCCGTCTCTCCTGCGGATGATTTGTCCTATACGCTCGAAGCGCTCCGGCTGCCGGTTCTCCCAGTCGAGGAAGCCCTCGAGCGAGAGATCCTCCTGCCGCACTTCCGCCATGCCCACCTCCGCACCGCCATCCTGCCACCGAGGGGGATCCCGGGCGAGGCCCCGCCGCCGGCTCAGCGCCCGATCAGGAGGCCCGGCAACCAGGTGGTGAGCGCCGGCACGAGCGTGATCGCCAGGAGCACGAGCAGGAGCGGTACGAGGAACGGCAGGACGGCGCGGGCGACCGTCTCGAACGGCAGCCGCGCCACGTTGGCGGTCACGAACAGCACCACGCCCACGGGCGGGGTGATGGTGCCGATCATGAGGTTCAAGACGAACACCACGCCGAGCTGCACCGGGTCGATCCCGAGTGCCAGCGCCGGCGGGACGAAGATCGGCACGAGCAGCAGGATCGCCGCGATCGCCTCCATGACGCAGCCGACCACGAGCAAGACCAGGTTCAAGAGCAGGAGGAAGAGCAGGGGATCGCCGATGCCGCCCACGAGCGCCGCCGAGACCGCCTGCGGCAGGCGCGAGACCGACAGGCACCAGGCGAACAGCGCGGCGGTCATGACGAGCGCCATGACCACGCCCGTGGTCTCGAGGGTGTCGAGCACGAGCCGCGGCAGGTCGGAGAGGCGGAACTCGCGGTACACGAGGAGGCCCACGAGCAGCGCGTAGAAGGCCGCGACCGCAGCCGCCTCGGTCGGCGTGAAGACGCCACCCAGCATGCCGGCCAGGAGCAGCACCGGCGCCAGGATCGCCCAGAGCGCCTCGCGGGCCGCGCGGGCGAGCGCGCGCACACCCGGGAACGGCTCGCGCGGCAGGCCGCGGCGGCGGGCGACGCCCGCCACCAGGACCATCAGGGCCAGGGCCATCAGGAGGCCGGGCACGACGGCGCCCAGGAACAGCCCGCCGATGCTGGTCTCGGCCATCACGCCGTAGATCACCATCGGCAGCGAGGGCGGGATGATCGGGCCGATGGTGGCCGAGGCGGCGGTCACCGCGGCCGCGGTCTCGGCATCGTAGCCGGCCTCGCGCATGGCCTTGATCTCGACCACGCCGAGCCCGCCGGCGTCGGCCACGGCCGAGCCGCTCATGCCGGCGAAGATCACCGAGGCCGTGATGTTGGCGTGGCAGAGCCCGCCCCGGAGCCAGCCGGTCAGCGCCCGGGCGAAGGCGAAGATGCGGACCGTGATGCCGGCCGCGTTCATCACGTTGCCCATGAGGATGAAGAAGGGTGCGGCGAGCAGGGGGAAGCTGTTGGCCGCCATGGCGATGCGCTGCGGCACCACGATCCCGGGAAAGCCCGCGAGCGCCGCGAAGGTCCAGCCGGCGAGGCCGAGCAGCACGAACAAAGGCGTGCCCGTGGCGAGCAGCACCGCCCAGCCGGCCGCCACGGAGGCCATGAGCCCGCTCACCGACGCTCGCGCAGCCGGCGGACCACGAGCCGCAGGAGGAGGAGCCCCGCGACCGGTGCGGCCGCGTGGACCAGCCAGAAGCCCAGGGGAACCGTCACCATGGGCACGTCGCGGTTGCGCCAGGCGATGTCGAGACCGTGCCCGAGGAGGCCCAGGGCGAAGAGCGCGGTCAACGAGAGCGCGCCCCGCTCGAGCGCCCGCCGGCCGGCCGCAGGCAGCCGGTCGGCGAGCGCCTGGATGGCGATGTGGCTGCCGCGCCGCGCCGCCACGGCCCAGCCGAGGAAGGCGACCCACACATAGAGATAGCGGGCCACCTCCTCGCTCCAGACCAGCGGCGAGCCGAGCCCGTAGCGCCAGACGATCTGCGCCAGCACGAGCGCGAAGATCGCGAGGAACAGCGCCACCGCCGCCCCCTCGACCAGCCGGTCGAGGGGGCGGGCGGCCAGCGCCCCGGCCGTGGGCGCGGGCTCGCCGCCGCTCACCGAACCGCCTGGATCCGCTCCCAGGTGCCCTTGCCCCAGCGCGCCTCGAAGCGCTGCGGCACGGTCGCCAGCACGGGCTTGCGGAAGCTCTCGACGTCCGGGGCGATCACCGTCATCCCGGCCGCCTCGAAGGTCCGCGCGAGCCTGGCCTCGGCCTCCTGGATCTGCGCGTCCTGCCAGGCGATGCCGTCGGCCACCGCCGCCTCGAGGGCGGCCCGGTCCTCGGCCCGCAGCCGCTGGAAGACCGCCTCGTTGATGACCACGAGCCGCGGCGTGATGATGTGGCCGGTGAGCACGAGGTACTTCTGCACCTCGGGGAACTTGCCGCTCTGGATCGTGGGCAGGGGGTTCTCCTGGCCGTCGACCACGCCCTGCTGCAGCGCCAGGTAGAGCTCGTTGAAGTTCATGGGCGTGGGCCTGGCACCCCAGGCCTCGGCCATCGCCTTGAAGACCTCGTTCTCGGGCACCCGGAGCTTGAGCCCGGCCATGTCGGCCACGGTCCGCACCTCCTTCCTCGAGGTCGTGACGTGGCGGGTGCCGTAGTAGGTCGTGCCGAGGATGCGCATCCCGCGCGCCTTGCGGAGCTGCTCGTCATAGTCCTTGCCGATCGGCCCGCGCATCGCCGCCTGCAGATGCGCCGCGTCGCGCCAGATGTAGGGCGCCTCGACGATCGAGATCGTGGGCAGCCAGGTGCCGAAGTTGGCGGCCCCTTCGGTCACCATCTCCTGGATGCCGTTGGCCACCGCCTCGATCATGTCGCGCGAGCCGCCGAGCTGGCCGCCCGGGAAGGCCTGGATCTCGACCCGGCCCCGGGTCGCGGCCTGCACCGCCGCCGCCACCCGGTCGATCATCTGCACCGAGGGATGCGTGGCCGGGACCACGTCGCCCCACCGCAGCGTGATCTCGGCCGCCTGCGCGGTCCCGACCGCGAGCACGAGCGCCGCCGCCGCGGTCCATCCGGTCCTCATGACGAGCCTCCCCCTTGAGCTCCGCCGCGACGCTAGGAGCGCCACGGCGACCGGGTCAACCTCGGGCCCTCGGGCGGGGCGGCGGCGACCCGGCGCCGTGGCCCGCCCGACCTAGCTCGCCGGCAGGCCCGCGAGCCGCAGTCCGTCGAGCACGCCCTCCATCTGCCGCAGGAACTCCGGATGCGCGGAAGGCAGGCGGCTCCGGTACGCGGCGACCGTGCGGATCGGGCTCAGCCGAAGGAACTCCGCCAGCATCGCGCGGGCCTCCTCCTGCCGGCCGCACCGGGCGAGCGCGGAGGCCGCGTGGGCGCGGATCCAGGGGATGTCGGGCCCGAGCGCGATCGCCCGCTCGGCCCACTCGATCGCCTCCTCGACCCGGCCGAGGAGGGCGGCTGCGACCGCGGCGAGGCCGAGCCAGGTGGCGCGGGCCGGATCCGACGGGCTGGTGCGGAGCGCCTGCTCGAGGAACTCGAAATAGGCCTCCGGCCGGCCCTGCTGCAGGCGGATCTGGGCCAGTTCGGCGAGTGCTCCGAGATCGTTCGGATCGAGCCGGAGCGCCTGCTGGATGGCCTCCTCGGCCGCCCGCCCATCGCCCCGGACCCTGGCGAGCGCGCAGGTCACCTTCTCGACCAGGACGTCGCTCGCCACGAGCGCCCGGGCGCGCCCGAGCGCCTCCTCCGCCGCCCGCAGGTCGCCCTCCCGATCCTCGCTGCGGAGCTCGAGGAGCTGCCCGGCGCACGCATAGGCGATGCCGACCCAGGCCCGCGCCGAGCCAGGGTCGATCTCGGTGGCGGCCTCGAACAGCCGCCGCGCCTCGAGGCGGCGGGCCGTCGTGCCGGGCCTGTACAGGGTCGCCCAGGCCTGCATCACGAGATCGTCGGCACGGACCTCGTGCGGCGCCTTGCGGCGGGCCCGCTCGGCCTCCTGCGCGACCAGCTCGTGGCGCAGGGTCGCGGCGAGCTCGGCCGCGACGTCGTCCTGCACGAGGTCGAGCTCGGCCCGGTCGTGATCGAAGGTTCGCACCCACAGGACCTGGCCGGTGCCGGCGTCGATCAGCTCGGTGGTCAGCCGAACCCGCTCGCCGCGCCGGCGCACCCGACCGTCGAGCACGTAGCGGACGCCCAGCTCCCTGCCGACCTCGCGCGGATCGACGCTCCGGCCCCGGTAGGTGCGGGCCGTGCCGGGGGCGATCAGGAACAGGCCGTGGCGGCGCGCCAGACGGGCGGTCAGCTCCTGGGTCACGGCATCGGCGAGCCAGTCCAGGGTGTCGCCGCCGTCGCTGCCGAACGGCAGCACGACCAGCGACAGGGGCGGCGGCTCGCCGGGTGCCGCCCTGGCCAGCACCGCCCGGGGCGAGAGCTCGCCCGGCGCCGGGCCGCCGGTGCGGACCCTGAAGGCCCGGACCGGGCGGTCGATGCCCTTGACGCGCACGAGGCCGATCGGCTCGAGGGCGAGGTCCGCGACCTTGCCGACGAGCTCGTCCGCGACCGGGCCCGAGACGCAGATGCCACCGGGCTCGGCGAGTGCCTGCAGCCGCGCCGCCAGATTGACGCCGTGGCCGAGGACGTCGCCGTCCTCGACCACCACGTCGCCGAGGTTGACCCCGATGCGGAGCCGGAGCGCGGCCTCGGCCGGCAGCGTCCGGTTGCGCTCGCGCATGCCGTCCTGGATCGCCCTGGCCGCCTGCAGCGCCCCGACCACGCTCGCGAACTCGGCCAGGAGGCCGTCGCCGGTGGTCTTGAAGATGCGGCCGGAGAAGGCCGCGATCGTCGGATCGAGCAGCTCCGCACGGTGTGCCCGAAGCGCATCGAGCGCGGCGCCCTCGTCCCGGTCGATCAGGCCGGACCAGCCGACCACGTCGAGACACAGGATCGCCGCGAGCCGCCGCTCGCTCCGCGCCATCGAGGACCCTCCCGGATCCGGCACCGATAGCACCTCCAGGAACTCGGGTGGAGGGAGCGTCACCCGACCCGCGCGCGCTTCGGCTGACCGCGGCCGGGCCGTCTGCTAGCCTCGCCCCTGCCGCCGCCCGGGGGAGCGATGCAGCGACCCAACATCCTCTGGTTCTGCACCGACCAGCAGCGCTTCGACACGATCGGGGCGCTCGGCTTCCCGGGCGTCGACACGCCCACCGTCGACCGGCTCGTGCGTTCGGGCGTGGCCTTCACCCGCTGCTACGTCCAGTCGCCGATCTGCACCCCCTCGCGGGCGAGCTTCCTCACCGGCCGCTACCCCTCCTCGGTGCGCACGACCCGCAACGGCAACGCCTTCTTCCCGCCCGAGCCCCGGCTCGTGACCCGCCTGCTCGCCGACGCCGGCTGGGCCTGCGGGCTCGTGGGCAAGCTGCACCTGGCCTCGGCCTATGGGCGGGTCGAGCCGCGCGCCGACGACGGCTACGAGCTGTTCGCCTACAGCCACGCGCCGCGCGACGACTGGCGCGTGGGCCACGCCTACGCCGACTGGGTGCGCGCCAGGGGCGCCTCGCTCGCCGAGCTCGCGGCGAGCCAGGATGGCGTCCCGGCCGAGCTGCACCAGACCAGCTGGGCCTGCGACACCGCCGCGGCGTTCGCGCTCGAGCGCCGCGACCGGCCCTGGCTCCTCTCGGTCAACGTCTACGACCCGCACCCGCCCTTCAACCCGCCGGCTTCCTACCGGGCGCTGTTCGACCCGAAGCGGATGCCGCCGCCATTGTTCCGCCCCTCCGATCTGGCCCAGCAGGCGAAGCTCGCGGCCCTCGACTTCCAGTCGACGGCGCGCGACCCCAAGGAGCTCGACATCAAGCACCCGATCCTTCCGAAGCCGCCCAAGCCCGGCCTCTACGGCGGCGACGCGCCCTCGCCCGGCGCGCGCGACGCCTGGACCTTGAAGGCCGCCTACTACGCCATGATCAAGCTGATCGACGATCGCCTGGCCGGGCTCCTGGACGCGCTCGAGGGCTCGGGCCAGCTCGAGCGGACGGTGATCCTGTTCACCTCCGACCATGGCGAGATGCTGGGCGACCACGGCCTGATCGAGAAGGGCTGCCGGTTCTACGAGGGCCTCGTGCGGGTGCCCATGGTCTGGTCCTGGCCCGCCCGGTTCGCCCGGGACCTGCGTGCGCCGGCCCTCGTCATGGCGATGGACATAGCCCCCACCCTCCTCGAGCTCGCCGGCCTCGAGCCCCTGCCGGAGATGCAGGGCCGCTCGCTCCTGCCGATCCTCGAGGGCCGGGCGAGCCCGGAGCGCCACCACCCCTTCGTGCGCGCGGAGTATCTGGACGCCCTCGACCTGCCCGACGGCACCCGCGCCACCATGTGGTGCGACGGCCGCTACAAGCTCTCCGTCTACCACGGCCACGGGCTGGCCGAGCTCTACGATCTCGAGGCCGATCCGGGCGAGTTCGACAACCTCTGGGGCCGGCCCGGCAACGCCGCCCTCGAGCGCGAGCTCCTGCAGGCGAGCTTCGATGCGACGGTGCGCGCGGTCGATCTGGGTCCGCCTCGGATCGGCCCGATGTGACTCAGGCCTCCGCACCCGGCCAGCCCGAGGAGCTCCAGCGCCGGGTCGGTCCGCCGCCGTCGAGGAGCCCGGTCTCGAGCCCCCAGGCGTCCCAGCCCGGCCGGCTGGTGCGGGCGAACAGCTCGAGATAGGGCCCCTCCGCCAGCCGCTCGATCCGCCCGTAGACCTCCTCGGGCTTGCGCGAATGCTCGCGCCGCGGCGCCACCACGAGCTTCTCGACGCCGCGGTCGATCCGGCTCGGGCGGCCGCGGGTGGCGAGCAGACAGGGCTCGGGGTTGGCGCGGGTCCAGAAGCCCAGCCCCTTGTGGAAGCCGCGCCCCGAGGGATTGAGCTTCACCCAGTAGAAGCCCACGGTCTTGTAGGTGAAGCCCCAGGCGGCGATCACCTCGAGCGCCCGGTCGAGCAGCGGGTCGGTGGCCCACAGCAGGAGGAGCGCGTCGGGGGCCGCCCAGTCCGCCACCGGCAGGGCCTTGACGGCCGGCAGATCGAGGCAGTCGTACCAGGCCTCCGGGCTCCGCCCCTTGCCCCGGGCCGACCAAGTGGCGAACCGCCAGGGCGGGTCGGCGTAGACCACCCCGTAGCGCCCGGCCCGGGCCGGCGGGGGCGGCGGCGCCTCAGCCACGGCCGGCGAAGCTGCGCCCGGGCAGATCGCGTGCGCCGTGCCGGGCGTCCCACGCGTCCTGCACCGCCTCGAGGATCCGCATCGCCGGCAGGGCCGAGGCCGCCGGCGCCCGCGGCGGCCGGCCGTCGCGCACCGCCAGGACGAAGTCGCGCGTGACCCGGGCGCAGTTGACCGGCTCGGGCTCGATCGGCGCGCGCCCCGCCCGCGTCTGGAGCGTGCCCGCCAGGATGTCGAACAGATAGGTGTCGCGGTCGGTGACGAAGAGCTTGTCGTAGAGGCGGAAGGCGGCGTGGTAGCTGCCGTGCACGAGGAAGCTCTGGTCGGCCGCGGTCTCGAGCAGCACCGTGCACTCCATGGGGATGCCGGTGCGCGGGTGCGGCCGGCCCATGTAGGACTGGATCCGGGCGGGTGGTGCCGCGTCGAGCCGGAGGCACTGCACCGCGAGGTCGACGAAGTGGCAGAAATGGTGCCAGAGGATGTTGTCGGTCCAGGACCGGCGATAGCCGGTGGCGCCCACGTTCTCGAGCCGCGGAATGAAGAACCGGCCGGCCAGGTGGCGGATCGTCTCCTCCCCCGCCGCCACCCGCTCGAGGAGCGCCTCGCGCTCGATCCGAAAGCGCATGGGGTGGCACATGGCGAGCATCACGCCGGCCGAGGCCGCCGCCTCGACCACACGCTCGGCATCGCAAAGCCGCATGGCGAGCGGGATCTCGACGAGCGCCGGCTTGCCGGCCGCCACGCAGGCGAGCGCATGCTCGGGGTGCGCCTCCGAGGGACTGCCGACGATCACCGCGTCGATCGCGGGATCGGCCAGCATCTCCTCGAGGCGCGTGGTCCAGCGCCGGTAGCGGTGGCGGGCGGCGAACGCGGCGGTGGGCTCGGCCCGGCGGCCGACCAGCGTGTGCAGCTCGACCCCCGGGATCGCCGCGAGCGCCTCGGAGTGCCAGGTGCCCATCATGCCGTGACCGATCATGCCGATGCGCATCCTGGCCTCCCCGCGGCGCGTTCCGGCCCCGGGACATCCCGTGCCGGCGGCCGCGGCGCAAGCCCCCGCGGCGTCGATCCGGCGTGTGGCCGCCGCGACCTCAGGCGACCACGATCTGCTCGATGCGCAGCTGGTCGGCGCCCAGGCCCGCGAGCGTGACCGACTGGTCCTCGGCCAGCCGCAGCACGGCACCCTCGGTCCCGTCCTCGAGCAGCGCCAGGACCTCCTCGGCCGTGGCGAAGCCGAAGGCCACGAGATCGAGCCGGTCGGTCCTGCCGAAATCCTCGATCCGGTCGTCGCCGTCGCCCGGGGAGAAGCGGAAGAGGTCGCGGCCGGCGCCACCCTCGAGGCGATCGTCGCCGGCGTCGCCCTGCAGGAGGTCGTTGCCCCTGCCGCCGATCAGGAGGTCGTCGCCGTCCGAGCCGAACAGGAAGTCGTTCCCGCCCCGGCCGTCGAGCTCGTCGTCGCCCTCGGTGCCCGCCAGGATCCCGCTCTGGTTGCCGCCGGTACTGCCGGTGCCCATGACGATCGAGCCGGACGAGTTGCCGCCCGCGACCAGCCTGAAGGTCTCGACCGCCTGGCCCGCGAAGTGGCCGAGGATCAGGATCTGGTCGCCCGTGGCGAAGGCGAGCCGCAGATCGTCGCCCTGCCGCTGGGCGGCGCTCAGATCGGTGAGCGAGCCCAGGATCCGGTCGTCCGTCCCCTCCGTGTCGAGGATCGTGTCGAAGCCCGGACCGCGCACGTAGCGGTCGTCGCCGGCGCGGCCCTCGAGCCGATCGTTGCCCTGGCCGCCGTCGAGCCGGTTGGCGGCCCCGTCGCCCTTGAGCGTGTCGGCGCCACCCCCGCCCTCGATGTTCTCGATCGCGACGAGCTGGTCGCCCTGCGCGTCGCCGCCGGTGCTGCCGCCCTGGAGATCGACCGTGACCGCGACCCGGGAGCCCCGGTAGCTCACCGTGTCGAACCCCGGCCCGCCCTCGAGCAGATCGCCCCCGCCTCGGCCGATCAGCACGTCGTCGCCCTCGAGACCCTTCAGGGTGTTGACGGCATCGTTGCCGGCCAGGCGGTCGTTGCCGGAATCGCCGATCACCGCCTCGATCCCGTCGAGCGTGTCGCCCACCGCGAGCAGGTGGGTCGAGGCGTTGCCCGCCGCCCCGGCGAGCGCCAGGTCGACGTCGAGGCTGCCGGGATCGGCAAGGAAGGAGTCGTAGGAGACCGTGTCGACGCCCGATCCGCCGACCACCTGGTCGGCACCGGGCCCGGGCTTCAGCAGGTCGTCGCCGCTTCCGCCGTCCAGGAGCGCCGCACCCTCGAGGGCGGTCGAGCGGTCGATGAGATCGTTGCCTTCGCCGCCACTGAAGCTGCCGCCCCGCGCCTCGCCGAACAGCTCGTCGTCGCCGGCGAGGCCGCTCACCTCGGCGTCGCCGAGGCCGGCCCCACGGACCCTCAGACGATTGGCCGCGCCGGTCCCGACGATCTCGACCTCGCCGACCGCACCCGCGACGTCGAGCGACAGGTTCTCGATCCCGGTCATCGGCGCGGTGCGCACGCCGAAGTCGGCTGTTCCGGTCTGCAGGTCGAACCGCGAGTTGCCGACCACCTCCCCGAGCAGCAGGTTGACGGTGTCGATCCCGGTGCCCCCGGCGAGGCTGTCGAAGCCGACGAGCGTGCTCGGAAAGACGATGACGTCGAGCGTGTCGTCGCCCGGCCCGGCGTCGATGTCGTCGAACCCGACCGAGGCCGGCGAGCCGGTCTCGATGACATCGTTGCCGTCACCGCCGACCATGTCGTCGTTGCCGGCACCGCCCTCGATCGTGTCGTCTCCGAGACCGCCGTCGAGGAGATCGTCGCCCGCCTTGCCGCGGATCGTGTCGTTGCCGCCGAGCCCGAGGATCGTGTCGGCGATGACCGTGCCCTCGAGCGTGTCGTTGCCGTTGGTACCCGTAACCGTCGCCATGACCCGGCCTCCCGTTCATCTTCTCGTTGTGCCCCCGCCAGGACCCGCCGGGCCCGCGTCATGGGGGTCGGTCGAGCCTAGGATCGGCGATCGGCCGGGGTCAACCGATCGCCCCCGGCGCGCCGACCGGCTCAGAGCTCGGCCAGCCGCGGCTCGAGGGTGAGGACGACGCAGTGATGGCCGAGCGCGTCGCCGCCCAGGACCAGGTGGCGGAGCGGGTAGCGGTCCATCAGCGCCCGCTCGTAGAGCGCCGCGGCCTCGCGCCGGCAGAGCAGGAACTTGGCCGATCCGACCGTGTCCTCGCGGTCGAGCACGGCGGTCACGAGCCAGCCCGGATTGGCGGCGAGCCAGTCGCGCACCGCCACCACGAGGAACGGGTAGACCGGGTGCAGCATGTCGTCGAGGCAGAGCAGGCCCCGGTCGTCCACGACCGCGGCCGCGAGGTCGAGATCGTGGCGCAGCACCTCGGGCGAGTGGTCGCCGTCGACATGGACGAAGCGCGCCCGCCGCCCCTCGAGCAGCCGCGCGAGGCCGGCCGCATCGAGCTCGGTGGTGCGGGCCCGGTGCGCCCGCCAGCGCTCCGGCTCGAGGCCGTGCGCGGCGCAGTTGGCGACCAGCCGGTCGTGCACCCGATCGTCCGGCCAGTCGAAGCCGTCGAGCCCGACCACCCGCTCGCCCGGCTCGAGGGCGAGGCCGAGCGCGATCAGGAAGCGGCCCTCGAAGCAGCCGAGCTCGAGCGCGTCGCCGGCGATCCCGTGGCCCGCCTGGTGCGCCAAGAGCCAGCCGCAGATCGCCGCGGCGAAGCGCGAGGACATGCCGCGCACCCGTCGGTAGCCCTGCTCGAGGTAGCGGTCGAGCGCCGCCCGGCCGGTCCGCAGATCCGCCTCGAGCGGGCTCAAGGGCCGCCACCCCTGAGGACCCGCAGATCGCAGCCCAGGGGTGCCTGCAGGATCTCGTCCTGCCAGAGCCTGGCCCAGCCGCGCGCCGGCCGCTCCGGCGGGCGCCACGCCTGCCGCCTTCGGCCGAGCTCGTCGGCCTCGACCAGGAGGTCGAGCCGGCGCTCGCGAACCGAGAGCCGGATCCGGTCGCCCGTGCGCACGAGCGCCAAGGGCCCGCCCGAGGCGGCGTCGGGGGCCACGTGCAGGACCACCGCGCCGAACGCGGTGCCGGACATCCTGGCGTCCGAGATCCGCAGCATGTCCTTGACCCCGGCCCGGGCGAGCTTTCTGGGGATCGGCAGGTAGCCGGCCTCGGGCATGCGCGCGGGCGAGGCCGGCCCGGCGTTCTTGAGGACGAGCACGTCCTCGGGCGCCACCTCGAGCCCCGGATCGTCGATCCGCCGCGCGAGGTCCTCGAGCCCGTCGAACACCACCGCCCGGCCCTCGTGCTCGAGCAGTGCCGGCGTCGCCGCGGCGCGCTTGAGGATCGCACCGTCGGGGGCGAGCGAGCCGAACAGGGCGACGAGCCCGCCAACGGGTGCGAGCGGCTCGGCGAGCGGTCGGATCACCCGCCGGTCGACCGGCTCGGGCAGCGGTTGGTCCAGGATCTGCCCGAGCGTCCGGCCGTCGATCGTCGGCACCTCCCGGTGCAGGAGGGGGGCCAGCTCGCGCAGGAGTGCCGGCATCCCGCCGGCCGCGAAGAAGTCCTCCATGTAGCCCTCGCCGACGGGCTTGAGGTCGACCAGGACCGGAGTCGTGTCGGCGAGCGCGTCGAGCCGGAGCAGATCGAAGGGCAGGCCCAGCCGGCCGGCCAGGGCGGCCAGGTGGACGAGCGCGTTGGTCGAGCCGGAAAGCGCCAGGAGCACGCGCAAGGCGTTCTCGAGGCTCGCCTCGCCGACGATCGCCCGGGGCGTGCGGCCGCTCCCGACCAGGGAAGCGGCCATGGCGCCCGTGGCCTCGGCGCAGCGCAGCCGATCGGCGTGCACCGCCGGGATCGCGGCCGAGCCGGGCAGCGCCAGGCCCAGCGCCTCGGCGAGGCAGGCCATGGTCGAGGCGGTGCCCATGACCGCGCAGGTCCCGGCCGTGACCGCGAGCCGGCCCTCGACCCGGGCGATCGCCGCGGCGTCGACCTCGCCCGCCCGGAAACGCGCCCAGAAGCGCCTGCAGTCGGTGCAGGCGCCGAGCCGCTCGGAGCCGAGCCGGCCGGTCAGCATCGGACCCACGACGAGCTGCACCACCGGCACCTCGGCCGAGGCGGCGCCCATGAGCTGGGCCGGCACGGTCTTGTCGCAGCCGCCGACCAGGACCGCGGCGTCGAGCGGCTGCGCCCGCAGCATCTCCTCGACGTCGAGGCTCATGAGGTTGCGCAGATAGAGCGAGGTCGGGCTCAAGAACGGCTCGCCGAGCGAGATCGTGGGGAAGGCCAGGGGCAGGGCCCCGGCCGCGAGCACGCCGCGGCGGACCGCCTCGACGAGCTCGCCCATGGTCCGGTGACAATTGTTGAGCTCGGAGGGGCTCGTCACGATGCCCACGACCGGTCGCTCGAGCAGTGCCTCCGAGAGCCCCATCGAGCGCGCGAAGGAGCGGCGCAGATAGAGGGCGAAGTCCGGGTCGCCATAGTGGGTGAGCCCGCGCCCGAGCCCGCGTGTCCCTGCCGCCACGACGGCCTCCCCGGTGCGCCCGCGGCCCGGTCGAGAGGCCCCGGCACGGCACGCCCGCATTGATCTGCGTCACCCCGGCGTCGTTTACTGCGTGGTAACCAGGAGGTGCTAGAGGGGGGAGCGCCGGTGCGCCCTGCGCGCGCGGCGCGGCGGAGTCGGGGGCCATGAAGGTGGGCATCCTGGCGGGCGGCGTCGGCTCGCGGCTCTCCGAGGAGACCGTGCTCAAGCCGAAGCCGATGGTCGAGATCGGCGGTCGCCCGATTCTCTGGCACATCATGATGCATTACGCCACCTACGGGTTCAAGGATTTCGTCATCGCGCTCGGCTACAAGGGCGAATACATCAAGAAGTACATGGCCGATTACTGCTCGCTGAGCGGCGACATGACGGTCGACCTCGGCAGCGGGCGGATCGAGCAGCATGGCGCGCGGCGCGAGGACTGGCGCGTCGAATTGATCGACACGGGCCAGAGCACGGGCACGGGCGGGCGGATCAAGCGGCTCGTGCCGCACATGGGCGGCACCTTCTTCATGACCTGGGGCGACGGCGTCTCGACCGTCGACCTGCGCGCCCTCCTGGCCTTCCATCGCGCGCACGGCCGGCTCGCCACCGTCACGGCGGTGCGCCCGCCGGCGCGCTTCGGCCGGCTCGACCTCGAGGGCGACCGGGTGGTCCGCTTCGCCGAGAAGCCGCAGCTCGAGGAGGGCTGGATCAACGGCGCCTTCTTCGTGCTCGAGCCGGGCATCGCCGACTACATCGCGGGCGATCCGGTCATGTTCGAGCAGGAGCCGCTCGAGCGGCTGGCCCGCGACGGCCAGCTCATGGCCTTCCGCCACGACGGCTTCTGGCAGTGCATGGACACGCTGCGCGACAAGGTCCGGCTGGAGCGGCTGTGGGAGTCCGGGGCGGCTCCCTGGAAGATCTGGGAGTGAGCCGATGCGGGTGCTGCTCACCGGCGCCGACGGCTATGTCGGGCGGGTCCTCCTGGCGCTGCTCGAGGCCCGCGGCCACGAGGTCCTGAGCCTCGACAGCGGCCTGTTCGCCGGCTGCGCGCTCGGCCCCGAGCCCGGCCCGCCGATGCGCCTGCCGATCGACCTGCGCGACCTCGAGCCGCGCCACCTGGGCGGCGTGGAGGCGGTCCTGCACCTGGCCGGCATCTCGAACGATCCCTTGGGCGACCTCGACCCGGCCGTGACCTTCGCGATCAACCACCTGGCCTCGCTCCGCCTCGCCCGGCTCGCCAAGGAGGCGGGGGTGCCGCGCTTCCTCTTCGCCTCCTCCTGCTCCGCCTACGGGGCGGCCGGCGATGCGATCCTCGACGAGACGGCCCCGTTCAACCCGGTCACCGCGTACGCCGAGAGCAAGATCCGGGTCGAGCGCGACCTCCTCGCGATGGCCGACGAGCGGTTCTCGCCGGTCTTCCTGCGCTCGGCCACGGCCTATGGCCGGGCGCCGCGGCTGCGCGGCGATCTCGTCGTCAACAATCTGCTCGGCTGGGCCTTCACCACGGGCAAGGTGCTGATCAAGTCGGACGGCACACCCTGGCGGCCGCTGGTCCACGTCGAGGACATGGCCGCGGCCTTCGCGGCCGTGCTCGAAGCGCCGCGCGAGGCGGTCCACGGCGAGGCCTTCAACGTCGGCCGCGACCGGGACAATTGGCGGGTGCGGGATCTCGCCGAGATGGTCGCGGCCGCCGTCCCGGGTGCGGCGATCGCCTACGCCCCGGGTGGCGGGCCCGACAGGCGCAACTACCGGGTGAGCTTCGCCAAGATCCGCGAGCGCGTGCCCGGCTTCCGCCCGCGCTGGACGGTCGAGGAGGGCATCCGCGACCTCGCCGCGGCCTACGAGCGGCACGGCCTCACCCTCGCCGACCTCGAGGGCGGCCGGCTGATCCGCCTCGCCCGGATCAAGGAGCTCCTGGCCCAGGGCCGGCTCGGCGCCGATCTCGCCTGGAAGAAGGCCGCATGAGCCGGATCACGGCCTGCCGCTCCTGCGGCGCCCGCGAGCTCGTGCCGGTCCTCTCGCTCGGTGCTCTGCCGCTTTCCGACGGCTTCCTGACGGCAGCCGAGCTCGACCGGCCGGAGCCGCGCTTTCCCTTGGACGTCGCCTTCTGCCCGGCCTGCGGCCTCGTCCAGATCCTGGACACGGTGCCGCCCGAGGTCCTGTTCGGCCGCGACTATCCCTACTTTTCCTCGGTCTCGGCGACGCTCCTCGCGCATTCCAAGGCGCACGTCGCCGAACGGCTGCCGGAGCTGCCGCCCGGGCCCGACACGCTCGTGGTCGAGCTCGCGAGCAACGACGGCTACCTCCTGCAGTTCTACCGCGAGGCCGGGATCGCCTGCCTCGGCATCGACCCGGCGCCGGGGCCGGTGGCGGCGGCGCGCGCCAAGGGCATCGAGACGATCTGCGCCTTCTTCACCCTGGATCTGGCCCGGGACCTCGTAGCGGCCGGCCGGCGCGCCGATCTCGTGCACGCCAACAACGTGCTCGCGCACGTGGCCGACCCGCACGATTTCCTCGAAGGCATCCGCCGCCTCCTCGAGCCCGGCGGGCGGGCGGTGATCGAGGTGCCCTATCTGCGCGACCTGGTCGAGAAGCTCGCCTTCGACACGATCTACCACGAGCATCTCTGCTATTTCTCGGTGACCGCCATCGAGCGCCTGACCCGCCCGCACGGCCTGCACCTCGTCCGGGTCGAGCGGCTGCCGATCCACGGCGGCTCGCTCCGCCTGGTCCTGGCCGAGGTGGGGCGGCCCGACCCGACGGTCGAAGCGATCCTGGCCGAGGAGCGGGCGATCGGTCTCGATCGGCCGGCCTTCTTGGCGGGCTTCGCCGAGCGGGTCGCGGAGCTGCGCCGCGGGCTTCCCGAGCTCCTCGGGCGTCTCAAGGCCCGGGGGGCGCGGCTCGCGGCCTACGGGGCCGCCGCCAAGGGCACGATCCTCCTCAACGCCTGCGGCCTCGACGGCCGCCTCCTCGACTGGGTCGCCGACAAGAACCCGTTCAAGCAGGGCCGTTTCGTGCCGGGGGTGCGGCTGCCGATCGTGGCACCCGAGCGGATCGGCCGCGACCGGCCGAGCCACCTCCTGATCCTGCCCTGGAACATCGCCCCCGAGGTGATGGCGCAGGAGGCCGAGTTCCGGAGCGGCGGCGGCCGCTTCGTGGTGCCGCTGCCGGTGCCGGAGGTGGTCGGTTGAGCGGCCGGGCCGAGGCCTGCCCGGCCTGCGGGGGCGGCGCCGCGGAGCCCGTCTGGCGGGTGGCCAGGGTGCCGGTCCATTCCTGCCTGATGCTGGACGACCCGGCGGCGGCGCGGGCCTTCCCGCAGGGCGAGCTCGACCTCGCCTTCTGCCCGGACTGCGGCTTCCTCTGGAACCGCGCCTTCGACGCCGGGCTCCAGCACTACTCGCCGGCCTACGAGGAGACCCAGGCCTATTCGCCGCGCTTTTTGGCCTTCCTCGACGAGCTCTGCGACGATCAGGGGTGCCGCTACGCGCTCGCCGGCCGCACCGCGCTCGAGATCGGCTGCGGCAAGGGCGAGTTCCTGGTCCGCCTGGCCGAGCGCACCGGCTGCCGCGGCCTCGGCATCGACCCGGGCTTCCGGCCCGAGCGGCTGGCCACCGAGGCGGCGGCGCGGCTGACCTTCGTGCGCGCCCTCTACGGGCCGGCGCTCGCCGGTCTCGAGGCCGACTATGTCTGCTGCCGCCACACGCTCGAGCACATCGGCCCGGTCGCGGCCTTCCTCCGCGACGTGCGGCGCACGGTCGGCGACCGGCCGGAGCGGGTGGTGATGTTCGAGCTGCCCGACCTGCGCCGGGTGCTCGTGGAGCAGGCCTTCTGGGACCTCTACTACGAGCATGCGAGCTACTTCACCGCCGGCTCGCTCGCCCGCCTGTTCCGGCGCGAGCGGTTCGCCGTGCACGCGCTCCGGCGCGCCTTCGACGAGCAGTACCTGATCCTCGAGTGCCGGCCGGCCCCGGGCCCGACCGCGCCGTCCCTGCCGCTCGAGGACGATCTGGCCGAGACCCGGGCGCTCGTGGCGGCCTTCCGCGCCGGCATCGACGCCAAGCTCGACGGTCTCGCCGGCCGGCTCGAGGGCTGGCGCCGGCAGGGCCGGAGCGTGGCGCTCTGGGGCTCGGGCTCGAAGGCGGTGGCCTTCCTGACCCTGCTCGGCCGGGACCGCGGGATCGAGGCCGTGGTCGACGTCAACCCGCACAAATGGGGCAAGTACCTGGCCGGCACCGGCCAGCGCATCGCCGCCCCGGCCGAGCTGCGGGCGATCCGCCCCGATGTGGTGATCGTCATGAACCCGATCTACCTCGAGGAGATCGGCGGCGACCTCGCGGGATTGGGGCTCGCCCCGGAGCTCGTGGCGCTGCGCTAGGCGGCCGCCGGGGCGGGCTTGCCGTGGCCCGCGGGCCATCTTAGAACCGTTCCAGGATCGACCCTCGGCCGGAGGCGCAGGGCGCCATGCTGGGCTTCGCGCTGCGCCCGCAGAAACGCTTCACCGAGCTCTCCGAGCGCGAGATCCTGGCGCTCGCCATCAGCCTCGAGGAGGAGGACGGCCGCATCTACCGCGACTACGCGGACGGGCTCAGGGCGGACTATCCGGCCTCGGCCAAGGTGTTCGAGGAGATGGCCGAGGAGGAGAGCGAGCATCGGCGGATGCTGATCGAGCTCTTCCGCGAGCGCTTCGGCGAGCACATCCCGCTCGTGCGCCGCGAGGACATCCGCGGCTTCGTGCGCCGCAAGCCGCTCTGGCTCACCCGTCCGCTCGGGCTCGAGGCGGTCCGCCGCCAGGCCGAGGAGATCGAGGCCGAGACCGGCAACTTCTACCGCAAGGCGGCGGCGCACGTGACCGACGCCGGGATCCGCAAGCTCCTGGTCGATCTGGCCGAGATCGAGCAGCACCACGTCACGACCGCGGGCCGGCTCGAGGAGCGGCACCTCTCGGGCGACGCCCGGGCGGAGGAGGAGGAGCAGGCCCGCCGCCGCTTCGTGCTGCAGTTCGTCCAGCCGGGCCTCGCCGGGCTCATGGACGGCTCGGTCAGCACGCTCGCCCCGCTGTTCGCCGCCGCCTTCGCCACCGGCTCGAGCTGGGACGCCTTCCTGGTCGGCATGGCGGCCTCGGTCGGGGCCGGCATCTCGATGGGCTTCGCCGAGGCCCTGTCCGACGACGGCGCCCTGACCGGCCGCGGCCATCCCTGGATCCGCGGCTGGGTGTGCGGGCTCATGACCACGCTCGGCGGGGTCGGCCACACCCTGCCCTTCCTGATCCCCGACTTCCGGGTCGCGACGGCGATCGCGGTGGCCGTGGTGCTGGCCGAGCTCTGGGCGATCGCCTGGATCCGCGCCCGCTGGATGGACACGCCCTTCCTGCAGGCGGCCCTGCAGGTGGTGGTCGGCGGCTTCCTCGTGTTCCTGGCCGGGATCCTGATCGGCAGCGCCTGAGCGAGGCGGCCGCGCGGGCGCGGTGCCGGGCCGCGGCTCAGACGGCGAAGCTCGAGCCGCAGCCGCAGGAGCTCGACGCGTTCGGGTTGGACACCCGGAAATAGGCGCCCGAGAGGTCGTCGACGAAGTCGAGCTCGGCACCCAGGAGGTAGAGCAGCGACATGCCGTCGATCACCACCTCGGCGCCGTCGCGCCGCACCAGCACGTCGTCCGGCAGGCTCGCGTCGTCGAGCTTCATCTCGTAGCGGAAGCCGGAGCAGCCGCCGCCCGAAACCGCGAGCCGCAGCCGCAGCCCGGGGCGGCCGTCGCGCGCCACGAGCTCGGCGACCCGGCGCGCCGCGCTCGGCGAGACGCGGATCGGGTCCGGGCGACCCTTGATCTCGGCCATGCGATCCACCTATGGTCCGCGAGCTTGCCCCAACGATGTAAGAAGTGCGCCGCGCTTGTCAAACCGGCTCGCGGCACGGCGCGTCGGTCCGGCACGGAGAAGGCCCCGATGCGGCTGAGCCTCGCCCCCTGCGCCTGCCGCGCGGAGGCGAGCGCGGGTCGTGTCGTGCCCGAGCCGGCGAGCCCGCTGCGCTCGGCCTTCCAGCGCGACCGCGACCGGATCGTGCACGCCACCGCGTTCCGCCGGCTCGAGGGCAAGACCCAGGTGCTGGCGCCGAGCCGTGGCGACCATTTCCGCACCCGCCTGACCCACAGCCTCGAGGTGGCCCAGATCGCCCGCACCGTGGCGCGCGCGCTCGCCGTCGAGGAGGACCTGGCCGAGGCGGTGGCGCTCGCCCACGACCTCGGCCACCCGGCCTTCGGGCACGCCGGCGAGCGCGCCCTCGACGCCGCCCTGGCCGGGCTCGGCGGCTTCGACCACAATCTGCAGACCTTCCGCATCCTGACCGCGCTCGAGCGCCGCTACGCCGCCTTCGACGGGCTCAACCTGACCTTCGAGACCCTCGAGGGCGTGGTCAAGCACAACGGCCCGCTCGCGGGCCCGCCGCCCGAGCCGATCGCCCGCCACCTGCTCGCCCGCACCGTCGACCTGCGGCTGCACCCGCCGGTCGAGGCGCAGGTGGCGGCGGTGGCCGACGACGTCGCCTACTGCGCGCACGACCTCGACGACGGCATCCGCGCCGGCTTCCTCGAGCCCGAGGAGCTCGCGGACCTGCCCGGCGTGGGCCCCGTGGTCGCGGGCCTGTTGCGCGAGCGGCCCGGCCTCGAGCGCGGCCGGCTCGCCCACGAGACCACCCGCCGGCTGATCGACGCGCTGGTCACCGACCTCGTGGCCGAGGCCCGCGCCCGGCTGGCCGAGGCGGCGCCGGCATCGCCCGAGGCGGTGCGGCGGCTCGGCCGGCCGGTGGTGGCCTTCTCGGCTTCCATGGCGCCGACCGTGCGGGCGCTGCGCGCCTTCCTCTCCGAGCGGGTCTGGCGGCACGACCAGGTGGCGCGGGCGGCGCAGGAGGCCGAGCGGCTCGTGACCGAGCTCGCCCAGGCCCTCCTCGCCGCACCCGAGCTCCTGCCCGAGCGCTGGCGGCCGCCGCCCGGCGATCAGGCCGCGACGGTGGCCGCGGTCCGCGACTATATTGCCGGCATGACCGACCGCTACGCCACCCTCGAGCATCTGCGCCTGGTGGGCGGCGGGCCGCGGCCCGCCGCCAGCGCGGAACCTCCAGCCAGCCCCGAGAGCCGATGAGCGCCGCCGACGCCAACGCCTTCGACGCCATCGCCGGGCTCGTGCGCGGCGCGCTCGAGGGGCTCGTGGCGGCCGGCCGGCTGCCCGCCGGCCTCGATCTCGGGAGCCCCACGGTCGAGCCGCCGCGCGATCCGGCGCACGGCGAGGCCGCCACCAACGCCGCGCTCCTGCTCGCCCGCCCGGCCGGCCTGCCGCCGCTCGAGCTGGCGGGGCTCCTGGCCGGGGCGCTGGCCGCGGAGCCGGAGGTGGTCGAGGCGCGCGCCGCCCCGCCCGGCTTCGTCAACCTGCGGCTGCGCCCGGCCTTCTGGCGGCGCCAGGTGGCGGCGGCGCTCGAGGCCGGCGAGGCCTACGGCACGGTCGATCTCGGCCGCGGCCGGGCGGTCAACGTCGAGTACTGCTCGGCCAACCCGACCGGGCCCCTGCATGTCGGGCACGGCCGCGGCACGGTGTTCGGCGACGCGCTCGCGAGCCTGCTCGAGCGGGTCGGCTGGAAGGTCACCCGCGAATACTACGTCAACGACGCCGGCGCCCAGATCGAGACCCTCGCCCGCTCGGTGCATCTGCGCTACCGCGAGGCGCTCGGTGAGGCGATCGGGCCGATCCCGGACGGGCTCTATCCGGGCGACTATCTGGTGCCGGTCGGAGAGGCCCTCGCCCGCGAGCACGGGGCCCGCTGGCTCGGCCGGCCCGAGCCCGAATGGCTGCCGCTGTTCGCCCGCACCGCGGTCGCGGCCATGCTCGAGCGGATCCGCGACGATCTGCGCGCGCTCGGCGTCCGCCACGACCTGTTCCGCTCCGAGCGCGAGCTGGTCGAGCAGGGCAAGGTCGAGGAGGCGCTCGCCTTCATGGACGGCAAGGGCCTCCTCTACACCGGCACGCTGCCGGCGCCCAAGGGCAAGCCGGTCGAGGACTGGGAGCCGGCGCCGCAGCTCCTGTTCCGGGCGCGCGCCTTCGGCGACGACACCGACCGGCCGCTGCGCCGCTCGACCGGCCACTGGACCTACTTCGCCGCCGACATCGCCTACCATCTGGACAAGTGGCGGCGCGGCTTCGACCGCATGATCGACGTCTGGGGCGCCGACCATGCCGGCTACGTCAAGCGCCTGCAGGCGGCGGTCCAGGCCTTCTCGGACGGCCGCGCCCGCCTCGAGGTCCGCCTGTGCCAGCTCGTCAACCTGATGGACGCCGGCACGCCCCTCAAGATGAGCAAGCGGGCCGGGCGGATCGTGACGCTCCGCGACGTCGTCGAGGAGGTCGGCAAGGACGTGGTCCGCTTCATCATGCTGACCCGGCGCAACGACGCGCCGTTGGACTTCGACCTCGTCAAGGCGACCGAGCAGTCGAAGGACAATCCGGTCTTCTACGTCCAGTATGCGCACGCACGGATCCGCTCGGTGCTGCGCAACGCCGCGGCGGCCGGCCTGCCGACCGCGGCCGCGGAGCTCGCCCGAGCACCGCTCGAGCGGCTCGAGGACCCGGCCGAGCTCGCCCTCGTCCGCGCCGTGGCGGCCTGGCCGCGCACGCTCAGGGCGGCCGCCGAGCAGGCCGAGCCGCACCGGATCGCCTTCTACCTGCAGGAGCTCGCGGCGCTGTTCCACGCCCTCTGGACGCGCGGCAAGGAGCAGCCCGAGCTGCGGTTCCTGGTGGCCGAGGACCGCGCGCTGACCGCGGCCCGGCTGGCCCTGGTCGAGGCGGTGCGCACGGTGCTCGCGGCCGGCCTCGGCATCATCGGGGTCGAGCCGGCCGAGGAGCTGGTCTGAGCGGCGGCGGGGAGGACAGCCATGGCGAGCATCCACGAGACGCTCGGGGCCGGCCGCAAGGGCCCGGCGACGCTGGTCGCGGCCGACCCGCCGCGCCGCTCGCTGCTGCGCCGGCTGGCCCTGCCGATCGCGGTCGTGGCCGGCTTCGCCCTGCTCGCCGCGGTGATCTGGCTCGCCCGCCAGGACGGGCTCGGCGGCAGCGGCGAGCCGCCGTTGGTGCGGGCCCCGGCCGGACCGATCAAGCGGCCGCCCGACACGCCCGGGATCGACGAGCCGGCCGAGCGGCGCAACGGCGTCAACCGTCTGGTCGAGGGCGCCGCCCCGCCGCCCAAGGTCGAGCGGCTCTTGCCGCGCGAGCCGGCGGCGCCGCGGACGCTCGCCGAGGCCGATCCCGGGCTCGCGGCCCAGCCGCCGGCGCCCGGCCCGGCCGCGGGCGTCGGCGCCTCGGCCGCCGCCGCGACCCAGCCCGTCCCGACCCTGGCCGCCCCGACCCTGGCCGCCCCGACCCTGGCCGCCCCGACCCCGGCCGCCCCCACCCAGCCCGCCGCGACCCAGCCCGGCACGACCCGACCCGCCGCCACCCAGCCGCCGCCGGGCCGGACCGCCGCGCTCCAACCGACCGCCGACCCGCCTGCGCCGCCCCCGGCCGCCGGCTCGCCGGCGGCCCCGAGCCGGCCCGCCGCGGCACCGGCGCCGCCGGCCGCGCCCGCCCCGCCTGCGGCCGTCCCGGCCGAGCCGACCCCGGCCCGGGCGGCTACGGCCCCGGCGGCCCCGGTCGAGCCGGCGACGACCGCCGAGCCGCGCGGGCCGCTCGCCGCCCTGCCGCCGCCCGAGCCGGTCCGCGCCATGCCGGTGCCGCCGCCCGCGCCGGCGGCCGCCGCCCCGCCCCCCGCGAGCCCGCCCGCCGCGAGCCCGCCCGCCGCGAGCCCGGCAGCCGCGAGCCCGGCACCCGCGGCCCGCGCCCCGGCGCCGGCCG
>CAZDFD010000022.1:0-52716 GCA_964504655.1 uncultured Geminicoccaceae bacterium
TCGATGACCGAGAAGATCGCGGCCGCGGCGCGCGCGGTGGCGGCGCCCGGAACCCTGGTCCGCTGCGTCTCGCCGGCGATGGGGCCGGTCTCGATCGAGGGGTATTACGACGAGGCCTTCTGCGTGCCGGGCCTCCTCGAGGAGATCGCCCGGGGCGAGGCGGAGGGCTGCGACGGCCACGTCGTCGCCTGCTTCGACGATCCGGGCCTCGATGCCGCGCGTCAGCTCGCCCGCGGCCCGGTGGTCGGGATCGCCGAGGCGGCCATGCACGCGGCGACGCTCGTGGCCGGCAGCTTCACGATCGTGACGACGCTCGCCCGCGCGATCCCGACCATGGAGCACCTCGCTCGCAAGTACGGCTTCGCGCAGCACTGCCGGAAGGTGCGCGCGGCCGAGTTCCCGGTGCTCGCACTCGAGGAGCCGGGCTCGGGCGCCCGCGAGCTCCTGCGCGCCGAGATCGCCCGGGCGGTGGCCGAGGACCGCTGCGAGGCGATCCTCCTGGGGTGCGCCGGCATGGCCGATCTCAACGCCGCGCTCGCGGCCGAGTTCGGCCTGCCGGTGATCGACGGCGTGGCGGCCGCCACCAAGCTCGTCGAGGCGCTGGTCGGGCTCGGCCTGCGGACCTCGAAGAACGGCGCCTTCGCGCCGCCGCGGCCCAAGCCCTACACGGGCGAGTTCGCCCGCTTCGCGCCGCGCCGAGGCGCCTAGGTCCCGGCACCTCGAGGCCCGGTCGGACGCCCCTCCGGCGTCGCCGCGTCAGACCACCTCGGCCGGGGCGAGCCGGCAGGGAGCGCCGGCGCCGGTCTCGATCTGCAGGGTCGCGTGCCCGATCGCGAAGCCCTCCTCGAGCTCCTCGGCCACCGCCTCGAGGAAGGCGTCGCCCGGATGGCCGGCCGGCATCACGAGGTGCGCGGTGAGTGCCGTCGACGTCGTGCTGAGCGGCCAGACGTGCAGGTCGTGCACGCTCTCGACCCCGGGCCGGCTCGCCAGGAACCGTTCGATCCGGGCGAGGTCGATGCCGCGCGGCACGGCGTCGAAGGACAGACCCAGGCTGGCGCGCAGGAGATCGAAGGCGGTCCAGGCGACGAGCCCGCTCACCAGGATCGCCACCGCCGGGTCGAGCCAGGCCCAGCCGGTGAGCAGGATGCCGGCCGCGGCCGCCACCACCGCGAGCGAGACCGCGGCATCCGCCGCCATGTGCAGGAAGGCGCCGCGGGCGTTGAGATCGTGCCGGGCCCGGTCGCGGAACAGGAGGGCCGTGCCGGCGTTGACGGCGATGCCGAGCAGCGCCACCAGGAGCACCGCCGCACCCGGCACCGGCGGCGGTGCCGCGAGCCGCTGCACCGCCTCCCAGATCACCGCACCCACCCCGACCAGGATGGTCGTGGCGTTGGCCAGGGCCGCGAGCACCGTGCCGCGGCCGAGGCCGTAGGTGAAGCGGCGCGTGGGCGGCCGTCGGGCGAGCGCCGTGGCCGCCCAGGCGATCAGGAGCCCGGCCACGTCCGCGAGATTGTGGGCGGCGTCGGCGAGGAGCGCCAGCGAGCCCAGGACGAGGCCGGCCGCGGCCTCGACCAGCACGTAGCCGGCATTCAGCAGGACCGCCCGGCGGAACGCGGCGTCGCCGGTCGGGGCCGGCCCGTGATCGTGGGCCCGGGCGTGCACGCCGCTCACGCCGGCTCGCGGGCGCGGCGCACGGCCCGGCCGCCCTCGCGCAGCGCGGCGCCGCGCTCGTACCATCCCTTGGTGCGCTGCACGAGCCAGACGACGGAGAGCATCACCGGCACCTCGATCAGGACGCCCACGACGGTGGCGAGCGCCGCGCCGGAGGCGAAGCCGAACAGGCTGATCGCCGCCGCCACGGCGAGCTCGAAGAAGTTCGAGGCGCCGATCAGCGCCGAGGGTGCCGCCACGCAGTGCGCCTCGCCGACCGTCCGGTTGAGGAGGTAGGCGAGGCCGGCGTTCAGATAGACCTGGAGCAGGATCGGCACGGCGATGAGCGCGATCACCAGCGGCTGGGCCAGGATCTGCTCGCCCTGGAAGCCGAACAGGAGGACGAGCGTCGCGAGCAGCGCCAGGAGCGAGACCGGCTGGAGGCGGGCGAGCAGGGCCAGGAGCGCCGCCGGCCCGCCCCGGGCCAAGAGGCGCCCCCGGATCACCTGGGAGAGGATCACCGGCACGAGGATGTAGAGCGCGACCGAGAGCACGAGCGTCGCCCAGGGCACGGTGATCGAGGACAGCCCGAGCAGGAGCCCCACGATCGGGGCGAACGCGAACACCATGACGACGTCGTTGAGCGCCACCTGGCTCAAGGTGAAGTGCGGCTCGCCGTCCGACAGGTTCGACCAGACGAACACCATGGCCGTGCAGGGGGCGGCGGCCAGGATGATCAGGCCCGCGATGTAGCTCTCGACCTGCTCGGCGGGCAGGAACGGACGGAACAGCCAGCCGAGGAACAGCCAGCCGAGCAGCGCCATCGAGAAGGGCTTGATCGCCCAGTTGACGGCGAGCGTCACGGCCACGCCGCGCCAGTGCTCCTTGACCCTGCCGAGCGCCCCGAGGTCGATCTTCAGGAGCATCGGCACGATCATGAGCCAGATCAGGACCGCCACCGGCAGGTTGACGCGCGCCACCTCGAGCGCGGCGATCGCGCGGAACAGGCCGGGCAGCAGCTGGCCGAGGCCGATGCCGATCAGGATGCAGACGGCCACCCAGAGCGTGAGCCAGCGCTCGAACCGCGACACCCTGGTCTCCCGGCCCGGGCCGCCCGAGGCGGGTGCGGGCTCGCTTCGAAGGGGGTCGAAACGTCGCCCCCCTAGCACGGAACGGCCCGGGTGTGGTCGGCGCTCGCCGCGCGCGGCGCTTGTCCGGGGGCGGCGCGGCGCCGCAGGATGGCCCAGGCAGCCGGGAGGGGGCGATGCGGGCGGCGCGGCGGGGCTGGGTTCCGGAGCGGCTCGAGACGGCGATCGGTGAGCGCCTCGCGCACTGCGCGGCGCTCAGCGCCGACGCGCTCGAGGCCGAGCTCCTCGCCGTGCTCGCGGCGCACGAGCGGCGCATGGACCGCGACTGCCTCAACCTCTACGCCGGCACCAACCTCCTGAACCCGCGCGCCGCGGCGCTCCTCTCCCGCAGCGTCGGCTCGCGCCCCTCGCTCGGGTGGCCGGGCGACAAGTACGAGACCGGCATGGGCGATGCCGAGCAGCTCGAGATCATGGCCCAGGCGCTGGTCTGCGAGGTGTTCCGCTGCCGCTTCTGCGAGTTCCGCGTGGGCTCGGGCTCCCTGGCCAATCTCTACGCCTTCATGGCCACCTGCCGGCCGGGCGACCGGATCCTGGCCTTCCCGGAGAGTGCCGCCGGCCACGTGACCCACCATGCCGAGGGTGCTGCCGGCCTCTACGGGCTCGAGGTCGGCGAGGTGCCGATCGACCCCGCGGCCATGACCGTCGACCTCGAGCGCTTGCGGCAGGTGGCGCGCCGGGTCCGCCCGAAGCTGATCGTGGTCGCGGGCTCGTTGAACCTCGTGCCGCATCCGGTGGCCGAGGTCCGCGCCATCGCGGAGGAGGTGGGGGCGCTCGTCATGTACGACGCCGCGCACATGTCCGGGCTCCTGGCCGGCGGCCGCTTCCAGGACCCGCTCGGCGAAGGCGCGCACTTGGTCACCCTCTCGACCTACAAGTCGATGGGCGGGCCCGCGGGCGGGCTCGTGCTGACCGACGAGCCCGGGCTCGCCGAGCGGCTCGACCGGATCGCCTATCCGGGGCTCACCGCCAATTTCGACCTCGCCCGCACCGCGGCACTGGTCCTGGCCCTGCTCGATCTCAAGGAGCACGGTGCGGCCTACGCGGCCGCCTGCATCGACAATGCGCGGGCGCTGGGCGAGGCGCTCGCCGCCGAGGGTCTGCCGGTGGTGGCGCCGCGCGGCGCCTTTCCCACCCGCTCGCACCATCTGGCGATCGACGCGCGGCCCTTCGGCGGCGGCACGACCGCCTCGCGGCGGCTCGAGCCCGCGAACATCCTGACATCCGGCATCGGCCTGCCGCTACCGCCGGTGGCGGGCGACCAGAACGGCATCCGCCTCGGAACCCAGGAAGTGACCCGGCTCGGCATGGGCCGGGCCCAGATGGCGGAGGCCGCCCGCCTCCTGGCCGACGTCCTGCTCGCCCGCCGCCCGGCCGAGGCGGTCGGCGCCGACGTCCTCACCCTCCGCCACCCCTTCCAGACGCTGCACTACGTGCGCTGAGGGCCGGGGTCGGGGTCGGGGCGCCGCCTCAGAGGCCGGGGGCGTTGAAGGTGTCGCAGGCGTCGAGGCTGCCGCTCCTGAGGCCCGTCACGAACCAGCGCTGGCGCTGCGCCGAGCTGCCGTGGGTGAAGGCGTCCGGGACCACCTGACCGCGGGTGCGCCGCTGGATCCGGTCGTCGCCGACCGCGGCGGCGGCGGCGAGGCCCTCCTCGAGGTCGCCGGGCTCGAGCACCTGGCGGGCGCGCTGCGCGTGGTGCGCCCACACCCCGGCGAGGCAGTCCGCCTGCAGCTCCATCATCACCTGCAGCCGGTTGCGGCCGCGCTCGTCCTGCCCGGCCTGCGCCTCCCGCACCTGCCGGGAGATGCCGAGCAGCGTCTGCACGTGGTGGCCGACCTCGTGCGCCACGACATAGGCCTGGGCGAAGTCGCCCGGGGCCTCGAAGCGACGCTCGAGCTCGGCGAAGAAGTCGAGGTCGAGATAGACCTTGCGGTCGCCCGGGCAGTAGAACGGACCGACCGCCGCCTCGGCGAAGCCGCAGGCCGATTCGGTGGCGCCCGAGAAGAGCACGAGCCGCGGCTCCTCGTAGGTGGCGCCTCCGCGACGGAAGAGCTCCTTCCAGGTGTCCTCGGTGTCGGCCAGGACGACCGAGACGAACTCGGCGAGGCGCTGGCTCTCGGGATCCCGGGGCAGGGTCGGGGTGCTTCGGCGCGGCTCGGGCTCGACCGGCTGCAGGCCCTGCAGGAGGAGGCTCGGGTCGACGCCCAGGAGCATCGCCACGACCACGACGACGAGGCCGAGGCCGCCGATCCGCAGACCGCCGCGGCCGAGGGGCGAGGCCGGCCCGGCGCCGCGACGGTCCTCGACATTGGCGCTCCGGCGGCCCATCTGCCAGCGCATCGCTCCCTCCCCGATCCGAGGCCCGATCGGCCGCTTGTCGCCGGGGTGCGCGAGCAGGTCAACGGCCGCGGGGCTGGTCAAGCCGCCCGCCGCGGCCTAGATGCGGGCGTCGCTCCAGCACCGGGCCCGCCGATGACCGCCGCGATCGCCGCCCCCGGCCGTGATCTCAAGGTGATCGGCCTCGTGGGCCTCGCCCATCTGGGCAGCCACTTCTTCCACCTCGTGCTGCCGCCCCTGTTCCCGTTCCTGCGGGCGACCTTCGGGGCGAGCTTCGTCGAGCTCGGCCTGCTCGTGACCGTGTTCTTCGTGGCCTCCGGCCTCGCCCAGACCCCGGCCGGCTTCCTGGTCGACCGGGTGGGCGCGGTCCGCGTGCTCGCGGGCGGCCTCTCGCTCTTGGGCCTGGGCGCGCTCCTGGCGGCACTCGCACCGAGCTACCTCCTGCTGCTGCCGGCGGCGGCGGTGCTCGGTCTCGGCAACAGCGTGTTCCACCCCTCCGACTACGCCATCCTCGGGCACCGGGTGAGCAGCGAGCGGATGGCCCGGGCCTTCAGCGTGCACACCGTGGGCGGCACGTTGGGCTGGGCGGTGGCACCGGTGGCCATGGCCGGGATCGCGAGCCAGGCCGGCTGGCGGGCGGCCCTCCTGGTGGCGGCCGCGGTCGGGCTCGGCCTGGCGGCGCTCGTGCTCGCCAACCGGGCGGCCCTCGAGACGCCGGGCCACGCCGCGGCGGCGGCCGGCCGGACGGAGGCGCGCAGGGGCGCCGAGCTCGCGGTGCTGGCGAGCCGGCCGGTCCTGCTCTGCTTCGCCTTCTTCGCCCTCCAGGCCACCGGCGTGATCGCGCTCCAGGGCTTCATGCCGCTGGCGCTCGGCAAGCTCTGGGGCCTCGAGATCGTGCCCGCCACCACGACCATCACGGCCTTCATGGCCGGCAGCGCGCTCGGCACGCTCGGCGGCGGCGTGCTCGCCGACCGCACCGGCAGCCGGCACGGCATCATCGCCGCCGGCCTCGGCCTCGCGGCCCTCCTGGTCCTCTTGCCGGGCCGCTTCGACCTGCCGCTGCCGCTGCTCTGGCTCGTGGTCGGCACGGCCGGTGCCATGCACGGCATGACCACCCCCTCGCGCGACCTCCTGGTGCGCTCGGCGGCGCCGCCCGGCGCCTCGGGCAAGGTCTTCGGCTTCGTCTATTCGGGCCTCGATCTGGGTGCCACGATCGCCCCGGCGGTGGCCGGCTGGCTGCTCGACAGCGGCCGGCCGCAGGGCCTGTTCCTCCTGGTCTCGATCGCCACCCTCCTGTCGATCGTGGCGGCCACGAGCGTGCGGCCGCGGCCGGCGCCGGCGGCGAGCCCGGCGCGGGCCTGAGGAGGACCGCGATGCGCCGCCGCCCGGCCGCTCTCCTGGCGCTCCTCCTGGCGACGGCCGGCGGCGCCGCCGCGGCGGCCGAGCTGCCGGGTGGGCTCGTGCTGCTGCGCGACGCGCTCGCCGACGACGGCCGCACGGTCGCCACCCTGGCGCCGGCCGGCGAGCGCTGCTGGGCGGTCCGCCTGCTGGCGCAGCGGGCGGGCCGCTGGACCACGCTCGCCGAGCAGGCCGGGCCGCGCCGCCCGGCTGCCGCCGAGCCCTGCCCGCCGCTCGTGGGCACCCTCTCCGGCAACGGCCGCACGGTCGCGCTCGCGAGCCCCTGGGAGGGCGCGGTCACCGTGCTCGACCTCGACGGCGGGCGCCTCCTCGAGACCGGCCGGATCGAGCTGCCCGGCCAGAAGGGCAAGGACTTTCCCGCTCCCGGACCGCTCCTGGCCCTGCAGCGCGACGGCGGCGGGCTCCTCGTTGGCGCGCCGCACCACGACTGCGTCTTGGCAGTGCCCGAGGACGCCTGCGGCGTGGCGCATCTGTTCGTGCGGCAGGGCTCGGGCTGGGTCGAGCAGGTGCGCTTCCCGCGACCCGACGGCGCCTCGCCGACCGACCGCTTCGCGCAGGCGGTGGCGCTCTCGGGGGACGGCCGGGTGGCGCTCGTGGGCGGCCCGGGCTCCTACGGGCGGGCCGGCCGCCTCTGGGTCTACGAGCGCGCCGCCGACGGGGGCTGGGACCTCCTCGGCGACCTCGCCTCGCCCGATCCCGCCGACCTCGAATTCGGCCAGGACCTGGCCCTCAGTGACGACGGCGCAGTCGTCGCGGTCGCCGGCGACCAGAAGGTGGTGCTCTTCCGGCGCCAGGGCGACGCCTGGCCCGCGGTCGCCACGGTCACCTCGGAGGACCCCCTGATCGGCACCTTCGGCGGTGCCGTGGCGCTGTCCGGGGCGGCCACGCTCCTGGTCGTGGGTGCGCCCCGCAGCGCCTGCCCGACCGACCAGGTCGGCAGCCGCTGCGGTGCCGTCCGGCTGTTCGAGCTGCGGCTGCGGGGCCAGGGGATCGCGGTCGGCGAGCCGCAGGCGCTCGAGCCCGTGGCTTGGCTGCCGATGGCCGACTTCGGCTGGCGGGTGGCGACCGACGCCGGCGGGCGGCTGGTCGCGGTGCAGGGCCGGATCGCCCAGCTCTACCCGCG
The DNA here is from genome assembly GCA_964504655.1 of uncultured Geminicoccaceae bacterium. GTDB lineage: Bacteria > Pseudomonadota > Alphaproteobacteria > Geminicoccales > Geminicoccaceae > JANXAZ01. The sequence goes on from CAZDFD010000022.1 coordinate 7,675, forward strand.
CTGAGCGAGCGACCCGGGCCGAGGGAGCGACCCGCACTGAGGGAGCGACCCGCACTGAGGGAGCGACGATGAGCGGCCGACGCTGGATCTCGACGGGCTCGGAGTTCGAGCGGCAGGCGGGCTATGCGCGCGCCGTGGTCGACGGCGACTGGGTGCACGTCGCCGGCACCACGGGCTTCGACTATGCCCGGGGCACCATCGCCGACGACCCGGTCGAGCAGGCCGAGCAGTGCTTCCGCACCATCGAGGCGGCGCTCGCCGAGGCCGGGGCGGGGCTCGCCGACGTCGTGCGGGTCCGCTGGTACATCGCCGACGCGGCGCTGTTCCCGCCCCTGGCGCCGGTCTTCGCGCGGCGGCTGGGCGCGGTCCGCCCGGCTGCCACCTGCCTCGTGGTGGGCTTCATCGACCCGCGCATCAAGGTCGAGATCGAGGTCACCGCCCACCGCGCCGCCGCCGGCTGATCACGCGGAGGTGAGCCCACGGCCGGGCGCCGGCCGGCTAGCCTGCTCCAGGCAACCTGGGAGGGGCGCATGCCCGACGACCGCCACGGGATGTTCCACTGGAACGAGCTCGCGACCCCCGACCCGGACCGGGCGGTGGCCTTCTTCACGAGCCTGGTCGGCTGGCAGGTGGCGCCGATGGCGATGCCCGAGGGGACCTACCACGTGCTGCAGCGCGACGGCGAGCCGGCCGGTGGCATCATGGCGATGCCCGCCGGCCTGCCGCCCGGCACCCCGGCGCACTGGCTGAGCTATCTGGCGGTCGACGACGTCGACGCGGTCTGCCGGCGCACGGCCGAACTCGGCGGTCGGGTCCTCCGGCAGCCCTGGGACATCCCAGGGGTCGGGCGGATCGCGATGATCGCCGACCCGACCGGAGCCGCGCTCGGCGTCATCACCCCCGCCTCGCGGCGGTGATTGCCGGGCCCGGCCGGGCCGCCTAGTCTCCGCCGCGGTCGCGAGCGGAGGATCCGATGATCGATCTCTACACCGCCGGCACGAGCAACGGCCAGCGGGCCTCGGTGATGCTCGAGGCCACGGGCCTGCCCTACCGGGCGCACCGGATCGATCTGGCGAGCGGCGCCCAGCGCAGCCCGGAGTTCCTGAGGCTCAACCCGGCCGGCCAGATCCCGGTGATCGTCGACCATGCCGGGCCCGGCGGCAAGCCGCTCACCCTGACCCAGTCGGCCGCCATCCTGCTCTATCTGGCCGAGCGCAGCGGCCGCTTCCTGCCGAGCGAGCCGGTGCGCCGGGCGCACACCCTCGAGGCCTTCGCGCAGGTCATGACCGACGTCGCGCCGGCGAGCTCGGCGCTCTTCTACATGAGCAAGGCCACGGCCGAGCCCAACGCCGAGGTGATGGCCTACTGCCGGACCCGCTTCCTCGCCATGCTCGCAGGGGTCGACCGGCGGCTCGCCCGCCATCCCTGGCTCGCCGGCGAGGAGATCTCGATCGCCGATCTGGCGCTCTACCCGACCGTGGCCGGGCGCAAGGCGATCCTCGACGAGGCGCCCGGCCTCTCCGACCTGCGGCGCTGGGCGCAGACCATGGCGCTGCGCCCCGACGTGGCCCGCGGCATGGCCGTGCCCGGCTGACGATCCCCGTTGTCCACAGCTGTGGACGAGCGCCGCTCCGATCCCTGACGGCCACGGTGCATCAAGCGGTTGCCGAGCCCTCCGAAACCCCGGCCGAGAGCCTCGGTGGACGAGTAGCCGAGCTCTGGGTCTACCCCCTCAAGGGGGCCCGCGGCACGCCGCTTCCGGCCGCCACGCTCGGCCCCTGGGGTCTCGCGCAGGACCGCCGCTGGATGCTGGTCCGGCCGGACGGCCGCTTCCTCACCCAGCGCGAGGAGCCCCGCCTCGCTCGCCTCGTGCCGCGGCTCGAGGCCGACCATCTGGCGATCGAGGCGGGCGGTGTGCGGCTCGAGCTGCCGCTCGACGACCGCGGCGCGCCCTTGGCCGTCACCGTCTGGCGCGACCGGGTCCAGGCGGTGGCGCCGGATCCGGCGGCCGACCGCGCCCTCTCGGCGTTCCTCGGCCGCGAGGTCCGCCTGGTCCGCTTCCCCGACCGGGCGCTCCGGCCCTGCGATCCGGGCGTGGCCCCGCCGGGCAGCGTCACGGCCTTCGCCGACGGCTTCCCGCTTCTGGTGACGAGCGAGGGCTCGCTCGCCGAGCTCAACGCCGCCATTCTCGCCGCCGGCGGCACAGCTGTGCCGATGGGCCGGTTCCGGCCGAACCTCGTGCTGGCGGATCTCCCGGCCCGGGCCGAGGACCGCGCCGGCCGCCTCGAGCTCGGCGGCGGTGCCGCCCTCCTCCTGGTCAAGCCCTGCGCCCGCTGCGTGGTCACCACGACCGACCAGGAGACCGGCGAGCGGCGCGGGCCGGAGCCGATCCGCACGCTCCAGCGGATCCGCGGCGGCGGCGGCGAGGGCGTACCGTTCGGCCAGAACGCCGTGCCGGTGCTGCCGGCGGGGCCGGTCCGGCTGGAGCGCGGCCAGGAAGCGAGGCTCGCCGGGGCGGCACCCGCAGCGACCAGCTGACCTCTGCCGCGCCGGGCCGCGGCCGGCTATAGAAGTGGCATCGTTGCAGCGAGGAGCCCGAGCATGCCGCTCTACACCTACACCTGCCGCACCCACGGCGAGTTCAAGGCGTGGGGGAAGATGGCCGAATCGGACGCGCCGATGCCCTGCCCGAGCTGCGCGGTCGCGGCACCGCGGGCGCTCGCCCGGCCGATGGTCGCCAAGGGCGCCGGCGAAGGCGGCGGCGACGCCGACCTCGGCTGCGGCCTCGAGGGCTGCGGCATGGGCGCCTGCGGCATGGAGGCGGGTGGCATGGACGCCGGTGGCGGCCATGTCTGCGGCGCCGGCTGCATGCACTGAGCTGGCCGGATCAGACCCGCTCCATCACCCCCGCCACGAAGTCGTAGGCCGCCTCGAGCGTGTGCTCGGCGCCCTCGGGCCGGAGCAGGCTCGAGCAGAGATGGAAGTGCTGGACCGGGAACGGCCGGGTGCGGAACAGCGCCCGGCCCTTGAGCCAGGAGCCCAGCCGGTCGGGCGGCGGCGGGAAGCGGAAGCGGGCGATCGTCACGTGCGGGTGGAAGTTGCGCCGCTCGTCGGGCAGGCCGAGCTCGCGCGCCACCCGGTCGATCCGCCGCTTGAGGGGGGCGAGTGCCTCCGGCTCCTCGACCCCGACCCAGAGCGTGCGCGGCTCGCCGCGCGGCGGGAAGAGGCCGAGCCCCTTGAGCGCCAGCTCGAACGGCGGCACCCGCACCGCGGCGAGCGCCTGGCCCAGCTCCCAGAAGCTCTGGTGGTCGACCTCGCCCACGAAGCGCAGGGTCAGATGGTACCCGTCCGGCTCGCTCCAGCGCGCCCCGGGCAGGCCGGTCGACAGCCGCTCGAGGTCGATCGCCACCTCTTCGGGCATGGGCAGGGCGATGAAGAGCCGCGGCATGGAGGCCCTCCCGTGCAGGTCCGCTGGCAGGCTAGAGGACCCTGGCGCGCTTGCCAAATCCGGAGTGCTCTCCTAGAGCCAGCCGGGTCGCCGGCCCGGCCCGGCGCGCGGCCGCGGGGCGGCCCGGTTCGGGGGCCCGGTTCGGGGCCCGCTTCCGGAAGGTGATCCGGTTGAAGTCCGACGAGTTCATCCGCGAGGTCGACGAGGAGCTGCAGCGCGAGAAGCTCGGCGACCTCTGGAAGCGCTACGGCGGGCTCGTGATCGGCGCCGCCGTGGCGGTGGTGCTGGCGACCGCCGGCTGGGTCGGCTGGCAGCGCTGGCAGGAGCACCGCCGCGGCCAGGAGGCCGAGCGCTTCGCCCAGCGCGAGTTGGCCGCATTCTCGGGCGCGCCCGCCGAGGCGGCGGCCGGGCTGCTCGACTTCGCCCGCGAGGCGAGCCCCGGCTTCGCCGCGGTCGCCCGGCTGCACGCCGCGGCGCTCGCCGGCCGCGCCGCGGACCCGGCCGGCGCGCTCGCCGCCCTCGACGCGGTCGCGGCCGACCCCGCGGCCGACCCGCTCCTGCGCGATGCGGCGCGCCTGCTCGCGGCCTCGAGGCGCCTCGAGGTCGAGGATCCGGGCGCCCTGGTCGCGGGCCTGCAGCCGCTCGCCGCCGACGGCGCTCCCTGGCGGCACGCCGCCCGCCAGCTCCTGGCGGCCGCCCAGCTCCGCGCCGGGGCGCGCCAGGAGGCGGTGGCGACGCTGCGCCGCCTGGTCGACGATGCCGAGGCGCCGGCCGGCCTGCGCGGCCGCGCCGCCGAGCTGCTCGAGGCGCTCGGCGCGCCGTCGGCCCGGTCGACCTCGTGAGGCGGCGGCCGCTGATCGCCGGGCTCGCCGCCGGGCTCGCCGGCTGCGGCGACGGGACCTGGCTCGGCGAGCGCGAGCCGCCGCCGCTCGAGGGCACCCGGCTGCCGGTGCTGCTGGCGGGCGAGGGCGCCCTGGCCGACCCGCGGCTGGCCGAGCTCAAGGTCGCCCTGCCGCCGGCCACCCTCAACCCCGACTGGCCGCAATATGCGGGCGAGCCGGGCAACGCCATGGGGCATCCGAGCGGGCCGGCGAACCCGGCCCTCGCCTGGCGCAGCTCGATCGGCCGCGGCGCCTCGGGCTCGGCCCGCCTGCTCGGCCGGCCGGTGGTGGCGGCCGGCCAAGTGTTCGCGGTCGACGGGGCCGGGGTGGTGACCGCGACCGCCGCCGGCGACGGCAGTCGGCTGTGGAGCTGGCAGACCCGCGAGGCGCGGGTCGACGACCGGGTGGCGGGCGGCGCCGTGGCGACCGCCGGCGGGGTGGTGTTCGCGGCGCTGGCGCACGGCGAGGTCGTGGCACTGCCGGCGGGCGGCGGCGAGCCGATCTGGCGGGTCGCGCTCAGGGCGCCGCTGCGCGCCGCCCCGGCCATTGCCCGCGGCCTCGTGCTCGTGCGCACCGCCGACAACCAGCTCGTGGCGCTCGATGCCGGCAGCGGCCAGCTGCGCTGGCGCCACGCCGGGGCGTTCGAGCCGGCCGCCCTCCTGGGCGGGGCCCCGCCGGCGGTCCAGGGCGGCCTCGCCGTGGTCGCCTACGCCTCGGGCGAGGTCACCGCACTCGCCCTCGACAGCGGCCGGCCGGTCTGGTCGGAGACCGTGGCGCGGCCGCGCCGCACCCTGGCGCTGGGTGCCATCCTCGACATCGCCGGCGCCCCGGTGATCGACCGCGACCGGGTCGTCGTGGCCGGCAACGGCGGCGAGATCGCGGCCCTCGAGCTGCGCCGCGGCGAACGGCTGTGGGACGCGCCGATCGGCTCGCGCGGCACGCCCTGGGTGGCCGGCGAGTTCGTCTTCGTCGTGAGCGACCGCGGCGAGCTCGCCTGCCTCCTGCGCCAGGGCGGCCGGATCCGCTGGGTGAGCGCGCTCGCCGCGGCTGCCGAGGGCGGCGCCGCGGCGCCGGTCTGGGCCGGCCCCGTGCTGGCCTCCGAGCGGCTCTGGGTGGTCGGCTCCACGGGCGATCTCCTGGGCCTCTCGCCCTACACCGGCGAGCTGCTCGAGCGCGTCCGGCTCGGCGGCCGCGCCAGCCAGCCGCCGGTGGTCGCCGGCGGCACCCTCTACGTCTTGACCGACGCGGCCGAGCTCCTGGCCTTCCGCTAGCCTCGACCGCTAGACTCGGCGCATGCGCACCGTGGCGATCCTCGGCCGGCCGAACGTCGGCAAGTCGACCCTGTTCAACCGCTTGGTCGGCCGCCGCCAGGCGCTGGTCCACGACCTGCCGGGGGTGACCCGCGACCGGATCGAGGGCCGGGCGCGGCTGCGCGACCTCGACTTCAAGGTGCTCGACACGGCCGGCCTCGAGCCGGACCGGCCCGAGGACCTGGCCGGCCGGCTCGCGGCCCTCACCCTCGAGGGGCTGGCCTCGGCCGATCTCGGCCTGCTCGTGGTCGACGCCCGGGCCGGGATCACCCCGCTCGACCGCGACATCGCCCGGCTGCTGCGCCGCCAGGGCAAGCCGATCCTCCTGGTCGCCAACAAGTGCGAGGGCCGGGCCGGTGCGGCCGGCCTCGCCGAGGCCTTCGAGCTCGGCCTGGGCGAGCCCGTGGCGGTCTCGGCCGAGCACGGCGAGGGCATGGTCGAGCTGGCCGACGCGCTGCGCCCGCACCTCGCCGAGCCCGCGCCGGAGGCGGTCCCCGAGGCGGCCGACGAGCCGGCCGCGGAGGGCGGCACCACCGACGCCGATGCCGCGGAGGAGCGGCCGACGGGGCCGCTGCGCCTGGCCGTGGTCGGCCGGCCCAATGTCGGCAAGTCGTCGCTGATCAACGCGCTCCTGCGCAGCGACCGGCTCCTGGTCGGGCCCGAGCCCGGGCTCACCCGGGACGCCGTCCGCATCGCTTGGCGCTGGCGCGACCGCGAGATCGAGCTCGTGGACACCGCCGGGCTCCGGCGCAAGGCGCGGATCGAGCGGCCGCTCGAGAAGCTCTCGGCCGGGGCCACGGTGCGGGCGATCCGAGAGGCCCAGGTGGTCCTCCTGCTGCTCGACGCCGAGCGGCCGCTCGAGCACCAGGACGCGACCATCGCCGATCTGGCGATCGAGGACGGCAAGGCGCTCGTCCTCGCGGTCAACAAGTGGGACCTCGTGGCCGAGCCGCAGCGGCTCCTGGCCGAGCTCGAGGCCCGCATCGGCGAGCGGCTCGACCGGCTCAAGGGCCTGCCTGTACTGCCGGTCTCGGCGCGCACCGGGCGCAACCTGGACAGGCTCCTGCCGGCCGTGGTCCTGGCCTTCGAGCGCTGGTCCAGGCGGGTGCCGACCGGCCGGCTCAACCGCTGGCTGCAGGGCATGGTCGAGGCGCACCCGCCGCCGATGGTCGACCGGCGCCGCGTCAAGCTCCGCTACGCCACCCAGGTGGGCGCCCGCCCGCCGACCTTCGCGCTGTTCGGCAACGGCCCGGCCGAGCGCCTGCCGGCGAGCTATCTGCGCTACCTCGTGAACGGCCTGCGCGAGGCCTTCGACCTGCCCGGGACGGTGATCCGGCTCGTGGTGCGGGCCGCCGACAACCCCTACGAGGGGGCGAGCTGAAGGGCGACCCGCTCGCCGTGCCGGGCCGAGCCGGGGTCGAGCAGGTCCACGAGCGCCGCCGCGTAGCGCTCCGGCGCCGGCTGCGCCTCCGGCCGCTCGCCGGGGAAGGCGCGGGCGCGCAGCCGGCTCGCCATCGGGCCGGGCTCGGCCAGGACGAGGCGGATCCGGGTGATCGCGAGCTCCTCGGCCCAGGCGAGTGCCATCGCCTCGAGGCCGGCCTTGGCGGCGGCGTAGGGCGCCCAGTAGGCGGGCGGCCGGTGCGCCAGCGGATCGCCCACGACCACCACCCGGGCGGCGTCGGAAGCCCGCAGCAACGGCTCGAGGGCGCGGGCCAGGCGGAACAGGAGCAGCGGGCCCATGGCCAGGACCCGCTCGACCTCGGCCGGGTCCTGATGCGGCAGGGGTCCGAGCGTGCCGAGCTCGGCCGCGGCCAGGACCAGCCCGTCGAGCCGGCCGAAGCGGGCGAACAGCACCGCACCCAGCCGGTCGACGGCCGCGCCCTCCAGCAGGTCCTGGACCACGAGGGTGGCCTCCGAGCCGGCGGCGCGGACCGCGTCGTCGAGCTCCTCGAGGGCGCCCCGGGTGCGGGCGAGGGCCACGATCCGGGCGCCGCGGCGGGCGGCCTCGAGCGCCACCGCCCGGCCGAGACCGTGGCCGGCGCCGGCCACGAGCACGATCCGGCCGGCGAGCGCCGGCCCGCTCACCGGGCGGTGTCCTCGAGCAGCACCGACATCTGGGCGCCGGTGTCGCCCTGGTCGTGGTCGACGAGGCGGGTCGGGTAGTCGCCGGTGAAGCAGGCGTCGCAGAAGGCGCGGGCCTCGCCACCCCGGCCGGCCTCGCCGGCCGCCCGGTAGAGCCCGTCGATCGACAGGAAGGCCAGGCTGTCGACGCCGATGATCCGCGCCATGTCGTCGACCGAGTGGCGGGCCGCCAGGAGCTTGGCCCGCTCGGGCGTGTCGACGCCGTAGAAGCAGGAGTGGGTGGTGGGCGGGCTGGCGATCCGCATGTGCACCTCGCGGGCGCCCGCCTGGCGGACCATGGCCACGATCTTGGTCGAGGTGGTGCCGCGCACGATGCTGTCGTCGACCAGCACCACGCGGCGCCCGCCGAGGGTCGCGGGATTGGCGTTGTGCTTGAGCTTGACGCCCAGGTGGCGGATCGAATCGGTCGGCTCGATGAAGGTCCGCCCGACATAGTGGTTGCGGACGATGCCGAGCTCGAAGGGCAGGCCCGAGGCCTGGGCGTAGCCGATCGCGGCCGGCACGCCGCTGTCCGGGACCGGCACCACGAGGTCGGCTTCGGCCGGCGCCTCGCGGGCCAGCTCCATGCCGATCCGCTTCCTGACCTCATAGACGCCGCGGCCCTCGATGACGCTGTCGGGCCGCGCGAAGTAGACATACTCGAAGATGCAGAAGCGCCGCGGCCTCGGCCGGAACGGGCGCAGGCTCGTGACCCCGCGGCGGTCGACCACGACCAGCTCGCCGGGCTCGACGTCGCGCACGAAGGCCGCCCCCAGGATGTCGAGGGCGCAGGTCTCCGAGGCCAGGACGGTGGCGCCGTCGAGCTCGCCCACCACGAGCGGCCGCACGCCCAGGGGGTCGCGCACGCCGACGATCCCGTCGTCGAACAGGGCCACGAGCGACCAGGCACCCTCGACCTGCTCGAGCGCGTCGACCAGGCGCTTGACCAAGGTCGCCTTCTTCGAGCGGGCGATCAGGTGGATCAGCACCTCGGTGTCGGTGGTCGACTGGAACAGGCTGCCCTGCTCGACCAGGCGGTGGCGCAACCGCTGGGCGTTGGTGAGGTTGCCGTTGTGGGCGAGGGCGAAGCCGCCGAAGGAGAGGTCGGCGAACAGCGGCTGGACGTTGCGCAGCGCGGTGGCGCCGGTGGTGGCGTAGCGGGTGTGGCCGATCGCGGCGTGGCCGGGTAGCTGCTCGACCACCGAGCGCTTGGAGAAGGTGTCGCCGATCAGCCCGATGGCGCGGTGGGAGTGGAAGTGGCGGCCGTCGAAGGTGACCACCCCGGCCGCCTCCTGGCCGCGGTGCTGGAGCGCGTGCAGACCCAGGATGGTATGCGCGGCGGCGTCGCCGTGGCGGTAGACGGCGAAGATCCCGCACTCCTCGTGCAGCCGGTCGTCGTCGTCGGGGGCGCGCTCGGCCATCGCTCGGCTCTCCCGCTCAGCCGCCCGGCAGGAGCCGCTCGAGCTGGCGACGCTGTTCGCTGCTGTAGCCCTTGCCGGGCTCGGCCCCGGCGCCGCCGCCGGCCGCCTTGACCTTGCCCTCGAGCTCGGCCGGCAGGAGCGCCTCGAGCTTGGCCGAGGCGCTCTGCAGGTGCGGCAGGACCCGGGCCCGGGTGACCCAGTCGGGGTGCCGCTCCTTCGGCACGAGCATGGTGCCGAGGAGGTAGGCGGCGGTCACCAGGAGGACGCCGCGGGCGAGCCCGAAGGCGATGCCGAGCACCCGGTCGGCGAGGCCGAGGCCGGTGCCGCTCACCGCCTTGGCGAGCAGCCCGCCCAGGATCTTGAAGGCCAGGAGCGGGACCAGGAAGACCAGCGCCACGGTCGCCAGATCGGTCACCAGATCGTTGCCGACCGCCTCCTTGACCAGCGGCCGGGCCGGGCCGAAGGCGAACCAGGCGACCACGAGCGCGCCGATCCAGGCGAGCATGCCGGTGACCTCGCGGACCGCGCCGCGGGCGAGTGCCACGAGGGTCGACAGCCCGACCACGGCGGCCACGGCGAGGTCGAGCGCGGTGAGCGGCAGGCCCTGCATCAGGAGTCAGCCGGGCGGCGGTGCGGCTCGAGCCGCTCGACCAGCTCGACCAGCCGGCCGAGGCCCACGAGCTCGAGCCCGGCGGCCTCGGCGCCGGCCGGTTCGGGGGCGGCGGCGCGCGGCACGATCGCCCGGCGCAGGCCGAGCTTCGACGCCTCCCGGAGGCGGGCGGCGGCATGCCCGACGGCGCGGATCTCGCCCGCGAGGCCGACCTCGCCGAAGATCACGGTGGCTCGTGGCAAGGGTGCTCCGAGAAGGGCCGAGGCGATCGCCGCCGCCACCGCCAGATCGGCGGCCGGCTCGGCGATCCTGAGCCCGCCCGCGACGTTGAGATAGACGTCGCGGCCGGCGGTCACAAGGCCGCAGCGCGCCTCGAGCACGGCCAGGATCATGGCGAGCCTGCCGCCGTCCCAGCCCACCACGGCGCGCCGCGGGGTGCCGGGCACGCTCGCGCCCACGAGCGCCTGGACCTCGACCAGAAGCGGCCTCGAGCCCTCCATGGCGGCGAGCACCGCCGAGCCCGTCACCCCCTCCTCGCGCTGGGCGAGGAACAGGGCCGAGGGGTCGGCCACCGGCAGGAGGCCGGCCTCGGCCATCTCGAACACGCCGATCTCGTTGGCCGGGCCGAAGCGGTTCTTGACCGCGCGCAGGACGCGGAACGCCTCGCCGCGCTCGCCCTCGAAGTAGAGCACGGCGTCGACCATGTGCTCGAGCACCCGCGGGCCGGCGATCACCCCGTCCTTGGTGACGTGGCCGATCAGGAGGAGCGCCGTGCCGCGTCGCTTGGCGAGGCCCACGAGCGCCTGGGCCGCGGCCCGGAGCTGGCTCACCGTGCCGGGCGCCGCCTCGAGCCCGTCGAGCCACACGGTCTGGATCGAATCGACCACGAGGAGTGCCGGCGCGCCGGGCCGGTCGAGGGCCGCCAGCATGTCGTCGACGCGGGTCGCGGCCGCGAGCTCGACCGGGGCCTCGGCGAGGCCCAGCCGGCGGGCCCGCAGGCGGATCTGCTCGACCGATTCCTCGCCCGAGAGGTAGACCACGCGGTGTCCGGCGGCGGCGAGCGCAGCGGCCGCCTGGAGGGTCAGGGTCGACTTGCCGATGCCGGGATCGCCGCCCAGGAGCAGGGCCGAGCCGGGCACGAGCCCGCCGCCCAGGACCCGGTCGAGTTCGGCGAGCCCGGTCGACAGGCGCGGCCGCGGCCGGTCGGCGCCGGCGAGCGGCACGAGCTCGAGCCCGCCGCCCCGCCGGGCCGGGGCCCGGGCCGCCCCCGGCGCGTCCCGTGCCGGCTCCTCGACGATCGTGTTCCACGCCCCGCAGCCCTCGCAGCGCCCGGCCCAGCGCGGATGCACGGCACCGCAGGCCTGGCAGACGAAGGCCGCCCGCGCCCGGCTCACGGCCGCTCCCGGAACAGGCAGCGGGTGACCAGCTCGAGGCGCTCGTCGCGGCCGAGCCGCTCCAGCGCATCCAGGGCGGCATGGCCGGCCTCGAGGGCGGCACCGACCTCCTCCCGGCGCAGGCGCAGGAACGGGTCGTAGTCGGCGGCGTGGCGTTCCTCCTGGGCGCGGGTGAAGGCGCGGCAGAACCGGCGCAGCTCGTCGCTCGCCGACCGGCTGCCGGCCAGTGCCTCGGCCGCCGACTTGGCGGCGCGGTGCTCGATCGCGCGATGGACCCGCCGCCAAGCGGCGCTGGAGCGGGCGGAGCGGCCGACCAGCAGATCGGCGGCCTCGCCGGCCAGGGCCAGGAACAGGGCGTAGTAGATGGTGCTGACCGCGCGGCGGAGGTCGCTCTGGCGTGGTGCCCCTCGGCCGCTCGGGGCGAGGCGGGAAGCCGTCCGCAGGAGGCCGCGGTCGCAGCGGGCCATCAGCCGCGACGGTGGCCGGCGCGGCGGCCCGACCGTGCCACCGCCTGGCCCTCGGCCAGATGGTGGCGGACATGGGCGAGCCGTTCCTCCCCGCGCTCGCCCAGGAGGTCGAGGAGTGCCAGCTCGGCATCGAGCTGGGCCACGACGTCGATCGGCTCCGCGGAGAGGCGGTACCAGGCGTCGACGAAGAGGGCGGGCTCGCCGGCGTGGTCCCGGCCGGCGCGGACCTCGACCCGCTCGAGGCCGAAGCGGCCGAGCCGCTCCACGAGCAGCTCCTCGATCGCCCGGACCAGCTCCGGGTCGACCGCCGGCGGGCGGGGGGTCGCGGCCATGCCGCGAGGCTAGCCCCTTTCGGCTGCTGCGGCCAGCGATTGCCCGGGGCCGGCGCGGGCGCCATGAAGGGGCCATGCGCGCGGCCCTCCTCCTCGACGGCATCCGCACGCCGATCGGACGCTACGGCGGCGCACTCGCGCGGATCCGGGCCGACGATCTGGCGGCCCTGCCGATCCGGGCCCTGCTCGCCCGCAACCCCGGCCTCGACCCGGCGGCGATCGACGAGGTGATCCTGGGCTGCGCCAACCAGGCCGGCGAGGACAACCGCAACGTCGCCCGCATGGCGGCTCTCCTCGCCGGCCTGCCGGTCTCGGTCCCGGGGGTGACCGTCAACCGGCTGTGCGCCTCCGGCCTCGAGGCGGTGGCGCAGGCGGCGCGCGCGATCCGCACCGGCGAGGCCGAGCTCGTGATCGCGGGCGGGGTCGAGAGCATGAGCCGCGCCCCCTTCGTCCTGCCCAAGGCCGAGGCCGCCTTCGCCCGCGACGCCCGGCTGCACGACACGACGATCGGCTGGCGGTTCGTCAACCCGGTCATCGAGGCCCGCTTCGGTACCCACTCCATGCCGCAGACGGCGGACGCCGTGGCCGAGACCTTCGCGATCGCCCGCGCCGACCAGGACGCCTTCGCCCTGCGCAGCCAGGAGCGCTGCGCGCGGGCCCGGGCCCTGGGCTTGCTCGCGGGCGAGATCCTGGCGGTCGACGCGCCGCAGCCCAAGGGTCCGCCGCGCCGGGTCGCGGCCGACGAGCCGCCGCGGCCGGAGACCACGCTCGACGGCCTCGCCCGGCTGCCGCCCCTGAACGGCCCCGGCCGGACCGTCACCGCCGGCAACAGCTCGGGCGTCAACGACGGTGCGGCGGCCCTCCTGCTCGGCTCGGAGGCGGCCGCCGCCCGCCTCGGCCTCGCCCCGCTGGCGCGGATCGAGGGCGCCGCCACGGCCGGGGTCGAGCCGCGGCTGATGGGCATCGGCCCGGTGCCGGCGACCCGGAAGCTCCTCGCCCGGCAGGGCCTCGGGCTCGGCGAGGTGGACCTGGTCGAGCTCAACGAGGCCTTCGCAGCGCAGGTCCTGGCCTGCCTGCGCGCCCTCGGCCTCGCCGACCAGGACGAGCGGGTCAACCCCAATGGCGGGGCGATCGCGCTCGGCCACCCGCTCGGGATGAGCGGCGCGCGGCTCGTGCTCACCGCCGCCCGCGAGCTCGCCCGCCGCGGCGGCCGGCGCGCGCTCGCCACCGCCTGCGTCGGCGTCGGCCAGGGGGTGGCGCTGCTGCTCGAGCGGGACTGATCTCCGTCCGCCTGTTCAGGAACATACACCCAAAAGCGGGGCGGCGCAAGCCGCCGCGAGAGGCCGCGCCGGCCCCGGCTCAGCCCTGCCCGAGGCGGGCCGCGAGCTCGGCCGAGAGGCCGCCCGTGCGTCGCGCGCCGGTCGGGGCCAGGCTGCCGGCCGTGGGCCTGCGGGCACCCAGCCGGACCAGCGCCTCGGCCAGGAGCACGCCCGCCCCGATCCCGTCGACGAGCGGCACGGGCACCCGCTCGGCCAGGAGCTTCGGCAGCCCGCCCATGACCGCGCCCACGAGCAGCACCGCCTCGGCGCCCCGCGCCTCGGCCAGATGCCGGGCGCCGGCCACGAGCGGGGCGCAGAAGGCCTCGGGGTCGGCCAGGAGATCGGCGGGCGTGGCGTCGACCGCCTCGATGCCGGCGAGCCGCCCGGCGAGGCCGTAGCCCTCGACCAGCTCGCGATAGACCGCCTCGAGGCGGCGGCCGAGGATCACGAGGCCGATCCGCGTGCCGAGCGTCGAGGCCAGGAGCAGCCCGGCCTCGGTCATGCCCACGACCGGCACGGCCAGGAGCTCGCGCGCCGCCCAGAGGCCGCTGTCCATCGACATGGCGAGGAGCACGGCGTCGAACGGCTCGGGCTCGGCCGCGAGCAGGTCGAGGAGCGCGTGGGAGGCGATCGCGGCCTCGCTGCGCGTGCCCACGACCTCGGCGCCGAAGCGGGCGTGGCGGGCCAGGATCTCGGTCCCGGGCGCGGCCACCGCGCGCGCCGCCCGCTCGATCGTGGCGGTGACCCCGGGCGAGGTGTTCGAGTTGGCGACGAGAAGCCTCATCGGGCGGGGCTCCGCCGGTCGTCGATCGGGTCGAGCGGGAAGATCGGGCGGGGGATCAGCCGCCAGGGCAGGGAGGCCAGGTCCGAGGTCGCGGGGCCGGGGGTGTCGACCCGCACCAGGTCGACGGCGAGCGGCCGGAAGAACTGGAAGTTCGAGGCGGTCTTGAGAACCGCGAGGCGGGCCTCGGCCGGCTCGACCCCGAAGCCCCGCCAGAGCTTGGGCACGATGCCGCCGACGCCGCGCCGCTCGCTCGCGAGCACGAGCGCCGGGCCCACCTCGAGGAGCGCGACCCGGCCGTGGTCGACCTCGTCCTGCCATTGGATCGGCAGGTGCTGCGGCCCGGCGCCGAGCCGGCGGACCCGCGCCTCGACCGAGAGGGGCGCGAAGAAGCCCGACAGCTCGCCGCCGAGCGCGAGGGCGAGCGTGGCGCCCGGGCCGGCCTCGTGCGCCCGGGCCGCGGCCGAGGGCGCCACGATCGGCACCAGCGCCGGCCCGAGCCCGGGCCGGGCGAGGATCGCCTGGAGCAGCACCGGGCTGTCGCCGGCGGCGCCGCCCAGGACCGTGTCGCCGGTGTCGCTCAAGGCCACGAGGCCGGGCGGCGCGGCGGCGGCCCGGTCGAGCGCCGCGGGCACCGGCAGCGACTCGCGGCGCTGGAACTCCCGGCGCAGCGACCAGGCGAGCTCGGCCAGCTCCTCGGCGGCGGCCTCGGCGGCGCCCGGATCGCCGTCGGCGGTGACCGCCACGGCCCAGCCGCACTCGGGCACGTCCAGCCAGGGCTGCACCGGGAAGGTGGCAGCCGCCAGGATGCCGGGCCGGGCCTCGAGCGCCCGGGCCCGCTCGAACCAGGTCCGCATCGGCGGCCGGTCGGTCAGGAACTGCTCCTGGTGGGCCAGGAGCGGCAGCTTGCGGAACGCCACGACCGGCCGCAGCCGCTCGCGCAGGATGCGGATCAGGAGGCGGGTGGCGACCCGGCCGGTGTCCCGGAGGTCGTGCGGCTGGGTGCGGTGGGCGACGATCGCCGTGGCCCCCGCGACCATCCGTGCCGTGAGGTTGGCGTGGTGGTCGAGGGAGAGGAGGATCGGGACCTCCGGGCCGAGCCGCGCCCGGCAGAGCCCGAGGAGCCGGCCCTCGACGTCGGGCTCGCCCTCGGCCACGCAGGCGCCGTGGAGCTGGAGGGCGAGCCCGTCGAGCCGGCCGGCGCGGGCGAGGCCCTCGGCCACGTGCTCCTCGAGCCAGGCGAGCGCGGCCGCATCGAGCGCGCCGCCGGCGAGCGCGAAGGCGCGCAGGATCGGCACCGGCTCGATCGAGGGCTCGCCGGCCACGACCTCGAGGAACCCGCCGACCTCGCCGACCCGGGCGCAGCGCTCGAGGATCGCCGGACCCTCGTGCAGGCCGAAGGCTTGGAAGTCTTCGAGCGTCGTCGGCGCCGGGTTGAAGCTGCAGGTCTCCTGCGCGACGTGGATCAGCCCGAGCCGCATGCCGCACCTCCCCCGACCGGGGGAGGCTGGGCGGCGGCGGCCCGGGCGTCAACCCGGCCGGGCCGCGACCCGGTCCGGCGCGGCGCGCGGGCCGCCGCCCGTGGCCGGCTCGGGAGCCGCGTGCCGCGCTTCCCGGAAGGGCTCGGGGCGGGCGGCGCGCAGCCGGGCGGCGAGCCGGGCGAGGCGCTCCGGGTCGAGCCCGTGCGGGGCCGCCCGGTCGGCGCCGGGGCGGGCCGGGGCGGCCGGCCGCGGCCGCGAGTCGCGCAGTTCGGTGAGATCGGCCGCGGCCTCGCGGCGGTCCCGGTCGAGCCGGGCGCGGCAGCGGGCGAGCGTGCCGGGCGAGGGCAGGCCCGGGGCGGCGGCGCCGCGGGCGAGCGCGCCCAGGACGCGGGCCTCGACCATGGTCAACAGCTCGGCGCGCCAGACGGTGGCGACCGCGGCCTCGGCGGCGGCGAGCTCGGCCGCGTCCTCGGGGCGGATGCGGGCGAGCCAGTCGCGGCGGACGGCGAGCAGGCGGTGGCGCTGGTCGGGCGGCAGCTCGGCCAGGATGGCGGCGAGGCCGGGGCCGGGCTCGGCCGGATCGGGGATCGAGGACATCTCGGGACCCTCGTGACGCGGAAGGGGTGATGCCACAGGACGATCGACCGTCTGAAGGGATCATAATCCGAAAGTCGTGCGCCGGCAAGCGGCGCCGGCGGCACGGGCGAGGTCCGGTGGACGCCGCCCTAGCGGGCGGCGCTCGGAGCGGCACGGGCGGTGGCGATGCGCCGGGCGAGCTCGGTCTCGAGCGGCTCGACCCGGTCCGGCTCGCTCACGATCAGCGCCCGCGCCTCCTCGAACGACCCGCCGTCGCGCAGCGTCCGAATGCAACGCTGCGGGACCCCCTTGGCGTCGCGGGCGCAGACCAGCTGGACGCCGTGGATCGGGAAGCCGAAGCCGCTGTCGAGGGTGGCCCGACTGGTCGAGACATGGGCGAGCGGGATGCGGAACTCCCGCCGGGAGACCTTCTCGCGGGCCGCGTCGCGCTCGTCCGCGCCCCTGGTGACGGTTCGGGCGCGGACCCGGAGCACGGTGTCGCCGTCCTCGAACTCGAACCCCTGCGTGACCTCGATCCGGAGCTGCGCGCTGCGCCCTCCCCGTGTCAGGGTGGTGGCGTAGGCGACGCTCCCGGCGAGCCGACCGAGCGGGCCGCCGCCCCAGAGCTCGTCGAGGGCCTTCGCCCAGTCGTCCTGCGGCGGCGACCGCGGGTCGCCCGCCGGCGGCCCGGTGGGGCGCGCCGCGAGCTCGGCCTCGAGCGCCGCGACCAGGAGCTGGGCGCGCAGGGTGACATGGGCGGCCGGCTCCACCGCCGGGTCGACCGGGGTGTCCAGAGCGAACAGATGTTGGCTCCAGAGCGCGGTTTCGATCCCGACCCTCAGGGCTCGACCCGCATGGGCGCAACGGACGGCACCCGGCGCCAGCATCGTGCTCTCGTAGGCGAGGCAGGTGACCCGGTGCTCGCGGCCGTCCGGGGTGCGCCGGACGAGCGCGCGCGACCTGGTCGGGTTGCCCGAGAGGTCGGGCCCGATCGGCGGCCAGCTCACGGGCGGGCGCGCCGCGTCCGGCGCCGGCGGGCGGGCCCGGACCAGGAACTCCACGTCGCGTGCGAAGTAGCGGTTCTCGGGGCCCGGCGGATCGCCGAGCGGCAGGCGGATGCGGGCGATCAGGCCGGCGCTGCGCTCGGCTTCCGACCGCGGCAGGAGCCGGGCCGGCGGCCGCACCCGGTCGAAGCCTTCGAGGCTCCGGCCACGGGCCTCGAGCTGCCGGCGATCCGCGTCGAGCGCCTCGGCGAGGCGGGTGGCGAAGGCCGGGGCGAGGAGCTCGCGGGCGATCGGGTCGGCTTCGGCGGCGAGGAGCGCGTCGGCGGTCTCGGCGGCGGCGTAGGCGAGCTCGGCCATCTGCCGACGGAGCGGGTCGAGCGTGGCGTCGTCGGGCATCGCTCGGCCGCTCGTCCAGGCGACCGCCACGACCGGGCCGGCCTCGCGGCGGACGACGCAGCTCAGGGCGCGGGGGACGCCGCGCTCGCGGTGGGCGTGCCAGCAGGCATAGGGCTGCCGGCCCAACGGACCCCCGAAGCTGTTGGTGTACTCCATGATCCGTCCACCACCGATCTCCGGGGTGATCCCCCAGGACTGCCAGCGGCGGGGCTCCGGCCGGACCGGCTCGAGGACGAGGAACTCGACGGCGACGCGCGCCCCGGTTCCGTCCATGGCGATCCGCAGCCGCCCGAGCAGGCCCTGGCCGCGCTCCTTGTCGCTCGGCGCGAGCCGCTCGGGCCGCCGCGGCGGGCCCAGGGGGGCGATCGGCGTCAGGTCCGGTCCGACGAGGTCGTCGAAGCCGATCGCGTCGACCATGGCCAGGATGCGCTCGGGCAGGTCGGGCTCGGCCAGCCGGGCGAGGATCCGTTCGCCGCCGGGTGCGGCAGCGGCGGGTGGGACGATGAGGAGGGCTGCGACCAGGGAGCCCGCCGCCCGCCGCCGGAGCGGGCGAAGGAAGGACCGGCCCCCACGCATGGCGCCCCCCCCCGCTAGCCATTCTCTATCTTACCACGCCTGCGGCCGGCGAATCGAGGGCGGGCCCGGCGGCCGCCGGCACACCCTGGTAAAGGCCCGATCCTCGACGCATCATGGGCTCGGGGACCGGTTCGCGGAGTGCCGATGGCGGAGGAGGCGACCCGGCTGGCTGGGGGGCGGGCGGGCGGGGCGGCGCCGCTGGTCCCGGGTGCGGTGCTCGCCGGCGGCACCTTCCGGCTCGAGGAGCGGATCGGCGCCGGCGGCATGGGCGAGGTCTGGCGCGCCGCCAACCTCGTCATCCCGGGCGCCCGGGCGGCGATCAAGGCGATCCGGCCGGAGCTGCTCGAGGACGAGCTCCTGCGCACGC
The DNA here is from genome assembly GCA_964504655.1 of uncultured Geminicoccaceae bacterium. GTDB lineage: Bacteria > Pseudomonadota > Alphaproteobacteria > Geminicoccales > Geminicoccaceae > JANXAZ01. The sequence continues at coordinate 26,159 of CAZDFD010000022.1, forward strand.
TGCTCCTGCGCGAGGCCGAGGCCCTCAAGAGCGTGCGCGACGACGCCGTCGTGGGCTATGAGGGCGTGTTCAAGGACGAGGCCGGGCGGGTCCTCCTCGCCATGAGCTTCGTCGACGGGCCGTCGCTCGCCAAGCGGATGCGCGAGCGGCCGCTCGAGGCCGGCGAGGCGCTGCGCCTGATGGCGCGGCTCGCGCGCGGGCTCGCCGCCGCGCACCGGGTGGGCGTGCACCATCGCGACCTCTCGCCCGACAACGTGCTCCTGCCCGGCGGCCGGCTCGAGGAGGCGGTGATCGTCGACTTCGGGATCGCCCGGCGGGCGGGGGCGGGCGACGGGCCGACCCTGTTCGGGCCGACCGCCGCCACCTCGGGCTTCGTCGGCAAGCTCGCCTACGCCTCGCCCGAGCAGGCGGGTGCGGTCGACGCCCCGGTCGATCACCGGAGCGACGTCTACAGCCTCGGGCTCGTGCTCGCCGCGGCGGTGCGCGGCCGGCCGCTCGAGATGGGCACCGACCCGCTCACGGCGGCGGCGGCGCGGCGCAAGGTACCCGACCTTTCCGGCCTGCCGGCGCCCCTGCCCCGGGTGCTGGCGCCGCTCCTGCAGCCCGACCCGGCGCAGCGGCCGGCGGACATGGCCCAGGTGGAGGAGCTCGCCATGCGGCATCTGCCGGGGCGTCCGCAGCAGGCCCAGGGCCGGGGCGAGCGGCGCGGCCCGCCCTGGCCCGTGCTCCTCGGCGGCGGCCTGATCCTCGCGGTCCTGGCCTGGCTCGGCTTCGAGCTGCTGCGGCCGCTGCCGCCGGCCCCGGCCCCGGCGCCGCCGGTCCAGGCCCAGCCGGCCCCGGCCCCCGCACCCGTGGCCCAGCCCGCGCCCCAGCCCGTGCCCCAGCCGGCGCCCGTGCCCCAGCCCGTGCCCGTGCCCCAGCCGGCGCCGGTGCCCCAGCCGGCGCCCGCGCCGGCGCCCGTGGTCCAGCCGGCGCCGGTGGTGGATCCGGCCCGGATCGAGGCGCAGGCGCGGCTTTTGTTGCGCGCCTTCCCCTGCGCCGCGGTCGAGCTCGCGGCCGGGCCCGACGGGGGGCTGCGCCTTTCGGGCACGGTCACGAGCGAGCTCGAGCGGACGAGCCTCGCCACGGCCTTGGCCGCGGTGCCGGGCGTGGCCCTGGTCGAGGCGGGCGGGCTCGCCCTCCGGCCGCGGCCGCACTGCGAGGCGGCGCTCAAGGTGGCGGGGCTGGTCGGCCCGAGCCGGCTCGGGCCGGTGCGCCTCCTGCTCAACCGGCCGGACGGGGTGTTCACCGCCGGCCGCGACGTGCTGGTGGCGAGCTTCCGCGCGCCGGCCGACGCCGCGGTCTGGGCCTATCTCGACTATTTCCACGAGAACGGCGAGGTCTACCATCTCCTGCCCGAGCCCCTGGCGCCGGACAACCGGCTGGCGCCCGGGCAGGCGCTCCGGGTCGGCCGCGAGAAGGCCGAGGCCGGGCCGAACGACCGGGTGTGGGAGGCGAGCGAGCCCTATGGCGAGGGCCGGCTGGTGCTGATCCTCTCCGACCGGCCGCTCCTGGACGGGCCGCGCGAGATCGGCGAGCCGGCCGAGGCCTATCTGGCGGTGCTCGGCGCGGCGCTGGCCGCGGCCGGCCCGACGGCCCGGCTGGGCGCCACCCACGAGGCGGTCTCGACCCGGCCCTCGCCCTGAGGCCGGGCCGGGCGGGCGAAGGAGGAGGTCCTCGGATGCGAGCGAGGCTGTTGCGGGCGGGGCTCCTGGCGGGTGCCGGGCTCGCCCTCCTGGGCGCCGCGGCGGCGGCCCGGGCCCAGACCCCGGCGCCGGCCCAGGGACCCGCCTGGTCGGCGGAGGAGCTCGTGCGGGTGCTCAAGCCCGACGCCGCGGGCGGGCGGACCCGGGGCTTCACGCCGGCGACCGGCAGCAAGAGCGAGCCGCAGCCGCCGCCCGGGGCGGCCGGCAGCGGCGTCGTGCCGGATCTCAAGATCCTGTTCCCGTTCGGCTCGGCCGAGCTCACGGCCGAGGCGCGTGCGCAGCTCGACCAGCTCGGCCGGGCCTTGGCCGCGGCCGAGCTCGCGCCGTTCCGCTTCACGATCGCCGGCCACACCGATGCGGTCGGCTCGGAGGCCTACAACGAGGGCCTGTCGGCGCGCCGGGCGCGGGCGGTCGTCGACTATCTGGTCGAGCGGCACGGCATCGCGCGCGATCGCTTGGCCGCCGCCGGGCTCGGCGAGCGCGAGCTCGCGGTGCCGTCCGACCCGGCGAGCGCGCTGAACCGCCGGGTCGAGGTGCGCACCGCGCGCTGAGCCCGGCCCGACCCGTGATCCGTGTCACTTGCGGCGGACGGTCGCAGGCGTAGAGTGGATGCCGGGCGAGGCTGAAGGGATCGGGCGCGCGCGCATGGCCTTCGAGCTCGAGGATCTCGTCCGGCCGCTGCCGGGCGGCGCGCCCTTGGGCGCCGAGCTCGGCTACGAGGACGATTTCGCGCGGCTGCGCGAGCTCGCAGGTGCCGTCGACCGCAACGTCGAGGCGCCGCCGGTCGAGTGGGCCAAGGAGCTCGCCCGCACCGAGGCGCTCGCCCGCAAGGGGCGCGATCTCCGGGTCTGGGTCTGGCTCACCCGCGCGGCACTCGCGGCCGAGGGGCCCGAGGGCCTGGTCCGCGGCCTCGAGCTGATCGAGCGCGGGCTCGCATCCTTCTGGGACACGCTGCCGCCGCTCGACCCGGACGATCCCGACCCGGGCGGACGGTTCCTCGCCCGGGTCAACGCCATGGCGCTGCTCGGCGCCTCGAGCGCGCACCTCAAGCCCGCCGAGGCGGCGCGGCTGCGCAGCGTGCGGCACCTGGTCGAGGACCTCGAGCGGCGCGCGGCCGGGCGGCCGGCCGAGGAGCTGGCGCCACTCGCCGGGCGCGCCCGGGCGGCACTCGCCGCCATCAAGGCGCGGTTCGCGAGCGGCTTCGGTGCCGCCGCCGACCCGCAGCTCGGCTTCGAGGCGCTCGAAGCGGCACTCGCCCGCGTGACCACCCCGGCCGTCCCGGCGGGCGCCGCGGACGCGGCGGCCGCGGACGGGCCGGGTGCGGGCGGGTCGGGCGCGCCGGCAGGGGCCCCGGCCGGCCCGGCGCGCACCCGCGAGGACGTGGTCCGGCTCCTGGACCAGGTGCTCGACTACTACCGGCGGCACGAGCCCTCGAGCCCGGTGCCGCTCCTCGTCACGCGCGCCAAGCGGCTCGTGCCGATGAGCTTCGTCGAGGCGCTCAAGGAGCTGGCGCCGGCCGGGATCAAGGAGCTGCAGGCGGCCGCCGGGGCGCTCGACGAGGCCCCCTCGGCCAGGAAGGGGTGAGCCATGCCACAGGATGCCGGCCAGAAGTTCATCGCCCGCAACCGGGCGCCGCGCGTGCAGATCGAGTACGACGTCGAGACGTTCGGTGCCCAGAAAACGGTCCGGCTGCCCTTCATCATGGGGGTGCTGGCCGGGCTCTCGGGCAAGCCGGCCGAGCCGCTGGCGCCGGTCGCGCAGCGCAAGTTCCTCGAGATCGACGTCGACAATTTCGGCGACCGGATGAAGGCGATGAAGCCCCGGGTCGCCTTCACCGTCCCGAACACGCTCACCGGCGAGGGCAACCTCGCGGTCGACATCACCTTCGAGAGCCTCGCCGACTTCGCCCCGGACGCGGTCGCGCGCAAGATCGAGCCGCTCAGGAAGCTGCTCGAGGCGCGCGAGCAGCTCGCCAACCTCTTGTCCTACATGGACGGCAAGGACGGTGCCGAGCAGCTCGTGGCGCGGCTCTTGAAGGATCCGGCGCTGCGCGAAGCGCTGGCGCAGGCGCCCAGGGCGGACGCGGCCCCGGCCGAGGGCGGGCAAGGCTGAGCCAGAGGCAGGCGAGGAGGATCCCATGGCAGACCAGGAGCTCGCCACCGAAGCCGCCCGGCCGGCCGGCGAGGCGGTGGCGCTCGACGAGTTCAAGACGCTCCTCAAGAAGGAGTTCCGGCCGCGCGACGAGGAGGCCGAGGGGCGCATCGGCGAGGCGGTCAGGACACTCGCCGAGCAGGCGCTGGCCAACGCCCGGCTGGTCTCCGACGACGCCTTGAAGAGCATCCAGGCGCTCATTGCCGCGATCGACCAGAAGCTCACCGAGCAGGTGAACCTGGTCCTCCATCACGCCGACTTCCAGGCCCTCGAGGGCGCCTGGCGGGGCTTGTGGCATCTGGTCAACAACACCGAAACCGACGAGATGCTCAAGATCCGCGTCCTCAACATCACCAAGGCCGAGCTGTCCCGCACCCTCGAGAACTTCGAGGGCACCGCCTGGGACCAGAGCCCGATCTTCAAGAAGATCTACACCGAAGAATATTCGATGTTCGGCGGCTTTCCGTTCGGGTGCATCGTCGGCGACTACTATTTCGACAACCATCCGAAGGACGTGGCGCTCTTGGGCAACCTCGCCAATGTCTGCGCCGCCGCGCACGCGCCGTTCATCGCCGGCGCGGCCCCCTCGCTGTTCCGGATGCAGTCCTGGCAGGAGCTGATGAACCCGCGGGATCTGACCAAGATCCAGAGCACGCCCGACTACGCCAAGTGGCAGTCGCTGCGCAAGGCCGAGGACAGCCGCTACATCGGGCTCGCCATGCCGCGGGTGCTGGCGCGGCTGCCCTACGGGGCGCGGACCAGCCCGGTCGAGGCGTTCGCCTTCGAGGAGGACGTCCGCGGCACCGACCACCACAAGTACTGCTGGATGAACGCGGCCTACGCCATGGCCGTCAACATCACCCGCTCGTTCAAGATGTACGGCTGGTGCACGCGCATCCGCGGCGTCGAATCGGGCGGGGCGGTCACCAACCTGCCGGTGCACACCTTCCCGACCGACGATGGCGGGGTGGCGATGAAGTGCCCGACCGAGATCGCCATCGACGACCGGCGCGAGAAGGAGCTGGCCGATCTCGGGCTGATGCCGATCCTGCACCGCAAGAACACCGACATCGCGGCCTTCATCGGCGCCCAGTCGCTGCAGAAGCCGGACGTCTACGACGACCCGGACGCGACCGCCAACGCCAACCTCTCGGCGCGGCTGCCCTATCTGTTCGCGGTCTGCCGCTTCGCGCACTACCTCAAGGCGATCGTGCGCGACAAGATCGGCTCGTTCAAGGAGCGGTCGGACATGGAGAAGTGGCTGAACCGCTGGATCCTCAACTATGTCGACGGCAACCCGGACTTCTCCTCGGAGGAGACCAAGGCCAAGAAGCCGCTGCGGGCCGCGGAGGTCCGGGTGCAGGAGGTCGAGGGCAATCCCGGCTACTACAACGCCCAGTTCTACCTGCGTCCGCACTACCAGCTCGAGGGCGTCAACGTCAGCCTGCGGCTGGTCTCCAAGCTGCCCTCGGTCAAGGGCGTTTGAGCCCTGTGACGGGCGGCACTGCCGGCCGGGGCCGGCGGCCCTAGGGTCGTGGTCGCGCGGCAACCGGGCCGCGCCAGCGGAGGAGGGACGGTCGTGGCAGTCGACATGTTCATCAAGATCGACGGCATCGACGGCGAGTCGCAGGACGACGCCCACGCCGGCGAGATCGACGTCCTGAACTGGCAGTGGGGTGCCGTCAACAAGGGCTCGGCGGCACTCGGCGGCGGGCTCGGCTCGGGCAAGGTCGAGGTCGAGGACCTCCACTTCACGCACTTCATCGACAAGGCGTCGCCGCTCCTGTTCCTGTGCTGCTGCAACGGCAAGCACATCGCCGAGGCCAAGCTCACCTGCCGCCGGGCCGGCGAGAACCCGCTCGAATATCTCGTGATCACCATGAAGAACGTCCTGGTCTCGCAGGTGAAGCCGCTCGGCGACGCCGACAAGGACCGCCCGATGGAGGAGGTCGCGCTCAATTTCGGCGAGGTCGAGGTCAAGTACACGCCGCAGAAGGCGGACGGCACCGGCGACGCCGAGGTCACCGCCGGCTGGAACATCTCGAAGAACGTCAAGCTCTGAGGTCGGCGGTGGGCGGGGACGCCGGCGAGGCGCTGCGGGCCGGGGATCCGGCCCGGGCGCTGGCACTCGTCATGGAGGAGGTGCGGGCGCATCCGACCGCGGTCGGCCCGCGCTTGGCCCTCTTCCGCATCGCCTGCATCCTGGGCCAGTGGGAGCGCGCCCGCCGCCAGCTCGACGCGGTCCAGGGCCTCGACGCCGAGACCGCGATGTTCGCCAAGGTCTATGACGGGCTGATCCTGGCCGAGGCCGAGCGGGCCGAGGTGCTCGCCGGCCGGGCCGCGCCGGTGACGATCGGCGCGCCGCCGGCCTTCGTGGCGATGCTCGCCCAGGCGCTCGCGCACGACGCCGCCGGCGCCCTCGAGGCCGCCCGCGGCCTGCGGGCGGCGGCGCTCGAGGCGGCGCGCGCCGTCCCGGGCGAGCTCGACGGCCGGCCGTTCGCCTGGCTCATGGACGCCGACCCGCGCTTCGGGCCCTGCCTCGAGCTCGTCGTCCACGGCCGCTACCGCTGGCTGCCGCTCGAGCATCTGCGCGAGCTCCGAAGCGACGGCCCGAGGGACCTCGAGGACGTGGTCTGGCTGCCGGCCACCTTGACGCTCGCGGGCGGGGCCGAGGTGGCGGCGCACCTCCACGCCCGCTACCCGGGCTCGGAGGCGGCCGAGGACGGCCTCGTGCGGCTCGCCCGGGCGACCGTCTGGGGCGAGGGGGACGGCGCCTTCGGCCTCGGCCTGCGCACGCTCGCGAGCGATCTGGGCGACCACCCGCTCGCCACGCTCCGCCGCCTCCGGCTCGAGCCCGGCCCGGCCGATGGCTAGTGCGGCGCAGCTCGAGCGGCTGCAGCCGGCACTCCTCGACCGGCTGCGCGACCCCGAGGCCTCGCTCCTCGACGAGATCGAGCGCCGCCGCCGCGCCCTCGAGGCCGGGCTCGGGGCGGACGGGCGGGCGGCGCTCGCCCGGCTCCTGGCCGACCCGGAGCTCGCGGTCCGCCGGCTCGACCAGGCGCTGCGGCCGCCGCTCGACCGGCTCGACGGCGACGGCCGCGCCGCCCTCGAGGAGCTCGTCGGGCTCGAGGAGCAGCGCCGGCTGGAGGGCACGCGGGCCGGTCAGCTCAGCCTGCGCGAGCTGCGCCGGCTCGTGCTGCGCGACCTCGAGGCGCTGTTGAACACCGAGGCGCTCGACGCGCTCGCGGCCGAGGAGGACGGCCGCACCATCGGGCTCCTGGACGGGCTCGAGCGGGCGGCCGCGAGCATCCTCAACTACGGCATCCCGCCGCTCGCCGGCCGGATCCACACGCGCGCCGACTGCGACGCGCTGGCCCGTGGCATCGCCCGGGCGATCGAGCGCTTCGAGCCGCGCCTGCGCGCCGTCCGGGTGGTGCCCGAGGGGCTGCCCGACGACCCGCGGGCGCCGGCCACGAGCCCGGCCACCTTCCTCGTCCAGGGCGAGCTCTGGGGCTACCCCCTGCCCGAGCCCCTGCGGCTGCGCACCGTGCTCGACCTCGAGGAGGGCCGCGCCCGGATCGCCCCGGCCGCGGAGGCCGGCTGATGGACCGCCGGTTCCTGCGCTACTTCGAGCAGGAGCTGCGCTTCGTGCGCGACCTCGGCCACGAGTTCGCGCTCGACCACGCCCGGGTCGCCAACCGCTTCGGCCTCGAGCGCGACGCCTGCGCCGACCCGCACGTCGAGTGGCTCCTGGACGGCTTCGCCTTCCTGGCCGCCCGGGTGCAGATGAAGCTCGATGCCGAGTGCGAGACCTTCACCCGCCACCTGCTCGAGCTGACGCTCCCGGGCCTGGCCGCCCCGCGCCCGGCGGCCGGGATCGTCGAATTCGAGCCGGACCCGGCGCAGGGCGTCCTCGAGGCCGGCTTCGCGGTGCCGCGCGGCACGGTCCTGGCGAGCCGCGGCGGCACCGAGACCCGCTGCCTGTTCACCACCGCGCACCCGGTGACGCTGTACCCGATCCGCCTCGCGCGGGCGCGCTTCCTCCCGGCCGGCCAGCTCGGCGCGCACGGCCTGCCCGTGGGCGGCGCCGCCCGGGCCGCCCTCCTGCTCGAGCTCGAGACCCTGGGCGGGGCGCCGATGGCGGCCGTGGCGCTCGACCGGCTGGTGCTCCACCCCGCGGGCGGCGACCGGATCGCCTTCCGGCTGTTCGAGGCCCTGACCGCGCACGCCACGACCCTGCTCGCCCGCCCCGAGGGCGGCGCCTGGGAGCTGCGGCGGCCGGCTGCGGAGGCGATCCGCCGGCTGGGCGCGGCCGAGGAGGAGGCGCTCCTGCCGACCGGCCCGCGGCTGGTCTCGGCGTTCCGGCTCTTGCAGGAATATTTCCTGCTGCCGCGGCGCTTTCTGTTCGTCGAGCTCCAGGGCCTGCGGCCGGCGGTGGCCGCCTGCCCGGGCAGCCGGCTCGAGGTGGCGGTGCTCCTCGATGCCGCCGACCCGGTGCTCGACGGCGCGGTCGGCGCCGAGGCGCTCGCGCTGTTCGCGACACCGGTGATCAACCTGTTCAGGAAGGTCTGCAGGCCGACCCCGGTCGAGCCCTATGCGCGCGAGCACCAGGTGGTGGCCGACCGGCTGCGGCCGCTCGACTTCGAGATCTTCGACCTGCTCGAGGTCGAAGGCGTCGGTGCGGAGGAGCGCGAGCGGACCCGCTTCGAGCCCTTCTACGCGCTCGACCGGCGCGGCGCCGCGGCGCACGGCGAGGCCTTCTACACGATCGAGCGGCGGCCGCGCCTCGTGGCCGGGCCGGACGGCCGCGGCCGGCCGCAGCGCTCGGCCTATCTGGGCTCGGAGCTGTTCCTGCAGCTCTGCGACGGCGAGGCGACCCCCTGGCCGGCGCGCATCCGGCGGCTCGACGTCACCGCGCTCTGCAGCAACCGCGACCTGCCGATCCGGCTGCCGCTGCCGGCCGGCCAGAGCCACCTCGTGGCCGAGATCGGCGCGCCCTTGAGGGCCGTGCGGGTGCTCGGCCGGCTGAGCGAGCCCTTGCCGGCGCTGACCGAGGGCGACCCCGAGGCGGCCGGCCCGCACGGCCAGGTCGCCTGGCGGCTGGCCGGGCTCCTTGCGACCAGCCAGCTCGCCCTGCTCGACGGCCCCGAGGGCTCGGCCGAGGGCCAGGGGGCGGACGCGCTGCGGGCGCTCCTGGGCCTTCTCGCGAGCCGCGCCGAGCGCGCCCGCCAGCGCGAGGTCGAGGCGGTACGCGGGCTCACCGCGCGGACCGTCACCGAGCGGCTGCCGGGCCCCGGGCCCATGACCTTCGGCCGCGGCCTCGAGCTCACCCTCGAGCTCGACGAGGCGGCCATGGGCGAGGGCAGCGCCTTCCTCCTGGGCTCGGTGCTCGAGATCGTGCTGCGCCGCTGGGTCGCCCTCAACAGCTTCGTCGCCACCACCGTCCGCTCGCGCGAGCGGGGCGAGCTCGTCCGATGGCCGGCGCGGATCGGCGACCGGCACCTGCTCTGAGCGCGGCCGAGCCGCCGCCGGCCGTGGCCGCGGGCGACGCCCGGGCGCTGCTGGCACGGCTCGTGGCCGAGCCCTGGCGGTTCGACTTCTTCCAGGCGCTCCGGGTGATCGAGGCGGCGCATCCCGACCGCCCGCCGCTCGGCCGCGGCCGCCGCGCCACGGACGAGCCGGTCCGGCTCGGCCAGCCGCCCGAACTCGGCTTCCCGCCGGCCGAGCTCCTGCGGGTCGAACCCGACGCCTCCGGCCGGCTGCGGGTGGCGCAGCGGGTGCTCGGCCTGTTCGGCCCGCACGGCGCCCTGCCGCTCTGGGTGACCGCGCGGGCCCGCGCCCAGGCCCGCCAGGAGGCCGACGCCACGCTCGCCGCCTTCGTCGACCTGTTCCACCACCGCCTCGTGGCGCTCTACTACCGCGCCTGGGCGGAGGCACGGCCGGCGGTCGAGCAGGACCGCGGCCCGGCGAGCCGGACCACGGCGCGGCTCGCGGCCCTCGTGGGCCTCGGCCTCGGCGGCAGCCTCGACCGGCTGGGCGTGCCCGGCCGCTTCCTCCTGCACGTGGCCGGGCTCCTCCTGCTCGGCAGTCGCCCGCCCGAGGCGCTCGAGCGGGTGCTCGCCCTCTATCTCCGGATGCCGGTGCGGGTGCTCGAGCTGCAGGCCGCCTGGCTCGAGGTGCCGGAGCGCTGGCGCGGCCGGCTGGGTGCCGCCCGGCTCGGGGAGAGCTCGGTGCTGGGCCGGGCGGTGCACGCCCGCGCCCACCGCTTCCGGGTCCGGCTCGGGCCGATGGGCCGGGCCGACCTCGAGGCGCTCCTGCCCGACGGCGAGCTCCTCCGGGCGGTCCTGGCGCTGGTCCACCTCATGCAGGGCCGCGAGCTCGACCTCGACCTGCAGCTCGTGGTCCGCCGCGAGGAGGTGCCGGCGGCCCGGCTCGACGGCCGCACCCGGCTCGCCTGGACGAGCTGGCTCCACGTGGCGGCGCGCGCCCGCGACGCCGACGACCTCGTGCTCGAGCGGCCGGAGCGCCGTTCTGGGCAGGGAGACCGGGCATGGCGGTGATCAGCCGCGAGGTGATCTTCGACAAGCTCGGCGAGACCGCGATGCGGACGCTGCGCTCGGCCTTCGAGCTGGCACGCGCGCGCGGCGACGCCTGGCTCGAGCCGGCGCACTGGCTCTCGCTCATCCTGCGGACCGACGGCTCCGATTTGGCGCTGGCCTTGCCGCGCGCCGGGATCGACCGCGACCGGGTCCTCAAGGAGCTCGACGAGGCGCTCGCCCGCCAGCGCCGCGGCGCCGGCTCGCGCCTCGACTTCTCGCGCGACCTCGAGCTCGCGATCGAGCGCGGCTGGCTCTCGGCCAGCCTGATGTTCGGCTGGAGCCGGATCCGCACCGCGCATCTGCTGCACGGCATGCTCGACCAGGCCGAGCTGCGCCGGCTGGTCTGGGAGATCGCGCCCTCGTTGAAGCCGCTCGGCCCCGAACAGCTCGTGGCACGGCTCGGCGAGCTCACCCGCGGCTCGGTCGAGGAGGCGGCCGAGGCGGCGCCGGCGACCCCCGGGGCGGGTGCCGGCACGGGCCTGCCCGGGGCCGCCTCCGAGCGCGCCCTCGACCGCTTCGCCCACGATCTGACCCGACAGGCACAGGAGGGGCGGATCGACCCGGTGCTCGGCCGCGACGCCGAGATCCGCGAGGTGATCGACATCCTGATGCGGCGGCGGCAGAACAACCCGATGATCGTGGGCGAGGCCGGGGTCGGCAAGACGGCGCTGGTCGAGGGCCTGGCGCTCAAGATCGCGGCCGGCCAAGTGCCGCCCTCGCTCGCCAAGGTCCGCTTGCTCGCACTCGATCTGCCGGCCCTCCAGGCCGGCGCCTCGGTCAAGGGCGAGTTCGAGCAGCGCTTGAAGCAGGTGATCGAGGAGGTCCAGCGCTCGGCCGAGCCGATCGTCTTGTTCATCGACGAGGCGCACACGCTGATCGGCGCCGGCGGGGCCGCCGGCACGGGCGACGCCGCCAACCTGATGAAGCCGGCGCTCGCCCGCGGCAGCTTGCGGACCATCGCCGCCACCACCTGGGGCGAGTACAAGAAGCACATCGAGAAGGATCCGGCGCTCACCCGCCGGTTCCAGACCGTGCAGGTCGACGAGCCGGACGAGGAGCGCGCGGTGCGGATGCTCCGGGGCGTGGCGGCGGTGCTCGAGAAGCACCACCAGGTGCAGCTCCTGGACGAGGCGATCGGCGCCGCGGTGCGGCTGTCGCGGCGCTACATCCAGGGCCGCCAGCTCCCCGACAAGGCGGTGAGCGTGCTCGATACCGCCTGCGCCCGGGTGGCCACGAGCCAGGCCGGCACGCCGGCCGGGATCGAGGACGCGCGGCGGACGATCGCCGACCTCGAGGCCGAGCTCGCCACGCTTGCCCGCGAGGCCCGGATCGGCATCGACGACCCCGAGCGGCGGGCCGGGCTCGAGCAGCGGCTGGCCGAGGAGAAGGCGCGGCTCGGGTCCCTCGAGGCGCGGCTCGCCCAGGAGAAGGCGGCGGTGACCGAGCTCCTGGCGCTGCGGAAGGCACTGCGCGACGGCGAGCCGCCGGGTGCTGCCGGATCCGGGGGGCTCGAGGGGCCGCAGGCGATCGAGGGGTTGCGGGCGATCGAGGCGCGGGTGCGCGAGCTGCAGGGCGAGCAGCCTTTGATCCTGCCCGCGGTCGACGGCCAGGCGGTGGCGAGCGTGGTCGAGAGCTGGACCGGGATCCCGGTCGGGCGGATGCTGGTGGCCGAGATCGATGCCGTGCTCGGCCTCGAGGCGGCGCTCCGCCGCCGGGTGCTCGGCCAGGACCACGCGCTGCACGCGATCGCGCAGCGGATCCAGACCGCCCGCGCCGGGCTCGAGCATCCGGGCAAGCCCAAGGGCGTGTTCCTGCTCGTGGGCCCGTCCGGGGTCGGCAAGACCGAGACCGCGCTGGCACTCGCCGAGGAGCTGTTCGGCGGCGAGGAGCACGTCGTCTCGATCAACATGAGCGAGTTCCAGGAGGCCCACACGGTCAGCACGCTCAAGGGCTCGCCGCCCGGCTATGTCGGCTACGGCGAGGGCGGCCGGCTGACCGAGGCCGTCCGCCGCAAGCCCTACAGCGTGGTCCTGCTCGACGAGATCGAGAAGGCGCACAAGGACGTCCACGAGCTGTTCTTCCAGGTGTTCGACAAGGGGTTGATGGAGGACAGCGAGGGCCGGCGGATCGACTTCAAGAACACGATCGTGCTCATGACCTCGAACGCCGGCTCGGACGTGATCATGAAGCTGTGCGCCGACCCCGATCTCGTGCCGGCGCCGGAGGCGCTGGCCGAGGCGGTGCGCAAGCCGCTCCTCCAGGTGTTCCCGCCGGCCTTCCTCGGCCGGCTCGCGGTGATCCCCTACTACCCGCTCGGCCGCGCGGTGATGGCCGACATCGTCCGCCTCCAGCTCGGCCGGGTGGCGCGGCGGCTCCAGGAGGGCCACGGCGTGCCCTTGAGCTTCGAGCCCGAGGTGGTCGAGCTCGTGCTGGCGCGCTGCACCGAGCCCGAGAGCGGCGGGCGGATGATCGACGCGATCCTGACCGGCACGCTGTTGCCGCAGCTCAGCCGCGAGCTCCTGGCACGGCTGCGCGGCGGCCGGCCGCTCGAGCGGGTGCACGTGCGGGTCGCCGAGGGCGGCTTCGCCCTCGACCTCGGGGAAGGCTGAGCGGCGGCGGAGCGGGGCCGGACGGGCGGTGGCGCGGGTGCTGGTGATCGAGCACGAGAGCACGGGCGAGCGGCGGCGGATCGCCGGCGGCCGGCTCGTGATCGGCCGCGGCCGGGGCTGCGACTGGACCCTGGCCGAGACCGGCGAGGCCTCGCTGTCGCGCCGCCACTGCCTGCTCGAGGGCGACGGCGAGCGGTTCCTCGTGCGCGATCTGGGCTCCACCAACGGCACCCGCCGCAACGGCGTCGTGGTGCCGCCCGAGAGCCCCGTCGGGCTCGCCGACGGCGACCTGCTCGAGCTCGGCCGACACCGGCTGCGGCTCACCCTCGAGGAGGCCGGGCCGGCACCGGCGCCGCCGGCCGCGGCCCCTGCCGCCTCGCTCGACGCGATCCTGGCCGGGCTCGCCGGCGGCCCGGCGGCACCGGGGCCGGAGGTATCGGGGCCGGGGGCGGCGGCACCGTTCGCCGGGCCGGCCGCCACCGTCGACCCGGGCGCCGGCCTCGAGGCCGATCCCTTGGGCGGCTTCGTCGAGGAGCTCGAGGCCCGCCCGGCCCGGCCGCTGGCGCCGCGCGCGGAGGGCCCGAGCCGCGGCGACCATGCCCAGCCGCAGCATGCGAGCTTCGCCCTCGCCCGCCCGGCACCGCCGGCCGAGCCGGGTCCCGGCGCCGACGCGGCGGCGGCTTTGCGCGCCTTCCTCGACGGCGCCGGGCTCGCCGGCGAGGAGCTCGGTGCCGGCGACCCGGAGCGGGTGCTGCGCGAGGCCGGGGTGGCGTTCGCGGCGATGGCCGAGGGGCTTCGGACGCTCCTCGCCACCCGCGCGCTCGTCAAGGGCCATGCCGGGCTCGAGCGGACCCTGATCGGCGCCGCCGCCAACAACCCGCTCAAATACGCCCGCTCGCGGCCGGGTGCGGTCCGCGCCCTCCTGGCCCCGCCCGAGCCCGGCGATCTCCCGGCCTTGGCCGCGATCGAAGCCGCGGTGCACGACCTCGAGGCGCACGAGATGGGGCTTCTGGAGGCGGTCGAGGCGGCGCTGCGCGGCCTCCTCGAGCGGCTCGACCCGGGCGTGCTCGAGGAGCGGCTCGCCGACACGCCGGCGCTCCGGCTGGTCCTCGAGGGCGGCCGCCGGGCGCGGCTCTGGGAACTCTACCGCGAGCGCTGGGCCGAGCTCTCCGAGCAGGCCCGCCGGCGTTTCATGGGCGATCTCGACGATGCCTTCCGCGCCGCCTACGAGCGCCGGCTCCAGGCCGCGCGGCCTGCCCGGGAGAGCGAGCCTTGAGGATCCGCCGCCTGCTCCTTCTGGGTCTTTGGCTGGGTCTCCTGGGCCTCGCCGCCTGCGGCTCCGACCCGCCGCCACCGCCGCCGGCACCGACCCTCGTGAGCCTGACCTTGAAGGCCACGGCCGACGTCAACCCGGACGCCGCCGGCACCGCCAAGCCGGTGCGGGTGCGGGTGCTGCGGCTCAAGACCGGTCGGGGGCTGCCGGAGGTCGACTTCTTCGCGCTCGACAAGGATCCGGCGAAGGCGCTCGGCCGCGACCTCGAGGGGCTCGAGGAGATCGTCGTGGCGCCGGGCGGGACCCAGGTCTGGCAGGCCAAGCTCCCGGACGAGGTCAAGGTGGTGGGCGTGGTGGCGGCCTACCAGCAGCTCGAAAGCGTGCAGTGGCGGGCCTGGAAGGAGGTGCCGCGCAACGCCACCACGCTCTTGTTGGCCGAGCTCGGCGCCAAGGGCGTCAAGCTCGCGGAGGCCGCCCCTTGAGCAGCCGCGCCCGGCTCGTCTGGTCCGAGGGGATGCTGCTGCGCACCCAGCACTTCCAGCAGCAGGACCGCTGGATCGAGGGCCAGCTCGCCTTGGCCGTGGCCGGCCTCGACGGCCTCGGCTGGGGCCTCTGCCGGCTCGAGCTCGACGAGGCGCTCCTGACGCAGGGCCGCGTCGGCCTCCGGGCGGCGGCCGGGATCCTGCCCGACGGCACGCCGTTCGCGATCCCGGACCCGGTGCCGCCGCCCGAACCCCTGGCCTTGCCCCGGCCCGACCGGCCGGTCGTCGTGCACCTGGCGCTGCCCGTCCGCCTCGAGGGCGGCCAGGAGATCGAGCCCGAGGGTGCCGCCACGGCCGGGCTCCGCCACCGCGGCCGCACGGTCGAGCTGCGCGACGGCAATCTCGGCTTCGAGGGCCGGGTCCCGGTCGAGATCGCCGAGCCGCGCTTCCGGCTCCTGCCGGCGACCGCGGCGCTCGACGGCTTCGCCACGCTCGCGGTCGCCCGGGTCCTGGCCGCCGAGGCGAGCGGGGCGCTCGTCCTCGACCGCGAGCACGTGCCGCCCTGCCTGGCGCTGGCCGCGAGCCCGCCGCTCCTCTCCTTCCTCGAGGAGCTCTCGGGCAAGCTCGAGAGCATCGCCGCCGAGCGCGCCGCCTTCGTCGGCGGCAAGCGGCTCGCCGGGGCCGGCGACATCGCCGACTTCCTGATCCTGCTGCTTTGCAACCGGACCCTGCCGGTGGCTCGGCATCTGGCCGAGCAGCGCACCCTGCACGGTGAGGCGCTCTATCGCTGGCTCCTGGGTCTCCTGGGCGAGGCCGCGAGCTTCCTCGCGGGCGAGCTCCGCCCGGCGGTCCTGCCGCCCTACCGGCACGCCGAGCCGGGCCCGGCCTTCCAGGCGCTGTTCCAGGAGCTGCGAAGGGTGCTGCTCGAGCTCGCCCGGCCGGAGCGCAAGGCGCAGCCGATCCCCCTGAAGGCGTTCCCGTCGGGCGTGCGGGCGGCCGAGGTGCAGGACCGCGCCCTCTACGCCGAGGCGACGTTCGTCCTGGCCTTCACCGCCCCGGTGGCGCCCGAGGCGATCCGCCAGCGGCTGCCCGGGCAGATCAAGATCGGCCCGGCCGAGGAGCTGCAGGCGATCGTGCGCGCGGCCGTGCCCGGCATCCCGATCCGCCACCTGCCGACCGTGCCGCGCGAGATCCCCCTGCACCGCGGCATGGTCTATTTCGAGCTCGACCGGGCCAACGACTACTGGCGCCGGCTCACCGGCTCGGCCGGCCTCGCGCTGCACGTGACGGGCGATCTGCGCGAGGGCATGGAGCTCGAGCTCTGGGCGATCCGGGACTGAGGCGGGAGCCGGGCCATGGGCGGCGACGACGACCCCTTCGGCCTCGACGGTCCCGCCGGCCCGGGTGGCGAGGAGCGCACCCGGATGATCCCGACCCCGGGCGGCCGCGGCCCGCCGCCGGGTCCGCAGCCGGGACCGGCGCGGCCGCGGCCGGTGCCGGCGAGCGGGGCACCCCTGCCCGAGGGCACCCCGGGGCGCGGGCCGCTCGTGCAGGCGGCGCACGGGCTCCTGCTCCTGGCGCCGCGGCTCGCCACCCGCAGCCCGCCCGGCGACCCGGCCGAGCTCCGGGCCCGGCTCGAGGGCGAGCTTGCCCGCTGGCGCGAGCGCGCGCTCGCCAAGGGCGCCGACCCGCGCCAGGTCGAGGCCGGCCACTACGCGCTCTGCGCGCTGTTCGACGACATCGTGCTCAACACGCCCTGGGGGGCGCACGGCGGGTGGAAGGGCGACAGCCTGGCCGGCACGCTGCACCACGACGTCGCCGCCGGCGAGCGCTTCTTCGCCCTCCTCGACCAGGCGGGCCGCGAGCCGCAGCGCGGCCGGCCGCTCCTGGAGCTCCTGGCCGCCTGCCTCGCCATGGGCTTCGAGGGCCGCTACCGGCTGACCCCGGGGGGTGCGGGCGAGCTGCAGCGGATCCGCAGCGAGCTCTACGCCCGCCTGGCTGCGGCCGACGGGCCGGTCGAGCGCGAGCTGAGCCCGGCCTGGCGCGGCGCCGCCGCCCGCCACGTGCCGCTCACCGAGCGGCTGCCGCTCTGGGTCGCCGGGGTCGCGGCCTTGGCCCTCCTGGCGCTCGTCTACACGGTCCTGGCACTCCGCCTGGGCGGCCTCGCCGAGCGGCTCGGGCCCGCCGTGGCCGGGCTGCCGCCGCACCGCCCGGTCGAGCTCGTGCGCCAGGTCGAGGCGGCGCCGGTGCGACCGCCGCCGCCCCCGCCGCGGGTCGTGGTCACACCGCTCGCCGAGCGGCTGCGCGCCTGCCTCGTGGCGGCCGGGCTGCCGCGCGAGGCGGTCGCCGAGGACCTGCAGAAGCTCAGGATCCGGCTGCCCAACGCCGGCCTGTTCGCCTCCGGCCGGGCCGAGCTCGACCCGGCGGTCCTCCCGCAGCTTTCCTGCCTCGGCCGCGAGCTCGCCAAGGAGCCCGGGCGCCTGCTCGTGGTCGGCCACACCGACGACCGGCCGATCCGCACCGCCCGCTTCCCGTCGAACTGGGAGCTGTCGCGGGCCCGCGCCGAGGCGGTCCGCGCCGGGCTCGCGCTGGCCTTGGCCGATCCCTCCCGGATCGCGGTCGAGGGCCGCGCCGACACCGAGCCCGTGGCCTCGAACGCCGAGGAGGCGGGCCGCGCCCGCAACCGGCGGGTCGAGATCGTGCTGGTGCGGTGAGCGGGCGATGACGTTCCTGCGCACCCTCTGGTCGATCGTCACGGCGCGCTGGTTCCTGACGCTCCTGGGCGCCGTCCTGCTCGCGGCGCTGAT
Organism: uncultured Geminicoccaceae bacterium; assembly: GCA_964504655.1. GTDB lineage: Bacteria > Pseudomonadota > Alphaproteobacteria > Geminicoccales > Geminicoccaceae > JANXAZ01. The sequence goes on from CAZDFD010000022.1 coordinate 43,825, forward strand.
CTGGCTCGCGGGCGACCTCGTTGCGATCGGCGAGCTGCGGCCGCTCGCGGACGAGGTCGCGAAGCTCGTGGCGATCCTGGTCCTGGCGGTGCTCTGGGGCGCCTCCAACCTCTGGCACCAGCACAAGGCGCGCCGGCAGAACGCGGCGCTCGTCGAGGCGCTCGCCGCGCCGGCGGCCCGGCCCGATCCCGCCCAGGCCGAGCGCGCCGAGCTGGCGCGCCGCTTCGCCGAGGCGCTCGAGCGGCTCAAGGCCCGCCGCCTCGGCGGCAAGGGCCACCGCCGCTGGCTCTACGAATTGCCCTGGTACGTGATGATCGGCCCGCCCGGCTCCGGCAAGACCACGGCACTCGTGCAGTCGGGGCTGTCGTTCCCCCTGGGCGCGCCGGACGATCTGCGGGGCGTGGGCGGCACCCGCCACTGCGACTGGCTGTTCACCGAGGAGGCGGTGCTGGTCGACACCGCCGGCCGCTACACCACCCAGGACAGCGACGCCGAGGTCGACGCCGCCGCCTGGGGCGCGTTCCTCGACCTCCTCAAGAAGCACCGACCGCGCCAGCCCCTGAACGGCGTGCTGGTGGCCCTGCCGGTGACCGACCTCGTGCCCGGCGAGCGTGGCGGCGAGCTGCACGCCCGGGCGATCCGCGCCCGGCTCGAGGAGCTCGAGGGCCGGCTCGGCCTGCGCCTGCCGGTCTATCTGATCCTGACCAAGGCCGATCTCGTGGCGGGCTTCCAGGAGACGCTCGGCGAGCTCACGGAGAGCGAGCGCGCCCAGGTCTGGGGCGTCACCCTGCCGGCCGGGATCGAACCCGAGGCGGCCCGGGCGGCACTCGCCCAGGGCCTGGACGGGCTCGTGGCGCGGCTCGACCGGCTCGTTCCGGAGCGGCTCGCGGCCGAGCGCGACCTCGAGCGGCGCACCCGGATCCTGGGCTTCCCGGCCCAGCTCCAGGCACTCCTGCCCGAGATCCTGCGCCTCGCCGACGGGCTCGCCAGGGGCCACGGCTGGGCCGAGGCGCCCTTCCTGCGCGGCGTCTACCTCACGAGCGCCACCCAGGCCGGCACGCCGGTCGACCGGCTGGTGGCGGCGATCGCCCGGAGTGTGGGCCTGCCGCAGCCGGCGCTCGCGGCCCAGTCCGGCGACCGCAGCTTCTTCCTGACCCGTCTTTTGCGCGAGGTGGTGTTCGCCGAGGCGAGCCTCGTCCTGCGCGACCCGGCGCGCGAGCGGCGCGAGGCGCTCCTGCGCGGCGGCGCGCTCGCGGCCGTGGCGCTGGTCGCGGCCGCGGTCCTGGGCGGGTGGGCCTGGAGCTTCGTGCAGAACCGCGACCGGCTCTTGGCGGTCGAGGCGGCGCTCGGCCGCTGGGCGGTCGAGGCCGCACCGGTGGCGCGCGACCGGCTCGGGAGCGCCGACGCGGCGCTCCTGCCGGTGCTGGCCCCGCTCGATCGCCTGGCCGAGCTCGGGGCCGGGCTCGAGGCGGGCGATCCCTGGTCGATGCGGCTCGGGCTGTCGAGCGCGGCGGTGGCCAGGGGCCGGCTGGATGCGGCCTATGGCGACGCGCTGCGCGACCTCCTCCTGCCGCGCGCCGTGCTCCGGCTCGAGCGGCAGATGCGCGCCCGGCTGATGGAGCCCGACTTCCTGGTCGAGGCGCTCAAGGTCTATCTGGCGCTGGTCGGCCGGGCGCCGGCCGATCCCGAGCTGGTCCAGGCCTGGCTCGAGCTCGAGGTGCAGGCGAGCGAGCCGGCGGCGGCGCCGCGGCTGGCCCCGCACCTCGCGGCCCTCGGCCGGGCGCTCGCCACCCTCGAGCCCAAGCCCTCGGCCGACGAGACGCTGCTCGAGCAGGCGCGGGTGACCCTCGCCCGCACGCCGCTCGCCAAGCGCGCCTACCGGGCGCTCCTGGCGCGCCCCGAGATCCAGGGCCTGCCGCCCTGGCGGGCGAGCGAGGCGGCCGGGCCGCACGGCGCGACGGTGCTGGTGCGCCGCTCCGGCCGGCCGCTCGGCGCGCCGGTGCCCGGGATCCTGACCCACGCGGCCTTCCACGGGGTGCTGCTGCCCTTGCTCGGCCCGGCGGCGCGCGAGGGCTTCGCCGAGAGCTGGGTGATCGGCGCGCAGCAGCGGCCCGAGCCCACCCCGGCCGAGCTCGCCCGGCTCGAGGCCGAGATGCTCGCACTCTACTACGAGGACGCGATCGCCGCCTGGCAGGGGGTGCTGGACGACGTCACCCTCGTGCCGCTGGGCGCGATCGAGCAGGCGGCCGAGGTGACCAAGGCGCTCTCCGGCCCGAGCTCGCCGGTCAAGCTGCTGCTGGCCGCGATCGTGGCCGAGACCCGCCTCGCGGTGCCGCCGCCGGCCGAGGCGGGTGGTGCGGATGCGGCGGGCAAGGCGGCGGCCGCCGCCAAGGCGCTGGGGGCGCTCGGCGCCAAGGTCGGCAAGCTCGCCAAGCTCGTGGCCGGGCCGGGAGCGCCGGCGGCCGCGTCGGCCGCGGCCGAGCCGCCCGGGACGCCGGTGCAGCGCCACTTCGCGCCGCTCGCAGCACTCCTCGAGGGCGAGGGCGGGGCGCCGCCCGCGATCGACGCCGCACTCGCCTCGCTCGCGACGCTGAGCGGCCGGGTGCAGGAGGCGTTGCTCGCCCCCAACCCGCGCGCCAAGCTCGCCGAGATCGGGCCGCAGGCGGCGGGCCAGCTCGCCCGGGACGCGGCCCGGCTGCCGGCGCCGTTGGGCCCGATGCTGGCCGGGATCGCGCAGAAGGTCGGCGGCGCCACCACGGGCGCGCTCCGCGAGCAGATCAACGCCGCCTGGCAGGGCGAGGTGGTGCCCTTCTGCCGGACCGCGCTCGCCGGCCGCTTCCCCTTCGCGCGCACGAGCGCCATCGACGCGAGCGTCGAGGACGCGGCCCGGCTGTTCGCCCCGGGCGGGCTCATCGACACGTTCCTCAAGACCCATCTGGCGGCGCATGTCGACACCACGCGGCGGCCCTGGCAGCCGCTCCAGGGGGTGGCGCTGGCACCCGCCGGCCTCGCCGCCCTCGAGCGGGCGCGGCGGATCGGCTCGGCCCTGTTCCCGGCCGGGCCGCAGCCGCGGGTGGGCTTCTCGTTGACGCCGCTCGACCTCGACCCGGCGGCGGCCTCGGTCAGCCTCGACCTCGACGGCCAGGACCTGCGCTACGACCACGGGCCGGCCGTGCCCAAGGCCTTCCTCTGGCCCGGCCCGGGCGGCACCGGGATCGTGCGGCTGTCCTTCGCGCCCCTGGACGGCGGCCCGCCCGTGAGCCTCGTCCGGGAGGGCGCCTGGTCGCTGTTCCGGCTGCTCCAGGACGGCCAGCTCAGGGGCCTCGGCCCGCCCGACCTGTTCGAGCTCGGGCTCGGCTCCGGCCGCCACCGGGTGCGGCTCCGGCTCAAGGCGGCGAGCGTCGAGAACCCGTTCGACCTCGGCCTTCTGGCCGGCTTCGCCTGCCCGGAGGCGCTGTGAGCGGCCCGGGCGCCTTCGGCAAGCTGCCGGCGCGCGGCGACTTCCTCGCGCACCGGCTGCCGGCCGACTTCACCGAGCCCTGGCACGGCTGGCTGGCGCGCGGGCTGCTCGCCGCGCGCGGTGCGCTCGGCGACCGGCTCGAGGAGCTGTGGCGGGTGGCACCGGCCTGGCGGTTCGCGCTCGCACCCGGCCTCGCCGGGCCGGAGGCGGTGGTCGGCGTGCTCGTGCCCTCGGTCGACGCGGTCGGCCGGGCCTTCCCCTTGACCCTGGCCCTGCCCGCCCGCGAGCCGCCCGACGCGCTGGCGCTGATCCTCCGCCCGGACTGGCTCGACCGGCTCGAGGCGGCGGCGCGGCGGGCCCTCGACCCGGGGCTCGGGCTCGGGGACTGGCTGGCTGCGCTCGACGCGCTTGCTCCGCGGGAGCTGCCGGCGGCACCGCCGCCGCGGCTCCTGCCGGTCCGCCTCGCGGGCGACGGGGCCGAGCTCGCGCACGCCCTGGCGACGCTCCTCCTGGCGCGCGGCGGCTCGGGCCTGGCGCTGTTCTGGGGGCAGGGCTCGCCGTTCGTGGCGGCGGGCGCGCTCGCCTGCGGCGGGCTGCCCGAGGGGCCGGACTTCGTCCGCCTGCTGGCCGATCCGGAGCCGCCGCGGTGAGCGGGCCCGTGCTCTGGGCGGCGGCCGGCGCGAGCCATGTCGGGCGGGTGCGGACGGTCAACGAGGACGCCTGGCTCGCCCGGCCCGAGCTCGCCCTCCTGGCGGTGGCCGACGGCATGGGCGGGCACGCCCGCGGCGATCTGGCCAGCCGGACGGTGGTCGAGGAGCTGGCCCTGGTGCCGCCTCTGGCCACGCTCGGCGAGCTCGAGGCTGCGGCGCGCGCGGCGCTCGCGCGGGCGCACGAGCGCATCCGGGCACTCGCCCGGGCCGAGGCCCAGACGGTCGGCACGACCGTGGCCGTCCTGCTCGCGCGCGGCCGCAGCGCCGTCCTCCTCTGGGCCGGCGACAGCCGGGTCTACGGCCTGCGCGGCGGCCGCCTCGAGCCGCTCACCCGCGACCACAGCCTGGTCCAGGAGCTGGTCGAGCGCGGCGAGCTCACGGCCGAGGCCGCCCGCCGGCATCCCTGGCGCAACCGCATCACCCGCGCGGTCGGCACCGCGCAGGGGCTCGAGCTCGAGCGGCGCGCGGTCGAGCTCGCCCCGGGCGAGCGGGTGCTCTTGTGCAGCGACGGGCTCACCTGCCACCTCGAGGACGCCGAGATCGGCCCGGCCCTGGCGCGCTACGGGCTCGGCGCACCCGCGGCGCTGGTCGAGGCGACGCTCGTGCGCGGCGCCCGCGACAACGTCACCGTGGTCGTGGGCGAGTGCCTCGCCGACGACCCCGAGCGGACCCGACCGGGGCGGGGCTGAGCCGGTGCTGGTCCTGAACGGCACGCCCTTCGCGACCGCCTACGCCACCGCCCTCGACGTGGCGGCGCGCGAGCATCTCGTGCTCGTGGTCAAGGGCACCTTCCGCTTCCCCGAGCGCCCGGGCGGGCCGCTCGAGCCGGCCGAGGAGCAGGTCGAGCCGGTGCTGGCCGACGTGCACTGGGGCGAGCCGGGCTTCTCGCCGCCGAGGCTCGAGGCCGAGCTCGCCCGCTTCAAGCCGCGCTGCGATCTGCTCGTGAACGGGACGGCCCGGGCGCCCGAGGGCCGGCCGGTGGCGCGGTTGCAGGTCGGGGTCGCCTGCGGCCCGGTCAGGAAGCTCCTCGAGGTGGTGGGCGAGCGGGTCTGGCGGCAGGCCGGCGCCACCGTCGGGCCGTCGGCGCCCGCACCCTTCGAGGCCATGCCGCTGACCTATGCGCGGGCGTTCGGCGGGATCGACGACGCCGATCCCTCCGAGGCGCAGCCGCTCGCCTATCCGTCGAACCCGTTCGGCCGCGGCTGGCACCGGGTCAAGAACCAGGGGCGGATCCTCGGCCGGCCGCTGCCCAATCTCGAGCATCCGGGCGAGCCGGTGGCGGTGCCCTGGGGGAGCTACCGGCCGGCCGGGCTCGGCATCCTGGCGCGCAGCATCCCCGACCGGCTGCGCTTCGCCGGGACCTACGACCAGCGCTGGCAGGACGAGGTGTTCCCGTTCCTGCCGGCCGACTTCGACGAGCGCTACCACCAGGCCGCCCCCCTGGACCAGCAGCTCCCCTGGCCGGCCGGCGGCGAGGAGGTGGTGCTCCTGAACCTCACGCCCGAGGGGCGCACGCGCTTCCGCCTGCCGGTGGTCGACCTGCCGGTGGTGCTGACCGACCGCGACGGCGTCGAGCGGGAGAAGCGGCCGGTCTTGGACACGATCCTGATCGAGCCGGACGCGCGGCGGGTCTGTCTCACCTGGCGGACGAGCGAGCCCTTGCGCCGCAACCTGCTCGAGCTGCGCGAGGCGGTCGTCGGGCCGATGAGCCGTGCCTTCTGGCGCGCCCGGCGAACCGGCAAGGCCTACTATCGGAGCCTCGGCGAGCTCGACCGGCGGCCGCCCGGCGGCGAGGCGCCTTGACCCCGCGGCTGGCGGTGCTGGCGGCCGGCATGGCGAGTGCCGTGGGGCTCGACGCGCCCGCCTGCTGCGCCGCGATCCGGGCCCGGCTGGACGGCTTTGCGGAGACCCGCTTCGGCCTCCCCGGCGGCGGCCGGCTGGTCGGCGCCCCGGTGCCCCTGCCCGAGCCCTGGCGCGGCGTGCCCCGGCTGGCCCGGCTGGTCCTGGGGCCGATCCGGGAGTGCCTCGGCGCCGGTCGGCTCGAGGCCGCCGCCGTGCCGCTCCTCCTGGGCCTGGCCGAGCCCCTCCGACCGGGCCGGCCGGAGGGGCTCGAGGCGGAGCTCCGGGCCGAGCTCGAGCTGGCGCTCGGCGGGCCGCTGCACCCCTCGAGCCGCCTGCTCGCGCAGGGCCGGGTGGCGGCGGCGAACGCCGTGCGCCACGCCTCCGAACTGCTCGCCGCCGGCAGGGCCGAGCGGGTGCTGGTGGCCGGGGTCGACAGCTATCTCCTGGGCCCGACGGTGGTGGCCCTCGGCGGGCGGCGGCGGCTGCTCACCCCGGCCAATTCGGACGGGTTCGTGCCGGGCGAGGCGGCCGCGGCGCTGCTGCTCGGGCCGCCGGGTCCGGCGCCGCTCGGCGTCCTGGCGGCCGGCTTCGGGGTCGAGCCGGCGCCGATCGAGAGCGGCGAGCCCCTGCGCGCCGACGGGCTCACTGCCGCCTTCCGCCAGGCGCTCGCGGCGGCCGGCATCCCGATGGCCCGGGTGGGCTGGCGGATCGGCACGATGAGCGGCGAGCAGTATTGGTTCAAGGAGCACGATCTGGCGGTCGCGCGGCTCTTGCGCGGCCGCCACGAGGCGGTCGAGCTCTGGCATCCGGCGGACGGGATCGGCGAGACCGGCGCCGCCTCGCTCGCCTGCTGCCTGGTGCTGGCCTTCGAGGCGGCGCGCAAGGGCTGGGCGCCGGGTGACCCGGTGCTCGTGGCGGCGAGCGACGACGACGGCCGCTGCGCGGCGCTCCTGGTCGCGGCCGGCGGCGGCGGTCGATGAACGACGTCTTCGCCAACGGCCGCGGGATCGCCTGCAAGGCGGGCTCGGGCAAGGCGCCGGCGGCGTTCCCGGACGTCTGCATGACGCCGCCCGAGAACCCGGCGACACCGCCCGGGGTTCCGGTGCCCTACCCGAACACGGGCATGGAGTCCGACACCAGCGACGGCTCGCGCACGGTCGTGATCCACGGCCAGGAGGTGATGCTCAAGAGCAAGAGCTACTACAAGCAGAGCATGGGCGACGAGGCCGGCTGCGCTGCCAAGAAGGGCGTGGTCACCAGCGTCAACCGCGGCAAGGTCTACTTCGTCGCCTGGTCGATGGATGTGAAGTTCGAGGGCGAGAACGTGGACCGCCACCTCGACCTCACGACGCACAACCACGCCTCGCCGCAGACCAACACACCGCCCTTTCCCGACCTCAGCACGGTCCAGGTCGACCCGGCCGACTGCCCGCAGATCCTGGCCAAGGAAGACATCGTCATCACCCCGCACAAGTCCAGCAAGTGTCGAAAGGACCAGCAGTCGGACCACATCGTACAGAATGCCTGCTTCGTCAACAGCCGCAAGCTGAACGCCCCGATCTCCACCGCACCCGACTACAGCACCAACGACGCACCCTGCATCTGTCTGTTCGGCAAGAGTACGGGCAACGGCGAGCACGGCCGCAAGACCAAGAAGCAAACCAAGTGGGAAAAGGAACTGCGCAAGAAGGGCGCGAAGAACACCACCTATGCCAAGGCACGCGACGACAACCTAAGGATCCTGCACGAATCGATGAACCACCCGCCGTCGGACAAAGCTCTGAAGTGCATTCAGCTCGAGCTCGACAAGTACTTCAAGGACACGCTCGGCCTGAGCGACGACACCGAGGTGCGGATCCCGCGAACCCGCAAGTTCAAGCGTAGTCGCAAGCTGGCAACCTGAGACCAACGGGCCGGAGGCAGTGACATGGCTGACGACGACGACGAGGACGAGGAAGGACCCGACGAGACGATCGAGATCAATTGTCTGGACGTGGCGGTGGACGCGAGCGGTGCGGTCACCTCGCTGGTCGTGACGAGCGACGGGGAGTCGTTCCGCTCCTATGTCGTGGTCCACAAGCGGATCGACCGGCCGGGCGAGGTGATCTACGAGACCGACTGCTGGTGCCACTCGCTTTGGCGGGTCGAGGACGGGCCGATCTACGTCGTCGACAACGACGGGATTCTGCACACCACGGAGCCCGGCCGATTCGAGCACGTCGACCTGGGCGCACCGATGGGTCTCTACCGGATCCGCGAGGTGGCGGGCAGCCTCGTCGCCTGTGGCGCCAACGGCGTCGTGCTCCGACGCGACGGCTCCCGCTGGATCTCGCTCGGCCGACCGATCGAACTCGACCTGCACGGCATCGGCGGCACCGCCGACGGCACCCTCTACGTCGTCGGCGACCACGGCACTGCGGCACGGATCGACGCCGCCGGCTGGCACGACCTCCACCTGCCGACCGACGCCACCCTGCTTTGCGTCCATGCCTGGGCCGCGGCCGAGGTCGCGCTCGCAGGCGAGAACGGGGTGTTCCTGCTCGGTGCGGGCGCGCGCTTCCGCTTCGTCGACCCGGCCCCCTCGGCGCACGGCCTCTGCGCCTTCGGGGGCGGCTTGGCCGTGGCGGCCGCCGGCGCCGGCGTCGCCCGCTTCGACGGTACGGCATTCCACGTCCTCAAGGACGACATCGACGCCCAGGCGGTCGCCGCGAGCGGTCGCTATCTCGCGGTGGCGGCCGGCGATTCGGTCTGGCGGTTCGACGGCCGGCGCTGGGGCCATCGAACCTTCTCGTTCTGAGCCTCAGCCCGGCTCGGTCCGAAACCGCACGACCTGACCCAGGTCCGGCTCGGGAGGCGCGCCCAGGCCGAGGCGGCCGGAGC
>CAZDFD010000023.1:0-50896 GCA_964504655.1 uncultured Geminicoccaceae bacterium
CGACCCGCCACTCGGCGAGCCAGCCGGGCTCGCCTTTCTTGGCGGACAGGCGGCGGACCACTCCCTCGTCGAGCCCGGGCGCGAACCGATCCTCTTCGACCGGGGTCACGAACCCGTACTTGTACTCGCCGCCGGTCAAGCCGCGGACGGTGTCGAGCGCGGTCGCCATCAGCCTGCTCCGATCGGCGCGCCGGCCGCCTCGGCCGGGGGCCGCGCCGGGCCACGGTCCAGTTCGCGCGGTGCCCGGAACGCCTCGGGGATCGCCTGCGCCATGTCGGCGAGCGAGATCCCGGCGAGCGCGTCGCGAATCGCCCGGTTGATCCGCTGCCAGTTGGCGCGCGCCGGGCAGAGCCGTTCGATTCCGCATTCACCCGTCGTCGGGTCGACGCAGCTCGTGAGAGCGATCGGTCCGTCCAGCGCCTCGATCACCTCGGCCACGGTGATCGCCGTGGCCGGCCGGGCCAGCGCGTAGCCGCCGTGCGCCCCGCGCAGCGACGTCAAGAGCTCCGCACGAGTGAGGAGCTTCAAGACCTTGCCGGTCATCGCGGTCGACACCGACGTGGTCCCGGCCAGCGTCGAGGCCGGCAACGCCCGGCCCGGCTCGCGCGCTAGCCGGGTCAAGATCACGATCCCGTAGTCGGACAGACGGCTGAGCCTGATCACGCGACGCCCTCGCGACTGACGAGCCCGAATTAGAACCGAGCCGGTTCCATTTCAAGGAGGCCCGGCCCCGCGACGGCGGCCGTCAACCCTTCGTTAACCCTGGCGCGCGACACTCGGCCGCGACGGAGCGGTCCAGCCGGGGAGCGTGCACGATGGCGGAGGCGGCGCTGGGGGGGCGGTTGCGCTGGGGCAGGCTGGCGGCGCTCGGCCCGCCGCCGATCACGCTTCTGGGGCTCACTGCGCTCGGGCTCGGCCCGCCGGCAGCCGGCACTGGGCTCGGCGGTCTTCTGGTCGGGCTGGCCCCGCTCGTGGCGCTCGAGCGGCTCGTACCGGCCCTCGCGGCCGCGGCCCTCGCGCCACGCCGGCCGCCGGCCCTGGACAGCGTGACGGCGACGCTCGCGCTCGTGGCCGCGGCGCTCGTCCACCCGGGCCTGGTGCCGATCGCTCTCCTGGTCGCCGCCAGCCTCCTGGTCCGCGAGCGCAGCCGGTCGACCATGGTCGGCGCGCTCGCCACGGCGCTCGCGGCGGGGCTCGCCGTCGAGGCGGGCTCCCTTCTTCTCGGCGGCGAGCGCGACCTTCTGCCGCCCGCGACCGTGGGTGCGCTCGTGCTTTTCGAGCGCCTCCTGCGCGCCGAACGGAACGAGGACCGCCGAGCCGGCGGGCTCGATCCGGCCTGGCTCGCGCCGATGCGCCTCGCGGCCTTCTGCCTCGCCCTGGCGCTGGCACTGGCGCTCGCGACCGAACGCGGCCTGCTGGGGCCCGAGCCTAGCCCCTGGGCGGTTCTCACAGTGCCCCTTCTGGCGGCGGTGCTGTTCGCCCGGCTCGAAGCGGCCGGCCGGGTGCGGCCGGCACGGCGCCGCCCCGAGGTCGGGCCGACACCGGCTCACCACCCGATCCGCTCCGTCACCTCCGGTCTCTGGTCGGGGCTCATGGTCCGGGTGCTCCAGACCCTCGATCAGAGGTCGGGCGACCGAGCCCTGCGACCAGCCCGCGCCAGGCGAGCCTCCGATGCTCGAGATCGACCGTGAGCAAGTCCTCGCCCACGATCACGGGGCCGGCGAAGCCACGGGCCGCCTCGGCCGCCAGCGCCGAAGGGTCGGCCTCAGGCGGCACGATGTGGGTCAGGAGCAACGCTGACGCGCCGGCCTCGGCGGCGATCGGGCCGACCTCCTCGAGGGCCGTGTGGTAGCTCGCCACCGCCATGATCGTGGCGGCGTCGCGGACGCCCGGCACGACCGGCATGGCCGCGTGCACGAACACCTCGTGGATCAGAAGATCGCAGCCCCGCGCCGCCGCGATCAGGGCCTCCGAGCGGCGGGTGTCGCCGCTCGTCGCGAGGACCCGTCCGCCGGCTCGGAACACGAAGCCGAAGGCGGGCTCCACCGGGCGGTGGTCGACCGCCACGACCTCGACCTCGAGTCCCGGGAGGGCGAGCCGTCGGCCGGCCTCGATCGGCTCGACCTCGAGGCCGAATCCCGCCGGGTTGGGCCGCCGCTCGAAGGCCAAGCGCTGGGCCCGCTCCTCGGCCCAGGCGGCCTCGAGGCCGCGCGCCAGCCGTTCGACCGCCGGATCGGCCAGGAGCCGCAACGGCCGTGAGCGACCCTGATGCCAGCCGCCCACCACGAGCGTCCAGAGGTCGGCCAGATGGTCGCTGTGCAGATGGCTCGCCAGAACGGCGTCGAGATCGGCGATCCGCACGCCGCCCTCGGCCAGCCGCTGCGCCACGCCGTGACCGCAGTCCACCAGCACCCGGGTGCCGCCCGCCTCGACCAGGAGACCGGCGCCGGCCCGGCGCGGATGCAGCGCCGGGCAGCCGGTGCCGAGCAGCGTCACCCGCACGGCCGGCTCCGCGCAGCGGCGACGGCCGTCCATCCGTGGATCGCGCTCGATCCTGGCGCCGGCGCGAGCCGGACCGGGCGATCGACGATCATCTCAGCGGCCGGTCAGGCGGCGAAGCCTCACCGCGATCCGGTCCATCCAGCGCTGGGCGAGCTCTTCGGCCGCGACCACCGTCCGGGCGATCACGGGATAGCGGGTCTTCAGCCGGGTCAACAGCCGCTCGGCCCAGGGGGCATGACGGGAAAGGATCAACAGGCCCACCGTGATGAACAGCACGCCCTGGAGGATCGGCAGGAACAGGCCGAGCACGCCGAGCACGAGGAAGCCGTAGCCGAGCCCCAGCATCGCCAGTCTGGTCATGCGCCACCCGCGAGCTCCAGCCACCTAGCCTCGTCGATCGCCTCGACCCCGAGCTCCCGTGCCCGGCCGAGCTTGGAGCCCGCGTCGGCACCCGCCACCACGAGGTCGGTTGCGCGCGAGACCGAACCCGCCACCTTGGCTCCGAGCGCTTCGGCGCGCGCCTTGGCCTCGGCCCGCGTCATATGGGTGAGCGTGCCGGTGAAGACCACCGTCTTGCCGGCCAGAGGCGAGGCGGCCACGCGCGGTGCCTCGACCGGCAGGACCGCGAGCTCCGCCGCGAGTCGATCGGCCGCCGAGCGGTTGTGCGGCTCGGTGAAGAACTCGGCGAGCGAGTCGACCACGACCGGGCCGATCCCGTCGATCGTGAGGAGATCCTCGCGGGCGGCCGAATCGCCCGTGGCGAGCCGGTCCATGGCGGCGCGGAAGCGGGGCCAGTCCCCATAGTGGCGGGCCAGGAGCTTGGCCGTGACCTCGCCCACGAAACGGATGCCGAGGGCGTGGAGGACCCGGTCGAGCGGCAAGCTGCGGCGTCCTTCGATCGCCGCGAGGAGGTTCTCGATTTTCTTCCGACCCCAACCCTCGAGCGTCTCGAGCCGGGCCAATCGGTCGGCGTCGCGGGGTAGGGTGAAGAGATCGGCCGGCTCGCGGATCAGGCCCGCCTCGTGCAGCTGCGGGATCTGCTTCCTGCCGAGCCCCTCGATGTCGAAGGCGGCGCGGCTCACCAGATGCTCGAGCCGCGCCTCGACCTGGGCCGGGCAGACGAGACCTCCCGTGCACCGCCAGATCGCCGCCCCCGGCTCGCGCACGGCGACCGCGCCGCACACCGGGCAGCGATCCGGAAAGCGGAACGGCGCGCTTTCGGGCGCACGCCGCTCTGCCACGACCGACACGACCTGCGGGATGACGTCGCCTGCCCGTTCGACGATCACCGTGTCGCCGACCCGGATGTCGCGCTCCGCGATGTAGTCCTCGTTGTGCAGCGTCGCCCGGCCGACCATCACCCCGCCCACGGTCACGGGCTCGAGCTCGGCCACGGGCGTCAGCGCCCCGGTGCGGCCGACCTGCACGGTGATCGCCCGGATCCGCGTGGTCGCTCGCTGGGCCGGGAACTTGTGCGCGATCGCCCAGCGCGGCGCCCGGCCGACGAAGCCGAGCCGCTCCTGCAGGTCGATGCGGTCGACCTTGTCGACGACGCCGTCGATGTCGAAGGCGAGCTCGAACCGCCGGGTCTCGAGCCGGTGCTGGTAGGCGGCCAGTTCGGCGATGTCGCGGCAGCGCTCGACGAGCGGTCCGACGCGGAAGCCGAGCGGGCCGAGCCCCTGCAGGAACTCGAAATAGCTGCCGCGGATCGGCGGATCGGCCTCGCCCCAGCCGTGCGGTAGGAACCGCAGCCGCCGGCTCGCGGTGATCCGGCTGTCGAGCTGGCGCAGGGAGCCGGCGGCGGCGTTGCGCGGATTGGCGAAGATGGGCTCGCCGGTCTCACCCCGGCGGGCGTTCAAGGCCTCGAAGTCGGCCCGCTCCATGTAGACCTCGCCTCGGACCTCAAGGAGCGGCGGCGGGGCCTCGGCCAAGAGGCGCTGGGGGATGTCCCGAATCGTGCGGACGTTGGCGGTGACGTCCTCGCCCTCGAACCCGTCGCCACGGGTGGCACCCTGGACCAGGAGCCCGCGCTCGTAGCGGAGGGAGCAGGAGAGCCCGTCGATCTTCGGCTCGGCCACGAACTCGAGCGGCGCGTCCGCGGCCATGCCCAGGAAGCGTCGAATGCGGGCCACGAACTCGGCGACCTCGCCGTCGCTGTTGGCGTTGTCGAGGGTGAGCATCGGCACGGCGTGGCGAACCTTGCCGAAGGCCTCGACGGGCGGCGCGCCGATCCGGAACGACGGGCTGTCGGGCCGCACGAGGTCGGGGAAGCGCGCCTCGATCGCGGCGTTGCGGGCACGCAGCGCGTCGTACTCGGCGTCCGAGATCTCGGGTGCCGCCTCCTGGTAGTAGAGGCGATCGTGGCGGGCGATCGCGGCAGCGAGCCAGGCGAGCTCGGCCGCGGCCCGCTCGCGCGAGAGCTGCTCGACCGGGACGGCCAGGCTCGGCGGGCGCCGCATTCAGCCGCGCCCCGCGAGCTCGAGCAGGCTCTGCGCCGCTGCCCGGGCGGCCTCGGTGATCTCGGCACCGGCCAGCATGCGGGCGATCTCCTGGCGGCGCGCGGCCGGGCCGAGCTGCGCCACCTCGACCCGGGCGCCGGTCGGCTCGAGGCGTTTCTTGACCGCCAGATGATGGGTGGCGCGTGCGGCCACCTGCGGCGCGTGGGTGACGACCAGCACTTGGCGGTCCCGGGCGAGCCGCGCCAGTCGCTCGCCCACCGCGTCTGCGGTGGCGCCGCCGATGCCGGCGTCGATCTCGTCGAAGATCAGCGTCGGCGTCGGGTCGAGCCGGGCGAGCACGACCTCGAGTGCCAGCATGAGGCGGGCGAGCTCGCCGCCCGAGGCGATCCGGGCGAGCGGGCCAGGGGGCGCACCCGGGTCGGTGGCGACCATGAAGACGACTCGCTCGCCCCCTTCGCCCGCCCAGTCGGCCTCCGGCAGCGGCTCCAGGGCGACGCGGAACCGGGCGCGTTCGAGCCTGAGCGGCGCCAGCTCCGCCTCGACCGCCGTGGCCAGCCGCTCGGCGGCAGCGGCGCGCAGCCCGCTCAGCCGACCTGCGGTCGCCCGGAAGGCGGCCTCGGCCGCGGCCGCGGCGCGCTCGGCCGCGGCCAGCCCGGCCGCACCGTCCTCGAGCCGGGCGAGCTCCGCCCGGGTCGTTGCCAGCAGTGCCTCGAGCCCGTCGACCGGGACGCGATGCCTCCGGGCGGCGTCGCGCAGCGCGAACAGGCGGCGCTCGACCTCGTCGAGCCGGTCGCCCTCGGCGTCCGCGTCGGCGCGGAGCGCGGACAGCGCGGCCTCGGCCTCCTCGAGCTCGAGCCGCGCCCGGTCGAGCGCCTCGAGCGCCCGCGCGCCGGCGGCCTCGGCGAGCTCACGAACCCGGACCAGCCGACGGCTCGCTTGGACCAGCCGCTCACCGGCGCCGGCGGTGCCGACGAGCGCCTCGTCGAGCGCCGCGAGCAGCCGCTCGCGGCCCTGCAGGCGGGCCCGCGTCTCGGCCAGCGCCTGTTCCTCGCCGGGCCGCGGGGCCAGGGCCTCCAGCTCGTCGGCGCGGTGGCGCAGCTCCTCGGCGACGCGCGCGCCGCGCTCGAGCTCCTGTGCGAGAGCGCGACGGCGAGCCTCGGCCTCTCGCCAGGCCTGCCAGGCCGCGCGCAGCTCGGCCAGCACGCCGGCGGCGCCGGCGAACCCGTCGAGCAGTGCCCGCTGCACCGCCGCGTCGAGCAGGCCTTGGCTGTCGTGCTGGCCGTGCACCGCGACGAGGGTCGTGGCGAGCCGGCGCAGTAGCTGGCCGGCCACCGGGGTATCGTCCAGGAAGGCGCGGCTGCGACCGTCGGCAGCGAGGCTCCGCCGCAGCACGAGCTCGGCGCCGGCCTCGGCCCCGCCGTCGAGCCCCTGCTCGGCCAGGAGGGCGCGGGCGGGGTGGTCGGGCGGTGGCGCAAAGCTCGCCGCGACCACGCCCTGCGCCGCGCCGCGGCGGACCAGCTCGCGCCCGGCGCGGCCGCCGAGCGCCAGGCCCAGGGCGTCGAGCACGATCGACTTGCCGGCGCCGGTCTCGCCGGTCAGCACGGTCAGGCCCGGCCCGAACTCGAGGTCGAGCCGCTCGATCAGCACGATGTCGCGGATCGAGAGGCCGGTCAGCATGCGCTCAGAACAGCCGCCCGAGCCAGGAGCCCTGGGCGCGCGCGGGCGCGAGCCGCTCGCCCAGGAGCAGCGCGTAGGAACGCTCGTACCATGGGCTGCCCGGGAAGTTGTAGCCGAGCACGGCGGCGGCGTTCTGCGCCTCCTCGCGCACCCCGAGGGCCAGGTAGCACTCCGTCAGCCGGTGCAGCGCCTCGGGCACGTGGGTGGTGGTCTGGTAGCTCTCCACCACGGTGCGGAAGCGGTTGATGGCGCCGACATACTGGCCGCGCTTCTGGTAGTAGCGCCCGATCTCCATGTGCTTGCCGGCGGCGTGGTCGCGGGCGAGGTCCATCTTGAGCCGCGCGTCGCGGGCGTAGTCGGTGCTCGGGAAGCGGCGAATCAACTCCTCGAACGACTTCATCGCCTCTTCGGTCATCTCCTGGTCGCGCTGCACGTCGGAGATGCGCTCGTAGTAGCTCATGCCGATCAGATAGTGCGCGTAGGGGGTGTCCGGGTTGCCCGGGTGCAGCTCGATGAAGCGGCGCGCCGCGGCGATCGCCTCCTCGTAATCGTTCGCCTCGTAGTAGGCGTAGGCCGCCATGAGCTGGCTCCTGACCGCCCATTGCGAGTAGGGGTGCTGACGCTCGACCTCCTCGAAGGCGCGCCCCGCCTCACGAAACTCGCCCTTGTCGAGCAGGTCCTGGGCGGTGGTGTAGAGCTCGTCGACGGGTCGGTCGGCGTAGGGGTTCTCGCGGTTGCCGCCGCAGGCGAGCGGGGCCAGCAGAAGCAGCGCCACGAGCGCGGTACGCAGCGGCCAAGGGGCTCGACGCGGCGGGGGGGATGACGGCATCAAGACGCGGGTCCTCGCAACGACCGGCAGCCCGGTCCTCAACCCCAGGGCGTCGCCTTGCCGGGCGACTAACCGCTTGGTAGAGTACGCCGGTCGACCATGGCGCGACCATAGTCAAGAGGCGGGCCGCCCGGAAGCCGGCTCGCGGTTGCCGCGGAGGCCCGAGCGAGCCGGGATGGATGCCGAGCCTGCGAGCCTCGACCAGCAGATCGGCGAGCGGATCCGGCTGCGCCGCACCGAACTCGGGCTGACCCAGGACCAGCTCGCGGCTGCGCTCGGGGTCTCCTACCAGCAGGTGCAGAAGTACGAAAACGGCGCCAACCGGATCAGCGCGGTTCGGCTCTGGCAGATCGGCCGGCGCCTCGAGGTGCCGGTCGGCTGGTTCTTCGACGAGGCCGACGCCGAGGCGGGTGCCGGCGCCGCGGCCGCCCCGCTCGTCCACGTGCGCGGTGTGCTCGAGGTGGCGCGCGGCTTCGGCGAGCTGCGCTCGGCATCGGTCAAGACCGCACTCGTGAGCCTACTGCGCACGCTCGCCGAGCGTCGGATCTGAGCCGCGGGCTCAGCCGACCTCCTCGATCCGGCGCAAGAGCGGCTGCCACTCGGCGATGGTCGCCGCGGCCGCGCCGGGCGTGGCGTCGAACACCGACCGACCGCGAACCGCGAGCTCGCCATACAGGGCCCGGTCGGCCAGCCGGGCCACCGGGGTGTGGCCGAGCCGCTCGAGGAACGCCTCGAGGCGGGCCGCGGCACGGGAGCGCGGGCGCAGCCGGTTGGCCACGACCAGCACCGGTTTCCGACCCTTGCGGACCGGCTTGAGCTCGTCGAGGCGCGCGAGGAAACGCGCGCTCGAGCCCTCGTCGAAGAGCGAGGGCAGGACCGGCACGACCACGAGGTCGGCGAGCGCCAGGAATTCCTCGACCTCCTTGACCCGGAGCGCCGCCGGCGCGTCGATCACGAGCCGCGCCGTTTCGGCGTGGAGCTCGCCCGGCTGCCTTCGCCAGTCGACCGCGGCGATCGTGGGAGCGGTGGCCGGGCGCAGCTCCAGCCACGACAGGCTCGAGCGCTGACGGTCGGCGTCGGCGAGTGTGGTGGCGAGCCCACCGCGGGCGAAGGCGCCGGCCAGGTTGGTGGCGATGGTGGTCTTGCCGCAGCCGCCCTTGAGGTTGGTGACCAGGATTCGGATCATGCGGCATCCCGCCAGAAGCGTTGCTCGTCGGCGAGCTCGGCCCAGCGCTCGCAGGCCTCCGCCACCTGCCGGCGGGTGGCGCGGGCGTGCCAGCCGACCACCGCGCCGAGCGCGAGGGCTGCCACGGGCGCCGCCGGATCGCCTTCGAGCTCCGCGAGCAGCCCGCGCGCCTGATCGCGGGCGACCGCCACGTCGTTCAGGTGACCGAGCCGGTCCTGCAGCTCGGCGAGCCGGCCCTGGAACCGGCGGGTCTCCGCCTCGGGCCAGAGCGAGGCCAGGAAATCGAGGCCGTAGCGCAGCTTCTTGACCGCGATGCGGAGCGCGTGGCGGCCGGCCGGGTCGAGCCGCTCGAGGCGACGGCCGAGCTTCCGCGCCTTGCGCCAGCGCCGCTCGAGGGTGGCGGCGGCGAACGGCCCGATCGGGCCGTCGAGCACGGCGCGCGCCTCGGCCGCAGCATGCTCGCGGAACCGGTCGAGCTCGAGCCAGGCTCCGAGGTCGAGGACGAGGTCGGCGGCACGGCGGCTGGCGAGCGCCGCGCGCACCCGTTCGTAGATCGCCGGCCGGCGCGCCGCGAGAACCCGGCGCAGCACCTCGAGTTCGGGGCCGAGCACCTCGTCCTCGGCGAGCGGGGCCATGAGCTCGCCGGTCAGTACGTCGCCGTCACGGGCCGGGCCGAGCTCGCCCAGGAGCCAGCGCAGCTCCCCGTTGAGCCGGTTCCGGTCGGCCTCGGGCAGCACACTCCGGAACAGCGACAGGGCCGAGCGCAGCCGGCGCAGCGCCACCCGCAGCTGGTGCAGGCCTTCGGGGTCCCGGCCATCGGCGGCCGGCGCCGTGTTGGCGAGCCAGTGGCCCAAGCAGGCGAGGCCGATCCGCCGCAGCGCCTCGCCGACGCTCTCCAGCGGGTCGAGGGCGAGCCGGTCGGCCTTGCGCGGCGGCGGCACCACGTCGGCGGCGAGGGCCCAGCCGCGCGTAGCCTTGTCGCGGGTCTCGACCGCGAGCGGGGCCAGGGCGCGCAGCTCCTCGGCGAGCGCCACCAGGGCGCCGCGTGGTCCGCGCAGCAGCTCGAGCTCGAGCTCGCTCACCTCCTCCCGGCGGCCGCGGGCCAGGATCCGGCCGCGGTCGAGCGCCACCTCGACCTCGGCCTCGGGCCGCTCGGGCGCCGGCCAAGCTATGGTCAAGGCGGTGCGCTCGATCCGCGTCTCGAACATCGGTGCGAGCTCGCCGGGCAGGACCAGGCCCAAGAGCTCGCGCACGGCCGGTGCCTTGAAGGCGGCGAGGTCGGGCACGTCGCCCGCGACCGCCACCTCGTGCTCGGGCCGGTCGGTGGCGAGGCCGCCGGCACGGGACTCGGCCTTGAGTGTCTGGATCCGGCGGCGGCCGATGCGGCGAACCCGCAGCGCCAGCCCGCGCGCCCGCAGCCGCGCGTCCAGCGTATCGAAATAGACGCTCACGAGGCGTCGGCGACGGGCTGGGCCGAGCGCCCTTCCGGCGAGCGCCGGGCTCGCGGCCAAGCGGTCCAGGTCCTCGGGCGGTACCTTGAGCTTGAGCTCGAGCTCCCGAGGCTCGGAAGCACGGAAGCCGGGGGCTGTCATGGATCTGTCACAATTCCGACGACACTACGGACTTTCGAGCGTCTCCCTGGAGAGAGGCTAAGCCAACACCGGGCCGTCCGCAACGCGACGTGTCCGACGGCCTGTGCTATCAGCCCGAGGCGGAGCCAAGCAGGAGAGATCCGGTGAGCCTCAAGGACCTGCTCGTTCAGCTCGATCCGAGCCCCGCCACGGACGCCCGGCTCGGCGCGGCGCTGGCGCTGGCACGGAGCTTCGATGCGCATCTCACCGCGCTCTGCCTCGTGGTCGAGCCCTACGTGCCGGCGGTCGTCGGAATCAACCTGCCGGCCGAGGTCCTGGCGCAGCAGCGCGAGCAGGCCGAGGGTGCCGCGGCGGCTATTCTCGAGCGGGCGGCGGCGCGCGCTGCGGCCGAGGGTCGAGCGCTCGAGCGGCGGCGGGAGACGGTGATGGTGGACCGGCTGGGCGAGGCGTTGGCCCGCCAGGCGCGGCACGCGGACCTGACCATCGTCGGCCAGCCCGACCCGGACCGGTCGGGCGTCGACGACGCGCTCATGGTCGAGGCAGCGTTCATGGCGTCGGGCCGACCGGCACTGGTGGTGCCCTATATCGGTCCGCGCGAGCTACCGCCCGAGCGAGCCCTCTGTGCCTGGGACGGCTCGCGCGAGGCGGCCCGCGCGCTCAACGACGCCCTGCCTCTCCTGGCCCGGGCGCGCGAGGTCGCGATCGTGATCATCGACCCGCAGACGCTTGGCGAGCGCGTCGGCGAGGTCCCTGGCGCCGATGTCGCGGCGCACCTCGCCCGCCACGGCATCCCGGTGACCGTCAAGACGATCCAGTCGGGCGGGCTCGACCCGGGCGACGTGCTCCTGTCGACCGCCGCCGACGAGGCCGCGGACCTCCTGGTGATGGGCGCCTACGGCCACTCGCGGCTGCGCGAGCTGATCCTGGGCGGCGCCACTGCGCACATCCTCAAGCATATGACCGTGCCGGTGCTGCTCTCGCACTAGGGCCGATGCGGCTCGCGGCGGCCGGGTTGGCGCTGCTCGTGGGGCTCGCCCCGCCCGCCGAAGCGGCCGAGCGCCTGTTGGTCCTCACCGCGACCGCGGGCTATCGCCACGAGGCGATCCCGGCGACGCTGGCGGCGATCGAAGACCTCGCGCGGCCGCTGGGGCTGACGCTCGAGCGCCGCGACGGTCCGCCGCCGCTCCCGGATCTCAAGCTCGAAGGGATAGCCGCGGTGGTGCTCGCTCAGACCACCGGCGACTTCCTCGGGCCGGCGGCGGAGCGTGCGCTGGAGGACTTCGTGCGCGGTGGCGGCGGGCTCCTCGCCGTCCATGCCGCGGCCGACGCGGAGTATGCTTGGCCCGGTTACGAGGCGCTGGTCGGTGCCTGGTTCCGGTCGCACCCGCCGGGCCTGCAGTCGACCGTCGTCCGCTTCGCCGACGACCTGCCGGGGCTCGCCGGGCTCGGCGGCGGGCGTGCCTGGCCGGTCACCGACGAGCTCTACGACTTCCGCTCCAATCCGCGCGGGCGGGTGCGGGTGATCGCCACGATCGACGAGCGGACCTATGAGGGCGGGCGGATGGGCGCCGACCATCCGATCGCGTGGTGCCACGAGCCCGGCAATGGCCGCAGCTGGTACACCGGCCTCGGCCACCGCCCGGAGCTGTTCGCCGACCCGGTCTTCCGGGAGCATCTCGGACGTGGCCTCGCCTGGGTCACCCGCCGCGGCCCGAGCTGCTGAGGCCAGCCATCGGGCTCATGCGACCCGGCCGCGCGCCGCCACGGCGAGGCTCCCCTCGACCCGCTCGCCGCGCACCGTGACGATGCGGTCGAACAGGTTGGAGACCGGGCAGGCGTGGTTCGGGATGACCCGGACCTTCTGACCGAGCGCCGGCCGGGTGGGGCAGGCGGCGAGGTCGACATGGCCGTGTTCCTCGCTGAGCCCGAAGATCACCGCCTCCGGATGCTCGACGATCCGGCCGTGCCCGGTCTGGCCGTTCAGATCGGAGGTCAGGCTCTTCGAGCCGGCGTCCAGGATCGCCCGGTCGGCGGTCGGGCGGCTCACGATGGTGGTGAGCACGGTCAGGGCGCAATCCTCGAGGCTCGCGGCGCCGCAGGCGACCTCCATGAGATCGTTGTAGATGTACGTGCCGACCCGGTACTCGGTGATCACGCCGTGCTCGTGCGCCCGCCACATGTCGGGCGTGCCGCCCGAGGAGACCTTGGGCACCGGCACGCCCGCGGACTCGATCAGGGCCTTGGCCTCGGCGAGGAAGGCTGCGGCGCGGTCGGGCGCCCCCTTGGCCGGGTAGGTCATGAGCCCGCCCAGCCGGAGGCCCGGGGCGGCGGCGATCCGCAGCGCCAGCTCGCGCGCCGCCTCGGGCGTCTGAACGCCGCAGCGGCGCGCGCCGGTGTCGCACTCGACCAGGACCGGCAGCGGCCGGGCGGTGCCGGCGAACGCCTCTGCCAAGCCGTCCACCACCGGCGCCGAGTCGGCCGAGACCTCGAGAGCGAGCCGAGCCGCCAGCTCGCGCGCGCGGCCGAGCTTGGCCGCGCCCAGGAGGTTGAAGGGAATCAGGATGTCGTCCAGGCCGCCGGCCGCCATCACCTCGGCCTCGCCGAGCTTCTGGCAGCAGATCCCGACTGCGCCGAGGGCGACCTGGCGGCGGGCGAGCTCGACCACCTTGTGGGTCTTGATGTGCGGCCGGTTGCGGATCCGGTGCCGGTCGCAATAGCCCTGCCAGCGGGCGAGGTTCCGCTCGACCCGGTCGAGATCGACCAGGATGACGGGGGTGTCGAGCTCGGCGATGTTCATGATCGCGGTCCGGGTGCCGGGGTGATGCGCCGCGCCAGCCTCTAGCGCGGCGCGCCCCGCCCGTCAGCCGTCGCTCCGCTCCCGGCGCAGGAAGGCAGGTATGTCGGCCGCCTCGGCGAGCTCGGGCCGGGCGACCTTGGCTTCCTCGGTCGAAGGCTCGGCCGGCCTCGCCGGGCCCGTCGTGCGCTGGAAACCGAAGCTGCGCATCCGCTCGATGAAGGACGGTCCACGCGGCGGCTCGGCTGCCGCTTGGCGGGCGCCGGGCCGGGTCGCCCGCGGCTCGGCCGGGGCGGGGCCGCCGAAGCTCGGGATGGAGGGTTCCCCGCTCGGCGTGCGCAGCTGCGTGGCCGGGCTCGGCTCGGCCGGTCGGGACGTCGGGCGGGCTCCCGGGAAGGGCTGCGGGCGGTGCATCTGGGTCGGGAAGACGAACCCGGTGCGCTGGCTCTCGGCCTCGCGTGCCGGCGCCTCGCCGGGCGAGGCGATGCCGGTCGCCACGACCGAGATCCGCATCCGGCCCTCCATCGCGCTGTCGAAGGTCGAGCCGAAGATGATGTTGGCGTCGGGGTCGACCTCCTCGCGGATCCGGTTCGCGGCAGCGTCGACCTCGTAGAGGGTCATGTCGTAGCCGCCGGTGATGTTGATCAGCACCGCGCGCGCTCCCTTCATCGAGACGTCGTCGAGGAGCGGGTTGTTGATCGCCGCCTCGGCGGCATCGATCGCGCGCCGCTCGCCCGCGGCCTCGCCGGTACCCATCATCGCCTTGCCCATCTCGCTCATCACCGTGCGGATGTCGGCGAAGTCGAGGTTGATCAGGCCCGGCATCATCATCAGGTCGGTGACGCCGCGCACCCCCATGTGCAGCACCTGGTCGGCCTGACGGAAGGCGTCGGCGAAGCTGGTCTTCTCGTTGGCCAGCCGGAACAGGTTCTGGTTCGGGATCACGATGAGCGTGTCGACGAACTGCTGCAGCTCGGCCAGACCCTGCTCGGCCAAGCGCATGCGGTGCGCGCCTTCGAAATGGAACGGCTTGGTCACCACGCCCACGGTCAGGATGCCCTGCTCGCGGACCGCGCGCGCGATCACGGGCGCGGCGCCGGTGCCGGTGCCGCCGCCCATGCCGGCGGTGATGAACACCATGTTGCTGCCCTGGAGCTGGTCCAGGACCTCGTCCAAGGCCTCCTCGGCGGCGGCCCGGCCGACTTCCGGCCGTGCCCCTGCCCCGAGCCCGTGGGTGATCGTGATGCCGAGCTGGATCTTTCGGTCGGTCAGGCAGTTGGCGAGCGCCTGCGCGTCCGTGTTGCAGACCACGAACTCGACCCCCTCGAGGTGCGCCGTGATCATGTTGTTGACGGCGTTGCCGCCGGCGCCGCCGACGCCGACCACCGTGATCTTGGGCTTGAGCTCCTCGCCCAGGGCCATCGAGATGTTGATCGTCATCCCCGTTCTCCTCCTCGCCACCTTCGCGCGGCCTGTCGGCCGTTTGGGCGACCGCGGGGCAAACGCGGCCACCCGGGCGATCCCTCGCCCGCCTAGAAGTTCTGCCTGAGCCAGGCACGCAGCCGGCCGAGCTGGTCGCCGACCCCGCGCCGCCCGTCGAGCGTCGCCGGCGGCATGCCGGCCGCACCCGCGGCGAGCAGCGCGAGCGCGCCCAGGACCGCGCTCAGGCTCGGATCCTCGTCAGTTCGCAGCCCGCTCAGGATGGCGCGCGGCCGGCCGATGCGAGTCGGCAGGCCGAAGCGCTCCTGGGCGAGCTCGTCCATCCCCTCGAGCTGGGCGGCACCGCCGGTGAGCACCAGCGACCGCGGCGGCCGCGCCCGTAACAGCTCGCCCTGCTCGCGCAGCCGTCGCGCGAGCTCGGCGAAGATCTCCTCGACCCTCGCCCTGACGATCATGGTCAGACGGGTGCGCGGCACCTCGCCGGTGGCGAGCTCGGAGCCGTCGGCCGCGTGCTTCAGCTCGATCCGGACATGGTCGTCGCAGGCCCGCCAGACGACCGCGCCATAGAGGCTCTTGATCCGCTCGGCCTCGCGCCGCGAGGTGGCGAGGCCCCAGGCGACGTCGTGGGTGATCCGCTCGCCGCCGACGTCGATGCGGTCGACATGGCCCAGCCGGTCTCCGGCGAAGTGCGCGATCTGGGTGGCATCGGCGCCGATGTCGACCAAGAGGCAGCCGCGCTCGCGCTCGTCCTCGGTCAGGCAACCGAGCCCGGCGGCGTAGGGCGCCGCCACGAGCCCGCGCACCTCGAGATGGCAACGCTCCAGGCAGCGCAACACCGCCTGCAGCGGCTCGCGCTCGGCGGCCACCGCGTGCACCAGCACGGTCAGGGTCTGGCCGGCGAGCCCGCGCGGGTCCAGGACCGGCCGGCCGGCGTCGACTCGAGCCTCGAGCTCGACCAGGTGGAGGACGGCAAGGCCTTTGGCCTGGACCTCGGCGCGGGCCCTCTGCAGCGTCGCCTGGACGTCCTCCTCGGCCACCGTGCGGCCACCGAGCGGCCGCTCGACGCTCAGGAGCACCGAGCGCGGCCGGCCGGCGCCGACACTCGCCACCACCCCCTCGACCATCCGGCCGGCCTGCTCCTCGGCCTCGTGCAGGACGGCGCGGACCGCCGCCTCGGCCGCCTCGAGGTCGACGATCTCGCCGCCCCTGAGCCCATCCGCCGACTGCAGGCCGCGACCGAGCAGGGCGAGCCCACCCGTCGGCAGCGGCCGCGCGATGAAGCAGGAGATCTTGCTCGTGCCGAGGTCGAGCGCCGCGATCGGGGCGCTGCCACGGGTCGCGGTCATGCTCGTGCGACGGGTGGGCAGGGCGAGGCTCATGCGCCGCGACCGCCGCCGGTGGCCGGCTTCCTCGCCGGCGGCTCGACCACCCGCACCACGATCCAATCGGCCGAGCGCAGGTCGACGGCTTCGACCGCGCGCGCCAGGAGGCCGCTCGCACGATCCTCGGCCGCCAGCCGGCGGAGCGCCTCCTGGGCCCCCTCGGCCGGCAGCCGGACCTCGATCCGCCCGTCGAGGTAGAGGTTCCAGCGCCGCCCGCCGACCCGACTCGCGACGGTGGTCCGGCGAGCCAGCCCGGGCTCGGCGGCGAGCAGGGCGAACAGCTCCTTGGCGGCCTGCGGCGCGCCCTTCCCGGTCAGGAGGGTCAACCCCATGAACGGGCGGAGGTCGGCGACGGGAACGATCTCACCCTCCTCGTCGATCAGTCGGGTCCGGGCGCCGTCGCGCTCGCGCCAGAGGGCGAGCGGGCGATGCTCCTCGATCACCGCGTGCAGGGTGCCGGGCAGATGGCGCCGGACGGCGGCGGACTTGACCCACGGCAACCCTTCTAGTTGCTTTCTCAGGTCCTCTAATTCAACCGAAAGTATAGGAGCTCCCACCCGGCTTTCAAGCACTTCGAGGAGTTCCCGGGGCGCCGTGCGCACCCTTCCCTCGGCGGTCACCTCGCGCACCACGAGACCCAAGCTGCGGCCAGCGGCCTGGACGCCGCGCCCTGCGGCCGCGGCCAGCCGGGCCCGCTCGCCCGAGCGCTCCGCCCAGAGGCCGCCGCCGGCCACGAGCAGGAGCGCCAGCAGCGCCAGGCCGGCACGTCGAGCGCGGCGCCGCCAGGGCCACTCGCGGTCGCGCCGGATCGCGCCCCGGAGCCGCTGCGAGAGACGGCTCACCGGTCGCATCGTGCCCCCTCCACCAGCCGGACCACGAGATCGGCGAAGGCGATCCCGCAAAAGGCGGCCTGCTCGGGGACCAGCGACAGGGGTGTCATCCCCGGCTGGGTGTTGACCTCGAGGAGATAGAGGCCTTCCTCGCCGCGCTCCGGGTCGAAGCGGAAATCGGCCCGGCTCACGCCGCGGCACCCCAGCACCCGGTGCGCAGCTAGCGACCAGTCCATGACGCGAGCGTACACCGGCTCGGGCAGGGGTGCCGGGATACGATGCTCGGCCAGCCCCTCCGTATACTTCGCGCGATAGTCGTAGAAGCCGGCCTTGGGGGCGATCTCGGTCACAGCCAGTGGCCGGTCGTCGAGCACCGCGCAGGTCAGCTCGCGGCCGGGCACGTAGGTCTCGACCAGGAGTCGGTCGCCCGGCGCGAGACTGTTTCGGGTCAGGACAGGCGCCAGCTCGCCGTTGCGCACGATGCTGACGCCGACGCTTGAGCCTTCGGCAGCCGGCTTGATCACGAAAGGCGGCGCCAACGGCGAGCCGTCCCGGGCGAGCGCGGCGGCGGTGGTCTCCACGCCCGCCGGACAGCGCAAACCGGCGCTCGCGAACAGTCGCTTGGCCATCGGCTTGTCCATGGCGAGCGCCGAAGCGAGCACCCCCGAGTGCGTGTAGGGGATGCCCAGTAGGTCCAGCAGACCCTGCACCCGACCGTCCTCCCCCATCCGCCCGTGCAGGGCGTTGAAGCAGCAGTCGGGCGCGAGCTCCAAAAGCCGGCGCGGCAGGTCACGGCCGACGTCGACCCGACTGACCCGGAAGCCGCGCTCCTCGAGGGCGCGGGCGCAGGCGGCGCCGGACACGAGGCTGACCTCGCGCTCGGCCGACATCCCGCCCATCAGCACGGCCACGTGGCGGCTCATGCGACCATCCTCGAGGGCGCCTGCATCCCCACCCGGACGATCTCCCACTCGAGCGTGACGCCGCTGTGCTCGCGGACCCGGGCCCGCACCAGCTCACCCAGCTCCTCGAGCTCCGCGCCGCTGGCGCCACCGGTATTGATGAGGAAGTTGCAGTGCTTCTCGGAGACCATCGCGGCGCCGAGCCGGAGCCCCCGGCAGCCGGCCGCCTCGATCAGCCGCCACGCCTTCTGGCCGGGGGGGTTCTTAAAGGTCGAGCCGCCGGTGGCGACCCCGAGCGGCTGGGCGGCCTCGCGCTCGGCGCGGATCGCGTCCATCCGCGCCCGGATCGCCGCGGGATCGCCCGCCACCAGGGCGAAGGCGGCGCGCACCACGATCGCACCCTCGGGCAGACGGCTGCGGCGGTAGGCGAGCCCGAGCTCGTCCCGGGCGAGCCGGGCGAGCCGGCCGCGCGGGTCGACGAGCTCGACCCAGAGCAGCCGCTCGGCGGTCTCGCCGCCGAACGCCCCGGCGTTCATCGCCACGGCGCCGCCGATCGTGCCCGGGATGCCGATCAGGAACTCGAGTCCGGCGAGCCCGGCCTGCTGGGCGGCCTGGGCGACGCGCTGGTCGCGTGCGCCGGCACCGGCCAGGAGGGTCGTGCCGTCGACCTCGACCCGCCCGAGCGCACCGCCCAGGCGGACCACGATCGCCTCGAGACCGCCGTCGCGGACCAGCAGGTTCGAGGCGACGCCCACCGGCAGCACCGGCAGCGTCGTGTCGAGTGCCCGGCGGAACTCGAGGAGGTCGTCGAGGTCGGCGGGCTGCAGCAGCCAACGCGCCGGCCCACCGACCCGAAGCCAGGTCAACGGCCCGAGCGGCACCCCGGCGCGCAAGGTGCCGCGCACCGCCGGCAGATCGCGGGTGAGCGCGCTCAAGCGGCCGCCTCGCGGCGCCGCCGGGCGAGCTCGCCGGGCAGCGCATTGGCCCAGGCGGTGATCGAGCCGGCACCCAGACAGACCACAAAGTCGCCCGGCCGGGCCAGCGCCGCGACCCGATCGTAGACCGCGTCGGCGCCGTCGACCGGCTCGACCGCACGCTGGCCGTGCGCCAGTAGCCCGGCCACGAGCGCGTCCCGGTCGACGCCCGGGATGGGCGCCTCCCCGGCCGGGTAGACCGGTGCCACGAGGACCGTGTCGGCGTGCTGGCAGCAGGTGCAGAACTGCTCCATGAGGTCGCGCAGGCGGGTGAAGCGGTGCGGCTGGAGGACCGCAAGGATGCGCCCCCGGCAGCGCTCGCGGGCGGTCGCCAGCACCACCTTGATCTCCTCGGGATGGTGCCCGTAGTCGTCGATGACCGTGATGCCGTCGACCTCGCCGGTGCGCGTGAAACGACGCTTGACGCCCTCGAGGCCGGCGAGCGCCGAGCGGATCGCCGATTCCGCGATGCCGAGCTCGCGGCCGATGGCGACGGCGGCCAGGGCGTTCTGGACGTTGTGTCGGCCGGGGAGGGCGATCGGGAAGTCGCGCAGCACCCGCTCATCCCGGCCCGGCCCGGCTGCGAGGTGCAGATCGACGAGCGAGCCCGCGCCGTGCGCGCGCAGCGCCGCGGCGCGCACGTCGGCCTGCGGGCTGAAGCCATAGGTGACGACGCGCCGGTCTGTGATCCGGGGCAGGAGGGCCTGCACCTCGGGATGGTCGAGGCAGAGCACGCCGAAGCCGTAGAATGGCAGGCGCTCGACGAAGCTCAGATAGGCGGCGCGCACCGCCTCGAAGCTGCCCCAGTACTCCATGTGCTCGGGGTCGATGTTGGTGACCACGCCGATCGTGGCGGGCAGGCGCAGGAAGCTGCCGTCGCTCTCGTCCGACTCGACGACCATCCACTCGCCCTGGCCGAGCCGGGCGTTGGTGCCCCAGGCGTTGATGATCCCGCCATTGACCACCGTCGGGTCGAGCCCGGCGGTATCCAGAAGGGCCGCGATCATCGCCGTCGTGGTGGTCTTGCCGTGCGTGCCGGCGACTGCGATCGACCGCTTCAGGCGCATCAGCTCGGCCAGCATGTCGGCGCGGCGGACCACCGGCAGGCGGCGGGCGCGGGCCGCCTGCAGCTCCGGATTGTCGGGCTGCACCGCGGAGGAGAACACCACCACCCGGGCGTCACCCAGCGCCTCCGGCCGATGACCGACCGCCACCTCGATGCCCTGCGCGCGCAGCCGCTGCAGGTTGGCGCCATCGGCCACGTCGGAGCCTTGCACGGTAAAGCCCAGGGCGTGCATCAGCCCGGCGATGCCGCTCATGCCGATGCCGCCGATGCCGATGAAGTGGATCGGGCCGACCGCGGTCGGATCGAGCCTCATGTCGGGGTCCCTCCGCGGGCGAGCGCCACGAGCGCGTCGGCGATCCGCGCCGCCGCATCGGGCCGGGCGAGGCCGGCCGCGGCGGCGGCCATGCGGGCCCGCCGTGCCGGATCGCCGAGCAGCTCGATGAGCCGCGCGGCGAGCGCCGGCGGTGTCGCCTCGGCCTGCGCCAAGAGCACGGCCGCGCCGGCCTCGGCGAGCGCGCGCGCGTTGGCGGTCTGGTGGTCGTCGGCCGCGGCTGCGAACGGCACGAGGAGTGCCGGCTTGCCGAGCGCCAGGAGCTCCGCGATGGTCGAGGCACCGGAGCGTGCCAGGACCAGGTCGGCCACCGCCATCCGCGCCGGCACATCGTCGAAGAAGGCGGCGAGCTCCACCGGTTGCCCGATCGCCGCGTAGGCCGTTCGCGCCGCCTCGAGGTCCTCGGGGCGGCACTGCTGGGCGATCACGAGATCCCGTCGCAGGTCGGGCGGCAGGAGCGCCACCGCGGCCGGGACCACCTCGCTCAGGATCCGCGCGCCCTGGCTGCCGCCCAACACCAGGAGGCGGAGGCGGGCGTCGGCCGCGGGCGTCCTCGGCTCGATCGGCGTCGGGGTCGGTGGGGCGAAGCCCGGACGGACCGGGTTGCCGGTCAGCAGGACGCGGCCCGCGGCGGCGCTCGGAACCGCCGCGGTCCGCTCGAAGCTGAGAGCCAGCTTGGCGGCGAGCCGGGCCAGCAGTCGGTTGGCGCGGCCCATCACGGCGTTCTGCTCGTGCACGAGGAGTGGCACCCGGCGAAGACGCAGCGCCAACGCCG
The DNA here is from genome assembly GCA_964504655.1 of uncultured Geminicoccaceae bacterium. Classification (GTDB taxonomy): domain Bacteria; phylum Pseudomonadota; class Alphaproteobacteria; order Geminicoccales; family Geminicoccaceae; genus JANXAZ01. The sequence continues at coordinate 20,740 of CAZDFD010000023.1, forward strand.
TCGGCACGGAGGCGTAGCCACCGAAGGCGGCGCCGGCGGCGGGGCGAGCCCGGCCAACCACCGACAGGCCCTCGAGCAGGCCCCGGGCGAGCGCCGCCAGTGCCAGGAGCCGGTCGAGCCCCGAGCCACGCGGTGCGGCCGCGGCGATCACGGTGAGGCCGCGTTCGCCTTTGGCGAAGCGGGCGCCGCGAGGATCGGTGACGAGCGCCACCTCGGCGCCGCGCCGGCGCAGCTCGGCCGCCACCGCCAGCGCCGGGAACATGTGGCCGCCCGTACCGCCGGCCGCGATCAGGAGGGGCCGGCTCACGCGACCCGCTCCAGCCGGGCGCGGGTCCGGGTCAGCGCGAGCGCGCACCCCATCGCGATGCCGAGCGCCAGCATCGAGGAGCCGCCATAGGAAATGAACGGCAGTGTCATGCCCTTGGTCGGCATCAGGTTGAGGTTGACGGCCATGTTCACGAGCGCCTGCAGGGCGAACTGGCACACCAGACCGACCGCCGCCACCTGACAGAAGCGGTCGACCGCCTCGTGCGCCCGCCAGAGGCCGCGCAGCAGGAGGAAGGCGAACAGGCCGGCGATGACCAGACACGCCAGGATGCCGAACTCCTCGGCGGTGGCGGCGAAGACGAAGTCGGTGTGGGCATCGGGCAGCGAGAACTTGACGACACCCTCGCCGGGGCCGCGGCCGAAGAGGCCACCCGAGGCCACCGCCTGCAGGGACTTCTGGATCTGGGTGAACTCGGCCGGCGGGGCCATGAAGCCGTCGACCCGTGCCGCCACGTGCGGGAACAGCTCGTAGGCCACGAGCGCGCCGCCGATCCCGATCGCGGCGGTGGCGAGCACGACGAGCCAGGGCAGGCCCGCCACGAACAGCTGCAGGCCGAGCGTGGCGAGCACGATGGCCGCCATACCCAGATCGGGCTGGAGGAGCAGCAGGCCGATGACCAGACCGGCGAGGCCCAGGCTCAGCGCCGCGGCCGAAAGCCATGGCCGGCTCGACGCCAGCCACGCCACGAGCACGACCAGCGCCGGCTTGACGAACTCGCTCGGCTGCAGCTGCAGGCCACCCAGGCGCACCCAGCGATGCGCCCCGTTGATCTCGGGTCCGGCCAGGAGTGCCAGGACCATCAGTAGGAGGCCAGCCGCCATCAGACCCTTGGCGAGGCGCAGCACGCCGAGCGGGGCCAGGAGCGAGCAGGCCAGGAGGAGCAGGATGGCCGGCAGGGTGAAGGACAGATGGCGGGTGATGAAGTGATAGGGATCCTTGTGCCGCAAGACGCCTACGGGCGGGCTGGCCGCGAAGACGATCAGGACCCCCAGAAGCACGAGCGCCAGGAGGCCGGCCAGGAGCGGCCGGTCGATCGTCCACCACCAAGTGCCGAGGAGCGAGCGGTCGGTGCGCGGGAAGACGGTGCTCACGGCCGACCGCCCTGCCCGTCGCGGCCGACCCGCGCCCGCGCCAGCTCCCGGAACAGGTCGCCCCGCTCCTCGTAGCTCTTGAACTGATCGAACGACTTGCACGCCGGGGCGAGCAGCACGACGGCGTCCTCGCCCGAGGCGAGGGCTGCTGCGAGCGCGGCGTCGAGCGCCGGCTCGAGGCTGCCCGAACGCTCGACCGCGACGAGGTGGCCGAGCTCGGCCGCGATCGCCTCGCTCGCCTCGCCGATCAGGTAGGCGCGCCGGACCCTGCCCATGAAGGGCGCGAGCGCGCCGAACCCGCCGGGCCCCGCTCGGCCACCGGCGATCCACCAGACCGCATCGAACGCGGCGAGGCTCTTGGTCGCGGCGTCGGGGTTGGTGGCCTTGCTGTCGTTGACGAGCCGAACCCGGCCGACCCGGCCGACCTCCTCCATGCGGTGCGGAAGGCCGGCGAAGCTCGCGAGGCCTCGCGCCGCCGCCTCCGGGTCGAGCCCGAGCGCGCGCGCGGCGGCGTAGGCCGCAGCCGCATTTTGCTGATTGTGCGCTCCTCTGAGAGCCACGAGCCCGGCGAGGCTCGCCACCGGCCGTGGCGGCCCCTCGAGGGCGTCCACGAGCATCCCCTCGACCACCCCGACGCCTTCGTCGGGCACGCGGCCGACGGCGATCCGGATCGGCGCGCGGCCGGACCGGGCCAACTCCGTGGCCAAGCCTTCCGAGATCGCGTCGTCGACCCCGACCACCGCCCGCCCGGCCGCGTCCTGGAGCGCGAAGATCTGCCGCTTGGCGGCGATGTAGCCGGCGAGGTCGCCGTGCCGGTCGAGATGGTCCGGGGTGAGGTTGAGCCAGACCGCCACCCGGCAGGCGAGCCGGGCGGCGAGCTCCAGCTGGAAGGAGGACAGCTCGAGCACGAGGGTCTCCTCGGGCCCGCCGAGCACGAGGTCGAACACCGGTCGGCCGATGTTGCCGCCGAGCTGGGCGGGCCGGCCAGCGCTCACGAGCAGATGGTGGATCAGGGCCGAGGTGGTCGACTTGCCGTTGGTGCCCGTGACGCCCACGATCGGCCGCGGCCCCGCGACCTCGGCGAACAGCTCGATGTCGCCGGTGATCGACACGCCGGCGGCACGCGCCGTAGCCACGAGTGGGTGCGGTTCGGGGTGGGTCGTCGGCACGCCCGGGCTCACCACCAGGGCTGCGAGCTCGGCCACATCGTCCACCTCGCCCGGCCAGGCGCCCAGTTCCATGGCTCGCTGCAAGGCCGTCGGATCGTCGTCCCAAGCGACAACGTCGGCGCCGCCCGCCCTGAGCGCGCGCGCCACCGCGAGACCGCTGCGCGCGAGTCCGAGCACGCCCACCCGACGGTCCCGGAAGCGGCTCAGGGCGGAGCGGAGGCTCATCGCGGCGGTCAGCGGAGCTTCAGCGTGGAGAGGCCGACCAGGGCCAGGATCACCGCGATGATCCAGAAGCGGATCACGATCGTGGGCTCCTTCCATCCCTTCTTCTCGAAATGATGGTGCAGTGGTGCCATGCGGAACACCCGCCGGCCGGTGAGCTTGAACGAGGCGACCTGGACGATCACCGAGACCGCCTCGAGGACGAAGAGGCCGCCCACGATCGCGAGCACGAGCTCGTGCTTGACGGCTACGGCCACGACCCCGAGGGCTCCACCGGTGGCGAGCGAGCCGGTGTCGCCCATGAACACCATGGCAGGCGGCGCATTGAACCAGAGAAAGCCCAGGGAGGCGCCGATGATGGCGCCGCACACCACGGCGAGCTCGCCCGTCCCGGCGACGTAGGGGATCCCCAGATAGCCGGAAAAGATCACGTTGCCGCAGAGATAGGCAATCAGCGCGAAGCACGCAGCGGCGATCGTCACCGGCACGATCGCGAGGCCGTCGAGCCCGTCGGTGAGGTTCACGGCGTTCGACGCCCCGACCATCACGAAGGCGGCGAACACCGGGAAGAAGAGCCCGAGCTGAATCAGGAGGTCCTTGAAGATCGGCACCGCCAGGCTCGTGGCGATCCGCGGATCGGTGAGCCTGCTCAGGGCGATCGCCGCCACGATGCCGATACCGGCCTGGCCCAGGAGCTTGAGCCGGCCGGGCAGGCCACCGCTCGAGCGCTTGGTGACCTTCAGATAGTCGTCCAGGAAGCCGATGCCGCCATAGCCGAGGGTGACGAGCAGGACGACCCAGACGAAGCCGTTACGGGGGTCGGCCCAGAGGAGCGTCGAGACCGCCATGGCGATCAGGATCAGGACGCCGCCCATGGTCGGAGTGCCGGCCTTGGTCAGGAGGTGGCTCTCCGGCCCGTCGGTACGGATCGGCTGGCCACCCTTCTGCTTGAGGCGCAGCCAGCGGATCAGCTGCGGGCCCAGAAGGAAGCTCACGACGAGCGCGGTCATGGTCGCGCCGCCGGTCCGGAAGGTTATGTAACGGAACAGGTTGAGCCCGGGGACCGAGGGCGCCAGCGGGACCAGGAGCTCGTAGAGCATCAGCGGTCTCCGCCGGCCGGCTCGAGCGCCGCCACGATCCGGGACATCCGGCTCCCGAGCGAGCCCTTGACGAGGACCGCGTCGCCAGGGCGCACTGCCGCCCGCACGATCGGCGCCAGGGCCGCGGAGTCGGCCGCGTGCACGCCGCGCAGCCGCTCCGGCAGTGCCTCGGCCAGCGCCGATGCGAGCGGGCCGCAGGTCAGCACGAGTTCGACCCCCGCCCGGAGCAGCGGCTCGGCCAGCGCGGCATGCAGCTCGGCGGCACGGGGGCCGAGCTCGAGCATGTCGCCCAGGACGGCGAGGCGCCGACCGGGCTGCTGACCCAGGAGCGCGATCGCCGCCGCCATGGAGGCCGGATTGGCGTTGTAGCTCTCGTCGATCAGGAGCGCCTCGCCACCGCCCGGAAGGGCTATTCGGCGACGGGCGCCGCGGCCGACCGGCGGCGCCAGGTCGGCCAGATCGGCGGCGGCCCGCTCGACATCGGCACCGAGCGCCTCGACCGTCGCCAGCACGCCGAGCGCGTTGGCCACCCAGTGGCCGCCGGGCGGGCCGAGCCGGAACCGCAGCCGCCTGCCCCGGTGGTCGAGCTCGACGGTCGAGCCGTCGGCCTCCAGAGTGGCCTCGACCAGCCGCCAGTCGGCCCCGGCGCGGCTGCCGAAGGTCGTGATCCGGCGCACACCCGCGCGCTCGGCCGCGTCGAGCAGGATCGGGAGCTGCTCGCAGTCGGCCGGCAGGACCGCCACGCCGCCCGGCTCGAGACCGCCCAGGATCTCGGCCTTGGCGCGAGCGATGCCCAAGAGCCCGTCTTCAAAGTGGCCGAGATGGGCCGGCGCGATCGCGGTCACCAGCGCCACGTGTGGACGCGCCATCGGCACGAGCGCCGCGATCTCTCCGGCGTGGTTCATGCCGATCTCGAGCACGGCGAAGCGCGCCTCGGCGGGCAGCCGGGCAAGCGTCAGCGGCAGGCCCCAGTGGTTGTTGTGGCTGGCGGCACTGGCGTGGCAGCCGCCCTGGCGGGCCAGGACGTGGCGGAGGGCCTCCTTGGAGCCGGTCTTGCCGACCGAGCCGGTGACCGCGGCGACCCGCGCCCGGGCCCGCGCCCGCCCGGCCCGGCCGAGCGCCTGGAGTCCCTCGAGCGTGTCCTCGACGAGGAGGAGCGGGGCGTCGAGCCCGAGACCTTCCGGACGGCGGGCGACCATGGCGACCGCGGCCCCACTGCCGAGCGCCTCGGCCACGAAGGCGTGCGCGTCGTGCCGCTCGCCCACGAGCGCCACGAAGAGCTCCCCTGGAGCGAGACTGCGGGTATCGATCGAGACGCCTGTGGCGAGCCAGTCGCCGATGGGCCGGCCGCCGGTGGCCCGGGCCGCTTCGGCCGCGCTCCAAGTGGCGGCGCTCACTGGTGGCCTCCCGGACGGGCGCCGAGCAGCTCGCGGACGACCGCGGCATCATCGAAGGGCAGGACCGTCTCTCCGACGATCTGGTAGGTCTCGTGGCCCTTGCCGGCCACAAGGAGGAGGTCGCCTTCGCCGAGGCCGTCGAGAGCGGCTTCGATCGCGGCGCGCCGGTCGCCGATCTCGACCGCGCCCGGGCAGGCTGCGAGAATCGCCTGGCGGATGGCGGCCGGATCCTCGCTGCGCGGATTGTCGTCGGTGACGATCACCCGGTCGGCGAGCCGCGCCGCGATCTCCCCCATCTTCGGGCGCTTGCCGGCGTCGCGGTCGCCGCCGCAGCCGAGCACGACATGCAGCCGGGCGCGCGCGTGCGGGCGGAGGGCCGCGAGCGCCTGGGCGAGCGCGTCGGGTTTGTGGGCATAGTCGACATAGACCGCGGCACCGCTCGGATGATCGGCCACGTGCTGCATCCGGCCGGGTGCGCCCGACAGCCCCCCGAGGAGCCCAGCGGCGACCTCGAGCGGTTCGCCGGTGCCGACCACGAGGCCGAGCGCCGTCAGGAGATTGTACGCCTGGAAACCGCCGATCAGCGCCGTGTCGACGGTACGCGGCCGGCCGTCGAGGAGGAGCTCGAGGCGCTGACCATGGGGCAGCGCGGTCTGGCCCACGAGGCGCAGCCGACGGGCGTCGCGGCCGAAGTCGAGGATCTCTAGGCCGCGCCGCCGCGCAACCGCCGCGATCGCCCCGGTCTCCGGCGCGTCGGCATTGAGCACCGCGACGGCCCCGGCCGGCACGAGCTCCTCGAACAGCCGCAGCTTGGCCGCCAAGTAGGCCTCGGCCGTGCCGTGATAGTCGAGATGGTCGCGCGACAGGTTGGTGAAGGCCGCGGCAGTGAGCGCGAGGCCGTCGACCCGGCGCTGGTCGAGCGCGTGGCTCGACACCTCGAGCACGGCATGGCTCACCGCCGCCCGTGCCAGCTCGGCGAGCGCGGCGTGCAGGGTGATCGGGTCGGGCGTCGTCAGGGGCGCCGGCCGCTCGAGGCCGGGCGCCACCACCCCGAGCGTGCCGAGGCTGGCGGCCCGTCGCCCGAGCCCCTGCCAGAGCTGGCGGGTGAAGCCGGCGACCGAGGTCTTGCCACTGGTACCGGTGACCGCCACCAGATGGCGCGGCTGGGCACCGAAGAAGCGTGCGGCGATCCGGGCCAAGGCGGCACGCGGATCGGCCGCGACGAGCAGCGGCACGCCCAATTGTTGGTCGAGCAGCCGCCGATCGCCGAGGATGGCCGCGGCACCGGCGCGGACCGCGGCGGCCGCAAAGCGGGCGCCGTCGACCCGGCTGCCCGGCAGCGCCGCGAACAGGTCACCCACCCGCACCGCGCGCGAATCGAGCGCGAGGCCGGTCACCTCACGGTCCGGCCCGACCAGGCGGGCGAGCTCAGCGGCGAGTGTCGACAGCCGCAAGGCGCGACCCTCCCGGGGCCAGTTCGGCGGTCGGCCGCATCGCCTGCCAGCGGTCGCGCCAGCGGGTCTCGACTGCGGGATCCGACGGCGGGACCCCCAGGATCGGCCCGATCCGGCCGATCACCGCGGCGACCACCGGGGCCGCGATCTGACCGCCGTAGCGGGTGCCGCCGCTGGCGGCGTTCGCCTTGGGCTCGTCGAGCACGGCGAGCACCAAGTAACGCGGGGCTTCGACCGGAAAGACGCCCACGAAGGAGGCGAGCACCGCCCCGCGCCGGTAGCCGCCGCGACCCGCCTTGTCGGCGGTTCCGGTCTTGCCGCCCACGAGGTAGCCCGGCACCGCCGCCTTCTTGGCGGTCCCCTCGGCCACGGTGAGCCACATCATCCAGCGCAGGTCCTCGACCGTGCGGCGGCTCGCGATTCGGGGCCCGGCCACGGCCGGGGCGCCATCGGGGCGCCTGAGGAGGGTCGCGCGCACGAGCGTGCCGTCGCCGACGAGCGAGGCCACCGCCTCGGCGAAGCGCAGCGGCGAGACGGCGATACCGTGGCCGAACGAAACCGTCGCCGTCACCACGTCCGGCCAGGCGCGCTGCACTTGCGGACGCGCGACCTCGAGGAGCTCGATCGGGGCCCGCTCGAACAGGCCGAGCCGGGCGAGCAGGCCCTTGAGGGGCTCGGCACCGCCGGCCGCGAAGGCCATGAGCGCAGTGCCGATGTTGGAGGAGTGGGAGAAGATCTCGGCCACCGAGTAGGGACGGCGCGCGGGGTGCACGTCGCGGATCCGATAGCGACCGATCTTGAGCGCCGGCGGAATCTCGAAGCGCTGGCCGACCCGCACCCGAGCGCTGTCGAGCGCGGCCGCGTGCGAGAGCACCTTGAACAGCGAGCCGAGCTCGTAGGAGCCGCCCGTGCAGCGGTTCTTGCGCTGGTCCGGCCGGGCGTGGGCGGCACCGTTCGGGTCGAAGTCGGGCAGGCTCACGAGCGCCAGGAGCTCGCCGGTGCGCACGTCGAGGACCAGCCCACAGGCACCGATCGTGCGGAACTCCCGGTGCGCACGCAGAAGCTCGCTGCGGAGTGCCTCCTGGACGCGCAGGTCGAGGCTCAAGGCGACCTCGGTAGCCCGGCGCAGGCCGCTCGCCCGGCCGTGGTCGAGGGCGTGCTCGAAGCCGGCGAGGCCGCGGTTGTCGATATCGACGAAGCCGAGCAGGTGACCGGCAGCACTGCCCTTGGGATAGACCCGGTGCTCGGCGAATCGGAGCAGGACACCGGGCAGACCGGCGTCCAGGACCGCCCGCTCGATCGCCGGGGGGACCCGGTGTTCGATCCACTCGAAGCGCCGTCCGGCGGCCTTGGCCTGCGCGAGCCTGCGTTCGACCGCGCCGGCGTCGATCCTGGGCAGGATCCGTGCCAGACGCTCGATCGTGCGGCGCGGGTCGGCGATCTGGGTCGGGTCCGCGGCGATCGACGCCACGCGGATGTCGGTGGCCATGAGCTCGCCGTGCCGGTCCAGGATGTCGGGCCGGCGCCGGCGGACCGGCTCGCCGGCCGCGACCGGCTCGGGTGCCGCCTCGGCCGTCCGCTCCTCCGGCGCCAGGTCGACGAGCCGGAAGGCGAGCCCGGCGAAGAGCGCGCCGAACAGGATCGACACCAGCTTGAGGCGGCTGCGGCCGCGGCGCAGCGCCGGATCGTCGGCCTCGAGCGAGGTGTCGAGCCCCTGCCAGCTCACGGTCGACGGCCCGCGGCGGTCGGCAGGGCGGTGGCCGGCTTGAAGCGCAGCTCGACCGCCTGGCCCGGGTCGAGCTCGACGGTCAGGGTGCGGCCGGCGAAAGCGAGGACAGCAGCGTCCGGCAGGTCCGCGACCCGCGCCATACGCTCGGCCCGGATCGGCTCGAGGCCGAGCTGCCGAGCCTGGGCGACGATCCGCTCGGGCCGTGTGAGCCAGGCCCAGTCGGCGTGCAGCGTCTGGATCCGCCAGCGCTCCTCCTGGATGGCGCGGCGGGTGGCCGCGAGCTCGCGCTCGCGCTCGCGGACCACGAACTTGAGCTGGAACACGGCCATCGCCACGAGCAGCGCAGCGCCGCCGAGGGCGATGACCGGCCGCGGGTTCACGCCGCCCTCCGCGCCGCGCGGCCCAACGAGCCGCCCTCCGAATCTGCCGGCGCGGTGGTCCGCTCCGCGACCCGGAGCCGCGCCGAGCGGGCGCGGGGGTTGCGGGCGATCTCGGCGGCGCTCGGGCGGATCGGACCCGCTGCAGCCCACACCAGCCGCGGCGGGACCGGCTCCCGCGTCGGGGGACGATACCGCGAGACCGAGACCCGGCGGCCGCCGTCGCTCTCGATCCAGCGTTTGACGGCCCGATCCTCGCCCGAGTGGAATGCCACCACCACCAGCCGACCGCCCGGCGCGAGCAGCCGCGGAGCGGCCGCGAGCAGCCGCTCGAGCTCGCCCTGCTCATCGTTGACGGCGATCCGCAGCGCCTGGAAGACGCGAGTGGCGGGATCGTGGGCGGCTGCGCGCCGGCCCTTGACGGCGGTCACGAGGGCCCGCAGCTCGCCAGTGCGCTCGATCGGTGCGCGGGCGCGACGGCGGACGATCGCGCGAGCGATCCGTCGCGCATCCGGCTCGTCGCCGTGGCGAGCGAAGAGCGCCGTGAGCGCCCCCTCGTCGAGCCGGGCGACGAGCTCGGCCGCGGTCGGCCCGCTCCCGTCCATCCGCATGTCGAGCGGGCCGTCCGCCTGGAAGCCGAAACCGCGACCTGGATCGTCGAGCTGGTCGGAGGAGAGGCCCAGATCGGCTACGATCCCGTCGACCGGGCCGATCCCGGCATCGGCGAGCAGGGCCTCGAGGTCCCCGAACCGTCCCTCGAGCGGGACCAGCCGCGGCTCGCCCCGGGCGAGCGCACGGGCCCTGGCGGCCGCCGCCGGATCGCGGTCGACCGCCACGACCCGAGCGACCGGCCGGGCGAGCAGCGCCCGGCTGTAGCCGCCACCGCCGAAGGTGGCGTCGACATAGGTCGCGCCGGCCCGGGGCGCGAGCGCGGTCAAGGCCTCCTCGAGCAGCACCGGCTGGTGCCGTGCGGTGATAGGGAGGGAGTTATCCACAAGCGCCTCGCAACGCCGGCGCGAGCCGCCGCGCTGAGGCCTCGCCGGCGCGGGCGCGAGCCGAGCGTACTCCGCAAGGATCATCAGGTCGGAGCCCCGGTGCAACCCGCACGGCGACAATGCTCCTCCAGATCCATTGGGCGGAGCGGTCCGGCCTCACCCCGCCGTAACCGCTCTCGATCTTCGAGGCAAAAGGAAACTGCTGACCTCCGGAGGAGGGTCGACGAATGTCGAGCTGCCTGCGCCCCGCCACGCAAACCTCAAGACAGAACAGCTTGGGACTTACACGATCCGATTACTTTCAGGGCAAGTATGAAAGCAACGGACCTGTGGTCTTCCCTGTAGCGTATCGTGGGGCCCGACCATGGTCAAGACGCTTGCGCGGTTGCCGGCAAGCCGCTGTCAAGGCGAAAACGGCCCAATCGAGCAATTCTGTGGACAAGTGCGGGAAAAAGGCCCGCGTTCGACCACTGGTTCAGGGACGCCGCCGCGCCCCGGATCGGGATCGGGATCGGCGCGGCGCGAGGCGGCCTGTAAGCCGGGTTCTGTGCCCGGGGGAACCCGGGCGATGGCCATTCCTCTGGGACGCCCGTCGCCGGGCGCCTCGCGCGACCCACCCGGGCGACCGGCCGGGAACCGGCCGCGCGTCACGGACTTGCGCCCGAAGACGCTGTCGCCCCTACTCGGTCTTGCTCCCGGTGGGGTTTACCGTGCCGCCCCCGTCGCCGGGGGCGCGGTGCGCTCTTACCGCACCGTTTCACCCTTACCCGCGGCCAGTTACCCGGCCCGGCGGGCGGTCTGTTCTCTGTGGCACTGTCCCTGGGGTCGCCCCCGCCGGGTGTTACCCGGCACCGTGTTCCCGTGGAGCCCGGACTTTCCTCCCCCGGGGCTAGCCCCGGGGGCGGCCATCCGGCCGTCTCGCGCCGCGCCTTTCAAATGGCGCCGCCGGCCTCCGCGCACAAGCCCGCCACGGCCTCCAGTCGACCCATGCTCTCGGCGTCGAGCTGGCCGTCCACCCGCCAGGGGCGCCAGCGTCGCTGGAAGGCGGCCAGCGCCAGCGACCGCTCGCCCGGCCCGGCGGGCGGCCGGAAGCCGATTGCGGCGAGCAGGCGGTCGGCGGACCCGACGTCCGGCGGTCGCGGCGGCGCCACGCTCGGCCACGGCCCGATCCCCGCCCGGGCGAGTCGCCACCAGGGGAAGCGCTCGCCCGGGTCGAGCTTGCGGTCCGGCGCGATCTCGCAGTGCCCGAGCACGCCCACGGGCGCGATCGGCCAGCGCGCTCGGATCGCCTGCAGCAGCACCAACAGCGCCTCGATCTGCGGCTCCGGGAACGGCCGCAGTCCGTGCGCGTGGCCCGGATTGACGAGCTCGATCCCGATCGAGACGTCGTTGAGCCGCTCGCGCCCGCGCCACCAGCTCCGCCCGGCGTGCCAGGCACGCTCGGCCTCGGGCACGAGCGACCAGAGCGAGCCGTCCTCCTCGATCAGATGATGGGCACTGACCCGGGTGGCCGGGTCGCACAGCCGATCCAACGCCGCCAATCCGCTCGCCATGCCGGTGTAGTGCAGGACGACGAGCTCGATCCGTGCCACGGCCGGCCGCGGATCCCGGTTGGGAGAGACACGGACCGGCACCGTGCGGATCAGAACCGGTCGAGCAGCCTCTTGTAGTAGTCGAGCTCGAGCGGCGGCCGACCGCGCTCGCCGGAGCGCCGGTAGAGTTCCTCGAGGACGTCGCGGGCGCGGCCTAGGTCGGCCTCCTCGGGCACGAGCTCGCCGCGCGGGTCCCACCCTCCATCATTGAACTGCGAGCGGCCCAGGGGATCGCGGCCGCGCCGCCCCTGCGCCAGCGGCTCACGGCCCGGCCCCGGCCCCTGGTCCTGCCCCATCTGCTGCTGCATCTGCTCGAGCATCGCCTGACCTCCCTGCTGCAGCAGGTCGAGCGCCTGCGACTGCGGTGGAGCGGCACGATCCGGGGCGCCCTCGCCGAGGGCATCGCGGGCACCGCGCATCTGCATCTCGGCCTGGCCGAGCGCGCGCGGGATCGGCATGCCCTGCTCCCCCATCCGGCGCATCAGCTCGCCGAGCGCGCGCCGCAGGCCCTCCTGCTCGGCGGCCGCCCGGCCGGGCGAGTCGGGCAGGGCGTTCTCGGCCTCGCCGCCCTCCATCGGCTGGCCATCGCCCATCTGGCCCTGCTGTCCCTGCTGGCCACGCTGACCCCGCTGCCCGCGCTGGCCCTGTTGGCCCTGCTGCCGCTGCCCGCGCTGTCCCTGCTGGCCTTGCTGGCCCCGGCGGCCCTGCTGGCCCTGCATTTGCTGCTGTTGCTGCCGCTGCTCGTTGCCGAGCGCGCCCTGCTGCATGCGATGGCTGCGGTCGAGCAGGTTTCGCTGCAGGTCGATCATCTTCTGCAGGTCGGAAAGCGCCCTCTGCTCGGGCGACTGCCGCTGCTGGCCGCGCGCCACCTCGAGGTTCTCGAGCATCTCGCGGAGCTGCGAGAGGAGCTGCCGGGCGGCGTCGCGTTGTCCGGAGCGCATCAGCTCGCGGGCCCGGTCCAGCATGCGCTGCAGGTCCTGGCGGTCGACCATCTGCGAGGGGTCGACCGGCTGCATCTGCTCAGGCTGCTGGGCGCTCGGGTCGCGCTGCTCGCCGAGCGCCTGGCGCGCCAGCTCCTCGAGGAACCGGTCGAGCGCCTCCTGCAACTCGGCCAGGAGCCGCTCGAGCTCGGCGTCGCTCGCCTGCTCGGCGAGCGCGCGCTCGAGCCGCTCCTGCAGCGCCCGCAGCTCGCGCTCGGCCGAGGACAGCGCGCCGTCCTCGATGAACAGCGCGATCTCCCAGAGGAGATCGACGACCGACCGCCGCTGCTCGCGGGTCTCGGCGTCGCGGGTCCGCAGCGCCGCGATCCGCAGACTAAGCGGCACCGTCGCCCCGAGCGCGCCGGCGGCCTGGGTCTCGGCGAGCGCCGCCAGCCGGCCCGCGATCTGGGCCTGCTGCTCGGGGGTCGCGACCAGCGCCTTGCGCTGCTCGATCACGGCACGCGCCAGCGGGTTCTTGAACGCCCGCTCGGGCAGGGTGATCTCGAGCGGTCCGCTCTGGCCGGCCTGACCGATCGAATCGATGGCTATCAGGCGCAGCCGGACCGGCAGGCCGGCGAAGGGGTGGGCCAGGAGGTCGCTGTAGGCGGCCGAGGCGAGCTTGCCCGGGCGCGGCTGGGTCTTGGCGAGCGGCAGCCGCTCGGTCTCTTCCGGCCGGCTGGTGGTGGCGAGCTCGAGGGCGATCTCGCTGACGCCGTAGTCGTCGCTCGCCTCGAAGGCGATCCTTAGCACGCCCCGGTGGGTGACCTTGGGCTCGTCGACGAAGCTCACCGTGGGCGCGAGGTCGGGCAGCACCTCGAGGCTCCAGCCGGCCAGCTCGCGCCCGTCGGGACCGAGGATCGAGAGCCGGCCGGACTCCGCGAGCGCCACCCGGGCCTCGCCGCTGCCCGGGCCGAGCGTCGCGAGCGGCTGCGGCTCCTGCCCGGGAGCCACGAGCCGAGCGGCCGCGGGATCGCTGCCTTCGGGCAGATGGTGGAGCTGGGCCAGCGCCTCGCTGCCGGACGGCACCACGAGCCGCTCCGCCGCGCCGGTCTGCTCGGCGCCGAGCGGGGGCTTGCGGGTGTAGGGCGGCGGCGTAACCCACAGCCGGGCGGCGATCGCCGGCGGCGGGGCGGCGCGCGCATCGGTCGGGGCGAAGGCCGCCAGCAGTCGGGCGCCGTACTCGCCGCGCGCGTCGACCAGCGCCACCACGAGCAGCAGCAGGAGCGCCGCCCGGAGCGCCCAGGGGTCGCGGGCCGGCAGGCCCGAGCGTGGTGGCGCCAGGCGCAGCCGGCCGACCATCCGGGAAAGCCGGGCGCGGTGCGCCTCCCAGAGCGCACGGGTGGCCGGGTCGGCGACCTCCGCGGGCAGCCGGTCGTCGAGAGCGCGGAGCGCCCGGTGCGGGATCGCGCTGTCATGCTCGAGGCGGGCGAGGCCGGCCTCGGCGCCGGCCAGGCCGAGGGCGCCGCGGGCGTGCCAGAGCGCCGCCGCGAGCAGGACCGCGACGCCGGTGAGCCCGGCCCAGTGCAGGGCCGCCGGCAACCGCTGCCAGAGGTCGAGAAGGCTCACCACGAGGAAGCCGCCGAGCACGGCCACGACCGGCCAGAGCGCTGGCCACGTCCGCTCGAAGGTGACGACCGCGCGCGCGGCCGCGACCCTGAGCCGGAAGCCCTGACCGCGCCTCGGGTCGTCCGCCATCGTCAGCTCCCGCCTCAACCGTCCTCGCTCACCGTTCCGAGCCACGCCGGGATGCGCTCGTCCGCGAGCTGCGCCACCGGCTCGCGGCGTGGCCGGATCACCGCCCAGCGCCGTCCGTCGACCAGCACCTCGGCTGGCGCCGGCCGGGAGTTGTAGTCCGAGGCCATGACCATGCCATAGGCGCCCGCGGCGAGGAAGGCCACCCGGTCGCCCCGCCCGAGGCGCGGCAGCTCGTAGTCGCGACCGAACACGTCGCCCGACTCGCAGATGGGTCCAACAACATCCATCGCCAGGAGCGGCGCTCCACGCTCCGGCCTCCGCAGCGGCAGGATGCCGTGCCTGGCCCCGTACATCGCCGGCCGGACCAGCGCGTTCATGCCCGCGTCGAGCACGAGGAAGCGCCGCTCGGCCGACTCCTTCAGATAGATCACGCCGGCCACGAGAACACCCGCCTCGGCGACCAGGTAGCGGCCGGGCTCGAGCACGAGCTCGAGGTCGAGGCCGGCGGTCAGACGGCGAACCAGCGCCGCGAACGCCTTGGCGTCCGCGGCCGGTGCCTCCCCGTAGCGCACCGCCAGACCGCCGCCGAGATCGAGGCGACGAATGGGCACGCCCTCGGCGCGCAGCGTGCGTACCAGCTCGACCGCCTTGCGGTAGGCGGCCTCGAACGGCGCGAGGTCGGCGATCTGCGAGCCGATGTGGAGGTGCAGGCCGACCGGCGCCACGCCGGCCAGCTCGGCCGCTCGACGGTAGGCCGCCACCGCCTCGTCGATCGGGATGCCGAACTTGTCGTGTCGACGGCCGGTGGCGATCTTCTCGTGGGTGGCGGCGGCCACGTCCGGATTGACGCGCAGCGCCACCGGCGCGGTCCGGCCCATCGCCCGGGCGAGCTCGGCGATGCGCTCGAGTTCGGGCAGCGATTCGACGTTGAGTTGGAGGATCCCCGTGCCCAGTGCCAGGCGGATCTCCTCGTCGGTCTTGGCCACGCCGGCGAGCACGATCCGCTCGGGCGGGACGCCGGCGGCCCGGGCCCGGAGGATCTCGCCGCCGGAGACCGTGTCGGCGCCGGCGCCGGCGGCGGCGAGCGTACGCACCACGGCGATGTTGTGATTGGCCTTGAGGGCATAGCAGACGAGCGGTGCCGGCTCGCCGAAGGCTTCCCGGAGCGTCTGGAGCCGGGCGCGCATCGCAGTCGTCGAATACACGTACAAGGGTGTGCCGAGCGAATCCGCGAGCCGGTCGAGGGCGACCTCCTCGCAACAGAGCCGGCCCTCGCGCCAGACGAAGGCCGTCTCCGGGCCGGCGGGAGCTGCGGGACCATCCATGCCCGAGCGCTAGCACGCGGGGCAGGCGGGCGCGAGGGCGGGTGGGGCGCTGCCGATACCCCGAGGAGCCCCGGGTGCCCGGCCGGGAGTCGTGGCCGCCTTGCACTCCGTGGCGCCGGGCGTCACTGTCGCGCTCTCGCGCGGGACGGTTCCCGCGCCGCCCGAGTTCCGGACCGAGCCATGCGGAACAGCTGCATCCCAACGAGCCTGCCCGTCTACAACCGGATCGACATCGTCTTCGAGCGGGGCGAGGGGAGCTGGCTGTTCGATCGACGCGGCAAGGCCTATCTCGACTTCGGCAGCGGCATCGCCGTCACCGGCCTCGGGCACTGCCACCCGCACCTGGTGCGCAGCCTGCAGGAGCAGGCGGCCAAGCTCTGGCACGTCTCCAATGTCTATCGCATCGAGCAGCAGGAGCGACTGGCCGATCGCCTGGTCGCCCAGACCTTCGCCGAGACGGCGTTCTTCTGCAATTCGGGGGCGGAGGCGATCGAGGGCTGCATCAAGCTCGTGCGCCGCTACTGGTGGGCCAAGGGTCGGCCGGAGCGGCACCGCATCGTAACCTTCGAGGGTGCTTTCCACGGTCGCACCATGGCGGCCATCTCGGCGGCCGGCTCGAAGAAGCTCACGGAGGGCTGCGGGCCGCTCCTGCCCGGCTTCGACATCGTGCCGTTCGCCGACCACGCCGCGCTCGAGCGGGCGATCGGTCCGGAGACCGCGGCCGTGCTGATCGAGCCGATCCAGGGCGAGGGCGGGATTCGCCCGGTTCCGGCCGCGTGCCTGAAGGGCCTGCGCGAGCTGTGCGACCGCGAGGGGATCCTGCTCGTGCTCGACGAGGTGCAGTCGGGCATGGGCCGGACGGGCCGGCTGTTCGCACACGAGACCCTGGGCGTTCGGCCGGACGTGCTGGCGGTCGCCAAGGGCCTCGGCGGTGGCTTCCCAATCGGCGCCTTCATGGCCACCGCCGAGGCGGCGTCCGGCATGACGGCCGGGGCGCACGGCTCCACCTTCGGCGGCAATCCGCTGGCCTGCGCGGTCGCCAATGCCGTGCTCGATGTGATGCTCGCGGAGGGTTTCCTCGACGGCGTGCGCGAAAGGGGCGAGCTCTTCCAGCGGCGCGTGCGGGAGACCGCGGCGCGACTGCCGCAGGAGATCCTCGAGGTGCGCGGCCTGGGCCTCATGCTCGGCATCCGGACCGCGCGCTCCAACACCGAGGTCGCGGCCGAGCTGCGCGAAGCGGGCCTCCTGAGCGTGCCGGCAGCCGACAACGTGCTGCGGCTGCTGCCGCCGCTCACGGTCACCGAGGCCGAGATCGAGCAGGGCTGCGCGCTGCTTGCCGAGGCGTTGCGGGCGAGGGCCGCATGACCCGCCATTTCCTCGATCTGGACGGAATCGAGGCGCACGAGCTGCGCGGCATCCTCGAGCGCGCCAAGGGATTCAAGGCGGGCGAC
Source organism: uncultured Geminicoccaceae bacterium (assembly GCA_964504655.1). Taxonomy (GTDB): domain Bacteria; phylum Pseudomonadota; class Alphaproteobacteria; order Geminicoccales; family Geminicoccaceae; genus JANXAZ01. Next base: position 37,645 of record CAZDFD010000023.1, read on the forward strand.
CCGGCCCGGCCGATGGCCGGCCGCATCCTGGCCATGATCTTCGACAAGCCGAGCACCCGAACCCGCGTATCGTTCGAGGTCGCCGCCAAGAAGCTCGGCGGCGACGCGGTCGTCCTGTCCTCGCGCGACATGCAACTCGGCCGCGGCGAGACCATCGCCGACACCGCCCGCGTGCTGTCGCGCTACGTCGATGCGATCATGATCCGCACCGATTCACATACCAAGCTCCTGGAAATGGCGGAGCATGCGAGCGTACCGGTGATCAACGGCCTCACCGACGCCTCGCATCCCTGCCAGATCGTCGCCGACGTCATGACCATCGAGGAGCGCAAGGGGCCGATCCGCGGGCTCAAGTTGGCTTGGTCGGGCGACGCCAACAACGTCGCCACCTCGCTCATCCACGCCGCGGTGCGGTTGGGCTTCCGGCTGGATCTCGCCTGCCCGCCGGCGATGGCGCCGCGGCCCGAGCTCCTGCGCTGGGTCGAGGCGCACCAGGGCCGGGTGCGGATCACCGCCGACCCGCGCGCCGCGATCGAGGGCGCCGATGCCGTGCTCACCGACACCTGGGTTTCGATGGGAGACGTCGAGGTCGAGCGGCGCCACACCCTGCTCGAGCCCTACCGAATCGACGCCCGGCTCATGGCCGTGGCGCGGCCGGACGCCATCTTCCTGCACTGCCTTCCGGCCCACCGCGGCGAGGAGGTCACGAGCGAGGTGATCGACGGCCCGCGCTCGGTCGTCTTCGACGAGGCCGAGAACCGCCTGCACGCCCAGAAGGCGATCCTCGCTTGGTGCCTCGACGCCTGAGTGGGCTCGCGCGCCGCCGAGGCTCCGGACTGCCGAGGCTTGGCGCGCCGTCCGTGATCGGCCAAGCTGGGGCCGCCCGAACCCCGACCGGTGTCCCGCCCCAGATGGATCCGACCGTCCCGGACCGCTCGCCGAGCGACGTCCTGCGCCCGTTCCAGCTCGAGGGCTCGGGCCTCCGGGGTCGGTTCGTGCGGCTCGGCCGGACCCTCGACCGGGTGCTCGAGGCGCACGCCTATCCCGAGCCCGTGAGTCGGCTCCTGGCCGAGCTCCTGGTCCTGGCCGGCGGGCTCGCCGGCGGGCTCAAGTTCGACGGCATGTTCTCGCTCCAGGTGCGCGGCGACGGACCGGTCGGCTTCATGGTCGCCGACTGCACCAACCACGGCCGGATGCGCGGCTATGCGAGCTTCGACGCCGCCGCTATCGCCACGGCCGCCGCCGACAGCGGGCTCCTTGGCGAGGGGCTGATCGCGCTCACCGTCGACCAGACGGCGGTGGGCGGTGAGCTGCAGCAGGGCATCGTCTCGCTCGAGGGCCGCACCTTGACCGACGCCATGCTCGCCTATTTCCGGGTCTCCGAGCAGATCCGCACCGGCATCAAGCTGGCGATCGATCGTGACGCCGGCTCGCGCGCCTGGCACGGCGGTGGGATCATCCTGCAGGCCCTGCCGGCGGCACCGGGCGCGGACGAGGACGCCGCCCAGGAGGCTTGGCGCGAGGCCATGCTGCTGCTCGAGACGGCCACGACCGAGGAGCTCGCCGGTCCCGGGCTCGACCCCGACACCGTGCTCTATCGGCTGTTCCACGAGACCGGGGTCAGGGTTTACACGGCGGTGCCGCTGGTGGCGGGGTGCTCCTGCACGGAGCGGCGCGTCCGCACGATGCTCGGGAGCTTCCCGGCCGCCACGCTCGCCGAGATGCGCCTGCCGGACGGGCGGCTCGAGGTCACCTGTCAGTTCTGCAACCGGGTCTACAGCTTCGACGAGGCGGCGCTCCGCGAGCTGACCGCCGGGCGGAGGCAGTGATGCGCGACCGCGTGGACCGCCGCGGTGCGGTCCTGCTCCTCGGGAGCTTCCTCGCCGGATGCACCGCGCAGGCTCCGGGCCAGCCGGCGGCGCCCGCGAGCGGGCCGCCGCGGCCGCCCCTGCGCCTCGCGGTGGGCGAGCTCGTGGCGGGCGACGGCCCGCCGCCGCTGCCGGTCGCCAACTTCATCGACGAACGGCGCTCGCGCGAGCTGGCCGAGGCGCTGCGGCAGCGGCTGCGGGCCCGGCTGACGCCCGCGGGCGGCGCGCCGACCGCCCGCTTCGAGCTCGAGCAGGTGGCGCTCACCGAGCGGCTCGCGGCCGGCCGCCAGGGCGGGGTCGCCGGGCTCGTGCGGCGCGAGCCGACCTTCGCCCAGGAGGGGGCGATCGCGGTCAGGCTGCGGATCCTCGAGGCCGGCGGCCGCAAGCTCGGCCAGACGCGGGTGTCGGTGCAGCGCGCACGGTCGCTGCCGGCGGGCAGCGCGGTCACCACCCGCGACGAGGGCGCCCGCGCGCTCGCGGCCGACCTTCTGGCTCAATTCGACGACGCGCTCGAGGTGGCGGTCCGCGACACGCTCGGCCCCTGGCTCGTCGAGTAGGCTTCGTCCGTGGGGCGCTTCAGGCCGCGGCCGGCTCGGCCTCGGCCGGCGGGCCGATCCGCAGCCGTACCAGGCGATGCCGGCGGCGCTCCAGGACCTCGATCCGGTAGCCGGCGACGCTCACGGTCTCGCCCTCGCGCGGGATCCGACGGGCGACGTGCATGACCAGGCCCGCCACCGTCACCGCCTCGTCCTCGGGCAGCGCCCAGTCGCATTGCCGGTTGAGATCGCGGACCGGCGTGCGACCGTCGACCGTCGCCCGGCCGTCCGGGTCGAGCGCGATGCCCGGGGCCTCGCGGTCGCGCTCGTCGGCGATGTCGCCGACGATCTCCTCGACGATGTCCTCGAGGGTCACGAGCCCCATCAGGGTGCCGTACTCGTCGACCACGAGCGCCAGGTGCTGGCGTCGCTGCCGGAAGGCCAGGAGTTGCTGATAGAGAGCGGTCGTGTCCGGGATGAACCAGGGCGGGGTCAGGAGCTGGTCGAGGGTCACGGGCTCGGGCAGCCTGCCGCGCTCGTCGAGCAGCCCCAAGAGGCTCTTGGCATCGAGGATGCCGACGATCTGGTCCGGGTCGCCGCGCCACACCGGGAAGCGGGTGAAGGTCGAGGCGCGGATCCGGCGCAGAAGCTCGGGCAGCGGCTGGTCGGCGTCGAGCGTCTCCATGTCGCGCCGGTGGGTCATGACCGAGCCGACCTCGACCTCGGCCAGCTCGAGCACGGCACCCATCATGTCGTGCTCGTGCTTGGCCACCGTGCCGTGCCGCCGCGACAGGCCGATGAGGCTCCTGAGCTCGGTCGAGGAGACCACCTCGGCGGGCGCCGCCTCGCCGACCCCGAGGAGTCGCAGCAGCCCGCGCGCCGCGGCGTTGAGCAGCCAGTTGAGCGGGTACATGATCCGATAGAACGCTTCGAGCGGCATCGCGATCCAGAGCGTCGCCGGCTCGGCGCGGCGAATCGCGAGCGTCTTCGGGACCTGCTCGCCGACCACGATGTGCAGCGCCGAGAACAAGAGGAACCCAACGAGGAAGCTCACCGAGTGGAGCAGCCGATCACCGAGGCCCAGGAGGGCGAACAACGGCTCGAGCAGCGCCGAGACGAACGGCTCGCCGACCCAGCCGAGGCCGAGCGAGGCCATGGTGATGCCGAGCTGGCAGGCCGCCAGGTAGGCCTCGAGGTTGGGCAGGATGCGCTGCGCCAGCCGTGCCCGCCGGCTGCCGCGCTCGGCCAGCTCGTCGAGGCGCAGCCGGCGGACCCGGACCAGGGCGAACTCGGCCGCCACGAAGAAGGCGTTGGTCGCGAGCAGGATCAGGATCGCGACGAGCGTCGTCATCGGGCCGGCGACGACCTCCGACGGTCCAGCCACGACGCCGCTCGGCCGGGCCTCTCAGCCATCGTGGGCGAGCAGCGCGCGCACCTCGCTCTCGGGCACGTCGCGGGCGAGCCCGGCCCGCCCGATGCCGTCCGAGAGGACGAAGGCGAGCCGACCGCCGGCGGCCTTCTTGTCGCGCCGCATCACCTCGAGGACCCGCTCGGGCTCGAACCCGTCGAGGCGGGCGGCCGAGGGTCGGATCGGCAGCTCGACCGACGCGAGGTGGGCACGGGCGCGGGCGGCGTCCCGGGCCGGGCAGCGGCCGAGGCGGGCCGAGAGCGCCAGGGCCTGCGCCATGCCGAGCCCGACCGCCTCGCCATGGAGCAGAGCGCTGCCGTAGCCGGTGAGCGTCTCGTAGGCGTGTGCGAAGGTGTGGCCGAAATTGAGGACCGCGCGCTCGCCCGACATCTCGCGCTCATCGGCGCCCACCACTTGGGCCTTGATCGCCACCGAGCGGGCGATCGCCTCGACCCGGATCTCGGGGTCGCCGGCCAGCAACGCCGCCGCGTGCCGCTCGAGCCAATCGAACAGCGCCGCATCCCTGATGAGCGCGTGCTTCACGAGCTCGGCATAGCCCGCCACGAGTTCGCGCCGCGGGAGGCTCGCGAGCGCGTCGACGTCGACCAGCACCCGGCGCGGCTGCCAGAATGCGCCCACGAGGTTCTTGCCGAGCCGGCTGTTGACCCCCGTCTTGCCGCCGACCGAGCTGTCGACTTGGGCCAGAAGCGAGGTGGGGAGCTGCACCAGTGGGACACCGCGCAGGAGGAGCGCCGCGGCGAGGCCCGCCAAGTCGCCGATGACGCCGCCGCCGAGTGCGAGAACGGCGAGCCTGCGGTCCGCGCCGCCCTCCAGGATCGCCTCGAGCAGAGCGGCGAGGCGCTCCATGCTCTTGCTCGCCTCCCCGGCCGGCACGAGGATCGTCCGGTAGCGCAGGCCACCCGCCTCGAGGGCGCGTCCGAGCCTGCCGGGCAAGTCGGTTGCGACGAGATTGCTGTCGGTCACCAGCACCGCCTCGGGACCGTCGAGCACGGGCGCCAGCAGCTCGCCCGCTCGATCGAGCAGGCCGCGGCCGACCACGATGTCGTAGCCGCGCTCGCCGAGCGCCACGTGGACCGTCCGTGGGCTCACCGCCGCCCCCGCTCAAGCAGACCCAGGATGGCGAGCGCGATCTCCTCGGGCGGCCGGGCGCTGCTCTCCACGCGATGGTCCGCCTCGGCATAGGCCGGCGCGCGCTCTGCGAGCAGGCTCTGGAGCCGCTCGCGCAGGTCGCCGTCGCGGAGCAGCGGGCGGACCGCCCGCTTGCGCCCGGTGCGCTCCGCGAGCGTGTCGACATCGGCGTCGAGCCAGACCGACACCGCCCGCTCCTTGACCCTGGCGCGGGTCGCGGGGTCGACGAACGCGCCGCCGCCGAGCGCCAGCACGCCGGGCGGCCCGTCGAGCAGGCGGGCGATCACCCGCCGCTCGAGATCGCGGAAGGTCGGCTCGCCATAGGCCTCGAAGATGTCGGCGATGCTCATGCCGGCGGCCGCGACGATCTCCTCGTCGGCATCGACGAACGGCACCGCCATCGCCTTGGCGAGCCTGCGTCCGACGGAGGTCTTGCCAGCACCCATCAGCCCGACCAGGACGATGCGGGCGGCGGCCCCGACCTCCGACCGCACAGGCGGCTCCGGAGCAGCCATAGCTGTTCCCTGCCCCCCTCGACCGGCCGTTGAATCGCCCGAAGCCACCCGATATAAGCCCGGGTCACCGCATGGCGGCAACCCTTCTGCCCCCGTCCCGTTCCGCCCGCGCCGTCGTGCGCCGGTGTTTCTTAGTCATGAGGCCGGGCCGGCGGCGATGCAAGGCATGGCGATGATCCGCCGTCTCCTGCTGATCGTTCCGCTGATCCTGGTCCTGGGTGGCCTGATCTTCCTCTTGACCTGGGATATCCCACCACCCACCCGACCGGTCGAGCTCGTCATCCCCGACGAGCGTTTGCCGCGCTGAGCGCACTGCGGGCGGCGCGTTGATCGAGCCCTTCCTCGAGATGCTGGCGGTCGAGCGCGGCGCCTCGCGCCACACCCTCGAGGCCTATCGCCACGACCTCGCCCGGGCGACGGCGTTCCTGGAGGGCCAGGGCCGGAGCCTGGAGGCGGCGAGCGAGGCGGACCTCAGGGCGTTCCTCCAGGCCGAGAGCGCCGCCGGCCTCAAGGCCTCGACGCTCGCCCGACGACTGGCCGCACTGCGTCATTTCTGTCGCTTCCTTTATTTGGAGGGCCAGCGCGCGGACGACCCGGCGGCGGGACTCGATCCGCCCAAGCGGGTGGCGCCCCTGCCGCGGCTCCTGAGCGAGGCCGAGGTGCTGGCGTTGATCGAGGCGGCGCGGGCCGATCCGAGCCCGGCTGGCGTGCGGCTCTTGACCCTGCTCGAGCTGCTCTACGCCACCGGGCTTCGCGCCTCCGAGCTCGTGGGCCTGCCGCTCTCGGCGCTCGCTGCCGACCGCTCGCACCTCCTGGTGCGCGGCAAGGGCGGCAAGGAGCGGCTCGTGCCGGTCGGTGGCCCGGCCCGCGCCGCCCTCGACCGTTGGCTCGGGCTGCGCACGGGCTTCCTAGAGGCGCCGCGCTCGGCCCGTTTCCTGTTCCCCTCGCGCGGCCGGAGCGGCCATCTGACGCGCCAGCGCCTGCTCCAGCTCCTCAAGGCACTGGCACCGGCGGCCGGGCTCGATCCGGCGCGCCTGTCGCCGCACGTGCTGCGGCACGCCTTCGCGACCCATTTGCTCGAGCGGGGCGCAGACCTCCGCGCCGTGCAAGCGCTGTTGGGTCACGCCGACATCGCCACCACGCAGGTCTACACCCACGTCCAGACGCATCGCCTGGCCGCGGTCGTCGAGGCCCACCACCCGCTCGCCCGCGGTCGTCGGATCCGGGGGCGGCGGGGTCCGCTGCAGGACCCTGAGCAATGAGCTTCACCCAGATCGAACAGCGCATCAGCCGCCTGAACCGCTCCGAGCTCGCGGTGCCGGGATCCTCGCCGCAGCTGTTCGAGAAGGCGGCCAGGAGCGCCGCCGACGTCGTCTTCCTCGACCTCGAGGACGCGGTCGCCCCCGACCAGAAGGAGCAGGCGCGGCGCAACGTGATCCAGGCGATCTCGGAGATCGACTGGGGCGCCAAGAGCCTCTCGGTGCGGATCAACGGCCTGGACACGCCCTGGATGTACCGCGACGTCGTGGACGTCTTGGAGCAGGCCGGCCCGCGCCTCGACCTGCTCATGATCCCGAAGGTGGGCACCGCCGCCGACGTCTACGCGCTCGACATGCTGGTGACCCAGATCGAGCAGGCCAAGGGCCGGAGCAAGCGGGTGGGCTTCGAGCTGATCGTCGAGACCGCGCTCGGCATGATGAACGTCGACGCCATCGCCGGCGCCTCGCCACGCAACGAATCCCTGCATTTCGGCGTCGCCGACTACGCCGCCAGCACGCGCGCGCGCACCACTGGCATCGGCGGCCCGAGCCCGGACTACGTGGTGCTCACCGACGCCCAGGCGGACAGCCCGCGCATGCTGCACTGGGGCGATCCCTGGCACTATGCGATCTGCCGCCTGGTCGTGGCGGCACGCGCACACGGCCTGCGCCCGGTGGACGGCCCGTTCGGCGACTTCAAGGACGCCGACGGCTTCACGGTGCAGGCGCGGCGCGCCGCCGCCCTGGGCTGCGAGGGCAAGTGGGCGATCCACCCGGCGCAGGTAGCGCTCGCCAACGAGGTCATGACGCCGCCGGCGCACGAGGTCGCCAAGGCGCGGCGCATCCTCGACGCGATGGTCGAGGCGGAGCGCGCCGGCAAGGGCGCGGTCCAGCTCGACGGCCGCCTGATCGACATCGCCTCGATCCGCCAGGCCAGGGCCATGGTCGCCCTGGCCGACCGAATCGCTGCCGCAGGCCGCTAGACCGGCGCGGCCAGGCGCGACGGGCGCACCGGAGCGGGGACCCCACCGGCACCCCGCGCTGTCGACGCTCTGCCGATCCCCGGGGGCCTGCCGGAGCCCGAGCATCTCCCCCGAGGTGGTCGGCTGCTGGGACAAGAGCCTCCTAGGCCGCGGGGCGCAACGGCGGACCTGCTGCCCGGGGCGGGTCCCCGCTTCGAAGGACCTTGTCGGGTCACACCGTCAGATGCCGGCGCGCCGCCTCGAGGTCGAGTGTGCCGCGTGCCCCTTCGAGCACGATCCGGCCGCGCTCCATGATCATGAAGCGGTGGCCGAGCTCGAGGGCGAAGTCGAGATACTGCTCGACCAGAAGGATCGCCATGGTGCGCCGTCGGGCGAGGTCGGCGATCACGTCGCCGATCAGCTTCACGATGTTCGGCTGGATGCCCTCGGTCGGCTCGTCGAGGAGCAGGATCTTGGGGCGGGTGACCAGCGCCCGGCCGATCGCGAGCTGCTGCTGCTGCCCGCCCGAGAGATCGCCGCCGCGCCGCCCGGCCATCGAGGCCAGCACCGGGAAGAGCGCCTGGACCTCGGCCAGGGGCAACGGCTCCTCGGCCCGGCCGCGCAGTGCTGCGTGACCCGTGAGCAGGTTCTCCTCGACGGTCAGGCGGGGGAAAATCTCGCGGCCCTGCGGCACGGCGGCGAGGCCGAGGCGGGCCCGCTTCCAGGCCGGCTCTGCCTCGATCGGCCGGCCCTCGAGACGGATCGAGCCGGCGCTGATCGGCGCGTGACCCAGGAGCGCCTTGAGGAGCGTGGTCTTGCCGACCCCGTTGCGGCCCAGGAGGCAGGTCACCTCGCCCGGCCGGAGTTCGAGCGAGACGCCGCGCAGGGCGTGGCTTGCGCCGTAGTGCAGGTGGACGTCGCGCGCCTCGAGCATGGCTCAGCGCCCCAGATAGACCTCGACCACGGTCGGGTCGGCCTGGACCTCGTCGAGCGAGCCCTCGGCGAGGACCCGCCCCTCGTGCAGCACCGTGACCTTGGCGCCGAGCAGGCGCACGAAATGCATGTCGTGCTCGACCACGAGCACGGTGTGTCGGCCCTTCAGGGCCAGGATCAGCTCCGCGGTCCGCTCGGTCTCGGCATCGCTCAAGCCGGCCACCGGCTCGTCGAGCATCAGGAGCTGCGGCTCCTGGACGAGGAGCATACCGATCTCGAGCCACTGGCGCTGGCCGTGGCTCAAGATCGCCGCGTCCGCGCCGGCCAGGTCGGCGAGGCCCACCATCGCGAGCGTCTCCTCGATCCGCCGGGCGAGAGCAGGTTCGGGCCGGGTGCGCAGGAGCCGCAGAAGTCCGAAGGCGCTCTGGGCCGCGAGCTCGAGGTTCTGGGCAACGGTGAGCCGGTCGAACACGGTGGGCTTCTGGAACTTGCGGCCGATCCCGAGCCGCGCGATCGCCGTCTCGTCGAGCCGGGTCAGATCGCGGCCACCCCGGAAGAGCACGGTGCCGGAATCCGGACGGGTCCTGCCGGTGATCACGTCCATCATCGTGGTCTTGCCGGCGCCATTCGGGCCGATGACCGTGCGCAGTTCCCCCACCTCGAGGAGCAGCGAGAGTGAGCTCAAGGCCTTGAAGCCATCGAAGCTGACCGTGACCCCGTCCAGATAGAGCAGGACGTCGGGGTCGAGCAGCCGGCCGCCCGGCAGTCCCGGGGCCTCAGCCGGCACGGCCGGCCTCCACGGCCGCGTCGGCGGCCTCCGCTTCGGGCGGTGACCCGAGCGCTGGCCGGCGGCGCCATGCGCGCAGCCCTTCGACGAGCCCCACGAGGCCGTGCGGCAGGACAAGGGTCACGAGCACGAAGAGACCGCCCAGCACGAAGAGCCAAAGCTCGGGTGCCGAGCCGGTGAGCCACGTCTTGAGTCCGTTCACGAGCAGCGCCCCCAGGACCGGGCCCAGGAGCGTGTCGCGGCCGCCGACCGCCACCCAGATCGCGATTTCGATCGAAGCCACCGGGCTGAACTCGGAGGGGTTGATGATGCCCACCTGCGGCACGTAGAGCGCGCCGGCGATGCCGGCGAGCACGGCCGAGGCGGTCCAGATCGAGAGCTTGGCCTTGAGCGTGTCGTGACCGAGGAAGCGGGCTCGCGCCTCGCCGTCGCGGATAGCCACCAGGAGCCGGCCCAGGGGCGAGCGGCGGAGATGCGCGACGGCAGCCAGGGCCAGCAGGAGCGTGAGCGCGGACGAGAGATAGAGTGCGAGCCGCGTCTCGATTGCTTGGACGGGAAAGCCCAAGATATCTTTGAAGTCGGTGAGCCCGTTGTTACCACCAAAGCCCATGTCGTTTCTGAAGAAGGCAAGCATGAGGGCGTAGGTCATCGCCTGAGTGATGATCGAGAGATAGACTCCGCTCACCCGCGATCGGAAGGCCAGCCAGCCGAACAGGAAGGCGAGTGTGCCTGGGACCAGGATTACCATGAGCAAAGCGAAGGGAAACCAGTCGAAACCGTACCAGTACCAGGGAAGGTCCGGCCAGTTCAGGAACACCATGAAATCCGGCAGCACGGGATGGGCGTAGACTCCGCGCGGGCCGATCTGACGCATGAGGTACATGCCCATGGCGTAGCCGCCGAGGGCGAAGAAGGCGCCGTGGCCGAGCGAGAGGATCCCGGCCATGCCCCAGACGAGATCGAGGGCGAGCGCCAGGATCGCGTAGCAGAGATACTTGCCGAACAGCGGCACGAGGTGATCGGCGAGATGCAGCGTGCTGCCCTCGGGCACGAGGCGATTGAGCACCGGCACCGCCAGCGCCAGGGCGAGGCCGGCGGACCAGAGACCCACTCGGGCGCGCACGCGCTCAGGCCTCGGCGGAGCGGCCGCGCAGGGCGAAGATGCCCTGCGGCCGGCGCTGGATGAAGAGGATGAGGGCCACGAGCACGAGGATCTTGCCGAGCACGGCGCCGGCCAAAGGCTCGAGGGCCTTGTTGACGAGGCCGAGGCTCAGGGCGCCCACGAGCGTGCCCCAGAGATTGCCCACACCCCCGAAGACCACGACGATGAAGCTGTCGACGATGTAGGCTTGGCCGAGATTCGGGCTCACATTGTCGAGCTGGGCGAGGGCCACGCCGGCGAGGCCGGCGATCCCGGAGCCGAGACCGAAGGTCGCGGCGTCGATCCGCGGCGTGCGGATGCCCATCGTCTCGGCCATCTGCCGGTTCTGGGTGACGGCGCGGATCTCGAGCCCGAGCCGGGTGCCGCGGAGCACGCCCCAGAGCAGCAGGAACACGCCGAGCGCGAAGCCGACGATGACGAGTCGGCTGGTGGTGAGCGCGAGGCCCGGCACGGGCTCGACGAGCCCGCTCATCCAGGAGGGCGTCACGACCTCACGGTTGGTGGCGCCGACCCCGAGCCGGATCGCCTGCTGGAGGATCAAGGAAAGGCCGAAGGTGGCGAGCAGGGTTTCGAGCGGCCGGCCGTAGAGCCGGCTGATCACCAGCCGCTCGATCAGGAGGCCCGTCACGGCGGCGGCCAGGAACGCGGCCGGCAGGGCCACGAGGAGCGAGGCGTCGAGGAGCGTGGGTGCCCAGGCGCGGAACGCCTGCTGCACGGCCCAGGTGGCGTAGGCGCCGAGCATGACCATTTCGCCGTGCGCCATGTTGATGACGCCCATGACGCCGAAGGTGACGGCGAGGCCGACGGCGGCCAGGAGCAGTACCGAGCCCAGGCTCAGCCCGTGGAACAGGGTCTGCGCGAACTCGAGCAGCCGCAGCCGCCCCTCGACCCCGCCGATCGCCGCATCGAGAGTGGCGGCGAGCTCGCTGCCGGCGTCGGGCGCGAGCCCGGCCCGCGCCGCCTTGAGCTTGCCCAGCACGAGCGGCGAGGGGGTCTGGGCCAGCAGGTCGACTGCCGCGGCGCGCTCCGGGGAGGTGGCACCATGCTCGAGGAGGATCGCCGCCCGGGCCCGGGTGAAGGCGGCGCGGACGGTCGGATCGGCTTCGGCGGCCAGTGCCGCCTCGAGCAGCGGGAGCGCCGCCGCATCCGGTCGGGCGAAGAGGGCTTCCGCCGCCGCAAGCCGCCGGTCTCGCTCCGGGCTGCGCAGGGTCAGCGACCCGAGCGCGCCTTCGAGGGCCCGCCGGATGCGGTTGTTGATGCGCACAGGGCGCAAGCTCGAGATTGCAAGCTCGACAAACTCGCCGTCGGCGGCTCGGATCACCCGACCGTCGGAGCTGCGCAGATAGACCGCCGGATCATTCGGACGGGCCAGGAGCCGACCGTCGGCGAGAGCGCGGAGCACGGTCTCGGCGCGAGCCGCGCCGCTCGCTGCGATCTCGCCGATCGCCCGCTCTGTCGCCTCGAGATTGCCCGTGGCGAGCACCGCCAGCGCCGGCTCGAGGCCTTGGCCGACCGTCGGTCGGGCGTCGAGGAGCAGGAGCAGGAGCAGGGTCAGAGCCGAAGCGAGGCCGCGCATGGCGAGCGATCCTCGGGCGGAGGAGAGACCCGGCGGCGGTGGGGAGCCGGCCGCCGCCGGGCTTACGGGTGCAGGCACGCGGTCTCGGTCTCAGCCGCCGCCGCCGCACTTACCGGTCTTGACGTTGAAATTGCCGCAGCTCATCGGCGCCCGCCAATCCGCGATCAGGTCCTTCGAGCCCTCGAGATAGTCCGACCACTCGTCGCCCACGACGAGGCCGGGGGTCTGCCAGACGGTGGTGAACTGGCCGTCCGCCTGCACCTCGCCGATCAGCACGGGCTTGGTGATGTGATGGTTGGGCATCATCGCCGAATAACCGCCGGAGAGGTTGGGCACGGCCACACCGATCATCGCGTCGATCACCGCGTCGGCGTCGGTGGTCCCGGCCTTCTCGACCGCCTTCAGCCACATGTTGAAGCCGATGTAGTGCGCCTCCATGGGATCGTTGGTGACCCGCTTCGGGTTCTTGATGAAGGCGTGCCAGGTCTCGATGAACTCTTTGTTCTCGGGCGTGTCGACGCTCATGAAATAGTTCCAGGCGGCGAGGTGGCCGACCAGCGGCGCGGTGTCGAGCCCAGCCAGCTCCTCCTCCCCGACCGAGAAGGCGACCACGGGGATGTCGGTCGCCTTGATGCCCTGGCTCGCGAGCTCCTTGTAGAACGGCACGTTGGCGTCGCCGTTGATCGTCGAGACCACCGCCGTCTTCTTGCCGGCTGATCCGAACTTCTTGATGTCGGCGACGATCGTCTGCCAGTCGCTGTGACCGAATGGGGTGTAGTTGATCATGATATCCTCGGGCTTCACGCCCTTGGACTTGAGATAGGCCTCGAGGATCTTGTTGGTCGTGCGCGGATAGACGTAGTCGGTGCCGGCCAGGACCCAGCGCTGAACCTTCTCCTGCGCCATCAGATAGTCGACCGCAGGGATCGCCTGTTGGTTGGGCGCCGCACCGGTGTAGAACACGTTGCGGCTGGATTCCTCGCCCTCGTACTGCACCGGGTAGAAGAGGATGCCGTTCAGCTCCTCGAACACCGGCAGCACGGACTTGCGGCTCACCGAGGTCCAGCAGCCGAAGGTGGCGGCGACCTTCTCCTTGG
>CAZDFD010000024.1:0-50434 GCA_964504655.1 uncultured Geminicoccaceae bacterium
CGGAGCCGGTCGGCGCCATCATCGAGGCGGTCAAGGTCGCCCTCGAGCACACCGCCCCGGAGCTCTCCGCCGACATCGTCGACAAGGGGATCGTCTTGACCGGCGGCGGCGCGCTCCTGGGCAATCTGGACTTCGTGCTGCGCCACGCCACCGGGCTGCCGGTGAGCCTCGCCGACGAGCCCCTGACCTGCGTGGCGCTCGGGACCGGTCGATGCCTCGAAGAGATGAAGTCGCTCCGCCACGTCCTGCACGCCGCCTACTGACCGGCGGCGGGACGGCCGGCCGGCCGGGCGGACCGGGGTGACCGGGCAGCGGCGCGAGCGCGGGCCGATCGGCGCCCTCAGGCGCGGCCTCGAGCGCTGGTCGATCGGGCTCCTGGCCGGGTTGGCCTTGGCGCTGCTCGTGCTCACCAAGGCCGACATCCGCCTGCTCGGCTACCTCTCCGAGCGGGTCGGCGATCTGGTGGCCGCGGTCGCCGGGCTGCCCGCCGGCCCCTTGGCGGCGCTGCGCCGCGGCACCGAGACGCTCGGCGCGCTGCTCGCCCTCGAGGAGGAGAACGCCCGGCTGCGCGAGGAGAACCGGCGGCTCGTGCAGTGGCAGAACGAGGCGGTCCGGCTGGCCGTGCAGAACGCCGCCCTGCGCGAGGCGCTCGAGATCCCGCCGGCGCCGGGCACGCGGCGGCGCACCTCCGCCCGGATCGTGGCCGATCCGGGCGGTCCGTTCGTGCAGACCCGGCTGATCGACGCCGGCCGCGACCGCGGCGTCCTCAAGGGCATGGCGGTGGTCGACGCCTACGGCCTGGTCGGCCGGGTGGTCGAGGTCGGCGAGCGCAGCGCCCGGGTGCTGCTCGTGACCGACTTCAATTCGCGCATCCCCGTGCTGGTCGAGCGCTCGCGCGACCAGGCGATCCTCGAGGGCCGCAACGGGCCCCTGGCGGAGCTGCGCTTCCTGCCGATGGCGCCGTCCTTCGTGGTCGGCGAGCGGGTCCTGACCTCGGGCCGCGGCGGCCTCCTGGCGCCGGGGCTGCCGGTCGGCGAGATCGTCCATGTCGAGGAGCGCCGGGTGCTGGTGCGGCCGCTGGTCGACTGGGACCGCCTCGATCTCGTGGCCGTGCTCGAGTCGGAGCCGGTGCCGACGCCCGAGGGCCGCATCCCGACCGTCGAGGCGGTGCCGCCGCCGGCGCGCGCCGCCGGGCTCGCCGGGCGATGAGCGAGGCGGCGCTCCACCGGGTCGACCTGGCGCTCCGGCGTTCGCTCGCCTTCGCGACCGCGCTCCTCGCCGTGGCGATCGACCTCCTGCCGCTGCCGGGGCCGGCGCCCGAGGCCGTGGCACCGTTCCTCACCCTGGCCGTCGTCTACCACTGGACGGTGCGCCGGCCCGATCTCCTGACGCCGCTCTCCTGCTTCCTGCTCGGGCTGGCGCGCGATCTGGCGGGCGGCCTGCCGCTCGGCCTGCACGCGGTCGGGCTGCTGCTCGTGCCGGGGCTGTTGCGCCGGGTGCCGCGCGGGCCCCTGCAGCGCTCGCTCGGGCGCGCCTGGCTCCTCCTCCTGCCGGTGGTCGCGGCGGTCGGGCTCGTGCGCTGGCTGCTCGGCGCCCTGGTCTGGCTGCAGCCGGTGCCCGCACGCGTGTTCCTGCTCGAGGCGGCGCTGACCTGGGCGCTCTACCCGCTGGTCGCCGGGCTGCTCGCCCCGGTCGGCCGCCTCCTGCCGAGGACCGGGCATGTACCAGGAGGCTGACCGCAGCCGCTGCTTCCGCCGCCGCGCGCTGCTCCTGGGCGGCCTGCAGGTGGCCCTGTTCGGCGGGCTCGCCGCCCGGCTCTGGCAGCTCCAGGTGCGCGAGGCCGGGACCTACCAGCTGCTCGCCGACGACAACCGCATCAACCAGCGTCTGACGGTGCCGCCGCGCGGCGGCATCGTCGACCGCCGCGGCCGGGCGCTCGCCGTCAACGCGCCCACCTACCGGGTCCGGATCGTGCGCGAGCAGGCGCGCGACCCGCGCCGCGTGCTCGAGGCGCTGGCCGGGATCGTGCCGCTCGACGCCCGGCGGATCGAGGAGGTGATCCAGCTCGCCCGGGCGCACCGCCCGTTCGTGCCGATCACCGTGCGCGAGGACCTCTCCTGGGACGAGGTCGCCCGGATCGCCGTGCGCGCGCCCGACCTGCCGGGCGTGCTGCTCGATTCGGGCCTGTTGCGCCAGTACCCGCACGGGCCATTGACCGCGCACGTGGTGGGCTATGTCGGCCCGGTCGCCGACGGCGAGCTGCCCACCGACCCCGATCCGCTCCTCAAGCTGCCCGAGTTCCGCATCGGCAAGAGCGGCATCGAGCGCGCCTACGACCGCGAGCTCAGGGGCCGCGCCGGCCTGTCGCGGGTCGAGGTCAACGCGATCGGCCGCGAGATCCGCGAGATCGACCGCAACGACGGCCAGAGCGGGGCCGACCTGCAGCTGAGCCTCGACCTCGAGCTGCAGGCCTACTGCATGGAGCGGCTGGCCGAGCAGGAGGCGGCCGCGGCGGTGGTCCTCGACGTGGCGAGCGGCGCCGTCCTGGCGATGGCCTCGGTGCCGACCTACGATCCGGGCGCCTTCGCCGGCGGCCTGTCGGCGGCGCTCTGGCGGCAGCTCTCGCTCGATCCGCGCCACCCGCTCGTCAACAAGTGCATCCGCGGCCAGTACCCGCCCGGCTCGACCTTCAAGATGGTGACGGCGATGGCGGCGCTCGAGGCCGGCCTCGTCACCGCCACGAGCGAGGTCTTCTGCCCCGGCCACATGAGCCTCGGCAACGCCCGCTTCCACTGCTGGAAGCAGCACGGGCACGGCCGCATCGCGCTCGTGCAGGCGATCGCCCAGTCCTGCGACGTCTATTTCTACGAGCTCGCCCGGCGGGTCGGCATCGACACGCTCGCGGCGATGGCCCGCCGGCTCGGCATCGGCGAGCCGCTCGGCATCGACCTGCCCGGCGAGAAGCCCGGCCTGATGCCGACCAGCCGCTGGAAGCGCGAGCGGCTCGGCCAGCCCTGGCAGAAGGGCGAGACCCTCGTCTGCGGCATCGGCCAGGGTTTCGTCAGCGCCACGCCCCTGCAGCTCGCGGTCATGACCGCGCGCCTGTGCAACGGCGGCCGCGCCGTGCACCCCTGGATCGTACGCGGGCGGCACGCCCATGTGAGCGAGGGTCAGGGCGACCCGGCGCCGTCGCTCGGCCTCGGCCGCGCCAACCTCGAGCTGGTGCTCCGGGGCATGCACGAGGTGGTCAACGGCCCGCGTGGCACCGCCAAGGCCGCGGCCCTGCCGCTGCCCGGCGTGTTCATGGGCGGCAAGACCGGCACCTCGCAGGTGCGGCGCATCAGCAAGGCCGAGCGCGCGGTCGGCGCGCACAAGCGCAAGGACCGGCCGCGCGAGGAGCGCGACCACGCGCTGTTCGTCGCCTTCGCGCCGCACGACCGGCCGCGGATCGCCGTGGCGGTGATCGTCGAGCACGGCGAGAGCGGCGCCAAGGCCGCGGCGCCCGTCGCGCGCGACATCATGGTCCGGGCGCTGCGGCTGGAGCCGCCGGCCGACGGGCCGCCGCGCCGGCTCGACCTGGCGGAGCGAGCCTGATGGCGGCGGCGCGGCTCGGACCGACGGCCGGCCCCACGCTCGGCGAGCGCCTGGCGCTCGTGAGCTGGCCGCTCGTGGCGCTCGTGGCGCTGCTCGGGCTGATCGGCTACGGCCTCCTCTACTCGGCCGCCGGCGGCTCGCACGCCCCCTGGGCGGTCCGCCACGGCGCCCGCCTCGCCGCCATGCTCGGGCTCGCGCTCGCGCTCGCCGTGCTCGACATCCGCCGCCTGTTCCGGGCGGCCTATCCGGCCTATGCGATCGTGCTGGCGCTCCTCGTGGCGGTCGAGGTGGCGGGCGAGATCAGCAAGGGGGCGCAGCGCTGGATCGACCTCGGCGTCGTCCAGCTGCAGCCCTCCGAACTCATGAAGCTGGCCCTCGTCCTGGCGCTCGCCCGCTATTTCCACGCCGCCTATCTCGAGGAGGTGCGTCGGCCGCTGGTCCTGCTGCCGCCGGTGCTCATGATCCTCGTGCCGGTGGCGCTGGTCCTCAAGCAGCCCGACCTCGGCACCGCCGTGATGCTCGGGACGGTCGGCGTCGCCATGCTGTTCCTGGGCGGCGTGGCCCTCTGGAAGTTCCTGCTCGCGGGCGGTCTCGCCGCCGCCGCGCTCCCGGTCGCCTGGTCGCAGCTGCACGACTACCAGCGCCAGCGCGTCTTCACCTTCCTCGACCCCGAGAGCGATCCCCTGGGCTCGGGCTACCACATCATCCAGTCCAAGATCGCGATCGGCTCGGGCGGAGTCTGGGGCCGGGGCTACCTCCAGGGCAGCCAGGCGCAGCTGAGCTTCCTGCCCGAGAAGCACACCGATTTCGCCTTCACCATGCTGGCCGAGGAGGCCGGCCTCGTGGGCGCGCTCGTGGTGCTCGCGCTCGTGCTCGCCGTGGCGCTCGCCGGGCTCGCCGTGGCGCTCCGGGCCGAGAGCCAGTTCACCCGGCTCCTGGCGGCCGGCGTCACCTGCAACTACGCGCTCTACGCGCTGATCAACGTCGCCATGGTGACCGGCCTGATCCCGGTCGTGGGGGTGCCCTTGCCGCTCGTCTCCTACGGCGGCACGGCGATGCTCACCGTCATGCTCGGGCTGGGCCTCCTGCTCAACGCCCAGGTCAACCGGACCACCGCGATCCCGCGGTTCCCGGTCGACCTCTAGGATCGCCCGGTCGACCCCGGGACTCGGGCCGGACGGCGCAGCGCCCGCAGCGCCGCGCAGGCGGCACCGTAGCCGTTGTCGACGTTGACCACGACCACGCCCGGGGCGCAGCTCGCGAGCGCGCTCGCGAGCGCGGCGCGGCCGCCTTCCGCGACGCCGTAGCCCCCGGACACCGGCACGGCGATCACGAGCCCCGGGACCAGACCGCCGAGCACGCTGAACAGCGCCCCCTCCATGCCGGCGCAGGCGATGACCACCGGGAAGGCGGCGAGCGCCTCGCGCCGCTCGAGCAGCCGCCAGAGGCCGGCGACGCCGAGGTCGGCCTCGAGGCTCGCGGCCTCGCCGTGGAAGGCGAGCGTGCGGACCGCCTCGCCGGCCACGCCCAGATCGCCCGTGCCGGCGGTCACCACCGCCACCCGCGCCGGGCCCGCGGGCGGCGGCGGGCGGCCGAGGAGGCCCGTGCGCGAGAGCGGATCGTAGTCGATCCGCCGGGCGAGCTCGGCCGGCAGGGCCGCGAGCTGCTCGGCCCCGAGCCGGGTCAGGAGGGCGGGCGTGCCCGCGGCGAGGAGCTCCTCGACGATCGGGGCGAGCTGGCCCGGGCTCTTGCTGGCGCACAGGATCGCCTCGGGCAGGCCGATCCGCTCGGCCCGGTCGACATCGTGGACGAACGCCCGGGTCAAGCGCGCGGGTCCGTACGAAAGGCGCTGCCGCGGCGGTAGGATCCGAGGCGCAGCGGCGCCCGCACCCCGGCCGCGGCCAGGACCGCCTCGACCTCGGCCAGGAGTGCGGCGCGCTCGGCCTCGGCGAGCCCGGCCAGCCGGGCGCCGTCGAGCTCGATCTCGATGCCGTCGGCGCGCACCCGGCAGCGCTGGTCGCCCGGCCCGAGCCGCTCGGCCAGCCGCCGCTCGACCGCGGCCACGAGCCCGAGCCGCTCGGGGGTCACAGGCATCCCGGTCTCGAGCCGGCTCGCGAGGCAGGGCGAGGCCGGCAGCTCCGCCAGATCGGCGAGGCCGAGCGCGCGCGCGAGCGCCCGCACAGCGCGCTTGTCGAGGCCCGCCTCGAGGTAGGGATGGCGGACGCCGGCCGCGGCCGCGGCGCGCAGCCCCGGCCGGAACTCGCCCGGATCGTCGGTGTTGGTGCCGGAGGCGATCGGCCCGTCCCAGAGCCGCCCGATCGCGGCGTAGAGGTCGGTCTTGCAGTAGAAGCAGCGGTCGATCGGGTTGGCGCGGTAGCGCGGGTCGGCGAGCTCGCCGGCGTCGACCAGGCGGAGCTCGGCGCCCTCGCGCGCGGCGTGGCGCACGACCCGCTCGGTGGCCTCCGCCGGCACCGCCGGCGAGACCGCGTGCACGAGCCGCACGCGGCGGCCGAGCAGTCGGTGCGCCAGCACGCCGAGCGTGGTGCTGTCGACCCCGCCGCTGACCGCCACGGCGAGCCGGTCGAAGCCGGCCAGGAGCCGGCGAAGCCGGGCCTCGCCGCTCAGGATCCGTCCTCCTCGAGGGCGCGCTCCTCGGCGCGGCGCCGCAGCCGGCTCCGGCCGGCCAGATCGAGCCCGCTCGCGGCCAAATCGGCGAGCTCGGCCTTGGCGGTCGGGGCGCCGTCCGGCCTCTGGGCGCGCTTGACCCGCACTGCCAGGCCCTCGGCCTCGACGGCGAGGCTCTCGCGGGCGAGCCGGCGGCGCCGCGCGAGGGCGATCCGCACCCCGAGCGTGGCGGTCTCGGCGAGGCACGCCTCGGCGACCGCGTCCGCCGCCGCCGCCGGGCAGAGGACCTGGACGGCGCTCGCGAGCCGGCCGCGCTTGCCGACCACCGCCCACTGGCAGAGATCGAGCACGTCGGCGTGGGCGCGCAGCCGCTCGAGGCCGAGCGCCAGGTCCTCGGCCGGCTGGTCGTCGAGCTCGAAGCGCAGCACCGCGATCCGCTCGTCGCCGGCGCACTCCGGCGCGGCCTCGGCCAGGACCAGGGCGCGCAGGAGGTTCGGCCGGCCGGGGAGCTCGCGCGCGCCGAGCCCGTGGCCGGCGGCGAGCAGCCGGAGCGGCCGGTCGGGCAGCCGCGCCGCCGGCGCGAGCTCGGCCAGGATGGCGGCACCCGTGGGGGTCACCCGCTCGCCGGGCAGGCCGTCGTCGTGCACCGGCAGATCGCCCAGCAGGCGCAGCGTGGCCGGCGCCGGGACCGGCAGGAGCCCGTGCGCGGTGGCGACCAGCCCCGAGCCCAGGGGCAGGGGGGCGCACGACCAGCGGACCTCGCCGAGCGCCTCGATCAGGGCCGCGGCCGCGACGATGTCGGCCCAGGTGTCCCAGTCGGCGATCTCGTGGAAGTGCACCCGCTCGAGCGGCACGCCGTGGACCGCGGCCTCGGCCTCGCCCAGCCGCCGGTACAGGGCGGCGGCGCGGCGGCGCACAGGCGCGGCCAGGGCCGCGGCCTCGAGCCGCGCCAGGATCGCCCGGAGCTCGCCCGAGGCCGGCGCCGGTCGCCCGATCTCGACCAGGAAGCGCGTCCCGGCGAGGCCACCGCGTCGGTCGGGCACGAGACGGGCGCGCACCCCCTCGGGCAGCCCGGCCCCGGCCAGGGCCTCCTGCAAGGCCGGCTCGAGGTCGGGGCGGGCGGCGCACAGCGCCGCCACGAACATGTCGCCCGCCACCCCCCCGACGGGATCGAGATGGACGTGGCTCGGGGCCTCAGCCGGCACGGTGGACCGGCACCACGTAGGGTCCCTCGGGCACGAAGGCCACATTCGGATCGCCCTGGCGGGCGACCGCCTCGGCGAGCGCGGCCTCGAGCGAGGCCACGAGCTCGACGCCGGTGAGCCGGCGCGCCGCCGCGTCGAGCCCCTCGGTGTAGAGCCGGACCCGGCCGGCACGCATCGGCTCGAGCTGCTTCTGGGTCTGCCACTCGTCGATGTCGGCGTGCGGCTTCCCCTCGATGCTGCGCCAGAAGCCCTCGACCCCGAGCTCGACCAGCCGCTGCTGGGCCCGGGCGAAGTGCGGCGAGCCGAGCCCCTCCGAGCAGGCCGAGGCGACCAGGAGCTCGCCGCCCGGCTCGAGGATGCCCAGAGGCCCGACCATGCCCTTGACCGTCTGGTAGTAGGTCTTGTCGAGCGGGTAGCCGGCGGCCGAGGTGACGACCGTGCGGAAGCGCCGGCCGAGCTCGACCTTGGCGAAGCGCTCGACGAACGCCACCGCCTCGAGGTGGCTCGCCACGATCTCGCCGAAGTCGACGAAGGCGAGCCGCCGGTGCTCGTCGATCACCGTGTTGAGGGCGAGGGCACCTCCCAGCATGCCGACGATGGCGAGCTGCTCCTCGTGCAGCGGGTTGCCGTCGAGCACGCAGCTCGCGGCCCGCGGATGGCTCATGAAGGCGGCGTTGTGGAAGGTCGTGATGGTCTCGGCGTGGGCGACGCCCGGGGCGATCACCTTGCGGCCGCCCGACCAGCCGGCCATGAAGTGCGGCTCCACGAGGCCCGTGGCGATCCTGAGCTCGGCCTCGACCAGCCGCCGGTCGAGGCGGACGACCGTACCGCGGCCGGGGGTGCGGCCCAAGAGCACGTGGTCCGCGTCGCGGGTGGCCTCGTGGTTCTCGACCCGCACGTTCGCCAGGACCCAGGGATCGCCCACGATCTCGGCCAGCTCCTCCAGCCCGGCCGGGCGGTGCAGCCCGGTGGCGACCAGGACCGTGACGCCGTCGCGCGGCACGCCGGCGGCCAGGAGGCGCTCGATCAGCGGCCTGAGGAACAGGTGGTTCGGGACCGGGCGGGTGATGTCGCAGATCAGGATGCAGGCCGAGCGGCGGCCGCGCGCGAGCTCGGCGATCGGCGGGCAGCCGATCGGCCGATCGAGTGCCCGGGCGACGGCGCCCGCGGGATCCTCGAGCACCGGCATCGGCCGCTTGCGGACGATCGTCGGCACGCAGCCGGGCGGCGGGGTCACCCTGAGGGTCCCGCGCCCGTAGAGCAGCTCGATCGGCTCGGACATCGCCTCCTCCTCGCGCGCCCGATCTTAGCGGAGCCCGGCGTCCCGGGAAGCCGCCGGCGCCCGCGCCTTGCCTCGGTCCGCGCGTTGGGCTCAGATGCCACGTGGCAGTGGGAGGGCCTCGATGCGGTGGACCCTGGCTCGCCGGCCGGCGGCGCGCGCGCTGGCCGTGCTCGCGCTCGTCCTCGTGCTCGGGCCGGCGCGCCTCGCCGCGCAGGACGCCCGGCTGCGCTGCGATCCGGACCTCCACGACCCGAACCCGACCTGCGGCCCCGGCCGGACCTGCGAGCTCCTGTCCGGCGACTGCGGCCTGTTCGGCTTCCTCTGCCACGACGGCTGGCTGTGGCGGCTGCCGCGGATCGACCTCGGCCAGTGCCGCGGCTGCCGCGATGCGGTCGGCGGCTGCAACCTCGAGCCGTGCAACTCCGACGCCGACTGCATCGCCGAGGTCGAGGGGTGCCGGGGCGGCGCTTGCCGCAAGGCCCCCGGGCGCTGCCTGAGCAACGATGACTGCGCGAGCCCCGAGCGCTGCCTCGACCGGCGCTGCACGACACCGCAGCCGGCGCCGGGGGGCGGCGGCTCGACCGGCCTCGGCCCGACCTGCACCAGCACCGCCGACTGCCCCGCCGGGACGGTCTGCAAGGCACCGCTCGGCCGCTGCGTGGTCGCCTGCGAGCCGAGCTCGACCGCGCCCAACAAGGGCTGCCCCCCGGGCACCCTGTGCGTCACCACGGGCAGCCTCGCCGGGACCTGCGCCGCCTTCTGAGCGGCCGGACGGGCCGCTCTCGACGCGCTGGCCGCGGCGCCGCCGAGGCGCTATCCCGACGCCGGACGCGGCGGAGGGGCGGGCGGCATGACGGGCGGCGAGCGGCACGGCGGCAGGATCCTCGTGGATCAGCTCGAGGCGCAGGGCGTCGATCTCTGCTTCGGCGTGCCGGGCGAGAGCTATCTCGCGGCCCTCGACGGCTTCCACGGCCGCAACCGGCCGCGCTTCGTGGTCTGCCGCCAGGAGGGCGGGGCGGCGATGATGGCCGAGGCGGTGGGCAAGCTCACCGGCCGGCCGGGGGTGGCCTTCGTCACCCGCGGCCCCGGCGCCACCAACGCCGCCGCCGGCGTGCACGTGGCGCAGCAGGACAGCACGCCCATGCTCCTGTTCGTGGGCCAGATCGACAGCGCCACCCGCGAGCGCGACGCCTTCCAGGAGGTCGACTACCGGCGGATGTTCTCCGGCATCGCCAAGTGGACCGCCGAGATCGACCGGGTCGAGCGGATCCCGGAGCTGGTCCAGCACGCGGTCTCGACGGCGCTCGCCGGGCGCCAGGGGCCGGTCGTGCTGGCGCTGCCCGAGGACGTGCTGCACCAGCGCGCGACGGTGGCCGACGCTTCCGCCTGGAGCTCGGTCGAGATCTGGCCGGACCCGTTCAAGCTCGCGCGGCTGCGCGGGCTTCTGGCCGACGCCCGGCGACCGTTCGTGATCGTCGGTGGCAGCGGCTGGACGGCCGGGGCGTGCGCCGACCTCGCCCGCTTCGCCGAGGCGTTCGACCTGCCGGTGGCGGCCGGCTTCCGCCGCCAGGACCTGCTCGACAACGAGCATCGCTGCTACGTGGGCGACATCGCGATCGCCCCGAACCCGGCGCTGGTCGAGCGGATCCGCGCGGCCGACCTCCTGCTCGTGCTCGGCTCGCGCCTCTCGGAGATGACCACCCAGGGCTACACGCTCCTGGGCGTGCCGCATCCGGGGGTGCCGCTCGTCCACGTCCACCCCGATCCGGCCGAACTCGGCCGGGTCTACGCGCCCGAGCTCGCGATCTGCGCCAGCATGGCGGCCGCGGCCGCGGCACTCGCCGCCCTGGCCCCACCGGCCGGGGCCCCGGCCTGGGCCGAGGACCGCGCCCGGCTGCGCGCCTCCTACCTCGCCTGGCGGACCCCGCCGCGCCACCCGGGCGAGCTGCAGATGGGCGAGGTGATGCGGGTTTTGGCCGAGCTCCTGCCGCGCGACGCGATCGTGACCAACGGCGCCGGCAATTACTGCGCCTGGCCGAACCGCTTCCACAGCTACGGGCCGTTCCGCACCCAGCTGGCGCCGACCTCGGGCTCGATGGGCTACGGCCTGCCGGCCGCGATCGCCGCCAAGCTCGTCCACCCCGAGCGGTCGGTGGTGTGCTTCGCCGGCGACGGCTGCTTCCTGATGACCGGCCAGGAGCTCGCGACCGCGGTCCAGTACGGGCTGCGCGGGCCCGTGGTGCTGGTCGTCAACAACGGCATGTACGGCACGATCCGCATGCACCAGGAGCGCGAGTTCCCGGCCCGGGTCTCGGGCACCGAACTCGTCAACCCGGACTTCGCGGCCTATGCCCGCGCGTTCGGTTGCTTCGGCGAGCGCGTGACGCGGACCGCCGAGGTCGAGCCGGCGCTCCGCGCCGCGCTCGCGCATCCGGGCCCGGCGCTCGTCGAGCTCGTGATCGACCCCGAGACGATCACCCCGCGCACCACGCTCTCGGAAATCCGCGCCAAGGCGGTGGCGGCCGGCCGCGGAGGCGGCCGGCCGGCCGGTCAGGCGACGCTCTGCTCGATCCAGTCCTGCAGCTGGCGCTTGGGCAGGGCCCCCACCTTGGTGGCCACGGCCGCGCCGTTCTTGAAGACCATGAGGGTCGGGATGCCGCGCACGCCGTACTTGGTGGGTGTGAGCGGGTTCTCGTCGATGTTGACCTTGACGACCTGGACGCGCTCGCCGAGCTCGTTCGCGATGTCGTCGAGATAGGGTGCGATCATCTTGCAGGGGCCGCACCACTCGGCCCAGAAGTCGACGACCACAGGGCGATCGGCCTTGAGGACGTCCTTCTCGAAGCTGGTGTCGCTCGCATGGAGCACCGACATGGACGTGTTCCGTCGTGGTTGCACGGCGGGGCGGCGCCCGCATCGCCCATGTAGCTAAGGATGCACCCGCGGCAGCGTCAAGGTGGGGGCGGCAGGGCGCCGGTCAGGAGCGCCGGGTCGAGCCAGACGAGCTCGCCGGTCTCGGCCCACAGCAGACCGCAGCGGACCGGGCGGTCCGCGAACCGGCGCGCCAAGAGCTCGCGGTAGAGAGCCAGCTGCCGGAGATGGGCGAGCGGGGTCGCGGCGGCGCCGCCGGGCGGCGGCCGGCCGGTCTTGAGGTCGACCACCAGGACCTCGCCCGGGGTCACGACCATCCGGTCGACCTGGCCGCTCACGGCGACGCCCCCGACCACGCCCACGATCGCCTGCTCGGCGCGGCCGTCGGGGCCGAAGAGCGTGGCCAGCGCCGGGTCGGCCAGGAGCGCGCGGCAGCGCTCGGCGAGCCAGGCCCGGTCGGCGTCGGGGAGATCGCCCGCCAGGAGATCGAGGCCGCGCGCCAGCCCGGCCTCGCGCTCGGCCGGCGGGAGCGCCGGC
Source organism: uncultured Geminicoccaceae bacterium (assembly GCA_964504655.1). Taxonomy (GTDB): domain Bacteria; phylum Pseudomonadota; class Alphaproteobacteria; order Geminicoccales; family Geminicoccaceae; genus JANXAZ01. Next base: position 12,115 of record CAZDFD010000024.1, read on the forward strand.
AGGAGCTCGAGCAGACGGTGCAGGGCGCTGCCGAGGCGCCGGCGGCGGGCGGCGGCGGCGCCCCGGGGCGACGTGGCGGCGGGCTCGGCCGGGAGGCCCGCGGCCGAGGGTGCCAGCGGCCGTGGCGGCACCGGCTCGGGCGGCGCCGGGGCCGAGGCCCAGCCCGGCAGCGGCGCGGTCACGGTCGCCGGGCGGTCGGCGACCGCCGCGGGCGCGGCCTCGCCCCGGCGCAGCAGGAGGGCTCGGCCCGGAAAGCCGTCGCCGAGCCCCGGATCGACGTCCCGGACCCCGGGCAGGCTGCGCAGCGCCCGGCCGAGGAGCTCGTGCCAGGAGGGCCAGCGGTCCGCCCCCGCCTCCTCCGGGGCGACCTCCCCGGCGGCCCGGCCGCCGCGCGGGCTGCGACCGGTGACGATCAGCCGGTCGCGGGCGCGGGTCAGCGCGACGTAGAGCAGGCGCAGGTTCTCGGCCCGCTCGCGGGCGGTCGCTTCGGCGACGTGACGCCGGGTGAGCGGATCGCGCTGGGCGGCGCCGGCGCGCCAGAACGGCAGCTCGGGGCCGCCGCCGTCGAGGGTCGCCGGGCCCCAGACCAGCCGGCCGGTGCGGGCGCGGGCATAGGGGCCGGCATCGGCCAGGAACACGATCGGAGCCTCGAGGCCCTTGGCGCCGTGCACGGTCAGGACGCTCACGGCGTCGCGCGGCCGCTCGGCGTCGCGCCGGAGCTCGGTGCCGCCGAGCCCGAGCCAGTGGACCAGCCCCTCGAGCGAGGCCGGGTGGCCCTGCTCGTAGGCGAGTGCTTGGCCGAGCAGCGCCTCGATCGGCTCGAGCGCGTCCGGGCCGAGCCGCTCGAGCAGCCGCCGGCGGCCGCCATCGGCCCCGAGGATCCAGGTGAGGAGCTCGAAGGGCGGCATGAAGTCGGCCCGCTCGAGCCAGCCCTCGAGCCGCGCATAGGCGGTCCGCAGGCGGCCGCCCGGAGCGTCCAGGGCGGCCCGCTCGCGCAGCCGCTCGAGCAGGCTCGTCCGGCCGCGCTCGGCGGCGAGCCCCAGAAGGTCGTCCTCCTCGAGGCCGAGGAGCGGGCTCTTGAGCAGGCAGGCGAGCGTCAGGTCGTCCTCGGGCAGGAGCAGGGTTCGGGCCAGCGCCAGCAGGTCCTGCACCGCCAGATGCTCGTCGAGCGCCAGGCGGCTGGCGCCCGCCACCGGCACCCGCAGCCGCTGCAGCGCCCGCAGGACGCGCTCCTGCAGGGTGGTGCGGCGCTGCACCAGCACCATGACGTCGCCCGGCCGGATCGGCTGGCCGGTCGCCTCCAGCCGCTCGCCGCGGTCGAGCCAGCCGCGCACGGTCCGCGCGATCGCCTCGGCGACGAGCTGCTCGGGCTCGCGCAGCGTGCGCGGCCGGTCCGGCAGCGGCCAGGGCTCGGGCGGGCCGTCGCGGTCGGGCGCCTCGGCCAGGGGCCAGAGCACCACCTCGCCCGGCTGGCCCTGGCGGTCGCTCTCGTGGCGCACCGGCCCGGGCCCGATGCCGGCGGCCATCTCGGGCAGGCGCAGCACCGCGTCGACCAGCTCGAGGACCGCGGGCGTCGAGCGGAACGAGCGCTCGAGGGTCTCCTCGGCGAAGGCGAGGCCGGCGGCGCGGGCGCGCGCCCCGATCCGCCCGCGCGCCGCCCGGAAGCTCGCGAGGTCGGCGCCCTGGAAGCTGAAGATCGACTGCTTCTCGTCGCCGACCACGAACAGCGTGCGCGGCCGCCGGTCGGCGCCCTCGCCGGCCAGGAGCTCGTCGGCCAGGAGCTCGACCAGCGCCCACTGGTCCGGGCTCGTGTCCTGCGCCTCGTCGACCAGCACGTGCTCGATCCGCGCGTCGAGCTTGTAGAGCACCCAGGCGCGCGCCTCGGACCGCTCGAGCAGCCGCAGCGCCCGGTCGATCAAATCGTCGTAGTCGAGCGCCGCGGCGCGGGCCTTGCGCGCCGCGTAGCCGTCGAGCACGGCGAAGGCCACGGTCAGGAGCGCCGCGGTCTTGGCGGCGAGGAGCGCGTTGCGGTGGGCGTCCTCGACCTCGAGCAGCCGCGCCTGCTCGCGGGCGAGCGCGGCCTGGGCCTCGGGATGGCGCTCGGCATCGGCCTTGAGGAGCAGGCGCTGCCGACCCTTGGCGCCGCCGTCCTCGTCCGCGGTCAGGAAGACACGCTTGTACTCGGGATAGAGGCGGACGCGGTCGGCCGGGGTCGCCCCGAGCCAGGCCGCGAGCCGGCGGGCGTGCTCGGGGCCGTTCCTGCCGCTCTCAGCCAGGACCGGAACGGCGCGGGCGAGCGCGTCGGCGTCCGCCTCGCCGTCGGCGCAGGCGCGCTCGACGATCTGGCCGGGTGCCAGCCCCTCGGGCGCCCGCAGCGCCCGGCCGATCGCCGCCACGAGCCCGTCGGGCCCGCCCTCGCGTTCGCGCGCGCGTTCGAGCCGCAGCCGCTCGCCGACCAGCTCGGCCAGGGCCTCGGCGATCGAGCCGTCGGCGAGCCAGATCGCGAGGTTGGCCACCGCCCGGCCGAGGGGACCGAGGTCGCCGCGGGCCCGCGCCAGCACCTCGCCCCGGGCCTCGGCCAGGAGCTCGGCGGCGGTGCGCTCGTCGATCGTGGTGAAGTGCGGCGGCACCGCCGCCTCGAGCGGGAACCGGCGCAGGAGCGAGCCGGCGAGCGCGTGGATGGTCTGGACGGCCAGGCCGCGCGGCAGCTCGAGGACGCGGCCGAGGAGCTGCGGCGCCAGCGAGAGCTCCCCCGCCTCGGGCGGTCGGCCGAGCAGCTCGTCGAGATCGGCCGCCAGCGCCGGCGCGGCGGCGCTCGACCAGCCCGCCAGTCGGCGCTCGACCCGCTCGGTCATCTCGGCGGCCGCGGCCTTGGTGAAGGTGATGGCGAGGATCCCTTCGGGGTCGGCCCCGGCCAGCAGCAGGCGCAGGATGCGGTCGGTCAGCACCCGGGTCTTGCCGGTGCCGGCGTTGGCCGTGACCCAGACCGAGCCGGCCGGGTCGGCGGCACGCCGCTGCGCCGCGGTCGGCGGCGTGCTCAAGCGGTGTCGCCCTCCGCCTCGGCGCCGCGCCACTCGCGCACCCGCGCCAGATGCTCGTAGGCGCCCGCCCGCGGCGCGATCTCCGGCCGCGGTACCGCCACGTAGGCGGTCGCCGGGTCGTCGAAATGGGCGAGCAGCCGCAGGAGCCCGCCTCGGGTCTGTTCGCGCAGCTCGGCGGTCAGCTCGATCGGCTGCTCGGCGCCGGGCGGCTCGCCGCCGCGCAGGCTCAGATGGACCAGCTCGCGCACGGTCGCGGCCGGCACGCCCGCGAACCCGCCCGCCTCGGCGATCAGCGCCTCGACCGGCAGCTGCGGCTCGAGGCCGCTCAGGACGTCCTGCCGCCTGGGCAGGCCGCCGGACTTGTAGTCCAGGATCGCGACGCTGCCGTCGCGGCCGACCTCGATGCGGTCGGCGCGGGCGCGGATCCGCACCGGGCCGGCCGGTGCGCTCAAGCCGAGCTCGCCCTCGAGCTCGGCCAGGATCCGCACCGCCTCGGCCCGCCGGGCCCGGTCGAAGGCGACGATCCAGCCGGCGACCGTCTCGAAGCGCGGCCACCAGAGGGCGCCGATCTGCGGGCGATGGTCCTCGGTCTCGAACAGCCGGCGCCCGAGCCGCAGCAAGAGGGCCACGGGCTCCTCGCCCGGCGCCTCGGCGAGCGCCTCGACGAAGCGCTGCAGGGCCCGGTGCAGGAGCTGGCCGCGCTCGGCGGCGCCGGGGTCGGCGTCGAGCGGCTCGAGCGGCAGGAGGCCGAGGATGCGCCGGGCGTAGACCGCATAGGGGTCGCGCACCAGGTCGCGCAGGTCGCTGACCCAGAGCTCGCGGGGCCGCAGCCGCAGCGGCGGGCGCGGCGCCGGCCGCGCGATCGGCCGCGGCCAGCCGGTGCCGGGAGGCTCGTCGAGCAGCCGCGGCCAGCGCCGCCGGGCGGGCGGGGGGGCGATCCGGCCGTCCAGCCCGCGGCCGGCGAGCACCGCCTGCAGGCGGACCAGCCAGCGCGAGGCGGTGGTCGGCTGGCCGGCCTCGTCCTTGCGGGCGTGCGAGAGCACCACGGTCGGCGCCGAGGCCAGTTGCACGAGGTCGTGCGCGGCGATGCCGAGCGCCTGCTCGACCGCCGGCAGGCCGAGGGTCCGGCGCATCGCGCGGTTGAGCCACGGGCCGGCCTCGAGGGCGGGCGGCCAGGCGCCCTCGACCAGCCCGCCCAGGAGGACGAGGTCGGCGCTGGCGAGCCGGCCCTCGAGCCTGCCCAGGATCGCGAGGCGGGGGTGGCCCGGGGCCCGGCGGCGGACCGAGCGGCTGGCCATCGTCTGGGCGAGGAGGGCCGGCCAGGCCGAGACCGGCACCGGCCCGAGCGCCGGCAGCGCCTCGCGGAGCTCGGCCAGGAAGCTCGCGAGCGCGACCCCGGCCTCGCGCGCCCAGAGCTCGGAGGGATCGCCGGTCTCGTCGGCGGCGAGCGCCTCGGCGAAGCCGAGCTGCGCGTCGAGCAGGGCGATCGGGTCGGCGCTGCCGTGGGCGACGAGCTCGAGCGCCGGCCCGGCGGCAGCCAGCAGGGGGTCGAGCCAGGCCACGAGCTCGGCGGGCGGCACCGGCGCCGGCCAGCGCCGGTCGTCGCGGCGCCGGAGCAGCTCGGCGCGCAGGCCGGGCAGGCCACCGGCGAGGCGCGGGCCGCGCAGGAGGCCGCGCTCGAGGGCGCGGACGTGACGGCGGAAGTCGCCGCCGGCCCGGCCGCCGCGGGCGAGCGGGTGCTTGAGTGCCGCGAGCAGTGCCACCGGCGGCGCCTCGGCCACGAGCAGGTGCGCGGTCAGGAGGAGGAAGCTGCCGGGTGGGGTCTGGTCGAGCGGCGTGCCGGCGCTGTCGTCGACGGCGATATGCCAGCGGGCGAGCTCGGCCGCGACCCGGCGGGCGAGGTTGCGGTCGGCGGTGACGAGCACGGCGCGCCGGCCCGGGGTCTCGAGGGCCTCGCGCAGGCGGAGCGCCAGCTCGAGCGCCTCCTGGGCGAGGTCCTCGGCCTCGACCAGCTCGAGGCCGGCGAGCGCCGCCTCGGGCAGGTCGGCCGGGCCGCTCGCCGCGGCCGGCTCGGACCGGGACGGGGCGGTGACCGCCCGCCAGAGCGGCGCCCGGTCGATCGCGCCGGGTGCCGGCCAGGCCGCGACCGCGTCGCGCGGCACGCCGATCCGCTCGAGCAGGGCCTTGAGGCCGTGCTGCGGGTGGCTCGGGCCGAGCGCCCGCCAGTCGGCCTCGGCAAGCCCGAGGTCGAGGCCCGGCAGCACGACGAGGCCGTCGGCGAGCCGTGCCACCACCGCCAGGAGGCGGGCCACGGCCGGGATCGTCCCGACGATGCCGGCCGCCACGACCGGGCCGGGCGGGGCGGCGCGCGACCAGCGCCCGGCGAGCGCGTCGAGCAGCCGGGCCCGGCGACGCGCCGGCTCGAGTACCCCCTCGGCCGCGAGCAGCCCGGGCCAGGCCTCGCGCAGCACCGCCAGGAACTTCAGGGTCTCCTGCCAGTGCGTCGCGAGCGTTTCGGGCACCAGCCGGTCGAGGGCGTCGAGCTCGACCTCCTCGGTCTGCAGCTCGTCGAGCAGCGCCAGCAGCTCCTGCGCGAGGCGGACGGCCTGCTCGTGCCGCAGCCCGGGCTCGCGCGCCAGCACCAGCCGGGCGAGCAGCAGCCAGCGGCGCAGCGGCGGCAGCGGCGGCGGCAGCTCGAGTTCGGCCTGCGGGTCGATCCGCAGCTCGACCTCGTCGGGCTCGCCGACCGGCAGGAGCCGGGGCAGCAGCAGCGTCCGGCCGCCGCCCACCCGCAGGAAGGCCTCGCGCGCGGCGAGGCAGGCGCGGCGACCGGGCAGCAGGAGGAGCGTGTCGGCGAGCCGGTCCGGGCCGGCCTCGAGCAGCCGCCCGGCGAGCGTGTCGAGGAACGGCGCCCCGGCCGGGATCGTGGCGATCACGCCCATGGCCGGCCCGGTCCGGTGGCGGGGCGGGCCGGCGGCGGGGCGGGCCGGTGCCGGCGGCACCAGGCGGCGACCGGCGCCAGGGCCGGATGGGCGAGGTTGCGGGCGAGCCAGCCTTCGACCCGCGGCACGAAGGCCCGGTAGGCGGGCTTGCCGCCCGGACCGGCGAGCCGCGCGAAGACGCCCAGGATGCGCATCGCCCGCTGCGCGCCGAGGATCGCCATCTCGCGCTCGAGCTCGGCCGCGGCCAGCCCCGGGCGGGCGGCGCGGAGCCCGGCCACGAGCCGCTCGGCCTGGCCGGGCGCGAGGTCGCGGCGCGCGTCCTGCACGAGCGAGACGAGATCGTAGGCCGGCGGGCCGGCGAAGGCGTCCTGGAAGTCGATCACCGCGAGGCGATCGCCCTCGAGCACCATGAGGTTGCGGCAGTGCAGGTCGCGGTGGACGAACACCGCCGGGTGGCCGAAGGCGCGCGGCAGCACCTCCGACCAGGCGGCGCGGAACGCCCGGGCCGCCTCCGGATCGAGACCGGGCGTCACCTGCTCGAGGAACAGTTCCAGCTGGTCGAGGAGGGTCGGCGCATCGAGCGGCGGCAGGAAGGGCGGCGGCGGCCGCTGGAAGGCCAGGAGCAGCTCGAGCGCCCGCGCATAGAGCCGGGCCTCGCTTCCGGGCGCGCCGACCGCCTCGTCGAGGTGGCGATCGCCCAGGTCCTCGATCAGGACGAGGCGCGCTTGGGGATCGGCCGCGAGCAGCCCCGGCACCCGCACGCCCCGCTCGGCGAGCCAGGCCCGCACCTCGAGCCAGCGCTCGACCGGGATCGGGCCCGAGTCCATGAGCAGGGCGGTCCGGCCGTCGGCCGCCACCAGCCGCTCGTAGCGGCGGGTCGAGGCGTCGCCCACGAGCGGCCGGCGCAGCGCGGCGCGCCAGCCGGCGTCCGTGAGGAAGCGGTCGATCAGCGCGGCGCGCGCGTCCATCCGGCCAGCTCCGCGAGCCGCGAGCGCCAGCCCGGACCGGCCTCGAGCTCGGCCCGCCTGCGCCCGGGCTCGCGAGCGTCGGGCAGGTGGAGGCGGATCGTCAACCGATCCGCGGGCAGCCGCGCCCCGGCGCGCTCCGGCCACTCGACCAGGAGGGCGCCTTGGGCCAGGGCCTCCTCGAGGCCGAGCTCGTCGAGCTCCGCCGCGCTCTCGATCCGGTAGAGATCGGCGTGGGTGATCGGAAGGTCCGGCAAGGCGTAGTGCTGAACCAGCGTGAAGGTCGGGCTCGGCACCTCGACGGGGAGGCCGGCGCGGGCCCGGATCAGCGCCCGCGCGAACTCGGTCTTGCCGCTGCCGAGCTCGCCCTCGAGGCCGAGCAGATCGCCCGGCCGGAGCAGGCCCGCGATGCGCGCGGCGAGCGCTGCCGTCGCCGCCGGGTCGGGCAGCTCGAGGGCGAGCCGGGCGGGCGCCTCAATAGCGGTAGTGCTCCGGCTTGAAGGGGCCCTCGACCGGCAGGCCCACATAGGTCGCCTGCTTGGGGGTGAGCCGGGTCAGCTTGACCCCGATCTTGGCGAGATGCAGTGCCGCCACCTTCTCGTCGAGCCGCTTGGGCAGGGTGTAGACCTTGTTCTCGTAGCGCTCGCGATGGTTCCAGAGCTCGATCTGCGCGAGCGTCTGGTTGGAGAACGAGGCCGACATGACGAAGCTCGGATGGCCGGTCGCGCAGCCGAGATTGACCAGCCGGCCCTCGGCCAGGAGGATGATGCGCTTGCCGTCCGGGAACTCGATCTCGTCGACCTGCGGCTTGACGTTGTGCCAGCGGAAGTTGCGGAGTGCGGAGACCTGGATCTCGCTGTCGAAATGACCGATGTTGCAGACGATCGCCCGGTCCTTCATCTGCCGCATGTGGTCGAGGGTGATGACGTCGACGTTGCCGGTCGCGGTCACGAACAGATCGGCGCGCGCGGCGGCCTCGTCCATGGTGGTGACCTCGTAGCCCTCCATGGCCGCCTGCAGCGCGCAGATCGGGTCGATCTCGGTCACCAGCACGCGCGCGCCGGCGTTCCGGAGGCTCGCCGCCGAGCCCTTGCCGACGTCGCCGTAGCCGCACACCACGGCGACCTTGCCGGCCATCATCACGTCGGTGGCGCGGCGGATGCCGTCGACCAGGCTCTCGCGGCAGCCGTAGAGATTGTCGAACTTGGACTTGGTGACCGAATCGTTGACGTTGATCGCCGGGAAGGGCAGCTCGCCGCGCCGCTGCATCTCGTAGAGCCGGTGCACGCCGGTCGTCGTCTCCTCGCTGACGCCGCGGATCGAGGCGAGTGCCCGCCCGTACCAGCCGGGCCGCTCGCCCAGCCGGCGGCGGATCGCCGCGAACAGCACCTCCTCCTCCTCGCTCGCCGGATGGGCGATCGCCGAGGCGTCGCGCTCGGCGCGGCTGCCGAGCGTGACCAGGAGCGTGGCGTCGCCGCCGTCGTCCAGGATCATGTTGGCGAGGCCGCCGTCGGCCCACTCGAAGATCCGATGCACGTACTCCCAGTACTCCTCGAGGGTCTCGCCCTTGCGGGCGAACACCGGGACGCCGCGGGCGGCGATCGCTGCCGCCGCGTGGTCCTGGGTCGAGAAGATGTTGCAGGAGGCCCAGCGCACCGTGGCGCCCAGATGCAGCAGCGTCTCGATGAGCACGGCCGTCTGGATGGTCATGTGCAGGCAGCCGGCGATCCGCGCGCCGCGCAGCGGCTGCAGCGGGCCGTACTCCTCGCGGATCGCCACGAGGCCGGGCATCTCGGTCTCGGCGATGGCGATCTCCTTGCGCCCCCAGTCGGCGAGCGCGAGATCGGCCACCTGGAACTCCGTTGACGCGGTCATGAGCCTCTCTCTGCGGGCGGAGGGCGGCGGCCGGCCGGCCGGGCGCCACGAGCGGACGGGCGGGCTTAAACCACAGGCCGCGTCGGCCCGGCAAGCGCGGGCGGGCGGCTCACTCCTCGTCGAAGCCGCGCTCGACGAGGCCGGCGAGCGCCTCGAGCGCGGCCGCCGCCTCGGGCCCCGAGGCGCTCAGCCGGAGCACCGCACCGGTGGCAGCGGTCAGCATCATCAGGCCCAGGATCGAGGTCCCGACCACCACGAGATCGTCCTTGGCGACCTCGACCCGGGCGCGGAACCGCTCGGCCAGCCGCACGAAGCGGGCGGCGGCGCGGGCGTGCAGGCCCAGCCGGTTGACCACGGTCACCTCGCGCTCGAGCGCCGGCTCCATGCGGGCCGCTCAGCCCCGCTCCACCACCAAGAGCTGGCTCGCCACGTTGATGTATTTGCGGCCGGCCTCCTGGGCCGTGGCGACCGCGCGCGGCAACGGCTCGCTCGCCCGCACGGAGGCGAGCTTGATGAGCATCGGCAGATTGACGCCGGCGATCACCTCCACACCCGGGCGGTCCATGGTCGAGATCGCCAGATTGGAGGGTGTGCCGCCGAACATGTCGGTCAGGATCACCACGCCCTGGCCGCTGTCGACCGCGCGCACCGCCTCGACGATCTCGGCCCGGCGCCGCTCGATGTCGTCGTCGACCCCGATGCAGACGGCGCGCGCCTGCGGCTGCGGGCCCACCACGTGCTCGACCGCGGCCAGGAACTCGGCCGCGAGCCGCCCGTGGGTGACCAGCACGAGACCGATCATCGCCCGCCCTCGACCGGCGCGGCCGCGGCCTCGGGCAGGTCGCGGTGCACGACCCGCGGCTCCCAGCCGCCGCCGGCCAGGCGCCGGGCCAGCGCCTCGGCGAGCGCCACCGACCGGTGCCGGCCGCCGGTGCAGCCGACGGCGATCGTCAGGTAGCTCTTCCCCTCGGCGCGGTAGCGCGGCAGGAGCGGCATGAGGAGGGCCTCCAACGCGTCGAGCGTGCCAGGCCAGGCCGGATCCCGCTCGACGTGACGGCGGACGGCGGGATCCAGGCCGGTCAACGGGCGCAGGCTCGGGACATAGTGCGGGTTGGCCAGGAATCGAGCGTCGAACACGATGTCCGCCTCGCGCGGCAGGCCGTTGCGGAACGAGAAGGACTGCAGGGTGAGGGTGAGCTGGCCGCCGGCCTCGGGCCCGAGCTCGGCCTCGACCCGCCGCCTGAGCTCGGAAAGCGGGCTCGCGGTCGTGTCGATCACCAGATCGGCGGCGGCCTTGATCGGGGCCAGGAGTGCCCGCTCGCGGACGATCCCGTCGGTGACCGGACGGTCCTGGGCCAGGGGGTGGCGCCGGCGGCTCTCGGTGTAGCGGCGCTGCAGCACCTCGTCGTCGCACTCGAAGAAGACGAGGCGGATCGGCGTCGCGGCGCGGGAGCGGAAGCGCTCGATCGCGCGCACGAGCTCGGCCGGCACGAGCCCGCGGGTGCGGCTGTCGATGCCGACCGCGAGCGGCCGCTCGGGCGGCTCACCCGGGCGCAAGAGCCGCGCCAGCAGCTGGAAGGGCAGGTTGTCGACCGCCTCGAAGCCCAGATCCTCGAGGATCCGCAGGCACGAGCTGCGGCCCGCGCCCGACATGCCGGTGACCACCACGATGCGGCTCACGGCCCGGTCCCGACCGGCTCGGCCAGGAGCACGAGGCGCAGCCGGGCCACCGCCGAGGCCTCGCGGCAGGCGAGTACGAGGCGCGGCAGGGCGACCCCGAGCAGGCGCTCGGGGCGCGGCTCGGGAAGCCTGGAGGCGGCCCGCGCACGGCAGTCGACCAGGAGGTCGAGCGGCTGCTCGGCGAGTGCCGCGAGCCGGACGAGGCCCTGGCCGCGCAGCTCGAGCAGGCCCGGATGGGCGACCGGCCGGGCCAGCAGCCGGCCGTCGCGCGCCGCGAGCCGCACGAGATCGTCCGCCAGGAGATCGCCGCCGGCCTCGAGCAGCCGGGCCAAAAGGTCGGACTTGCCGGTGCCGGGCGGACCGCGCAGCAGCAGGCCGCGGCCGAGCCAGCGCACGCAGCTCGCCTGGACCGCGAGCTCGGCGGGCTCGGCCGGCGCGCTCACCGCGAGGCGTCCGCCCGTCCGCCGAGCAGCGCGTGCAGTCGCGCCGGATCCTCGCAGCGCCGGAGCTCGGCGCAGAGCTCCTCGTCGCGCAGGAGCCGGGCGATCCGGGCGAGGGCCTTCAGGTGCTCGGCGCCGGCGCCCTCCGGCGCCAGCAGCAGGAAGACGAGGTCGACCGGCTCGCCGTCGACGGCCTCGAAGTCGACCGGCTTGGCGAGCCGGGCGAAGAACCCGGTGAAGGCGGCGAGCTCCGGGATGCGGGCGTGCGGGATGGCGATGCCGCCGCCGAGACCGGTGGTGCCGAGCCGCTCGCGCTGCATGAGCGCCTCGAGGATCAGGCCGGCGTCGACGCCCGTGACGCGCGCCGCGCTCTGCGCGAGGCTGGCCAGGACCTGACGCTTGCTCGTGCCCTTGAGGCCGAGCAGGATCTGATCCTGCGGCACGAGCGCGGCCAGGTCGATCACGCCCGGGGCTCCGCGCTCGCCCGGCCCCGCGGCCGGCGCCGGCGCTCGAGCGGTGGCCGGCTCACGGCGCCAGCGCCCGCGCGCGGCGGCGCTGCACCGAGGAGGCGATCCCGAGCGATTCCCGGTATTTGGCCACGGTGCGGCGGGCGATCACCACGCCCCGGCCGCGCAGCGCCGCGACGATCTGGTCGTCCGAGAGCACCGCGTCGCCCTGCTCGCCCTCGATCATCCGGCGGATCTCCTGGCGGATCGCCTCGGCGCTGTGCGTCTCGCCCGCGGCCGTGGCGGCGATCGCGGTGGTGAAGAAGTAGCGCAGCGGGAAGGTCCCGAGCGGGGTCGCGAGGTACTTGTCGGCGGTGGCGCGGCTGACCGTGCTCTCGTGCAGCCCGGTCGCCTCGGCGACGTCGCGCAGCACGAGCGGCCTGAGCCCGGCCGGTCCGCGCTCCAAGAAGCCCAGCTGGCGGGCGAGGATCGCACGGGTCACGCGCAGCACGGTGCGGGCCCGCTGGTCGAGCGCCTTCACGAGCCAGCTCGCCGCCTGGTAGCGCTCGGACAGGAACTCGCGCGCCCGCCGCTCCTCGCAGCGCCGGCTGACCTCGGCGTAGTAGCCGCGGTCGACCAGGAGGCGCGGCAGGGTGGCGGGGTTGAGCTCGATCCGCCAGCTGCGCCGGCCGGCGCGGCGGACGATGACGTCCGGGATCACCTCGAGCGGCTCGGTCGGCGCGTGCGAGAGGCCCGGCCGCGGGTCGAGCGCCTTGATCTCGGCGATCATCTCGCGGACGTCGTCGAGCTCGAGGCGGCAGACGCGCTGCAGGGCGGCGAAGTCGGCCCGGGCCACGAGCGGCAGATGCTCGAGCAAGGTGCGCATGGCCGGGTCGAGCCGGTCGCGCTCGGCCAGCTGGGCGGCGAGGCAGTCCTTGAGCTCGCGGGCGCCGCAGCCGACCGGCTCGCAGCGCAGCAGCGCCGCGCGTGCCGCCGCCACGAGCTCCTCGGGCGCGCCCAGGGCGGCCGCCAGCTCGCGGTCGCTCTCGCGCAGATAGCCGTCCTCGCCGAGCCAGTCGGCGAGCCGGGCGGCGAGCGCCGCCACCGCCGCCGGCAGCCGCTGCCGCGCGAGCTGGCCGCGCAGATGCTCGGCCAGGCTCGGCGGCCGGGCCAGCCTGCCCTCGAGCGCGGTCTCGCCGTCCTCGACCGCCGGCCCGCGACCGCGCTCCAGCCGCAGCCGCCGATCGCTCGCCGGGGCGGCCGGCGGCGCGCCCCAGCCGTCCTCGGCGCCGTCCGCCCCGGCTGCCAGACCCGGCCGGCCGAGCAGCTCGGGTTCGCGCTCGACCGGCGCCGGGGCGACGGCTGCGGCGGGCTCGGCCCGGGCCAGGAACGGGTTCTCGGCGACCTCGCGGTCGACGACCTGCGACAGCTCGAGGTTGCTCAGCTGCAGCAGACGGATCGCCTGCTGCAGCTGCGGGGTGAGGACCAGCCCCTGGCTCTGGCGGACCTCGAGGCGCAAGCTCGTGGCCATGCCCGCCGGCCTCAGAGCGAGAACCGGTCCCCGAGATAGACCCGCCGGACCATCGGGTCGGCGACGATCTCGGATGGCGTGCCCTCGCGCAGGAGCCGCCCCTCGTGCAGGATGTAGGCGCGATCGATGATGGCGAGCGTGTCGCGGACATTGTGGTCGGTGATCAGCACCCCGATCGCCCGTTCCTTGAGGTGCGCGACCAGCGCCCGGATCTCGCCGACATTGATCGGATCGATCCCGGCGAGCGGCTCGTCGAGCAGCATGTAGCGCGGCTCGGCGGCCAGCGCCCGGGCGATCTCGACCCGCCGGCGCTCGCCGCCGGAGAGCGCCATCGCCGAGGAGCGGCGCAGATGGGCGAGGCCGAACTCCTCGAGCAGCCGCTCGAGCTTGCGCAGCCGCGCCGGTCGCGCCGGCTCGTGCAGCTCGAGCACCGCCGCCAGATTGTCCTCGACGCTGAGCCCGCGGAAGATCGAGGCCTCCTGCGGCAGGTAGCCGACCCCGAGGCGGGCCCGGCGGTGCATCGGCAGCGTGGTGACGTCGCGGCCGTCGAGCACCACCCGCCCGGCGTCCGGCGCGATCAGTCCGGTCAGGATGTAGAAGGAGGTGGTCTTGCCGGCGCCGTTCGGCCCGAGCAGCCCCACGGCCTCGCCCGGGGCCACGTGCAGGGTGACCGAATCGAGGACCCGCCGGCCCTTGTAGCTCTTGACCACGCCCTCGCAGCCGAGCGCGTCGTCGGGCCGTGGCAAGGGCGCGGCGTCCGCCGCCGGCCGCGCCGATCCCGCCACCGTCCGCTCCGTCAGCTCCGCGACGACCGTCGCCACCGCCCGTCCGCTCCTCGCTCAGCGCGGCTGCGGGTCCTTCGAGGGCCGCTCCCGGCCGCTGCCGGGACGGCTCTCGCCGCGCCCCTCCTGGGGCACGAACAGGGCCCGCACGCGCTCGCCCGGTGGCCCGCCCGGCCGCGCCGCCCGCACCGTCGCGGTGCCGGTGGCGAGGTCCATCTCGAGCTGGCCGCCGCGGACAACATTGTCGCCCCTGGTTAAGACCACGTTACCGTCGAGCCGGATCCGTCCCGCCGTCGGATCGTACACGCCGCGGTCGCCCTGCGCCGTCTGCCCGGGCTCGGCGACCACCACCCGGCCGCTGGCCTCGATCCGCCGGATGCCCTGGCCGCCGCCGGCCCGCTCGTCGGCGTAGAACACCTTGAGCTCGTCGGCGCGCAGCGACCGCTCGCCCTGGGTCGCGTCGACGTTGCCCGAGAAGATCGCGAGCCGCTCGTCCTGGCGGACCACGAGGCTGTCGGCGACGATCTCGATCGGCGCCGCGCCGTCGCCGGTGGGCGGGACGCCCTGGGCCCGGGCCGGGCCGGCGGCGAGCAGCGCCAGCGCGGCCGCGACCACGAGACCCGCACGCGCCGGGACGGCGGCCCGCGCGGCACCGCGCCCGATGGAGCTACGCCCCCGCTCGCCGCGCCCGGCCCCGCCCCGCTCGGCCCCGTGTCGCTCAGGCAATGCCGGCCCTCAGGCAGTCGTGCAGGTGCAGCGCGCCGACCGGCCGCTCGGCCTCGGTGATGAACAGCACCGTGATCGGCCGCGCCGGATCGTTCATGACCGCCATCGCCTCGACGGCGAGCGCCCGGCCGTCGATGGTGCGCGGCCCGGCGGTCATGATGTCGCGCGCGCGCTGCGCCAGGAGGTCGCCGCTCAGGTGCCGGCGCAGATCGCCGTCGGTGACGATCCCGACGAGCCGGCCCGCCGCGTCGACCACCCCGACGCAGCCGAGGCAGCCGCGGGTCATCTCGAGCACGGTCTCGCGCGCGCTCGCCTCGAGCCCGACCAGCGGCAGCTGCTCGCCGCGGCGCATGATCTGCTCGACCCTGAGGAGCTGCGCGCCGAGCTTGCCGCCCGGGTGCAGCACGGCGAACTCGCGCGCACCGAAGCCCTTGCGCTCGAGCAGCGCCACCGCCAGGGCGTCGCCCAGCGCCAGCATGCAGGTCGTGGAGGTGGTGGGTGCGAGGCCCATCGGGCAGGCCTCGGCCGCGGCCGGCAGCACGAGGCTCAGATCGGCCGCCTCGGCGAGCGTGCTCGGGCTGCGTCCGACGAGCGCCACGAGCGGGATCTTGAAGCGCCGCGTGTAGAGCGTCAGATCCTTGAGCTCGCTGGTCTCGCCGGAGTTGGAGAGGGCCAGCACGGCATCGGCGGGGGTGATCATGCCGAGGTCGCCGTGGCTGGCCTCGGCCGGGTGCACGAACAGGGCCGGGGTGCCGGTCGAGGCCAGGGTTGCGGCGATCTTGCGGCCGACATGGCCGCTCTTGCCCATCCCGGTGACGACGATCCGCCCCGCGACCCCGGCGAACAGCTCGACCGCCGCGGCGAAGCCGGCGCCGACCGACCGCTCGAGCGCGCCGAGCGCCTCGGCCTCGGTCCGGATCACCCGGCGGGCGGTCGCCAGGGCCTGCTCGTCCACCCGCGCCGCCGCCCTCGACCGGTCGCCGCGGCGTGCCGCCGCCGGCGCCACCAGAGCCTCAGTCTCGCGCAAGGCGCCGTTTCCTCCGAGCGCTTCCGCCGCCGCGGAGCCCCGCCCCTCGGGCCCGCGGAGTATGGGAAAGGGCCCCCGCATCGTCAACGCGGCGTCCGGCCGCCCGATCGGCTCAGTGGGCGAACGGGTCGAGCGCCGCGAAGCCCTCGAGATCGAGCTCGGCGCGGACCTCGAGGAAGGCCATGCAGGCCTCGGCGAGGCGGCTCCGCTGCTCGCGCTCGAGCATCGCCTCGAGCCGTTCCTTGAGGGCGTGCAGATGCACGACGTCGCTGGCGGCGTAGCGGAGCTGCGCCTCGCTCAGCCGGTCGGCGCCCCAGTCCGAGCTCTGCTCGCCCTTCGAGAGATCGACCGCCAGGAGCTCGCGGCAGAGGTCCTTGAGCCCGTGCCGGTCGGTGTAGGTGCGGGCGAGCTTGCTCGCGACCTTGGTGCACCAGACCGGCCGGCAGACGATCCCCAGCCGATGCCGCAGCATGGCCAGATCGAAGCGCGCGAAGTGCAGGATCTTGAGCCGATCCGGATCGGCCAGGAGCGCGCCCAGGCGCGGCGCGGCGCGCTGGCCGCGCTCGATCCGCACCAGATGCACCGTGCCGCCGCCGTCGGTCAGCTGGACGAGGCACAGCCGGTCGCGCTGCGGCTCGAGGCCCATGGTCTCGGTGTCGACCGCGAGGACGCGGCCGAACGCCGCGTCTTCCGGCAGATCCCCCTCGTGCAGGACGACCTTCACCGCCGGAGCCGCCGCCGCCGCGGCCCGCCCGGCCGCCGTGGTGCCCAGGAGAGGACTCGAACCTCCACGCCCTTGCGAGCGCTAGCACCTGAAGCTAGTGCGTCTACCAATTCCGCCACCTGGGCTCCGGACGGGCTCCTTAGGGGCAGGCCGGGCCACCGTCAACGGCCCGGCGGCCGGTGCCCGGCGGGGGACGTGGCGAGACGGGACGGCGGTGATGCGCGCGCAGGTGGTGACCGTGTTCGGCGGGGCCGGCTTCATCGGGCGGCACTTGGTGCGCCGACTGGCGGCGCGGGGGGCGACCGTCAGGGTCGCGACCCGCTCGCCCGAGACCGCGGGGCATCTCCTGCCGATGGGCGAGGTCGGCCAGATCGTGCTCGTCCGGTTCGCCGGCGAGGAGGCCGCCCTGGCCGGGCTGGTGGCCGGTGCCGACGCGGTCGTCAACCTCGTCGGCATCCTGTTCGAGCGGCGCGCCGGCGACTTCGACCGGGTGCACGGCGAGCTGCCCGGGCGGATCGCCGCGGCGGCGCGGGCCGCCGGGGTCGAGCGGCTGGTGCACGTCTCGGCGATCGGCGCCGACCCGGCCTCGCCGGCCCACTATGCGCGCAGCAAGGCGGCCGGCGAGGCGGCGCTGCGGGCCGCCTTCCCGGCGGCGGTCGTGCTCCGGCCGAGCATCGTGTTCGGGCCGGAGGACGGGTTCTTCAACCGGTTCGCGCAGATGGCCAAGATCGCCCCGGCCCTGCCGCTCGTGGGCGGCGGCCGGACGCGCTTCCAGCCGGTCTATGTGGGCGACGTCGCCGAGGCGATCCTGGCCGCCCTCGACCGCCCTGAGCTCGCCGGGCGGACCTTCGAGCTGGGCGGGCCCAAGGTCTACAGCTTCGCCGAGCTCCTGGCCTACACGCTCGAGGTGACCGGGCGCCGCCGCCTGCTGCTGCCGCTGCCCTTCCCGCTGGCGCGCCTGCAGGCGCGGCTGCTCGAGTTCCTGCCGACGCCGCCCCTGACCCGCGACCAGGTGAGCCTGCTCGAGCGCGACAACGTGGTGGCGCCGGGGGCGGCCGGGCTCGCCGAGCTCGGCATCCAGGCGACGCCGGTCGAAGTGGTGGTGCCGACCTATCTGCGTGCCTTCGCGCGATCCGCCCCGATCGTGCCGGTGCTGTGATCGGTCCTGGATCGGGACCGATCCGCGGGGCGGTCGCATTCGGCCGGGATCCGGGGAGCAGCTCTGCGTGCAGAATCCCCGATAGAGGTCCCGTTTCGGGACCGAAAGGGGCCGGGGCCATTTACAGCCCACGCGCCGGACGCTAACCGCGAGATCCCGCGCGGCGGCCGGCCCCGTCCGCGGCACCGCTCCCCGGGAGGGAACGATGCCCGCCAAGATGATGCAGTTCGTGTCGGTCGAGCAGCGCCAGCCGGACAAGCGCGAGGTGGCGGCGCGCACCCGCGACTTCGCCGAGATCTACGAGCGCTTCACGGTCGAGCGGGCGGCCGAGCAGGCGGCCCGCTGCGAGCAGTGCGGCATTCCCTTCTGCCAGGTGCACTGCCCGCTCCACAACAACATCCCGGACTGGCTGATGCTGACCGCCGACGGCCGGCTCGAGGAGGCCTACGAGCTCGCCGCGGCGACCAACAACATGCCCGAGGTGTGCGGCCGGATCTGCCCGCAGGATCGGCTGTGCGAGGGCAACTGCGTGCTCGAGCGGGGCTTCCATGCGGTGACCATCGGCGCGGTCGAGCGCTACGTCACCGACACCGCCTTCGAGCGCGGCTGGGTCAAGCCGGTGCGGCCGATCCGCGAGCGGCGCGAATCGGTCGGCATCGTCGGCGCCGGGCCGGCCGGGCTCGCCGCCGCCGAGCAGCTCCGCAAGCTCGGCTACCAGGTCGAGGTCTACGACCGCTACGACCGCGCCGGCGGGCTCCTGATCTACGGCATCCCGGGGTTCAAGCTCGAGAAGAACGTGGTCGCCCGGCGGATCGCCCATCTCGAGGCGAGCGGCGTGCGCTTCCGGCTCGGGGTCGAGATCGGCCGCGACCTCGCCTTCGCCAAGCTGCGCCGCCGCCACGCCGCGCTCCTGATCGCGACCGGCGTCTACCGGGCCCGCGACGTCGAGCTGCCGGGCTCGGGGCTCGCCGGGATCGTCCCGGCGCTCGCCTATCTGACCGCCGGCAACCGCAAGGGCCTGGGCGATCCCGTGCCGGCGTTCGAATCGGGCGAGCTCGACGCCGCCGGCAAGCACGTCGTCGTGATCGGCGGCGGCGACACCGCGATGGACTGCGTGCGCACCGCGGTCCGCCAGGGAGCCCGGAGCGTGCGCTGCCTCTACCGCCGCGACCGCGCCAACATGCCGGGCTCGATGCGCGAGGTGCAGCACGCCGAGGAGGAGGGCGTCGAGTTCGTCTGGCTGACCGCACCCGAGGCGTTCGTCGGCGGGCAGCGGGTCGAGGCGGTGCAGGCGCACCGCATGCGCCTGGGCGCGCCCGACGCCACCGGCCGCCAGTCGCCCGAGCCGGTGCCGGGCTCGGGCTTCCGCCTGCCGGCCGACCTCGTGATCAAGGCGCTCGGCTTCGACCCCGAGGACCTGCCGACGCTCTGGGGTGCCGCGGATCTGCCGGTCACCCGCTGGGGCACGATCAAGGTCGACTGGTCGTCGATGGAGACGGCCCTGCCCGGCGTGTTCGCCGCCGGCGACATCGTCCGCGGCGCCTCGCTCGTGGTCTGGGCGATCCGCGACGGGCGCGACGCCGCCGCTGCCATCCACCGCTTCCTCGACGCCCGCCCGGGCGCCGGCCGCGAGGCCCGGCCGGCCCTGGCGCTCGCGTCCTGAGCCGTCCGGGGAGGACACCGATGCCCGAGGCGATCGAGAGCGGCCACGACTTCGTCCGCGCCTACGCCGCCGGCCTCGAGCGGCTGCGCGCCGCCGGGCTCGACGATCTGGAGCTCGGCCGCGACGCCTGCGGCGTCGGCTGCGTCGTGGCGATCGACGGCAAGCCGCGCCGCGAGGTGGTCGAGAAGGCGATCCAGGCGCTCAAGGCCGTCTGGCACCGGGGTGCGGTCGACGCCGACGGCAAGACCGGCGACGGCGCCGGCATCCACGTGCGCATCCCCCAGGAGTTCTTCGAGGAGCAGGTCGAGCGCCGGGCGCCGGGCTCGGGCGATCTCGCCGTCGGCATGGTGTTCCTGCCGCGCAACAACTTCGCCCAGGCCGAGACCTGCCGCACGCTGGTCGAGAGCGAGCTCCTGCGCCTGGGCTACGCCGTGCTCGGCTGGCGCCAGGTCCCGGTCGACACCCGGGTGATCGGCGAGAAGGCCCAGGCGACCCAGCCCGACATCGAGCAGATCATCGTCGGCAACCCCGCCGCCGTGCCCGCCGACCAGTTCGAGCGCGACCTCTACGTCATCCGCCGCCGCGTCGAGAAGCAGGCGCTCGCCGAAAACATCACCGAGTTCTACGTCTGCTCGCTCTCCTGCCGGTCGATCATCTACAAGGGCCTGTTCCTGGCCGAGCAGCTCGACAACTTCTACCCGGATCTGAACGACCCGAGGTTCACCTCGAGCTTCGCGATCTTCCACCAGCGCTACTCGACCAACACATGGCCGGCCTGGCGGCTCGCGCAGCCGTTCCGGGTGATCGCCCACAATGGCGAGATCAACACGCTCCGCGGCAACGTCAACTGGATGAAGAGCCACGAGACGCGGCTCTGGTCGCCGGTGCTGGGCGAGCACACCGAGGACGTCAAGCCGATCGTCTTGCCCGGCGGCTCCGACAGCGCCGCCCTCGACAACGTGGTCGAGGTGCTGGTCCGCGCCGGCCGGCTCCTGCCGCTCGTCAAGACCCTCCTGGTGCCGCCCGCCTGGTCGAACCGGATCGCCATGCCGAAGGCACATCGCGACCTGTTCAACTACTGCAACTGCGTCATGGAGCCCTGGGACGGGCCGGCGGCGCTGGTCGGTTCGGACAGCCGCTGGGTCGTGGCCGGCATGGACCGCAACGGGCTGCGGCCGATGCGCTACGCGCGGACCCGCGACGGCCTGCTCGTGGTCGGCTCGGAGACCGGCATGGTGCCGCTCGCCGAGCAGGACATCGTCGAGAAGGGCCGGGTGGGCCCCGGCGAGATGATCGGCGTCGACCTCGAGGCCGGCCGCTTCTTCCGCGACGCCGAGCTCAAGGACCACCTGGCCGGCCTCAAGCCCTATTCGAAGTGGGTCGAGCACATCACCCGCCTCGACCGCCTGGTGGCCGAGCGGCCGCGCCGCGTCACCGCCTTCGAGCGCGCCGAGCTGCGCCGCAGGCAGGCGCTGTTCGACCTCTCGGTCGAGGACATGGAGCTGATCCTCTCGCCCATGGTGCTGGACGCCAAGGAGGCGGTCGGCTCGATGGGCGACGACACGCCCTTGGCCGTGCTCTCCAAGCGCTATCGCGGCCTGCACCACTTCTTCCGCCAGCAGTTCAGCCAGGTCACCAACCCGCCGATCGATCCCTTGCGCGAATGGCGGGTCATGAGCCTCAAGACCCGCTTCGGCAATCTCGGCAACATCGCCGACGAGGACCCGAGCCAGACCCGGATCCTCGAGCTCGAGAGCCCGGTCCTCCTGACCGCCGAGTACGACGCGCTCGTGGCCTATTTCGGCGAGGACGTGCGGGTGCTGGACTGCACCTTCCAGGTGCCGGGCGAGAGCCTCAAGGACGCGCTCGCGCGGATCCGCCGCGAGGCCGAGGAGGCGGTCCGCGCCGGCGCCCGCGACATCGTCCTGAGCGACGAGGCGGTCGGGCCCGAGCGCGCGCCGATCCCGATGATCCTGGCCGCCGGCGCGGTCCACAGCCACCTCGTCCGCCAGGGCCTGCGCTCGTTCAGCTCGATCACGGTGCGCTCCGGCGAGTGCCTGGACGTGCACTACGTGGCGGTGCTGATCGGCGTCGGCACCACCGCGGTGAACCCCTACTTGGCCGAGGCGGCGATCGCCGACCGCCACGCCCGCGGCCTGTTCCCGGGCCTCGCCCTCGAGGACTGCCTCGCCCGCTACAAGGAGGCGCTCAACCAGGGCCTCCTCAAGATCATGTCCAAGATGGGCATCTCGATCGTCTCGAGCTATCGGGGCGGCTGCAACTTCGAGGCGGTGGGCCTGTCCCGCTCGCTCTGCCGCGAGTACTTCCCGGGCCTGATCACCCGCATCTCCGGGATCGGGCTCACCGGGATCACCAACAAGGTGCTGGCGATGCACGCCCGCGCCATGGGCGCGGCCGAGCCACCGCTCTCGGTCGGCGGCTTCTACCGCTACCGCCGCAGCGGCGAGACCCACGCCCTCGAGGGCCGCCTCGTCCACCAGCTGCAGCACGCCGTCGCGACCGACGCCTACCAGGCCTATCGGCGCTACGCGGAGATGATCTACGCCCAGGAGCCGATCGCGATCCGCGATCTGCTCGACTTCAACCGCGTGCTGCCGCCGGTGCCGGTCGAGGAGGTCGAGAGCATCACCGAGATCCGCAAGCGCTTCGTCACCCCCGGCATGTCCTTGGGCGCCCTCTCCCCCGAGGCGCACGAGACCTTGACCATCGCCATGAACCGGATCGGCGCCAAGTCCGACTCGGGCGAGGGCGGCGAGGGCAAGGAGCGCTACCTGCCGCGGCCCAACGGCGACAACGCCAACTCGCCGATCAAGCAGGTCGCCTCCGGCCGGTTCGGGGTCACCGCCGAGTACCTGAACGCCGCCAAGGAGCTCGAGATCAAGATCGCCCAGGGCGCCAAGCCCGGCGAGGGCGGCCAGCTGCCCGGCTTCAAGGTCACCCTCGAGATCGCCCGGCTGCGCCACGCCACGCCCGGGGTGACCCTGATCAGCCCGCCGCCGCACCACGACATCTACTCGATCGAGGACCTGGCGCAGCTGATCTACGACTTGAAGCAGATCAACCCGGACGCCAGGGTCTGCGTCAAGCTCGTCTCGGAATCGGGCATCGGCACGATCGCCGCCGGCGTCGCCAAGGCCAAGGCCGACGTGATCCTGGTCAGCGGGCACGTGGGCGGGACCGGCGCCTCGCCGCAGACCTCGATCAAGTACGCCGGCACGCCCTGGGAGCTCGGCCTCTCCGAGGCCAACCAGCTGTTGACGTTGAACCGGTTGCGCCACCGCGTGGTGCTGCGCACCGACGGCGGCATCAAGACCGGCCGCGACGTGGTGATCGCGGCCCTGCTCGGCGCCGAGGAGTACGGCATCGGCACCCTCTCGCTCGTGGCGATGGGCTGCATCATGGTCCGCCAGTGCCACTCCAACACCTGCCCCGTGGGCGTGTGCACCCAGCGCCCCGACCTGCGCGCCAAGTTCGAGGGCACGCCCGAGAAGGTCGTCAACCTGATGTCGTTCATCGCCGAGGAGGTGCGCGAGATCCTGGCCTCGCTCGGCCTGCGCTCGCTCCAGGAGGCGATCGGGCGGACCGACCTCTTGAAGCAGGCGAGCCGCGGCTCGGCCGACCTCGACGACCTCGACCTCAACCCGATCCTGGTGCGCGTCGACGCCGGGCCGCATCCGCGCCACTGCACGCTCGTCGGCCGCAACGAGGTGCCGGACACCTTGGACGCGCAGATGGTCAAGGACGCCCGGCCGATGCTCGAGGACGGCGAGAAGATGCAGCTCCAGTACAATGTGCGGAACGTGCACCGCGCGGTCGGCACGCGGATGTCGGCGCACATCACCCGCCGCTACGGCATGGACCGGCTGCAGCCGGGCCATCTGACCGTGCGTCTGCGGGGCTCGGCCGGCCAGTCGCTCGGCGCCTGGGCCGTCCAGGGCCTCAAGCTCGAGGTGTTCGGCGACGCCAACGACTATGTGGGCAAGGGCCTCTCAGGCGGCACCATCGTCGTGCGCCCGCTGGTCTCCTCGCCGCTGGTGGCCAGCCGCAACACCATCATCGGCAACACCTGCCTCTATGGCGCCACCGCCGGCCGGCTGTTCGCCGCCGGCCGCGCCGGCGAGCGCTTCGCGGTCCGCAACAGCGGCGCCGTCACCGTGGTCGAGGGCTGCGGCGACAATGGCTGCGAGTACATGACCGGCGGGGTCGCCGTGATCCTCGGGCCCGTGGGCGACAACTTCGCCGCCGGGATGAGCGGCGGCATGGCCTATGTCTGGGACCCGGACGACATCCTGGCGCAGCGCATCAACGCCGACATGGTGATCTTCCAGCGTCTCGAGGTCGACCACTACGTCAACGAGCTGCGGGCGCTGCTCGAGGAGCACGGGCGCGAGACCGGCTCGGAGCTGGCGCGTCGGCTGGTGCACGATCTCGAGCTCGAGTTCGGCCGCTTCTGGCAGATCGTGCCCAAGGAGATCCTGGACAAGCTCGCGGTGCCGGTGCGCCGCGCCGAGGCCGGGCGGCTGCGCGCCTGAGCCGCCTCAGCGCTCGCCGGGCGTGTCGAGCAGCGCCTTGCGGATGTGGGCGAGGCGCGGCGGCTCCTCGGCCACGAACGGCAGGGGCCGGGTCTCCCGGATCGCCTCGAGACCGAGCTTGGCGGCCAGGAGCGCGTTGCCGGCGCCCTGGCCGGCGCGCGCCGAGAGGGTCGCCAGAAGCGACGCCCCGGCATGCTCGAGGGTCGCCTGGGTCACCACGTCGGCGAGGCCGGCGAGCGCGGCGTTGCGCAGGCAGCGGCGGAACAGCGCGAGGCTCGCCGCCGGCCCGGGCGCCATGCCGTAGAGCCGGGCGATCGCCTTCAACAGCAGGGCCGTCCGCCACAGCACGAGCAGGCCGTCGAGCAGGCCGAGCGGGCTCAAGGCGGTCATGAGGCCGATGTCGCGCGCCGAGCCCAGCACCAGCCGGTAGGCGCGCCGGTCGAGCGGCGCCAGGACGGTGCGCTCGAACAGCACGAGCCGCTCGCCGTCGGCGAGCGCGTCGCTCGCCTCCGCCCGGAAGCGCGCCAGGGCGCGGCCGGCCTCGGGCAACGGCACGAGCTCGCGGCCGACCGCCTCGACCAGCGCCGGCGCCTCGCCGTGCAGATCGGAGCCCACGAGCCGGGCCGCCCGCTCGCGCAGCCGCGCGCGCTGCCGGAGCCGGCGCAGATCGTGCAGCTCGCGCCCGAACAGCACCGCGGCGCTGCCCGCCACGAGCCCGAGCAGCGCCGCCACCGGCCAGCCGAGCCACGGGCTCTCGGAGACCAGGTCGCGCACCAGGATCACCGCCTGCAGGACGAGCAGGCCCAGGAGGCCCATGCCGAGCAGGAGCCCGGCGCGGCGGCGGGCGGGGCGCCCGGGCCCGGCCTCGGCCTCGACCGGGACTGCGGGCTCGTCCGCCGGCGCCGGCTCCGGCAAGAGCCGGGCCACCGCCGGGTCGAGCTCGAACGGGCGCCGGCCGGGACGCTCGCTCATCGGAGCTTGTCGCCGATCAGGAAGTCGAGCGCCTGGTCGAGGCGGATGTGCTGGCCCCGCTCGCCGGGCCTGAGCCGGCGCGGCGCGAACTCGCGGAAGCGGAAGCGGCCGCTGTCCCAGTCCTCGGGCTCGGGCAGCCCGGCCGGGATCTCGCCCGGGAACAGCACCGTCTCGCGCGGCTCGTCCTTCAATCGTCCGCGGACGCAGGAGAGCACCTGGCCCTGGTGCTCGGTGCGCACGACCTCGGTGCAGCGCAGTGCCGCGATCGCCAGGAACTGCGGCTCGATGCCCTCGAAGCGGGCGCCGCGGCCGGCCGGCGCCACGAGCGTCTCGAGCAGCTGGCGCAGCGCCGCGTGCTGCGAGGGCGCCACGTGGTCGGCCTTGCTCGCGGCGAACAGGATCCGGTCGATGCGCGGCGCGAACAGCCGGCCGAGGAGCCCGGTCCGGCCGTAGCGGAAGCTGTCGGCGACGAGCGCCAGTGCCCGCTGGGTGTCGGCCAGATGCGCCGGGCCCTGGTTGAGCGCGGCGAGCAGGTCGACCAGCACGATCTGCCGGTCGAAGCGGCGGAAATGCTCCTCGTAGAAGGCCCGCACCACCTCCTCGCGGTAGCGCTCGAAGGCCTCGGCCACGGCGGCGCGGAGGCTGCGCGGCCGGGTCGGCGCCGGCGGCAGGGGCGCGAAGCGCAGGGCCGGCGAACCGGCGAGCGGCCCCGGGCTCAAAAGCCGGCCGGGCTGGATCAGCGCCAGCCCCAGCCGCCGCTGGCAGTGCCGCAGATAGGTCGTGTAGGCGCCGACCAGCCGGTCGATCGCGGCCGCCTCGGGCGGGCCCTCCTGGTCGAGGGCGCGGGCGATCTTGACCCAGCCCTCGGCCGCCGCCCGCCGCGCCGGCTCCTGGGCGAGCTCGAGTGCCGCTTCCGAGAATTGCTCGAAGCTCGCCTCGAGCAGCGGCAGATCCAACAGCCACTCGCCCGGATAGTCGACGATCTCGAGGGTCAGCTCCTGGATCGGCTGAACCGGGCGCAGGAGCGCGTTGGTGGTGCGGAAGCGGATCCCCAGGCGGAGCTGCGAGAGCCGCTCGGTCGGCGTCGGCCAGGCCGGCGGGTCGGCGCCGAGCGCCTGGGCGTAGCGGGCGAGCGGGAACGCCTCGCCCTCGCTCACCGGCAGCGGCCGGGCCCCGAGATAGCGGCCCTCGTGCACGGCCGCGAGGAAGGGCAGGTCGCGGCCGTCCTGGAGGTGGTGGGCGAGCGCCGTCGTCAGCACCGTCTTGCCGCTGCGCCGCAGCCCGGTGACGGCGAGCCTGAGGTGGCGGTCGAGCGCCCGGTCGGCGAGCTGGCCGAGATCGGCCAGGAGCCCGCCGAGCCAGCCGCGCCCGGGGTCCTCCGCCGCGACCGGCGGCGCTTCGGCCACCCGCCTCAGCGCCCGAGCCCGCCGACGACGAGTGCCGCCGCGACCAGGAGCCCGGTCAGCCGGTTCATGCGGAAGCGGCGGATGCAGTCGGCCGGGTCGTCGAGGTCGAGCGAGCGGAGCTGGCGGGCGAGGCTCCAGGCCACCGCCGGCAGGGCGAGCCAGAAGCCGACGCCGGTGCCGGCGAGCGCCCCGGCCGCGGCCAGGAGGAGCAGGGTCGCCGCGTAGAAGACGACGAGCCAGGGCAGGGTGCGCGGGCCCAGGCGGAGCGCGCTCGAGCGGACGCCGACCCGCCGGTCGTCCTCCTTGTCCTGGTGGGCGTAGATGGTGTCGTAGCCGAGCGTCCAGGCGATGCCCGCCGCGTAGAGGAGGAGCGCCGCCGCATCGAGCCCGCCCGCGGCCGCCGCGTAGCCCACGAGCACGCCCCAGTTGAAGGTGATGCCGAGCACCGCCTGCGGCCACCAGGTGATCCGCTTCATGAGCGGGTAGACGAGCACGAGCGGCACGCTCGCGAGGCCCACGAGGATCGCGAGCGGCGGCAGCTGCACGAGCACCGCCAGGCCCACGAGGCTCTGCGCCGTGGCGAAGGCGAGCGCCTCGGCGACCCCGAGCCGGCCGGCGGCGAGCGGCCGGTTGCGGGTGCGCGCCACCCGCCGGTCGAGGTCGCGGTCGAGGAGATCGTTGAGCGTGCACCCGGCCCCGCGCATCGCCACCGCGCCGACCGCGAACAGGAGGGCCAGGCGCAGGTCCGGCGGTCCGGGTGCGAGCGCCAGGCCCCACCAGCAGGGCAGCAGCAGGAGCCAGGTGCCGATCGGCCGGTCCCAGCGGGCGAGCAGCGCCAGAACGCGCAGCCGCGGCGGCAGCCGGACCACCCAGCCATGCTGCTGGTCGACGACCGCGGCCTCGCTCGCTTGCCCCTGCATGAGCTCCCTTCTAGCCTCCGCCCGAGCCCAGTCCAAGCGATGCACGAGCCCGGCCGGACGCCGCGTCTGCACCTCGAGGGAGAGCTCGTGGCGGGTGCCGTCGCGAGGCTCGAGGCGGCGACCGCGCACCGGCTGCGGCACGTGCTGCGGCTGGGGCCGGGCGACGGCGTCCGGCTGTTCAACGCCGCCGCCGGCGAGTGGCGCGCGACGCTGGTGCAGCTCGACCGGCGCGGCGGCGAGGCCCGGGTCGAGGAGCTGCTGCGGCCGGCCGCGGCCGAGCCCGGCGCCCGCCTCGCGGTGCCGCCGATCCGCGCCGGGCGGATCGACTGGCTGGTCGAGAAGGCGGTCGAGCTGGGCGTGGCGACGCTCGACCTGGTCCTCACCCGGCGCACCGTCGTGCGGCCCGAGCGGATCGACCGGCTCCGCGCGATCGCGGTCGAGGCGGCCGAGCAGTGCGGCCGGCTGAGCCTGCCCGCCCTGGCACAGCCGCGGCCGCTCGAGCGCTGGCTCGCCGACCTGCCGCCCGGCCTGCCGATCCTGGTCGCCGACGAGGCCGGCGGCGAGCCCGCCGGGCGGGCCCTGGCGCGCTGCCCCGAGGCGGTCCTCCTGATCGGCCCGGAGGGCGGCCTCGCACCCGAGGAGCGGGCCGGCCTCGCGGCCCGGCCGGGCACGGTCGCGGTCGGGCTCGGGCCGCG
This sequence comes from uncultured Geminicoccaceae bacterium, assembly GCA_964504655.1. GTDB lineage: Bacteria > Pseudomonadota > Alphaproteobacteria > Geminicoccales > Geminicoccaceae > JANXAZ01. The sequence continues at coordinate 39,662 of CAZDFD010000024.1, forward strand.
GATCCTGCGCACCGAGACCGCCGCCCTCTGGCTCCTCGCCGCCCGCGCGGCGCTGCAGGGGACCGCGGCGGACGCCCCGCCGACGCCCACCGCCGGTCGGTAACCCCATGGCGGCCAACGCCGTTCTCGCGACAATCTGTCACGCGCGGCGGTCCGGGCCGGACCCTATCCTCGCGCTCACCCCGGCTGCCCGATGGCGGTTTCCTTCCGGGCCGACGTCGCGCGCCGCCGAGCAGAGGATCCGAGACCGCATGACCCCGAGGCTGTTCGTCACCCTGGCCGGGCTCGCCACCCTTGGCGCGGGCCGGGCGGCGCTGGCTGCGGCGCCCGAGCCCTGGCAGCTCGGCCTGCAGCCGGCGGCCACACCGATCATGGAGCGGATCGCGAGCTTCCACGGCCTGCTCCTGGGCGTGATCACGCTCATCAGCCTGTTCGTCCTGGCGCTCCTGGCCTACACCTGCTGGCGGTTCCGCGAGGACCGCAACCCGGTCCCCTCCAAGCAGTCGCACAACACCGCCCTCGAGGTGGTGTGGACCGCGGTCCCGGTCCTGATCCTCGTGATCATCGCCGTGCCGTCCTTCAAGCTCCTCTACTTCCAGGACGTGCTCCCCAAGACCGAGCTGACGGTCAAGGCGATCGGCAAGCAGTGGCTGTGGAGCTACGAATATCCGGACAACGGCAACTTCACCTTCGACGCGCTGATGCTCGAGGAGGAGGAGCTCAAGGACGGCCAGAAGCGGCTGCTCGAGACCGACAACGTCGTGGTCCTGCCGGCCGGGACGCATGTGCGGCTGCAGGTCACGGCCTCCGACGTGCTGCATTCCTGGACGGTGCCGGCGTTCGGCGTGAAGATCGACGCGGTTCCGGGCCGGCTCAACGAGGTCTGGCTCTACGTGAACGAGCCGGGCACCTACTACGGCCAGTGCTCGGAGCTGTGCGGCCTGCGGCACGGCTTCATGCCGATCGCGGTCAAGGCGGTGTCGCGGCCCGAGTTCGACGCCTGGGTCGCCGAGGCCCAGAAGAAGTTCGCCAGGGTCGGCGAGGAGACCCGGCTGGCCGGGATCGCCGCCACCACCCGTCCCGCCGAGTGACCCGCGCCTGAGAGGGAGCCGAGCCATGGCCTACGCCGCGCACGCCGACGACCACGGCGCCCCGAGCGGGCTGCGTCGCTGGCTGTTCTCCACCAACCACAAGGACATCGGCACGCTCTATCTGGTGTTCGCCTTCACGGCGGGCATCATCGGCATGCTGATGAGCCTCTACTTCCGGGCCGAGCTGATGCAGCCCGGCACCCAGCTCATCGGCGACCACCACCAGTACAACGTGCTGATCACGGCGCACGGCCTGATCATGGTGTTCTTCTTCGTGATGCCGGCGCTGATCGGCGGCTTCGGCAACTGGATGGTGCCGCTGATGATCGGGGCGCCGGACATGGCCTTCCCGCGCCTCAACAACATCAGCTTCTGGCTGCTCGTGCCGTCCTTCATCCTGCTCATGTCGACCGTGTTCGTCGGCGGCTTCGGCGGCGGCTGGACCGTCTACCCGCCGCTCTCGGCGGCGATCGGCCATCCCGGCCCGGCGGTCGATCTGGGCATCTTCTCGCTGCACCTGGCCGGCGCCAGCTCGCTCCTGGGTGCCATCAACTTCATCACCACCATCTTCAACATGCGGGCGCCGGGCATGACGATGCACCGGATGCCGCTCTACGCCTGGGCCATCCTGATCACCGCCTTCCTGCTGCTGCTGGCCGTGCCGGTGCTGGCCGGCGCCATCACCATGCTGCTCACCGACCGCAACTTCGGCACGAGCTTCTTCGACCCGGCGGGCGGCGGCGATCCGGTCCTCTTCCAGCACCTGTTCTGGTTCTTCGGACACCCCGAAGTCTACATCATGATCCTGCCGGCCTTCGGGATCATCAGCCACGTGGTGTCGACCTTCTCCAGGAAGCCGATCTTCGGCTATCTGGGCATGGCCTATGCCATGGTCGCGATCGGCTTCGTCGGCTTCATCGTCTGGGCCCATCACATGTACACGGTGGGCATGGGCGTGAACACCAAGGCCTACTTCACCGCGGCGACCATGGTCATCGCGGTGCCGACCGGCATCAAGATCTTCTCCTGGATCGCCACGATGTGGGGCGGCTCGATCCGCTTCACGGTGCCGATGCTGTGGGCCGTCGGCTTCATCTTCCTGTTCACGGTCGGTGGCGTGACCGGTGTGGTGCTGGCCAACGCCGGCATGGATCACGTCCTCCACGACACCTACTACGTCGTCGCCCACTTCCACTACGTGCTGAGCATCGGCGCCGTGTTCGGCATCTTCGCCGGCTTCTACTACTGGGTCGGCAAGATGACCGGGCGGCAGTATCCGGAGATGCTCGGCAAGATCCACTTCTGGCTGTCGTTCATCGGCATCAACCTGACCTTCTTCCCGCAGCACTTCCTCGGGCTCGCCGGCATGCCGCGCCGGATCCCGGACTATCCGGACGCGTTCGCCGCCTGGAACATGATCTCCTCGGTCGGGGCGTTCATCGGCGGGGCGAGCGCCTTGTTCTTCTTCTACGTGCTCTACCGCACCTTCACGAGCACCGAGCGCTGCGCCGACAACCCCTGGGGCGAGGGCGCCACGACCCTCGAGTGGACGGTGAGCTCGCCGCCGCCCTTCCACACCTTCAACGAGCTGCCGGTCGTGCACGCCGGCGAGCGGCACTGAGCGCGGGTCCGGAGACGGCGATGGCGAGCCTGTCGGCACGGCGCGCGGCGGCGACGCCGCTCCTGGCCGAGCTCGGCGGGCTCGCCCGCGACCTCCATCTGCTGTTCAAGCCGGGCGTCATGCAGCTCGTGCTGTTCACGGGTCTCGTGGCGCTCCTGCTGGCACCGGGCTCGCTGCATCCGGTCCTGGCGGTCACCGTGATGCTCTGCCTGGCCGCGGGCTCGGGCGCCGCCGCCGCGATCAACAACTGGTACGACAGCGACATCGACCGCGTCATGCTGCGCACCCGCAGGCGGCCGACCGCGGCCGGACGGATCGCGCCCGCCGACGCGCTCGGGATCGGCGTCGTCATGGCCGCGTTCTCGGTCATGGTGATGGGCCTCGCGGCCGGCTGGCTGGCGGCGAGCCTGCTCGCCGGCACGATCGCCTTCTACGTCCTCGTCTACACCATGTGGCTCAAGCGCCGGACGCCGCAGAACATCGTCATCGGCGGGGCGGCCGGGGCGCTGCCGCCGGTGGTCGCCTGGGCGGCTGCGACCGGCCGCGTCGACCTCTTCCCGATGCTCCTCTTCCTGGTCGTCTTCCTGTGGACGCCGCCGCACTTCTGGGCGCTGGCGCTCTACCGGACGAGCGACTACGGCAAGGTCGGCGTTCCGATGCTGCCGGTGGTGGCCGGGCGGGCCGCGACCGGGCGGCAGATCGTGCTCTATGCCGCGGCGACCCTGGTCGCCTCGCTCCTGCCGGTCGCGACCGGCGACCTCGGCCCCGCCTACGGCCTCGCGGCACTCCTCCTCGGCGGCCGCTTCCTGCAGCTCTCCTGGCGGACCTGGCGGGCCGATTCCGACGTGTTCGCCAACCGCCTGTTCCGCTTCTCGATCGTCTACCTGTTCGCGTTGTTCGGCGCGATGCTGGTCGACCGCTGGCTCGGCGGGCTGGCCGGCGCATGGGCGTGAGCGTCGTGGACGAGCCGCAGCGGCGCCGCCAGCGGGCGCGCAACCTGGCGGTCGCGGGCGCGCTCGTGCTGCTGGTGGTGCTGTTCTACGCGATCACGATCGCGCGGATCGGGAGCAGCCTGCCGTGAGCCTCGCCGCCCGCAACCGGCGGACCGCGCTCCTGGGCGGGCTCGTGGTACTCGCCATGGTCGGGCTGACCGCCGCCTCGGTGCCGCTCTACCGGCTGTTCTGCCAGGTCACCGGCTATGGCGGGACCACCCAGCGCGCCCAGGCGGCACCCGGAGCCGTCGCGGGCCCGTCCGTGACCGTCTTGTTCAACGCCGACGTGGCGCCGGACCTGCCCTGGCGCTTCCGGCCCGCCCAGCGCAGCCTCGAGGTGCGACCGGGCGAGCAGCATCTGGCCCACTACACCGCCGAGAGCCGGGCCGACGGCCCGGTGGTCGGCACCGCCACCTTCAACGTGACGCCGCACAAGGCCGGCATCCACTTCCACAAGCTTGCCTGCTTCTGCTTCGAGCAGCAGACGCTCGAGCCGGGCGAGCGGGTCGAGATGCCGGTCTCCTTCTTCGTCGACCCGGCGCTGCTCGAGGATCCCTCGACGCGCGAGGTGCGGCAGATCACGCTCTCCTACACCTTCTTCGTCGATCACGAGGCGACCGCGGAGTTGCGCCGCCGCCGGGCCGCCGGCCCGAGCAGCTGAGACAGGCGCGAGCGAGCAGGCAGGAGGCGGGAGATCATGGCGGGTAGCGCGTCGGTCGGTGTGGCGCACGGGCACGGCCACGACCACGGCCACGAGGCCAAGCATCCCTACCATCTGGTCGACCCGAGCCCCTGGCCGCTCGTGGGCAGCGCCGCCGCGTTCATGCTCACCGCCGGCGGCGTGATGTGGATGCACGGCACCGCCGGCGGCAAGTGGATCACCCTGGCCGGCTTCGCGCTGGTCTTCTTCACCATGGTCGTGTGGTGGCGCGACGTCCTCGCCGAATCGTATGGTGGGGCGCACTCGGACGCGGTCTCGCGCGGCCTGCGGCTCGGGATGCTGCTCTTCATCGCCTCCGAGGTCCTGTTCTTCTTCGCCTTCTTCTGGGCGTTCTTCTGGGGTGCGCTCGTGCCGCCCGAGACCGTGCCGACGAGCTGGCCGCCCGAGGGCGTCGAGCCCGTGGCCACCTGGGGCATCCCCTTCCTCAACACCCTCATTCTCCTGACCTCGGGCACCACCGTCACCTGGGCCCACCACGCGATCCGCGAGAACGATCAGAAGACCGCCTTCAAGGCGCTGCTCCTGACCGTGGCGCTCGGCCTGACCTTCACCGCCTTCCAGGTCTACGAGTACATCCACGCCTACCACGAGGGCTTCACCCTCCAGTCCGGCATGTTCGGCTCGACCTTCTACATGGCGACCGGGTTCCACGGCCTGCACGTCCAGATCGGGACGGTGTTCCTGATCGTCATGACCATGCGGGCCTGGTACGGCACCTTCAAGCCGGAGAAGCATGTCGGCTTCGAGGCGGCGGCTTGGTACTGGCACTTCGTCGACGTGGTGTGGCTGTTCCTGTTCGTCTGGGTCTACTGGTGGGGCGGCAGCCTGCACTGGACCGCGGGGCAGGGTTGAGCGCCGAGGTCTCGCCGTTCCTGGCCGGTCTGGCGGCGCGCTGCCCGCGCTGCGGGCGGGGGCCGCTGTTCAGGGGCTTCCTCGCCGTCCGGCCGAGCTGCGAGGTCTGCGGCCTCGACCTCCGCGCCCAGGACAGCGGCGACGGGCCCGTGGCGCTGATCGTGCTGGTCGTGGGCTTCCTCGTGGTCGGCGCGGCACTCGTCACCGAGGTGCGCTTCGGCTGGCCGATCTGGCTGCACCTCGTGGTCTGGCTGCCGCTCGCGGCCGGGCTCTGCACGGTCCTCCTGCGGCCGCTCAAGGCGACCCTGATCGCCCTCCAGTACCGGCACCGCCGGCATGAGTTCGGCGCCGAGGGCTGAGCCGCGCCCGCGCCGCTTCGCTCCGGGCCCGGCGCTGACCCTCGCCTGGGCGGCGGCCACCGTCGTCCTCCTCGGGCTCGGCCTCTGGCAGCTGCAGCGGCTCGCCTGGAAGTCGGAGCTGATCGCGCGGGCCGAGCGGCAGGCGTCGGCGCCGGCGCTGCCGCCGCCCGCCGGCCCGCTCGACGCGGCCGCGCTCGACTTCGCGCGGCTCGAGGTGCACGGCAGCTACCTGCCCGGCGGCGCCGTGGCGCTCGGCCTCCTCACCCGCGACGGGCGTGCCGGCAGCCGGCTCCTGGCGCCGTTCCGGCTCGAGGACGGCCGGCTGCTCCTGGTCGATCGTGGCTTCGTCCCCGAGCCGCTCCTGGCCGAGGCGCTCGCGGCCGAGCCGCCCGCGGGGCCGCGGACGCTCGAGGGGGTGGCCCGCGCCGGCGTCGCCGGCCGCTCCTGGCTCGCCCCCGAGCCGGACCTGGCCCTGCCGCGCTGGTACGAGGCCGATCTCGCCGCGATCGGGCGGCACCGCGGCCTCGCGCTCGAGCCGGTGCTCCTGGTCCTCGAGCGGCCGGAGCCGGGCGGCGGCCCGTTCCCGGCACCGCGGCCGCTGCCGGTCGACCTGCCCAACCCGCATCTGGGATACGCCCTCACCTGGCTCGGCCTCGCCGGCGTGCTCCTGGTCTTCTACATCCTGATGGGCCGCCGGCGCGCGCAGGAGGAACGTCCGTGACCTCGATCCGCAGGGTGGCGCTCGCCGCCGCCGTCCTGACCTACGCCCTGATCGTCCTGGGCGCGCTCGTGCGCTCGACCAACTCGGGCCTGTCCTGCCCCGACTGGCCGACCTGCTACGGCTACTGGCTCCTCACGCCCTCCGACTTCGCGGCCCTGCCGGCGACCGGCTACACCTACGGCCAGGTGATGCTCGAATGGGTGCACCGGCTGATCGCGGGCGTGTTCCTCGGGCCGCTCGTGCTGGTGCTGGTCGGCCTGATCCTCTGGCGCCGCGGCGAGCGGCCGGGGCTCCTGGCCGCGGCCGGGGTGCTGGTCGGCCTGCTCCTGGTCCAGAAGATCCTGGGCGGCGTCACCGTGCTCGACCGCAACAGCCCCTGGTCGGTGGCGCTCCACCTCGGCAACGCCATGCTCGTGCTGGCGACCATCCTCTGGATCGCGGTGCGCGCCGGCGACGCCCCGCGCGGCGCCGCGCCGCCGGCCCTCGCCACCCTGGCGGCGGGCTCCTGGCTCCTCGTGATGGGCGCCATCGTCTCGGCCGCGATCGTCGCCAAGAGCGGTGCGGCGCTCGCCTGCTCGACCTGGCCGCTGTGCGACGGCGCCCTGATCCCGGACCTCGCCGACCCGCTGGTGCGGGCCAACTTCACCCATCGCCTCCTGGCCGGCCTCGCCGCGCTCGCGCTCGTGCTGCTCGCGCTGCGCGCCCGGCGGCCGGACGTGCCCGCGGCCGAGGGCCGGCTCGCCACGCTCGCGGCCGGCCTCGTCCTGCTCGAGGTGCTGCTCGGCGCGGTCACGGTCTGGGCCGAGATCGCGACCTCGCTCGCGGTCCTGCACCAAGCGCTCGGCGTGCTCGTCTTCGCGAAGCTGACCCTCCTCTGGTGGCGGCTGCGCAGCGCCGCCGGCCCGGCCGTCACCAGGGAGGCGGGCGATGGCTTGGCGCTACGCGGCGCTTGAGGAGCGCTTCAAGCGGATCGCCGACCTCGAGGGCGTGCTCGCGATCCTCGACTGGGACACGGCCGTCTGCCTGCCCAGGGCCGCGAGCGAGGCGCGGGGCGAGCAGCGCGCCACGCTCAAGGGCGTCGCCCACGACCTCCTCACCGCCGAGACGACCGGCGAGCTCCTGGCCGGTGCCGAGGCCGAGGCGGCCGGGCTCGACCCCTGGCAGCGCGCCAACCTCACCGAGATGGGCCGCCGCTACCGCCACGCCCGGGCGCTCGAGCCGGCCCTGGTCGAGGCCCTGGCGCGCGCCACCAACGCCTGCGAGATGCGCTGGCGCGACGCCCGCGCCCGCTCCGACTTCGCGAGCCTCCGCCCGGCCCTCGAGGAGGTCGTCCGGCTGGTGCGCGAGGCCGCCCGCACGACCGGCGCCGCCCTGGGGCTCGCCCCCTACGACGCGCTCCTCGACGAGCACCAGCCCGACCTCCGCGACGCGCTCGTGGCACCCCTGCTCGACCGCCTCGCGGCCGAGCTGCCGGCGCTGCTCGAGGCGGCGCTCGCCCGCGCCCGGCCGGTGCGGCAGCCGCGGGGGCCGTTCCCGGTCGCCGACCAGAAGGCGCTCGCCGAGCGGCTGATGGCACGGCTCGGCTTCGATCTTTCCGCCGGCCGTCTCGATGCCAGCGCGCACCCTTTCTGCGGCGGCACGCCGGACGACATTCGCATCACCTCGCGCTGGTGCGAGGACGAGGTGGCCTCGGCACTCATGGCGGTGCTGCACGAGACCGGCCACGCCCTCTACGAGGCCGGGCTGCCGCGCCGCTGGCGGGGCCAGCCGGTCGGCGAAGCCCGCGGCATCCTGGTCCACGAGAGCCAGTCGCTATTGCTCGAGATGCAGGTCTGCCGGTCCGAGGCCTTCGTCGGCTTCCTCTCGGGCGAGCTCGCCCGGGCCTTCGGCCCCGACCCGACCTTCGCCCCGGCCGAGCTCCTGGCGCTCTGGCACCGGGTCGAGCGCGGCCTGATCCGGGTCGACGCCGACGAGGTCAGCTATCCCCTGCACGTGATCCTGCGCTGGCGGCTCGAGCGGGCGCTGCTCGCGGGCGATCTGGCCGTGGCCGATCTGCCGGCCGCCTGGAACGACGGCATGCGCGCGCTCCTGGGCGTGGTCCCGCCCGACGACGCGCGGGGCTGCCTGCAGGACATCCACTGGCCGGCGGGCGCGTTCGGCTACTTCCCCTGCTACACGCTCGGCGCCCTCCTCGCGGCCCAGCTCCTGGCCGCGGCGCGGCGCGAGCTGCCGGGCCTCGAGGAGGAGATCGCGCAGGGGCGGATCGCGGGCCTCCTTGCCTGGCTGCGCGAGCGGGTGCACGGCCGGGGCTCGAGCCTGCGCCTGGCCGAGCTGATCGAGGAAGCGACCGGCGGCCCGCTCGCGGTCGAGCCCTTCCTCGACCACCTGCGCGCCCGCTACCTCGGCTGAGCGGACGCGCCCGGCTCAGCGGGGCTCGGGCAGGTGCAGGACCGTCCCGGCCGGCACCGGATCGCGCACCCCCGGATTGGCGAGCCGGATCGCCTCGACCGGCACGCCCGTGGCCTTGGCCAGGGCAGCGAGCCGGTCGCGCCGGTCGACGCGGTGGCGGCGCGACGCCTCGGCCGACCAGCTCCCCTTGGCCGGCACGAGCTGCCAGCGGTCGACGATCCGGCAGGCCACGTCCTCGACCGCCGCGCTGCGGCCGCGATGCTCGACCCGCTCCTCGAGCCGGCGGCACACGAGGCCCTCGCCGGCGGCCGGCGCATCGCGCCCGAGCAGGCCCGACTTCGGTGCCGCGAGGAAGCTCTGCCGCACGGTGATGGCACCGCTCGCCCCGCTCGCCGGATTCCGCCAGGTGAGCGGGACGTCGGCCTCCGGCCGGTCGAGCGCCGCCGTCATCGCGGCCGCGGCGATCAGCTCGTCGGCGGGGCCGAGGCTCGCGAGCAGGGGCCGCGGAGGCGGCTGCCAGGCGCGCCCGGCCGGGGGCCCGGCCGCCGGCCCGACCCCGCCGCAGCCGGCGAGCGCCAGGGCCGCCACGAGCCACGGCAGCACCTTCGGGCGCCGCGGGGTGCCCGGCCTTGCTGCCGCCGGCGGCACGGTCCGGATCACGGGATGACCAGCGCGATCAGCGCGTCGATCGGGCTGGCACCCGGATACCAGCCGCCATGGTCGGCGATCCACTGCATCCGCTGCTCGAGGGTGAGCACGTCGACCGGGCTCTCCTCGGCCCACTGCCGGGCGCGCCGGCGCAGCTCCTCGGGCGTCAGGTTGCGCACGTAGAAGATGTTCCAGACGTTCGGTCCGGGCGGCACGTAGGGCCAGGTCGGGTCGGTGAACGGATCCGGCTCGCGACCCTCGCCACCCTCGCCACCGCCGGCTGTGGCCGGATCCGGCGCGAGCGCTGCGAGAGCGGCCGCGAGCAGCCAGATGCGGGTGAGACGCATCGGTCCTCTCCTCGCCTATAGGTTGAGGATAGCGCCGCTGCGTCGCGTCGGCAACGGCCGCCGCGGCCGCGCCCGGTTCAGCCGCGGAGGGCGGCCTCGAGCCGGGCGGCCACGGCGTCCATGAACCGGCCGGTGGTGAGCCAGGGCTGCTCGGGGCCGATCAGGAGGGCCAGGTCCTTGGTCATCTGCCCGGCCTCGACGGTCTCGATGCACACCCGCTCGAGGGTGGCGGCGAAGCGCTCCACCTCGGGCGTGCCGTCGATCCGGCCGCGATAGGTGAGGCCGCGCGTCCAGGCGAAGATCGAGGCGATCGGGTTGGTCGAGGTCTCCTGGCCCTTCTGCCACTGACGATAGTGGCGGGTGACGGTGCCGTGCGCCGCCTCGGCCTCGATCGTCCGCCCGTCCGGGGTCATCAGCACCGAGGTCATGAGCCCGAGCGAGCCGTAGCCCTGGGCCACGGTGTCCGACTGCACGTCGCCGTCGTAGTTCTTGCAGGCCCAGACGAACCCGCCCGGCAGCTTGAGCGCCGAGGCCACCATGTCGTCGATCAGCCGGTGCTCGTAGACCAGCCCGGCGGCGGCGAACCGGTCCTTGAACTCGGCGTCGAACACCTCCTGGAAGATGTCCTTGAAGCGGCCGTCGTAGACCTTGAGGATGGTGTTCTTGGTCGACAGATAGACCGGGTAGCCGCGCTGCAGCCCGTAGTTGAACGAGGCGCGCGCGAAGTCGCGGATCGACTCGTCGAGGTTGTACATCGCGAGCGCCACGCCGGCATCCGGGAAGTCGTAGACCTTGTGCACGATCGGCGGGCCGCCGTCGGCCGGCTGGAAGCTGATGGTGAGGGTTCCCTTGCCCGGCACCTTGAAGTCCGTGGCGCGGTACTGGTCGCCGAAGGCGTGCCGTCCGATCACGATCGGCTGCGTCCAGGACGGCACGAGCCGCGGCACGTTCCGGCAAATGATCGGCTCGCGGAAGATGGTGCCGCCCAGGATGTTGCGGATCGTCCCGTTCG
>CAZDFD010000025.1:0-49227 GCA_964504655.1 uncultured Geminicoccaceae bacterium
CGTTGTCGCGCTGGTGCAGGCCGATCGAGGGCTCGTCGAGCACGTAGAGCACGCCCGTGAGGCCGCTGCCGATCTGCGAGGCGAGCCGGATCCGCTGGCTCTCGCCGCCCGAGAGCGTGCCCGAATCGCGGGCGAGGGTCAGATAGTCGAGCCCGACGTCGACGAGGAAGCCCAGCCGCTCGCGGATCTCCTTGAGGATCCGGACCGCGATCTCGTTCTGCTTGGCCGAGAGCCTGGCCGGCAGGGCCGCGAACCAGGCAGCCGCCTCGCGGATCGCGAGCTCGGTGACCTGGCCGATGTGGCGGCCGTCGATCTTGACGCACAGCGCCTCGGGCTTGAGCCGGAAGCCGGCGCAGGCCTCGCAGCGGCTCGAGGACATGTAGCGCTCGAGCTCCTCGCGCATCCAGGCCGATTCGGTCTCGCGCCAGCGCCGCTGGAGATTGTTGACGACCCCCTCGAACGGCTTGTTGGTCTTGAGGACGCGGAGCCCGTCCTCGAACTCCATGGGCATGGGCTCCTCGCCCGAGCCCAGGAGGATCACCTCGCGCACCCGCTTGGGCAGCCGCCTCCAGGGCACCGTCGGGTCGGCGCCCAGATGCCGGCAGATCGAGAGCAGCGCCTGCGGATAGTACATCATGGTCTGCGACGCCCAGGGCTCGACGGCCCCCTGGGCGATCGACTTGTCGGGGTCGGGGACCACGAGCTCGGGGTCGACGCGCAAGAGCTTGCCGAGCCCGTCGCAGGCCGGGCAGGCGCCGTAGGGATTGTTGAAGCTGAAGAGCCTGGGCTCGATCTCGGGCAGCGTGAAGCCCGAGACCGGGCAGGCGAACTTGGCCGAGAGCGTGGTCCGCTCGCCGCCGTCGGCGTTCTCGACGACCGCGAGGCCGTCGGCGAGCTCGAGCGCGGTCTCGAGGCTGTCGGCCAGGCGTTGGGCGAGATCGGGGCCGACCACGAGCCGGTCGACCACCACCTCGATCTCGTGCTTGCGCTTCTTGTCGAGGGCCGGGACCTCCTCGATGTCGAGGAGCGCGCCGTCGACCACGACCCGCTCGAAGCCGCGCCGCTGCAGCTCCTGGAGCTCCTTGCGGTACTCGCCCTTGCGGCCGCGGACGATGGGGGCCAAGAGGTAGAGCCGCGTTCCCTCGGGCATCGCCAGGATGCGGTCGACCATCTGCGAGACGGTCTGCGCCTCGATCGGCAGCCCCGTGGCGGGCGAATAGGGAACGCCCACGCGTGCCCAAAGGAGCCGCATGTAGTCGTAGATCTCGGTGACCGTGGCGACCGTCGAGCGCGGGTTCTTGGACGTCGTCTTCTGCTCGATCGAGATCGCGGGCGACAGGCCGGTGATGAGGTCGACGTCCGGCTTCTGCATGAGCTCGAGGAACTGCCGGGCGTAGGCGGAGAGCGATTCGACGTAGCGGCGCTGGCCCTCGGCGTAGATCGTGTCGAACGCCAGGGACGACTTGCCCGAGCCGGACAGGCCGGTCATGACGACGAGCTTGTGGCGCGGAATGTCGAGGTCGATGCCCTTGAGATTGTGCTCGCGGGCACCGCGGATGCGGATCGACTCGTCCATGGGCTCACCGGGAGAGCGACGCGCGACCCGCGTCACCGCCGATACGCCTTCATGCGCCGCCCGGATCGCCCGGGCAAGGGGGGCGGAATTTACACGTCCGGCTTACCGAACCGTGCGACCAGTGCCATCTTCGGATCGGGTTCGACGAGAAACGGTCGAGGTCGGGGGGAATGATCCACGAAGTGCGGATTGCCAACGCGTTCTCCGTCCGCGAGGAGCAGGTCATCGATCTGCGTGTGGCTCGGAACGCTCCCGACCGACCCGGGCTCAGGCCGTCGCACGCGCGGCCCGAGCTGCGCCTGCCGACCGTGGTTGCCTTGTTCGGCCCCAACGCCTCCGGCAAGACCAACGTGCTCCGTACGCTGACTGCAGCGTTGGGCTTTGCCACGGGGAGCGCGATGGGCCCGATCGTCGGCAACACGACCGAGATCTCGCCGTTCCTCGCTGAACCGTGGGTCGATCGACCCTCGCGGCTGTGGTTGGAGTTCGACGCTGCCTGGTGCTCGGAGACGGCGGCCTTGTGGCGGTACGAGCTGGAGATCGGCAGGAGTGGGAACGGACAGTCGCAGGTGGTCATTCACGAGGCGTTGAGCTGGGCTCCGGGTCGGCGTATGCGGCGGGTGTTCCTGCGGACGCCCGAGGGAATCGTTCCCGGGCCGGATCTCGGCGTCGCTCGGGACTCCGAGCTGCTCCGCGCGGTTCGCGCGAATGCGAGCGTGATCTCCAGCCTTGCCCAAATGAACAACGAGCTCTGTTCGCGCATCGTGACCGATCTTTCCAGTCATGTTTTCGCCAATATTCTAGCATTTCAGAAGATGAGTCTTGATTATCGAGAACTTGCCAAGTATTTCTCTCGCCGAGACGAGGCTTTGCGCGACCTCAACCGGTGGCTGCCGAGGATCGATCTGGGAGTCCTTGGTGCCACCGTGCGGCCTGCTGCAGAGACCGTCGATTTCTCGCACCGGGGCCTCGCCAGCTCACTGCCGCTGGAGCGGGAATCGGACGGGACGCGGCGCTTCGTCGGTTGGTTCCCCATTCTTCACACGGTGCTCGAGCATGGCGCTGTAGCCTTCCTCGACGAGCTCGACGCCGACCTCCACCCGCACGTCCTGGCCGAGATCGTGCGGTGGTTCCACGATCCGGAGCGCAATCCCAGGAGCGCCCAGCTCTGGATGACGGCCCACAATCCGAGCCTGCTCGACGAGCTCGACAAGGAGGAGGTCTTCTTCACCGAGAAGAGCGAAGAGGGCGCGACTCGGATCTATGGCGCCAAGCAGATCCGCGGCCTTCGGCGGGGGGCCTCGCTGGCGCGGAAGTACCTCGGAGGTCAGCTCGGCGCCGTGCCGCAGATCGGCTGAGCGCCGTGCGGCGCCGGGCTCCGCCGATCCCGCAGCGGACGCGAATCTTCGCCGGCTGCGAGGGTGACTCCGAGCGCGGCCTTCTTGCCTGGCTGCAGCGCCTCGCCAACAAGCCCTCACGGCTCCTGCATCTCGACATCGTGCCGCTCGGCAGAGGTGCCGGGAGTCCGCAGGCTCTGCTGGCCAAGGCGCTCGCGGAGAAGCGCCGCCGAGGCGCCCTCCACGGCGTCTATCGACGCTCGTTCCTCCTTCTTGATGCGGATCGCCTGCAGGGGGGAGCAGCCGAGGCGGACCTTCGGCGTGCGGCGGAGGCGAGCGGACTGTCGGTGATCCTCCAGCAGCCGAGCCTCGAAGGGCTGCTCGTGCGGCTCCATCCCGGTCACGAGGCACGGACGGCTTCGACAGTCGATGCCGAGCGCGAGCTGCAGCGGCTCTGGCCCGACTATGAGAAGCCCGAACCGGCCGACCGGCTCGCCAGGCACTTCACGCTCGACGATCTGCACCGTGCCGCGAGGCACGACGGCGAGCTGCACTTCCTGTTGAAGCTCCTCGGCCTTCTGCCGCCGCCTTGACCCCCCTACCCCCGCGCCTTCGGCCCGTGGGCGAAGCCGACCGACAGGCGGTTCCAGGCGTTGATCACGACGATGGCGAAGGCGAGCTCGGCGAGCTCGGCATCATCGAACGCCGCCCGCACCTCGGCCCAGACCGGCTCCGGCACCCCGGCCTCCCCGATCCGCGTCATCGCCTCGGCGAAGGCGAGGGCCGCCCGCTCGCGCGGGTCGAAGAAGGGCGTGTCGCGCCAGACGAGAAGACAGTCGAGCCGCTCGCCGCCCTCGCCCAGCGCCCGGAGCGCCCGGGCGTGGTTGTCGACGCAGTGGGCGCAGCCGTTGATCTGCGAGCAGCGCAGGAACACGAGCTCGATGAGCCGGCCGCCGAGCCGCCCGGCCTTGAGCGCGTTGGTCAGCCCCATGAGCGCCTTGAAGGGCTCGGGTGCCGAAAGCCAGTAGTCGAGCCTCGAGCGCATCGCCGCCTCCGCCGCCGTCCGCGGCGGAGCTTAGGCCGGTGCGGCGGCCGCGGCCATGGTCCCCACGTGCATCGCCGGCGGGGGCGGGGCGCCGCCGGCGTCCACCGCCGCCGCGGCGGGGGTCGCGGCCGGCTGCGCGGCCCCGCCGCGCAGCGAACCCTCGCGGAGCTTGCGGGCGAGCCATTCGAGCCGCTCGGGGTTGAGCGAGGGCACCGGGATCTCGGCCGGCCGGCTGTCGCGCAGGAGGATCATCTCCTGCTCGGCCGCCTGGCGGTCGCGCTCCAGCCGGCCGCGCATCCGCTGCAGCGTGCCGAGTGCCGGCAGGCCGGGCTCGACGCCGCCCTCGAGCAGGCCGCGCAGGACCCGCTCCTCGACCCGGTCGAGCCGCTGGCGGCGCCAGACGCAGAGCACCACGGCATCCGCCGCGGCCCGTTCGGCGGCGTCGATCGGGGCGATCCGGGCGTGCCAGTCGCGGCGCAGCGCCTCGAGCTCGGCCGCCTCCTCGGGGCCGAGGCCGAGGCGCGCTGCGAGCGGCTCGAGGCGGCGAGGTTCGATCGGGAGGGCCATGGCCATCTCCTCGGTTGCAGAGACCATATACCGTGTTATAGGATCAATGTCAAGACCCTCGCCGTGCCTCTCCCCCGGCAGCGTCCCTGCCCGCGGCGAGGGGGTCGGCGCGCACGCAGCTCCCGAGCGGCGGCCGCCGGCCGGCCGGGCGTTGGCGGGCGAGGAACGCGTCGAGCGCCTCCGCGGTCGGCGTCAGATGGCCGAAGCGGCTCGACAGGCCGAGCAGCGGCAGCACGTGGTCGCCCTCGATGCGCAGGAGCTCGACCGGCGAGCCGACCGCCTCGAGCATCGCCGCCAGCCGCTCGCTGTTGCGCGCGAGGACGGTGAGGTCGCGGCTGCCGTGCACGAGGAGGGTCGGCGGCTCCGGACCGTCGACGTAGGAGACCGGCTGGCTCGCCGGGCCGGGCGCGCCGGGGCCGAAGCCCTCGACCAGCACGGGGCTGCGCAGCGGCAGGAAGTCGTAGGGGCCGGCGAGTCCCAAGAACAGGTCCGGCCGGTCGGGCAGCCGGCAGGGGTCGAGGGCGAGCATGGCGGCGATCCAGGCCCCGGCCGAGTGCCCGGCCAGCACGAGCGGGCGCTCGCCGGCGGGGTCGAGCGCGGCCCGGGCGGCGGCCACGGCGGCGGCGCCGTCCTCGAGGATCTGGCGCCAGCGGACCTCGGGGAACAGGCGATAGTCCGGGATCGCCACGGCGAAGCCGCGCGCCGCGAGCCCCTGGCCCACGAACCGGTAGAGCCGCCGCTCGCCGGTCTGCCAGCTGCCGCCATAGAAGAAGACGAGGACGGCGCCGTCCGGGCGCGGCCGCAGCGGCCGGTAGAGGTCGAGGCGCTGGCGCGGATGCCCGCCATAGGCGCGGCCGGCCTCGAGGTCGTAGCCGGCCTCGGGGGTCAGCCGGTCGAGGAGCTCGGCCCGGTTGCAGGCGGCCAGGAGGAGGAGCGCCAGGACCACGAGCACCCGCACCGCCGACCGGGACCGTGGCCGCGGCCCGGCTCGGGAAGCGCGGGCCGGTGGCGGAGCCGGCCGCGGCCGGGTAAGCTCGGCAGCGAGTTCGAGGGGAGGACGGGCGATGGCCGGCAGCGTCAACAAGGTGATCCTCGTGGGCAATCTCGGCCGCGATCCGGAGGTCCGCTACACCCAGAGCAACCAGAAGATCGTCCACCTCTCGATCGCCACCTCGGAGCGCTGGAAGGACCGCTCGAGCGGGGAGACCAAGGAGCGCACCGAGTGGCACCGGGTGGTGATCTTCAACGAGAGCCTGGCCGAGGTGGCCGAGCGCTACCTCAGCAAGGGCCGGACGGTCTACCTCGAAGGCCAGCTGCAGACCCGGAAGTGGCAGGACCAGTCGGGCCAGGAGCGCTACACGACCGAGATCGTGCTGCAGCGGTTCCGTGGCGAGCTCGTGCTCCTGGGCGGCCGCGGCGAGGGGCCGGGGGAGGCCGTGGCGGGCGGCGAGGAGGCGCCGATGCTCGAGCCGGACGACCGGCCGCCGCCGCGCCAGGCTCCGGCGCGGGCCGCCCCGGCCGGCCGCGGTCCCGCCGCCCCGCCGCGCGGCAAGCCCTCGCTCGCCGAGGAGCTCGACGACGACATCCCGTTCTGAGCCGCCCAGGCGGGCGACCGGCGCTTCCTGCGGCGGTCCTCGGCCGGCTCAGTGGATGTCCTCGGCCTCGGCCCAGGCGGCGGCCAGTTTCTCGGCATCGAAGCCCGGCGCCCGCGCCGCCGCCAGGATCGGCGCCTCGCGGCGGCCGCAGAGCGCGATCGCCTCGGGCAGCAGGGCCGCGACCTCGGCCGGGATGACGACCGCGCCGTGCCGGTCGGCGTGCACGAGATCGCCGTGGCGGACCGCCATGCCGTGGACGTTGACGTCGCAGCCGAACGCCTCGACGTGCACCCA
This sequence comes from uncultured Geminicoccaceae bacterium, assembly GCA_964504655.1. Lineage (GTDB taxonomy): Bacteria > Pseudomonadota > Alphaproteobacteria > Geminicoccales > Geminicoccaceae > JANXAZ01. The sequence goes on from CAZDFD010000025.1 coordinate 6,415, forward strand.
GGCGTGGCTCGGCCCGACCGAGCCCGCGAGCAGCTGGAAGCCCGGCGCCAGCATGTCGAGGTCGCGGATCGAGCCGTTGGTGACGCAGCCCAGGCACCCGAGCCCCTTGTGGACGGCCGAGTTGACCTCGCCCCAGAAGGCGCCGAAGCCGGGCTCCGGGTCGAGGTCCTGGATCACGGCGATGGTCGGCAGGCCGGCGCCGGCCGCCACCTGGCGGTAATAGTCGAGGCGGAGCGCCTTCATGTCGGCCGGCTTGCGCGAGGCCGGCTCGCGGGCGCGGATCGTGGCGGTCCGCGCCACGCCCACGATCGGCTTGAGCTCGGGGAACGCCACCACGAACGGCCGCGTCGTGAAGCCGGTCGCCCGGCGCTGCGGCGCCACCAGCTCCAGGGCGTTGCAGACCGTGGGCGTGTCGGCCTCGGCGAGCCGGGCGAGGAGGTCGCGGGTGATGGTCATCGAGGGGGTCTCCGCTCGCTCAGTCGGCCAGGAGCCGGTCGATCTCGGCCTGCGAGAGGCCGGTCCGGTGGGCGGCGCCGAGGATCGCACCCCAGGTCTCGGCCGGCAGCGGGATGCCGTGGGCGGTCCGCTCGGCCATGGTCGCCCGCTCCTTGTCGCCCGGGATCAGCACCCCCGCCTCGGGGTCGATCGGGGCGGCGGCGCGGATCCAGCCCACGAAGCGGCGGACCTGGTCCAGGAACCCCTCGGCCGGGCCGAGCGCCCGAGGATCGACGTAGAAGGAGAGCATGCCGTTGTGGAACGGCCCGTCCGGGTCGGCGTTGATGCCCGAGCCGCCGAGCGCCCCGGCCAGGAGCTCGCAGGCGAGGGCGAGGCCCGAGCCCTTGTGCTCGCCGAAGGTCCGCATCGCGCCCGGCCCCTTGCGCGGGTCCGGGTAGCCGCCGCCGGCCGAGGGCCCGTAGAGCACGCCCGTGTCGCCGGTGAGCCGCCCGTCGGGGCCCACGAGCGCGTCCGAGGGGATCGGCTTGCCGCCCTGGTGCGCCACGAGGCACTTGCCCTCGGCGACGAGCGAGGTCGCGAAGTCGAGCACGAACGGCCGGTCGTCGCCGGTCGGCACGCCGATGCAGATCGGGTTGGTCGAAAAACGCCGTGCCCGCGAGCCGAACGGCGCCACCAGCACCGAGTTGAGGGCGTTGACGAAGTGCAGCGAGACGAGGCCCGCCTCGATCGCGAGCTCGGCGAAGTCGCCGATCCGCCCGAGATGGCCGGAGCTGCGGATCGCCACGAGCGCGAGCCCGCCCGCCCTGGCCTTCTCGATGCCGATCGCGCAGGCCTCGGGGCCGATCGTCTGGCCGAAGCCGTGCTGCCCGTCGACCACCGCCAGGGAGGCGGTGTCGAGCACGAGCCGGGCGTGCCGGCCGGCGTGCACCCGGCCCTGCTCCAGCCACTCGAGGTAGCGGGGCACGCGGATCACGCCGTGGCTGTCGTGGCCCGTGAGGTTGGCCTTCGAGAGGTAGAGGGCGATCCGGCCGGCCTCGTCGGCCGGGCAGCCGGCCCTGAGGAAGCACTCGCTCACCAGCCGCCTGAGCGGCGCCACGGCGACCCGCATCCTGCCCCCCGTCCGTCGGCGCCGCCCGGCGCGGCGCGCCCCGCCCGCTTAGCCGGGGCGCCCACGGGCGTCAAAGCACGCTCCCGCGCGGCGCCCCTGCGCCACGGCCGGGGCGGGGCCCGGGCCCGGCGATACCCCGTTGCAGCCGGGCCGCAGGCGCCCGGGCGCGGCGCCGCGCCCGGGCGCGTTGGGCTTTCCTTAACCCTCGGGCTGGATGATGAACGGAGCGCGGCAGGAGCGGCCGGGGAGCGTCGAGGGTGCAGCCGGTGCGGGAGGAGGGGCGGATCGCCGTGGGCCGGGCCGGTCGGGCGCCGCTCGCGGCGCGTCCGCAGCCGCCCGAGCTCGCCGTCATCGTGCCGACCTTCAACGAGCGCGAGAACGTGCTCGAGCTCGCGGCCCGGCTCGCGGCCGCGCTCGAGGGCGTGGCCTTCGAGGTGATCGTGGTCGACGACGATTCGCCCGACGGCACCGCCGATCTGGTCCGCGAGCTGGCGCTGCACGACCCGCGCTTCCGCTGCCTGCAGCGGATCGGCCGGCGCGGGCTGGCCTCGGCCTGCGTCGAGGGCATGCTCGCCACCGCCGCACCGCGCCTGGCCGTGATCGACGCCGACCTGCAGCACGACGAGCGGCTGCTCGCACCGATGCTCGAGGTGCTGCGCTCCGGCCGCGCCGACCTCGTCGTGGCGAGCCGCTACCTCGAGGGCACGGCGGTACCCGGCTGGGCCGAGGAACGGCGCCTGGCGAGTCGGATCGGCACCCGCCTCGTGGCCGGCCTGCCGCGCCTGGCCGGGCTCAGCGACCCGTTGAGCGGCTTCTTCATGATCTCCCGGGAGGCGCTCGAGGGGGCGCTGCGCGGCCTCTCGGCGATCGGCTTCAAGCTGCTCCTGGACCTGCTCCTGTCGGCGCCGCGGCCGCTCCGCGTGGTCGAGCTGCCCTACAGCTTCCGCGAGCGCCGCCAGGGCCGCTCGAAGCTCGACGCGCGGGTGGTGGTCGAGTTCGCGACGCTGCTCCTGGACAAGCTCGTGGGCGCCTGGCTGCCCGCCCGCTTTTTGATGTTCGCCGCCGTCGGCGGGCTCGGCCTCCTGGTCCATCTGGCGGTCCTGGCGGTGGCCCACGAGGCCGCCGGGCTCGGCTTCGTTCCGGCCCAGGCGCTCGCCACCCTCGTGGCCCTGACCTTCAACTTCGCCCTCAACAACGAGCTCACCTACAGCGACCGCCGGCTGCGCGGCGCCGCCTGGCTCGGCGGCTGGGCCAGCTTCGCGCTGACCTGCTCGCTGGGTGCCGTCGCCAATGTCGGGGTCGCCGCCGTGCTGTTCGCCCGCGAGACCTCCTGGCTCGTGGCGGCGGTCGCCGGGATCCTCGTGGGCGCGGTCTGGAACTACGCCGTGACCGGCTTCTACACCTGGGGCCGGCGGGGCCGCCGGTGAGCGCCGCCGGGCTGCCGCTGCCCGCCTCGGCGGCGGCGGGCGCGGCGCGCGGCACGGGCCCGGCGCTCGCCGCCTTGGTCCTCCTCGGCGGCGCGCTGCGGCTGGTCGGGCTCGGCGCCGAGCCGCTCTGGCTGGACGAGGCCTTCACCTGGCGCTGGGCGCACCTGCCCTGGGCCGAGCTGTTCGGGCCGGCGGCGCGGACCGAGACCAACCCGCCCCCCTGGTTCGCGGTCGAGCGCCTCGTGCTCCTCCTCCTCGGCGACGGCGCCGCGGCGCTGCGCCTGCCGGCGGCACTGCTCGGCATCGCCGCGGTCCCGCTCGGCTATCTCCTCGGCCGGCGCCTCGCCGGCGAGCGTGGCGGCCTGCTCGCCGCCCTCCTGCTCGCGGTCGACCCGCTGCTCGTGGCCTACGCGCAGGAGGCGCGCGGCTACGCGCTCCTCGTGGCCGGCACGCTCCTGGCCCTCTGGGGCGTCCTGGCCTGGTTCGGCTCCCCGGGGGGAGACCCCTCCGCCGCGCCGGCCGCCCGGCCAGGCGGTCGGTCGGTGCCGCTCCTGCCCCTCGCGGCCTATGCGGCCGGCGCCAGTGCCGTCCTCTGGGCCCACAATACCGGCCCGCTCCTGCTCCTGCTCGCCAACCTGGCGGCGCTCGTCCTCTGGATCGGGGGCCAGGGCGCCGGCCGCCGCCCGGTCCTGCCCTGGCTCGCCGCCAATCTCGTGGCCGTGCTGCCCTGGCTGCTCTGGCTGCCGATCCTGCTCGGGCAGGCGGGCGACGCCGTCAACGTCGCCTGGATCCGCCAGCCGAGCCCGCAGGGAGCGCTCGCCGCCACCCTGCGCCTGTTCGGCCCGCACCATCTGCCGCTCGACCCGATCGCGACGGCTCTGGCCGGCCTGCCGGCGCTCGGCCTCGCCGGCTGGGCCGCCGTCCGGCTCGGCCCGGGGGCGCGCACCGCCGTCCTGCTCGCCGCCGGCCTGCCGCTCCTGTGCTACCTCGTGGGCCTGCTGCTGCGCCCGGTCTGGATCGAGCGGGCGCTCCTGCCGGCGCTCGCGGTGGGCCTGGTCCTGGCCGGCGCCGGGCTCGCCCGCCTGCTCCCCGGCCGGCTCGGGGTGGCGCTCCTCGTGGTTCTCCTCCTGCCGCGGGCGGCCGATCTCGCGGCCTGGCACCGGGGCCCGCAGAAGCTGCCCTGGCCGGCCGCGGTGGCCGAGGTCGGAGCCGGGCTCGAGGCGGGCGACGCGGTCCTCGTGACGCCGCACTTCTACCATTGGCCCTGGGCCTACCATGCCGGCCGGGCCGGGCTGCGGCCGGCCGTGCTCGGCCTCGTGGTGGGCCCGCCGCCGCCACCGGGCGCGCCCCGCATCGAGCCCGTGGACCGGGGCCTCGAGCTGGTGGAGCCGGCCGGCCTCGAGGCCGCACTGGCGGGCCGGACGAGGGCCTGGCTCCTGGCCTACAAGCGGCGCGGCGGCGACCCCGGCGGGGTGCTCGCCCGCCTCGCGGCGATGGGCTCGCTCGCACCGCGCGGCCGCTGGACCGGCGCCTGGGACGGCGGCGAGCTCGAGCTCTGGCTGTGGACGCGGGGGGCGGCGGGCGGGGCCGCCCGGATGGACGGCAGGCCGCCGCCGGCCTAGCCTCGGCTCCGGGCAGGTCACGGATCTCTCACGCTGTCGGGCTAGCCGGTGGGGCCCGGGCGGCGGCGGAGGACGCGTGGGGCCGGCCCGAGGGGAGGAGGAACGATGGCGAGGATCGGGCGCGGCGCGCTCCTCGGGGCGCTCGGCTTGGTGGCGGCTGCCGGGGTGGGCCCGGCCGCGGCCGATGAGGTGGTGCTCAAGCTCTGGTCGCGGGCCGACCGCTCGGGCCCGCTGCGGGCCGGCAACATCGTCGAGGCGACCCGGGCCGTGAACGCCTGGCTCGCCGCCGCCGGCACCGGCAAGTCGGTCAAGCTGGAGGTCTTCGAAGGAACCGCCACGGGCTACGACGCCGACGCGCTCGAGCTGTTGAAGGCCTGCGCCGTCGACCGCTGCCCCGATCTCTACGTCGCGGCGCACGAGTGGGTCGGCGAGTTCGCCAAGTCCGGCTACGCCATGGCCCTCGACGACTTCGTCAAGCGCCATCCCTGGGCGTTCGACGACATGATCCCGGTGTTCTGGGAATCGACCAAGTACCAAGGCAAGATCTACGCCGTCCCGCAGGATTCCGAATCCCGCATGTTCTTCTACAACAAGGACATGCTGCGGAAGATCGGCAAGGACGAGGCATTCATCGAAGGCCTGCCCGAGAAGGTCGTCAAGGGCGAGTTCACGATGATGGACCTGTCCCGGCTGGCGCAGGAGGTGGTCCAGAAGGGTGCCGCGCAGATGGGCATCCTGCACCGCCCCAACGTCGGCCCCGACTATCTGATGAGCTTCGCGGCCTTCGGCGTCCGCCTGCTCGACGAGGCCTCGGGCAAGCTCCTCCTGCCGCGCAAGGAGATGAAGGCGGCGCTCGGCTGGTTCGACTGGAACGCCAGGAACGGCGTCACTCCGCCCAACAACACCCAGATGTCGTGGGACGAGGTCCAGAGCGCGTTCAAGCAGGAGAAGGCGTTCGCCTACCATCACGGCGTGTGGACGCTGCCCGAGTTCCAGCTGGGTGAGGCCAAGGGTGCCACTTGGCCCAAGGACCGCGACGGCTACTTCAAGAAGATCGGCTGGATCCTGGCACCGCCGGCCGAGAAGGGCGGCAAGCCCAAGAACCTCTCGCACCCGATCGTCTACGTCGTGAACCCCAAGTCCAAGCACGCCGAGCTCGCGGCGCTGGTCGTGGCGCAGGCGACCCTGCCCTACTACAACACCAAGCACGCGGTCGGCTCCGGCCACACCGCGATCCTGCACGGCCAGGCGAGCATGCCGGCCTATGCCGAGACCTGGTACCTGCAGGAGGCGACCAAGCTCCTGCCGTGGTCGGCCTTCATCCCCAACCATCCCGAGTTCGGCCGCTACAACCAGCTCCTCTTCAAGGCGCTGCAGGGTGTCGAGACCGGCCGGCTCAAGGTCGATCAGGCGATCGAGTTCCTCGAGGAGGAGACGGCGCGCGAGCTCAAGGACCAGATCAAGGTCGTCGACCAGGTCGGCTGAGGGGAGGCCGGGGCCGGGCGCGCCCGGCCCCGGGCCGCGCATGAGCGGACCGGCCCCGCTGCGCCGCGCCCGGCTCGACCGGCTGCTGTTCCTCGGGCCGGCGAGCCTGCTCCTGATCCTCTTCTACGTGCTGCCGGTGCTGGTCGACGTGGCGATCGCCTTCACCGACATGGGCCGCAACCTCGAGGTCACCCGCTTCACCACCGAGAACGTGACGCGGATGCTGGGCGGCGACCGGCGGCTCGCGCAGGTGCTGACCAACACCCTGGTCTACGTCCTCTGCACCCTGGCGCTGTTCAACGTCGGCTACGGCCTCCTCCTGGCGCTCGTCACCACGGCGCTGCCGGAGCGCGGGGGCGCCTTCTTCCGCTCGGTCTGGTTGTTGCCGCGGATGAGCCCCTCGGTCGTTTACGCGCTGCTTTGGACCTGGGTGGTGGCGCCGACCGACTACGGCCTCCTCAACCAGATCGGCGGCGCGCTCGGCCTGCCGCGGCTCGATCCGAGGAGCGACGCGCCGATGCTCGTGGTGGTGCTCGCCAACGGCTTCATCGGCGCCTCCTTCGGCATGATCATCTTCACGAGCGCGATCCGCTCGATCCCGGTCCACCTGTTCCACGCCGCCCGGGTCGACGGCGCCTCGGGCCTGCAGATCGTCCGGCACGTGACGCTGCCGCAGATCCGCTGGCACCTGTCCTTCGTCACGCTCTACCAGGCGCTCTCGCTCCTGGTGAGCTTCGAATACATCTGGCTGATCACCGACGGCGGGCCGTTCTACGACACCACGGTCTGGGCGCTCTACGTCTACAAGCGGGCGTTCGAGAGCGGCCAGTACGCCTACGGCGCCGCGCTCGCCCTGGCGCTCGTCGTGGTCGGCATCGTCGTGGCGCTGTCGCTCTGGCGCTTCCTCGACATGCGGGCGCTCCTGCAGCGGCCGCGGATCGAGGTGTCGTGAGCCTCGCCTCGGCCCTGCCGGCCGCCGCCGCCCCGGCCGGGGCGGCCTGGGCGGCCCTGGCGATCCGGGCGCGGCGCCGGCGCCGCGCCACGACGCTCTTCCTCTACGCCTTCCTGGTGGCGGGCTCGCTGCCGATCCTCCTGCCCTATCTCTGGCTCGTGACGGTGGCGTTCTCGGGCCGGACCGGGGCCGGCACGGCGGTGCTCTGGCTCACCCTGGCCGTGCTCGTCCCGGCGCTCGTCGCCTGGTCGGCGATCCGCCTCGGCCTCGCCGAGGGCCCGCGGCAGCGCCGCGCCGAGCTCCTCCTGCTCGCCCTGACGCTCGGCCTGCTCGCCCTCGTGGTCGGCCCGCGGCTGCACCTCGACAATTGGCGGTTCCTCTGGAACCCCGACATCGCCGACGCCCTCAAGGGCGCGTCCGGGGTCGGCGCCAAGTTCCCGAGCGTGTGGACCGCCTTCGCCAACTCGCTGGCGGTCGCCTGCACCCAGATGGTGCTCGTCGTGGTGGTGGCGACGCTCGCCGGCTACTACCTCTCGCGCTTCGACTTCCCCGGACGCGAGGGCTACCTCAAGGGCCTCCTGGTGCTGCACGCCTTCCCGGCGATGACGCTCATCATCCCGATCTTCCTCCTGATGCACTGGGTCGGCCTCCTGGACACGCGGGCGAGCGTGGTGCTCGTGATCGTCGCCCTCGAGCTGCCGTTCGCGATCTTCGTCATGAAGGGCTTCTTCGACGCGGTGCCCTGGGACATCGAGATGAGCGCCATGACCGACGGCGCCTCGCGCCGCCAGGCGTTCCTCCTGATCGTCCTCCCGCAGGTCAAGGTCGGCATCCTGGCCATCGCCGTCTTCGCCTTCCTCCGCGGCTGGGAGGAGTACGTCTTCACCCGCACCCTGCTGCTCGAGAAGGCCAACTGGACGATGAGCCTCTATCTCTTCTGGATGCGGGAGGACGTGATGGGCACCGACTACGCCATGGTGTCGGCCATGGGCGTGTTCTACGTGCTGCCGAGCGTGGTGCTCTACACGCTCACCCAGAAATACCTGACCCAGATGACGATCGGCGGGATCAAGGGATGAGCCCGCGGCGGTCCGGGAGGGCCTGAGACGGTGGCCGCGGTCGAGCTCGTGGGCGTCTCCAAGCGCTTCGGCCCGGTCGTGGCGCTCGAGCCCACCGATCTCGCCGTGGCGCCGGGCGAGTTCGTGGCGCTGCTCGGTCCCTCGGGCTGCGGCAAGTCGACCACGCTCTTCCTCCTGGCCGGCATCTACGAGCCGAGCGAGGGCGAGATCCGCTTCGACGGGGCGCGGATCAACGAGGTCGAGGCCAGGGACCGCAATGTCGGGATCGTGTTCCAGTCCTACGCCCTCTACCCGCACATGACGGTCGCGCGGAACATCGGCTTCCCGCTCCGGCTCAAGGGCGTGGCCGCGGCCGAGGCGCGCCGGCGGATCGAGGCGATCGCCCGGCTCGTGCGGGTCGAGGACCTGCTCGAGCGGCGACCGTCGGAGATGTCGGGCGGCCAGCAGCAGCGGGTGGCGCTCGCCCGGGCGCTGGTCAAGGAGCCGCAGCTCCTCCTCCTCGACGAGCCGCTCTCGAACCTCGACGCCGGGCTGCGGCTCGCCATGCGCGGCGAGATCCGCCGCCTCCAGCGCGAGCTCGGGGTCACCACCATCCTCGTGACCCACGACCAGGTCGAGGCGGTCACCATGGCCGATCGCATCGTCTGCATGAGCAAGGGCCGGATCGAGCAGATCGGCACCGCCGCCGACCTCTACGAGCGGCCGGCGAGCCTGTTCGTCGCGGGCTTCATCGGCTCGCCGCCGATCAACCTGCTCGACGCCGAGGCCGAGGGCGGCGCGGTCCGGGTCGGCGAGCGCAGGCTCGCCTCTTCCGTGGCCGGGCGCGGTCCGGTGGTGGTCGCCGTCCGCCCGGAGGCGATCACCCTCGGCGCCGGCGAGCTCCGCGGCCGCGTCGCCGACAGCGAGCCGCACGGCCGCGAGATCATCTACCTCGTCGACAGCGAGGTCGGATCCCTGCGGGTGGTCGAGCCGGGCAGCGGCCCGCGCTTCCGGCCGGGCGAGCAGGTGGCGCTCGGATGGAGCCGGAGCCTCCTGTTCGAGGCCGGTTCCGGTCGCCGCCTCGACGGCGTCGTCGGACCGCCCCTCGCATGAGCCGGCCGCGGCTGCGCTTCAAGTGGCACCGCCTCAAGCGGCGGCGGAGCGACCCGCCCTTCCTGCGCGCCAACCTCGTGGCCGGCCTCGCCGCGCGGGCGCCGCTCGAAGTCGACCTGCGCGCCACATCCGACGGCCACTGGGTGTGCCTGCACGACGCCACCCTCGAGCGCGAGACCAGCGGGGCGGGGCCGGTCGCCGAGCGGAGCCGGGCCGAGCTCGAGCGGTTGCGGCAGCGCGGCGAGGACGGCGCGCTCCTGGCCGAGCCGCCGCTCTTCCTGGACGAGCTGGCGGCGGCGGCGCGGCGCGCCTCGGCGCCGCCGCCCGGCCTCGTCCAGCTCGACGTCAAGGAGCCCCTGGAGCGGCTCGACGGCCGGCTGCTCGAGCGCTTCGAGAGCGCGCTCGAGGGGCTCGCACCGGCCTTCACGGCGGGCGGCTGCGAGGCCCGGCTGGTCGACGCGCTGGCGGCGGCGGCACCCGGGATCGCGCGCGGCTTCGACCCGCTCCTGGCCTACGAGGAGGCGGGCCTGCCGGCGGATGCCGCGGGCTTCCGGGCGCTCGGCGAGGCGGCCTTCGCGGCCATGCCCGACGCCGCGATCTTCTACCTCGAGGCACGGCTCGTGCTCGCCGCGGCCCGTGCCGGGGTCGGCCTGCCGGCCCTGGTCGGGCGGCGCGGCGCGCTCGTCGACGCCTGGACGATCGACGCCGACCGACCGGGGCTCTTGGCGCTGCTCGAGGAGCTGGCCGGGCTCGGCTGCGGCCAGGTGACGAGCAACGACCCCCTGGCGCTCCAGGCGCTCTGGGAGGGCGGGCCGTGAGCCTCGTCACCCGGGTCCGGCACCGGCTCGAGCCGCCGTCGGCGGCCGAGCGGGCGGCGCTGCGCGACGGGCTGGCCGACCCGGCGCTGTTCGCCGCGGCCTTCGCCCGCATGGGCTGCCTGCACAGCCTCGAGCAGGAACCGCCGCCGCTCCCGGCACCGCCGCCGGCGGCGCTGCGGGTGCTGTTCTGGAACGCCGAGCGGCTCAAGTACGGCGCCGCCTCGGCCGCGCTCCTGGGCGGCGCCGGGGCGGACGTGATCCTGCTCTGCGAGGTCGATGTCGGCATGGCCCGCTCGGGCAACGGCCACACGGTCGCGGAGCTCGCCCGGGCGCTCGGCACGGGCTGGGTGCTCGGGATCGAGTTCGTCGAGCTCGATCTGGGCGATGCCCGCGAGCGGGCCTGGCATGCCGGGGCGGAGAACCGGGCCGGGCTGCACGGTGCCGCGATCCTCTCGCGGCTGCCGCTGCGGCGGCCGGCCCTGGTGCGCCTCGAGGCCTCCGGCCGCTGGTTCGACGGCCGCTTCGGCGAGCGCCGGGTGGGCGGGCGGATGGCCCTCCTGGCCGAGCTCGCGACCGAGGCCGGGCCGGTGCTGGTGGCCGTGGTCCATTACGAGAGCCACACCGACCCGGCCGACCGGCTGGCCTCGACCCGGGCGCTCCTCGATGCGATCGACGCGCATGCGCCGGGGATGCCGGCGCTGGTCGGCGGCGATCTCAACACCTCGACCTTCGACCTCGAGACCAAGCGGGACGAGAGCGCCGTCGCCAGGGCGCTCGCCGCCGACCCCGACCGGCTCGTGCGGCCGGAGCGCTTCGAGCCGCTCTTCGCCCACGCCGCCGGGCGTGGCTATGCGTGGGCCGACTGCAACCTCGCGGGCGAGCCGACGCAGCGCACCCGCCCGGACGGGACGCCCAGACCACCCTTCGGCAAGATCGACTGGTTCCTGGCGCGCGGCCTCGCCTGCCGCGATCCGGCGATCCTGCCCGCGGTCGATGCCCGGGGGGTCGCGATCTCCGATCACGAGGCACTGCTCGTGACGGTCGCTCCGGCTCCAGGAGCACGGGCATGAGCTTCCGCCCGCTCGCGGCAGAGGCCGGGGGCACGCATGTCTGCGGTCATCGCGGTCATTCCGCCGGCGCCCCGGAGAACACGCTGCCGGCGCTCGAGGCCGCGGCCCGGCTCGGTGCCACCTGCTGCGAGGTCGACCTGCTCCTGACCCGCGACGAGCGGATCGTCCTTCGCCACGACGAGCTCCTCGGCCGGAGCGACGACGGCCAGGGCCGGGTCGCCGACCGGAGCTTGGCCGAGCTGCGGCGGCTCGACGCCGGCGGCTGGCACGGTGCCTCCTTCCGCGGCACGCCGATCGCCACGCTCGAGGAGGCGCTCGAGGCGGCGGCCCGGCTCGGGCTCGGGCTTCTGCTCGAGATCAAGGAGCGCGAGCGGCCCGACCTTCTGATCGACCGGCTCGGCGAGGCCCTGCGCGCCGCCGACGCGCTCGACCGGGTGCTCGCGATCTCCTTCGACCATCCCTCGCTCCTGCGCGCCCGGGCCCGCATCCCCGGGCTGCGGACCGAGCTGATCACGCATGCCCGCCACCTCGACCCGGCCGGTCTCGCGCGCCGTGCCGAGGCCGCTTCGGTCTCGATCGAGTGGGACATGTTCGACCCCGACGATGCCCGGGCGCTGCACGCGGCGGGCGTCGCGGTGCGGGTCACGATCCCGCGGCCGGAGGCGATCGCGCGCCGGCGCGCGCACGGGCTCGACCTCGAGGCCCGGCTCGGGCCGGCCCTGGCCGAGGGCCTGATCGACGTCCTGGCGGGCGACGATGTGGGGTTCGTGCGCGGCTGGGTGGAGCGGCACGGCCGCCCGGCGCCGCGGCCCTAGCCGGGTCCCGTGCTGGCGCGCCCGGCAGGACTCGAACCTGCGACCCTCCGCTTAGAAGGCGGATGCTCTGTCCGGCTGAGCTACGGGCGCCCGCCCTGGGATGCTATCAGCGGGCGGCGAGCGCGTCGACCGCGGGGCCGCCCCGGGGCCGGCGCGCGCCCGCGAGCCACGCCTCGAGCCGCGCCCGTTCGCCCGTTGTGAGCCTGAGCCCGAGCTTGCTTCGCCGCCAGAGGACGTCGTCGGCGGTGGCCGCCCACTCCTCGCGGACCATCCACTCGACCTCGCGGGCGAAGAGGCCGCCACCGAACGCCTCGCCGAGATCGGCGAGCGCGCGGGCATCGCCCAGGAGCTCGGCCGCGCGGGTCCCGTAATAGCGGGCGAGGCGGCGCGCGAGCTGCTCGGGCAGGAACGGATAGCGCCCGCGCAGCCCGGCCACGAGCCGCTCGAAGCCGTCCCAGGGGAAGTCACCGCCGGGCAGATGCGCGCCCGCCGTCCAGGGTCCCGGAAGGCCCGGGAAGAACGGCCCGAGCCGGGCGAGCGCCGCCTCGGCCAGCCGTCGGCAGGTGGTGAGCTTGCCGCCGAACACCGAGAGGAGCGGCGCCGCCGCGCCGCCACCCTCGAGGGTCAGCACGTAGTCGCGGGTGGCCTGCTGGGCGGCCGAGGCGCCGTCGTCGTAGAGCGGCCGCACGCCGGCGTAGGACCAGACGATGTCGGCGCGCTCGACCGGCCGGCGCAGCCAGCGGCCGACCGCGGCCAGGAGATAGTCGGTCTCCGCCTCGCTGATCCTGGGCTCCGAGGGATCGCCCTCGAGGTCGCGGTCGGTGGTGCCGATCAGGGTCAGATCGCCCTCGTAGGGGATGGCGAAGCAGATCCGGCCGTCGGCGTTCTGGAGGATGTAGGCCTTGTCGTGGTCGAACAGCCGCCGGGTGACGAGGTGGCTGCCCTGCACCAGGCGGACGCGGGCCGGCGGCCGCGTGCCGACCGCCTCCTCGAGGAACCGTGCGGCCCAGGGGCCGGTGGCGTTGACCAGCACGCGGGCCCGCGCCTCGCTGCTCGTCCCGCTCGCCCGGTCCTCGAGTGCCAGCCGCCAGAGGCCGTCCTCGCGGCGGGCGGCGGTGCAGCGGGTGCGCGGGCGGATCCGGGCGCCGCGCAGGGCGGCGTCGCGGGCGCAGGCCACCACGAGCCGGGCGTCCTCGACCCAGCAGTCGGAGTACTCGAAGCCCCGGGTGATCGAGGGGTCGAGCGGCGCGCCGGCCGGATCCCGGCGCAGGTCGAGGCCGTGGCTGCCGGGCAGGATCTCGCGGCCGCCCAGATGGTCGTAGAGGAACAGGCCCAGGCGGATCAGCCAGCGCGGCCGCAGTCCCGGCCGGTGCGGCAGCACGAAGCGCAGCGGCCAGATGAAGTGCGGCGCCGAGCGCAGCAGCACCTCGCGCTCGACCAGGGCCTCGCGCACCAGGCGGTACTCGTGCAGCTCGAGGTAGCGCAGGCCGCCGTGGATCAGCTTGGTCGAGGCCGAGGAGGTGGCGCCCGCCAGATCGCCCTGCTCGACCAGGAGGACCGCGAGCCCGCGGCCGGCCGCGTCCCGGGCGATCGCGCAGCCGTTGACGCCACCGCCCACGATCGCCAGGTCGAAGGGCCCCTCGCGCATGGCGTTCCCCCTGCCGCGACCAGGATCGGCCGGGCCGGCCGCCGCGGCAAGCGCGCGGGCCTGCCCCGGCTCAGGTGCGGCGGATGAAGTTGTCGGCGTAGGACTTCGGGCGGACCATCCGCTCGTGCGGCTCGCTCAGCGAGTAGTCGAGCCCGTTCCGCTCGCACCAGGCGATCGCCGCCTCCCTGCTCGGGAAGGCGAGGCGGACCTGCTGGGCGGTGTCGTCGGAGCCGGCCCAGCCGATCAGCCGGTCGGGCGTCTTGGCCGAGCGCGGCTCGTACTCGACCACCCACTGCCGGGTCTTGAACCGGCCCGACTGCACCGCCGTCTTGGCCGGCTGGAAGATCCGCGCCTGCATCGCAGCCCCCGCCCCGATCGTGTCCGACCGCCCGCACCGGAGCTAGGCGGACGATGCGCGCCGTTCAAGCGCCCGGGCCCGCGGCCGGGCGCCACGCGGCGCGCAGCCGGTCGCGCGCCAGCTCGAGCCACAAGAGCGGCACGAGCCCGGTGGTGGCGCAGACCCGCCCGCTGCGGAGGAGTGCCGAGGCCTCCGCGGCCGACAGGACGTGCGCCCGGATGTCCTCGTCCTCCGCAGCGGCACCGAAGATGCCGCCTTCGCCGGCGAGCTCGGCCTCGGCCACGAGCACGGTCACGAGCTCGGAGGTGCCGCCGGGGCTCGAGCGGTAGCGGAGCGCGGTCTCCAGGCGGCCGACCTCGAGACCGCACTCCTCGCGGAGCTCGCGGCGGGCGCAGGCCTCGACGCTCTCGCCGGGCTCGAGCAGGCCGGCCGGGGCCTCGAGCAGCCAGGCACCGTCCGGGGCGTCGAGCGCGCCGACCCGGAACTGCTCGACCAGGAGCACGCGGTCGCGGACCGGATCGTAGGGCAGGACCGCCACGGCGTCGCGCTGGCGCAGGAGCTCGCGGCGCAGCGGCCGGGTCCAGCCGCCGTCGAACCGGCGGTGCCGCAGCACCAGCGCCTCGAGGGCGTAGAAGCCCCGGTGCAGCTCGCGCCGCTCGAGGATCTCGACCTCGTGCGGCGCTCCGCCCGGAGAACGCTCGCCCGGCCCGCTCAGCTGAACGCCTTGAAGGTGATCAGGGTGAAGGTATCCTTGACCCCGTCGAGGGTCTGTACCCGACTGGTGACGAACCGGCCGATGTCGGCGCCCGCCGGCAGGTGGAACTTCATCAACAGATCGTGCTGGCCGGAGATCGAATAGACCTCGGAGACCTCTTCGATGCCCTGGACGGCGGCGTCGGCGACCTCGTAGGCGCGACCGAGCTCGCACTTCACGAGGACGAAGATGGTCTGCATCAGACCGCCTTGCCGAGGCGCGGCTCGGCCATGAGGAAGCGCGGCACCTGGCCGCCGAAGGCCACGACCGGACCCTCCTCGACCGGCTCGCGCCGGGGCGCCCGCGGCGCGGGAGGGGTGGCCGGTGCGCGGGCCGCGGCGGGCTCGCGCGGGCCGGGTGCGGCCGGCGCCGTGGGCGCCGGAGCCCGAGCCGCCGCCGGTGCGCGCCGACGGCCGCCGGTCTCGGCGGCGCGGGCGCCCGCGGGGCGCCGCTCGCGCGGCGGCCGCTCCGGCCGGGGCTCGGCCGAGGCCTCCGCGGCGGGCGCCCCGGTCGGGCCGCCGCCGAGCGCGAGGCGCGGGATGGTGCGCTTGGACAGCTTCTCGATCGCGACGAGGAAGCGCATGTCGTCCGGGCTCACGAGTGTGAAGGCCCGACCCTTGCGCCCGGCGCGGCCGGTCCGCCCGATCCGGTGGACATAGTCCTCCGGGTTCATCGGCACGTCGAAGTTGATGACGACCGGCATGTCGGAAATGTCGAGGCCGCGGCCGGCGACGTCGGTCGCCACCAGGAAGTCGATCGCGCCGGCGGTGAACTGGTCGAGCGTCGCCTGCCGGTGCACCTGTTCGAGGTCGCCGTGCAGGTCGCGCGCATTGAGCCCGGCGCGCTGCAGATGGCGCATGACCGCGCCGATGTCGCGCTTGCGGTTGCAGAACACGAGCGCCTTCGACACGCCCTGGCTGCGGATCAGCTCGACCAGGGCGCCGCGCTTGTGCTCGCGGTCGACCTCGATGGCGACGTCCTCGACCGTGTCGGACTTGCTGGCCGGTCGGGCGACCTGGATCTCCACCGGATCCTTGAGGAAGCGGTCGGCCAGGCGCCGCACCTCGGGCGGCATGGTGGCGGAGAACAAGAGGGTCTGCTTGCGGCCGAGCAGCAGCGAGACGATCCGCTCGACGTCGGGCATGAAGCCCATGTCGAACATGCGGTCGGCCTCGTCGATCACGAGGACCTCGACCCCGCCCAACAGGATGCGGCCCCGCTCGTACCAGTCGAGCAGGCGGCCGGGGGTCACGATCAGCACGTCGACGCCCTTGTCGAGCAGGCGCTCCTGGTCGCCCATGCCGACGCCGCCGATCAGGAGCGCCATGGTGAGCGAGAGATGCTTGCCGTAGATCTCGAAGTTGCGGGCCGTCTGGGTGGCGAGCTCGCGGGTCGGCGACAGGATCAGCGAGCGGGGCATACGCGCCCGGCCGCGTCCGGAGGACAGGATCTGCAGCATCGGCAGGACGAAGGACGCGGTCTTGCCGGTGCCGGTCTGGGCGATCCCGATGAGGTCGCGACGGGCGAGGATGGAGGGAATGGCGCGTGCCTGGATGGGGGTCGGCTCGACATAGCCGGCCTCCGCCACCGCCTTGAGGATCTCGTCGCGCAGGCCGAGCTCCTCGAAGCGGGGAACGTTGGTCTCAGACAAAGGGCGGTTGGTCCGTGGTCGTTGATCTGATGGTCCGACCTCCTAGGTAGGCGAGCCGTTGCACTTGTCAACGTAAGGGCGAAGGAATTGACAAACCGCCGCGGCGGGCGGCCTGTCGGCCGGGGGAGGGGGCGATGATGGATCGGCTGGTGCGCGACGACTGCCTCGTGCTGGTCGTCGACGTCCAGGAGCGGCTGGCACCGGCGATCGCCGACGGCGCCGCCGTGATCGCCGCCTGCCGGATGCTGGTCCTGGCGGCGCGTCGGCTGGGCGTTCCCGTGCTCGCCTCCGAGCAGTACCCGCAGGGCCTCGGGCCGACCGTGGCGGCCCTGCGGGCCAGCCTCGGCGAGGCGCCACGCCTCGCCAAGACCGCCTTCTCCTGCGCCGCCGAGCCCGCCATCGCGGCCGCGGTCGAGGCGAGCGGCCGACGCACCCTGCTCGTGTGCGGCATGGAGGCGCATGTCTGCGTGCTGCAGTCCGCCCTGGACTTCCGGCGGCGCGGGCTCGCGGTGGCGCTCGTGGCCGACGCCACCGGCTCGAGGCGGGCGGAGAGCCGGGCGCTCGCGCTCGAGCGGGCGCGCGCCGCCGGCTGCGCGGTGGTCGACGTCGAGATGGCGGTGTTCGAGTGGCTCGAGCGGGCCGGCACCGCCGAGTTCCGTGCCCTGGCGCCGCTCCTCAAGGAGGGCGTGGCGCCGTGAGCGAGCCCCTGATCCTGGTGCCCGGGCTCCTGTGCGACGAGCGGCTGTTCGGGCCGCAGCTGCCGGCGCTCGCCGCCCGCGGCCCCGTCCGGGTGGCGGAGACGCGCCGGGACGACACGCTTCGAGGCATGGCCGGCCGGCTGCTCGCCGAGGCGCCCGATCGCTTCGCCCTGGCCGGTCTGTCGATGGGCGGCTATGTCTGCCTCGAGGTGATGCGGCAGGCGCCCGAGCGGGTGACGCGCTTGGCGCTCCTCGACACCCAGGCCCGCGCCGACACGCCCGAGGCCAGCCAGCGCCGCCGGGATCTGATGGCGCTCGCCGAGCGCGGCGAGTTCCTGGGCGTGGCGCCCCGGCTCCTGCCCTTGTTCCTGCACCCCGAGCATCTGCCGGCGCTCGGCCCGACCGTGACCGCGATGGCCCAGGCGGTCGGCAAGGATGCGTTCCTGCGCCAGCAGCGGGCGATCCTGACGCGCCCGGACAGCCGTTCCATCCTCCAGGCGATCGGCTGCCCGACGCTCGTGCTGTGCGGCCGCCAGGACCAGCTCACGCCGCCGGCGCTGCACGAGGAGATGGCGGCCGCGATCCCGGACGCCACGCTCGTCGTGCTGCCGGGCTGCGGCCACCTGGCGCCGCTCGAGCGGCCCGCGGCGGTGACCGCTCAGCTGCTCGCCTGGCTCGCGGCCGGGCCGGCGGATCCCGCGGCCGGCTGAGGCCGCAGCCGCGTCAGGGCGCTGCGCACGGACTCGAGCGCCGCCTCGGCGGTCGGGCCCTCGGCGTCGGCGACCGTGCACTCGCCGAGCATCGCGCGGGCCCGCCAGCCGTCGCGCGCCGGCACGGCGCAGAGGACGTAGGCGGCGTGGGCGTAGGCGATCGCATGCGCCATGGCGGGTCTCCGGCTCGCCGCGCCGTCTCGTCGGCGCAGTCGAGCCCTGCCTACCGGCCCAGGATTGAGAGCCCGTGAACCGGGTCCGACGCGCCCCCTTCAGGGCATACCCGGCGTGCGCTAGATCTCGGGCGGGACCGAGGAGGGCGCATGGCCGAGGTCGAGGCGATCCTGGAGCGGATCGGTCGGGACGGGGTGCGGATGGTCGACCTCCGCTTCACCGACCTCGGCGGGCGCTGGCGGCACACCACGATCGACGCCGCGAGCGTCGACCGGGAGATCCTCGAGCAGGGGCTCATGATCGACGGCTCGGGGGTGCCGGGCTGGCGCGAGGTGAGCGAGGCCGACCTCCTCGTGCGGCCGGACCTCGAGGCCACCTTCCTCGATCCCTTCTCGGCCCAGCCGACCCTGGTCGTGCTGTGCGGCGCCGCCGATCCGGCCGCCGGCACCGGCTACGAGCGCGACCCCCGCTCGGTCGCGGCGCGTGCCGAGGCCTGGCTCGCCCGGCAGCGGGTGGCCGATCGGGTGACCGTCGGGGTCGAGCTGCTGTTCTTCCTGTTCGACGACGTGCGGATCGAGGTCGGCTCGAGCGCCGCCGCCTACCGGCTCGCCGGCAGCGAGGGCCGGGCGGCCGGCGGCCAGTCCTACCACCCGGGCAACCCGGGGCACCGACCGCACCCGGGCGCCGCCCAGCTGGCGCTGCCGCCGGCCGACCATCTGAGCGACATCCGCGCCGAGATCGCGACCATCCTGGCCGGGCTCGGGCTCGCCCGGCTGCAGCACGACCACGGCGCCGCGACCTTGCAGAGCCGCCTCAGCTTCGCCGCCGGCGGCCTGGTCGCGACCGCCGACCGGGTGCAGATCGTCAAGCACACCTGCCACCAGGCCGCCGCCTCCTACGGCAAGTCGGCCACCTTCATGGCCCGGCCGCTCGCCGACGAGCCGGGCTCGGGGATGTCGATCCACCAGGCGCTCTGGCGGGGAGACCGGCCGGTCTTCGCGGGCCAGGGCTATGCCGACCTCTCGCCGACCTGCCTGTCCTTCATCGCCGGCATCATCCGCCACGCCCGGGCGCTCAACGCCTTCACCAATCCCACGACCAACAGCTACAAGCGACTGCGGCACGGGGCCGAGGAGCCGACGCTGCTGACCTACGCCGCGCACAACCGCTCGGCGGCGATCCGCATCCCCTACGCCGCCCGACCCGAGCGCAAGCGCATCGAGGTCCGCTTCCCCGACCCCGCCGCCAACCCCTATCTCGCCTTCACCGCGATCCTGATGGCCGGGCTCGACGGCATCGAGCGCAAGCTCGAGCCGGGCGACGCCATGGACCGCAACGTCTACGATCTGCGGCCCGAGGAGGTGGCCGACCTGCCGACCGTGGCGCGCTCGCTCGACGAGGCCCTGGCCGCGCTCGAGGAGGACCACGAGTTCCTGCTCGCCGGCGAGGTCATGTCGGCCGACCTCATCCAGGCCTATGTCGCCTTGAAGCGGCGGGAGATCGAGCTCGTCGACACGACCCCGCACCCGGTCGAGTTCCAGCTCTACTACGGCCTCTAGACGGCCGCCGCGACCGGCTCGGGAGCGGTCATCGCTGCGAGCCGGCGCACCGCCTCGGCGAGGTCGCCGAAGACCAGCCGCCGGCAGTCGATCCCGCCGATCCAGGCGGCCAGGCGATCGACCGTCGAGGGCGTGAGCGGCAGCCGCAGCGCCAGGCACTCGTCGAGCAGCGCGCGCAGCGCGTCGACCCGGGCGACCGGCTCGAGCCGGGTGGCGGCGCCGGCCTCGAACCGCGGCAGGACCAGCCAGCGGACCGGCCAGGCGCGGTCGAGCGCCGGGTCGCCGGGTGTTGCCGGCGGCGGCAGGTAGCGGACGGTCTGGCCGTCGACGCGCTCGTGGGTCGCAAGGCGCTCGAGGCCGGGATAGAGCGGGCGCAGGACCGGCCAGCCGCCGCGCTTGACGGTGAGCGCCACCGGCAGGCCACGCGCCGCGAGGCCGTCCGCCTGGAGGAGGGTGATCTCGTCGGTGTGGTAGGCGAGGCCGGCCCGGGCGAGGCCGGCCGCGAGGCAGGTCTTGCCGCTCCCCGGGGCGGCCGGCAGCAGGAGCGCGGCGTCGCCGGCACGCAGCAGCGCCGCGTGCACGAGCAGGCCGAAGTCGCTGCGGTTGGCGGCGAGCGTGGCGAGCCCGCCCTTGACCATCGGGACCACCGCGGCCGGGCCGGTGCAACGCTCGAGGACGACACCACCGGCCAGGAGCGCGAAGCCGTCCGGACCGCGCACCAACTCCACCTGCAGGTCCGCCGGCGCCTCGCTCCGCAGATGGGCGAGCGGGGCGCCGACCCGGCGGGCGAGTGCCCGGTCGGGGAGGCCCAGATCGACCACGGTGTCGAGGAGGCGCAGACGCAACCGCGCGCGGCCGGGCCGGGGCGGCTCGGCCGGCGATGCCGTGGGTGGCGCGGGAGCGCCGGCCGGCGGCGGTGGCACGGTTCGCCGCGGTGCCAGGAGGTCGCGACCCCCGAGGTCGGCGAGCCACGCCTCGATCTCGGCCTCGGCCGTCTCGCGGGCGACGCCGCGCGCCTCGGCGAGCCGGCAGGCCGCCTCGGCGCGGGGCAGCCGCTCCTCGAGCGCGCACCAGAGGAAGGCACCGGCGGGTGTCAGTGCCACGACCTCCCGCCGGCGCACGTCCAGGAGAAGCCCGGCCTCGTCGAGCGGGTGGAAGGTCACGTCCTCGCCGGGTGGCGGCCACGCCCGGGCGGCGATCGGACGGCGCTCCCGGGCCCTGGCCGCGAGCGTCCTCAGGACCATCGGCAGCCTCGCCAGGCGGGCGCGCCAGGGTCGGCCGGGGGCGAGCCGATGGTCGTCACCGTCCGGGCGGAGCAGCAAGGGCACGAGCGCCAGGACCGTGCGCAGGCGGTCGGCCGTTCGCTCGCGGAAGCCGACATGCGCCACGACCTCGTGGAGCCGGTGCCAGTACTTGACCTTGCTCGCATGCTCGGGCGCGTCGAGCACCTCGAGCAGGCGGGCCGTCGTCCGCTCGAGCCAGGGCCGCGGCGCCAGGCCCGGGGGCGGCGGCGGGCCCTCGAGCAACAACCGTCCGAGCTCGAGTGCCGCGGCCAGGAGCCGCCGGGTTCCGGTCCTGCGGGCGAGCTCGCAGGCCGCCTCGAGCGTCCCGGCCGGGGCGGAGGCGAGCAGCCGCCAGAGATCGGTCAGGTAGATGAGCTCGACCCGGGGGTACTCCTTGAGGAGATGGAGCGTGCTCGCCAGGGCGAGCCAGGGGGCCGGCGGCAGCGCCAGCTCGCCGCAGGCGGTCGACAGCCGCTGGCGGTCCGGCCAGAGCGCGGCCGGGTCGAGCGGGAACGGCATCTCGGCGCCGGTCACGTTCCAGTGCAGGTCGACCACGAGACCGCGCCCGGCGTCCACCAGATGCACCTGGCGGGCCACCCCGTCGGAGAGCGGCTCGCGTCGATACCCCTGCCGCTCGATCAGCCGGGCGGCCAGCTCCGCGTCGGCGGCCGGCACGAGCAGGTCGATGTCGCGGCTGGCGCGCAGCGCCGGCTCGCCCCAGAGCGCCTGCGCCAGCGCCGGGCCCTTGAGCGGGAAGACCGGGACGCCCGCCCGGACGAGCTCCGCTCCGAGCCGGACCGTCTCGCCCAGCAGGTCCCGGGCGCGGGCGCGCAGCGCCTCGAGCTCGCCCGGCGCCTCGGTCCGAAGCCGCGCCGACAGCAGCTCGGGCCGCGCCGCCAGGACGCGGTGGAGCAGGAGGGGCTCCAGCCGATGCCGGCGGGCAGCCTCCAGGAGGTCGTCGCGGACCGGCTCGGCCGCGGCCTCGGGGGCACGCAGGATCGCGAGCAGTCGACGGCTCGGCGGGGTCATCCGGGTCTCCGCTGGACCGAAGGGGAGGGGCGCCACCGGCGGTGGCGCCCCCGGCTCCGTGCCGAGGCCTCAGCGGCCCCTGCCCCTGCCCCTGCCGCGGCCCTTGCCCTTGCCCTTGCCCCCGCCCGACACCGGGGCACCGTCGTAGCGGCTCTGCGCCGCCGCCGGCTTGCTGGCGGCGCTCAGGATCACCGAGGCCACGGGCGGTGCCGCCATGGCGGCGACGCCGGCGCGCTTCAGGAAGGCCCGGCGGGCGTCGCGCCGGGCGGACTCCTCGTGCTGCTGGTCCATGGTTGCCTATCTCTCTCGCTGGTCGCGCGGGCGGTCGCAGGCCCGCCCGATCCACCTAAGGCGCGAGAGCAGCGTCGTAATCTCCCGCAGGGCGTGCGGACATATTCGGATATCCAGCGTTACGCCGAATTCACCCGGGATCCGGATGCTGGTACGGCGCCGGGCTCAGCTCGCCGCCGGGACCGGTCGCGGCCGGCCGCCCTCGTCGACCGCGACCATCGTGAACCGGCCCTCGGTCACGCGGATCTCCTCGCCGGTCCGGCCGCGCCGCGCCCAGGCCTCGACCTGAAGGGTGAGCGAGGTCCGGCCGACCCGCACGACCTCGGCGTAGCAGCTCACCAGATCGCCCACATAGACCGGCGCGTGGAAGGCCATCGCGTCGAGCGCCACGGTGACGACCCGGCCGCGCGCCCGGTCGTAGGCCACCGTGCCCGCGGCGATGTCCATCTGCGCGAGCAGCCAGCCGCCGAAGATGTCGCCCGAGGGGTTGGTGTCGGCCGGCATGGCGAGCGTGCGCACCGCCGGCATGCGACCGGTAGCCGAGGGGGTGTCCGATGGGCTCACGCGGCGACCCGGATCTGCAGGAGCGCCTGGCGGCGCTCCCGGCGCACCACCTCGAGGGCGGCCGCGAGTGCCGCCGGCAGCTCGGCTCCCTCGTCCACCCGCCGGCCCCAGCCGCCGCAGGCGGCGCAGACCTGCGCCAGATCGGCTCGCGGCTCGAGGGAGGTGAGCGGCATCGTGTTGGCGCGTGCGGCGTGGCCGTCGGGATAGAGGGCGAGCGTCGAGCGGCGGACCGCGTTCCAGAGGCCGTTGTCGAGCACGAGCGTCAGCACCGGCAGGCGGTTGGCGGCGGCGATCTGGTGGCAGGCCACGGGGTTGGCGAACAGGCAGGAGCCGTCGCCGACGGCCGCCACGACGAGCCGGTCGCGGTCGGCGAGCTGCACGCCGAGTGCTGCCGGCAGCGCCCAGCCGAGCCCGCCCGAGAGCGCGTGGTTGAGGAAGCTGCCGGGGTGCCGCCGGCGCAGCTGGGCCGGATCGACGCCGAGCTCGGTGACCACTACGCCGTCCTCGCCGATCGCCTCATCCAGGCAGGCGGCGACCCAGGCGGCGCTCATCGGCGTGCCCGATCCGGCCCGGGCGTGGGCCCGGGAGGCCTCGCGCCGCTCGCGGCCGGCGCGCGCCAGGGCCAGGCGGCGGTCGGCGAGGGACGCCTCCCGGCCGCGCAGGAGCGGGGCGACCGCATCGGCCAGGGCCTCGAGCGCCAGGGTCGGATCGCCGGCCAGCGCGAGGTCCACGCGGAAGCCGCGGATCGGGATCCGGGCCTGCAACGGGTCGGCACCGAGCGCCACCACCCGGCAGCCCGGGCCAGGCCCCGCCCGGCCCGGGATCCAGGGGACCGGGGCGTCGACGGTGACCACGAGATCGGCCTGGGCCAGCCATGGATGCGGGTCGAATCCTGCATGCAGGGGATGCTCGGAGGGCAGCGAGATGCGCACCGGCCAATGCTCGACGACGGGTGCCGCGGCGAGCTCGGCGAGCCGGGCGAGGGCCGCCATGCCGGCCGCGTCGCGGCCGCTCCTCTGGGCGATCAGGAGCGGTCGTTCGGCCGATGCGAGCCAGCCGGCCGCGGTGGCGACCGCGGCCTCGGAGGGTCGCGCCGGCGCCGCCGCCACCTGCCGCGGCGTGGCCGGCAGGCCGGCCTCGTGTGGCGCGCACAGGACCTCGCGCGGCAGGCTCAGATAAACCGGCCCCATGGGCGGGCTCTGCGCGATCGCCAGGGCACGGTCGACGAGCTCGGCGGCCTGCTCGGGAAAGCGCAGCTCGTAGTCCCACTTGCAGACCTCGCGCAGCATCGCCGCCTGGTCGCGCATCTCCTGGCCCCAGTGGATGGGCAGGTCGCGCGAGCCGAACCGTCCAGCCTCGGTCACCGGCGTGCGGCCGGAGAGGACGAGCATCGGAACCTCGTCGGCGGCGGCGTTGATGAGCCCCATGACGGCGTTGGCGAGGCCGACATTGGTGTGCAGCATGACCGCGGCGGGACGGCCCGAGGCGAGCCAGAAGCCGTGCGCCATCGCGACCGCGCAGCTCTCGTGGGCGATCGGCAGCGGCTCCGGTGCCGGCAGGCCCGCGGCCGCCAGCCGGCAGAGGCCTTCGATCAGCGGCGCGAAGTCGGTGCCCGGGTTGGCCAGGAGGTGCGCGACGCCGCGTTGGGCGAGGCGGACGAGCAGCGCCTCGGCTGCCGTCCGGACGCGGGGTTCCGCCATGCTTCCTCCCGGCGAGCGTGCGGGCCCTGGCCTCGGCTCGCCTCGCGCGATAGACGGGCGCCACGAAATCGTGGGCGGCGGCCCGCCCTCGGTCAAGCGAGGCGAGCCTGGAGCAGCGGATGGGGGATCTCCTGGACGGCCTCGGGCCCGGCCGTGGCGCCGGTCCCGGCGCCGGCCCCGGCAAGGACAGCTACACGGCGCACGACATCGAGGTCCTCGAGGGGCTCGAGCCGGTCCGCCGGCGGCCGGGCATGTACGTGGGCGGGACCGACGAGCGGGCGCTGCATCATCTCGTGGCCGAGCTCCTCGACAACGCCATGGACGAGGCCGTGGCCGCGCATGCGACCCGCATCGAGCTCGAGCTCGCCCGGGGCGACCGGGTCACCGTGCGCGACAACGGCCGCGGCATCCCGGTCGAGCCGCACCCGAAGTTCCCGGACAAGAGCGCGCTCGAGGTGATCCTGACGACGCTGCACTCGGGCGGCAAGTTCTCGGGCAAGGCCTACGCGACGGCGGGCGGGCTGCACGGGGTCGGCGTGTCGGTCGTGAACGCGCTCGCCGAGGAGCTCGAGGTCGAGGTGGCGCGCAACCGCGAGCTGTTCCGCCAGCGCTTCCGGCGCGGCGCGCCGCTCGGCCCGGTGGAGAAGGTCGGGGCGGCGCCGAACCGCCGCGGCACGGTGGTGAGCTTCACGCCCGACCGGACCATCTTCCCGGCCGAGGTCCGCTTCCGCCCGGCCCTCCTGCACCGGATGGCGCGCTCCAAGGCCTATCTCTTCCGCGGCGTCGAGATCCGCTGGCGCTGCGATCCGGCCCTGCTCGAGGGCGCGCCCGGGGTACCGGCCGAGGAGCTGTTCCACTTTCCCAAGGGGCTCGGCGACTTCCTCGAGGCGCTCCTGGCCGGCCGGGCGCGGGTGGTCGACGAGCCGTTCGCGGGCGAGGCCGAGCTCGAGGGCGGCGGACGGGTCGAGTGGGCGGTCGCCTGGCCGGCCGACGAGGAGGCCTATGCCGGCTGGTACTGCAACACCGTGCCGACGCCGCTGGGTGGCACGCACGAGGCCGGTCTGCGGGCGGCGCTCCTCAAGGGCCTCAGGGCGCACGCCGAGCGGGCCGGGCTCCGCAAGGCGCAGATCCTCACCGCCGAGGACGTGGTGGGCGGGGCGGCGGTGCTGCTGTCGCTGTTCGTGCGCGAGCCGCAGTTCCAGGGGCAGACCAAGGAGCGGCTGGTGAGCCCGGAGGCCGGACGGCTGGTCGAGGCGGCGCTCAAGGACCGCTTCGAGCTGTGGCTCGCCGGCCACCCGGGCGAGGCCGGCCGGCTCGCCGACGCGCTCGTGGCGCGGGCCGAGGAGCGCCTCGCCCGGCGCAAGGCCAAGGAGGAGGTCGCCCGCAAGACCGCCACGCGCAAGCTGCGGCTGCCGGGCAAGCTCGCCGACTGTGCCCGCGAGGGTCGGGACGGCACCGAGGTCTTCATCGTCGAGGGCGATTCGGCCGGCGGCTCGGCCAAGCAGGCGCGCGACCGCGAGACCCAGGCGATCCTGCCGCTGCGGGGCAAGATCCTGAACGTGGCCTCGGCCACCGCCGACAAGCTCGCCACCAACAAGGAGCTGCAGGACCTCGTGACGGCGCTCGGCTGCGGCACGGGCGCGCGGCTGCGGCTCGAGGACCTGCGCTACGAGCGGGTCATCGTCATGACCGACGCCGACGTCGACGGCGCCCACATCGCTGCGCTCCTGTTGACCTTCTTCTTCCGCGAGATGCGCCCGCTGGTCGAGCACGGCCACCTCTACCTGGCGCAGCCGCCCCTCTATCGGCTCGCGGCCGGCGGCCAGGTCGCCTATGCGCGCGACGAGCGCGACCGCGAGCGGCTCCTGGCCACGGTCTTCAAGGGCCGCAAGTCGGTCGAGGTCGGCCGCTTCAAGGGGCTCGGCGAGATGAACCCGGCGCAGCTCAAGGAGACCACCATGGACCCGGCGCGCCGGCAGCTCCTGCAGGTGCGGCTCGCGGACCTGGACGGCCTCGCGCCGGGCGAGCTGGTCGAGCGGCTCATGGGGCGCCGGCCGGAGCTGCGGCTCGCCTACATCCAGGAGCACGCCCTGCAGGCGGGCGAGCTCGACGTCTGAGGCGCCAGGGTTGGCGGATCGTGAACGGCCGCGCGTAACGGGGGGCCGCCGCGCCGCCTTCTTCACCGATCCTTAACCCTCCGCCGGGCGCCCCGTGGTCCTCTGGCCGGCGTCGATGCCCCGGCAGGAGAAGGACCATGACCCGCCCCGTCGAGCGGTTCCCGGTCGAGATCGAGACGCGCCCCGGCTGGGGCGCGGAGCCGAAGCGCGGCGCCGCCGGCCGCGCCGGCGCCGGCCCGGTCGGCCTCGCCGCCACCGCCTGCCTCGGCGCCGCCCTGACGCTGCTCGCGCAGCGCCTGGCCGCGGACGGGCGCCTGGTCGAGCTCGTAGCGGGCCTCCTCGGGCGCTTGGCCGGCTGATCGGGGCCGGCACCGATCAGCCGACGAGCGCCGTCAGGGTCGCGACGCTCGCGGCCAGGGCCAGCGCCAGATGCAGCAGCAGCGCCTCGGGCACGGGCTCCGGCCGGCTCTCGAGCTCGTCCGGGCGGACCAGGTGGAGGGCGCCGGTCGGTTCCTCGACGAGGCACCGCCGCCCCTCCGGCCCGTCCTCGAGATGCAGGAGTGCGACCGGCTCGCCGCTGTGGCGGAGCACCAGCCGGCGCGGCCAGCGCCCGGCGAGGCGGCGCAGCGCCCGGCCGAGGCGGTCGAGCGGATCGGGATGCACGTCGGCTCCGTAAGCTGATAGTCCTAACATAGGATCTATACCGAAGTCTGTCAACCGGAGGTTTTGATGCGCCGCCTGGCCCTCCTCTACCTCGCGCTCTCGGCGGCACTCGTGGCCGGCCTCTACGCCGTCTGGGCCGGCGCCGGCGCCGCCCACCCACCGCTCCTGATCGAGGCGCTGTTCGCCTGGCTCGCCGTGTTCGTGCCGCCGCTCGTCCTGATCGAGCGCTCGTTGGCGGTGGCACGGGCGCTCCTGGCGCTGCCGGCCCGCCGCTCCCGCGGCTCCTGAGCCGCGGCCCGCGGCCGCCGCGGCGGGGCCATTGACGCGGCCCGCGCGATCGCGCATCGACGTCGGTCGCTCGCGGCCGCGGCGAGGACAGAGTGGACGGCTCGATCCCGAACCGCCGGTTCTACGCCACCGATCTCTCGCCCTGCCCGTACCGCCCCGGGCGGCTCGAGCGGCGCCTCGTCACGCTGCTCGATCCGGCCGAGGAGGAGGCGGTCCTCGACCGGCTGACGGTGGCCGGATTCCGCCGCAGCCAGCGCTTCCTCTACCGCCCGGCCTGCCCGGGCTGCCGCGCCTGCGTACCGACCCGCATCGACGTGGCCGCCTTCGCGCCCGGCCGCGGCTTCCGCAAGATCCTCAAGCGCAACGCCGATCTCCGCCCGAGCGAGCGCCCGGCGCGGGCCACCGACGAGCAGTTCCTGCTGTTCCGCCGGTACATCCAGGCCCGCCACGGCGACGGCGGCATGGCCGAGATGGGCTGGCGCGACTTCGTCGAGATGGTCGAGGAGGCCGGCCGCTCGACCCGGCTGGTCGAGCTGCGCCGACCCGACGGGCGGCTCGCCGCGGTCAGCCTCACCGACTACGTCGCCTCGGGCCTCTCCGGGGTCTACAAGTTCTTCGAGCCGGACGAGCCCGAGCGCTCGCTCGGCACCTTCCTGATCCTCTGGCACGTGGCCCGCGCGCGCGAGCTCGGGCGGCCCTACGTCTATCTCGGCTACTGGATCGCGGACTGCCGGAAGATGGCCTACAAGCGCCGCTTCCCGGCGCTCGAGGCGCTCGAGGGCTGGCGCTGGCGGCCCCTGCCGCCCGCCCGCCTCGAGCCGAACGGCGCCGAGTCCCCGGGCGAGGGGGACCCGGGCGACGGGGCCCTTGATAAAGATCCTGGATTAGGATAGAAAACTCGCACGCGGCGCCGCGAGCCTCGCGGCGCGCGAGCCTTGGAGCCTCCGATGACCGACACCTCCGCGGAGCCGGGCGTGCTTCTGCGCGCCCGCGACGACACCCTGTTCTTCGTGCCGCTGACCGACCTGCTCGGCCGCTACCGGCTGCCGGACGACCAGCAGCGCGGCAGCGGCCCGGGCGACGGCGTGATCGCCGCGCTCGACGGCGTGGCCGCGGTCTCCGGTCTCAAGAACGCGATCCTGAGCGACCGCCTCGTGGTCACCGACATCGGTGCCGGCAGCCCCGCCGGGGGCAAGCAGCGCTTCGCCGCCGGTCTGCTCGAGGCGATCGAGCCCTCCGCCCCGGGCGGCGGCAAGCAGCGCTTCGCCACGGGCCTGCTCGACAGCCTCGAGCCGGGCGCGCCGAGCGCCGGCAAGCAGCGCTTCGCCGCCGAGCCCGGCGCCGAGTGAGCCCGCGGGTGCCCCGGCCGCGGCCGGGGCACCCGGGCGCCCACCCGTGCCCTGGCTGCCCCCCGGGCCCGCGCTGCCGGCGGGCCCGGCCGCGGCGCTCGTCCGCTGGCTGCGGCCGCGCCTCGGCCTGTTCGGCATCACCCGGGTCGCCGACGTGACCGGCCTCGACCATCTGGGCGTGCCGGTGGCACTCGCCTGCCGGCCGAACGGCCGCGCCCTCTCGGTGAGCCAGGGCAAGGGGCTGACCCGGGCCGAGGCCGTGGCCGGCGCGCTCATGGAGAGCATCGAGACCTGGCACGCCGAGCGCCCGGGCCTGCCCGAGCTCTGGGCGAGCGCCGCCGAGCTCGCGCCCGACCCGCGCCGGCTCGACCCGGCTCGGCTGCCGCTGCCGCGCGGCAGCCGCTACCGCGAGGACCGGGCGATCCCCTGGCTGCCGGGACGCGACCTGGCGAGCGGCCGCGAACTCCTGGTGCCGGCCGAGCTCGTGGAGCTCGACACCTGCCGGCCGCCCGAGCCGGGGCGCGGCTGCTTCACCCTCACGACGAGCGGCCTCGCGAGCGGGCGCACGCCGGCCGACGCCGCGCTGCACGCGCTCCTGGAGCTGGTCGAGCGCGACGCCGTCACCCTCTGGGGCCTGCGCGACCCGCTCGCCAAGGCCACGAGCCGGCTCGATCTGGCGACCGTGCGCCGGCCCGAGCTGCGCCGGCTCCTGGCGACCCTGGCCGCCGCCGGCATGCTCCTCGGCGCCTGGGACGCGAGCTCGGATCTGGGCGTGCCCACCGTCCTCTGCCACCTCATGCCGGCCCGCCCCGGCGTCCACGACCTGCCCTTCTGGGAGTTCGGCAGCGCCTGCCGGCCGGATCCCGAGGCGGCGCTCCTGGCGGCGGTCCTCGAGGCGGTCCAGGCGCGGCTCACCCAGATCACCGGTGCCCGCGACGACATCGGCCGCGAGCGCTACGCGCCCGTGGCTCCCGAGCGGCTCGAACGCCACCGGGCGCTGCTGCGCCGGGAAGGCGGCCGCCCGCTGCCGGAGCCGCCCTGGCCACCCGACCTGCCGGCCGCGGCGCATCTCGACCACCTCGTCGAGCGGCTCGGTGCGGCCGGCCTGCCGACCGTGGCGCTCGTCGATCTCGCTCGCGCCGAGATCGGCGTGCCAGTCGTCAAGCTCCTGGTGCCCGGTCTCGAGGACGGGCTCGAGCTCGACGGCTGGCGGCCGGGGCGGCGCGCCCGGGCGCTCGGGGCGGCGCCTTGACCGCGGTCCTGTTCCTCGGCCCGAGCCTCCCGAGCCTGCACCGCCGCCCGCCGCCGCGGATCGACCTCCGGCCGCCGGCGGCGCAGGGCGATCTGATGCGCGCCGTGGCCGCCGGCGCCCGGCTGGTCGGCCTCGTCGACGGCGTGTTCGGGCACGAGCCCGCCGTCTGGCACAAGGAGATCCTGGCGGCGCTCGAGGCCGGGGTGCGGGTGCTCGGCGCCGCCAGCATGGGGGCGCTGCGGGCGGCCGAGCTGCACCGCTTCGGCATGGAGGGCGTGGGCACGGTCTTCGCTGCTTATCGTGACGGCCTGCTCGAGGCCGACGACGAGGTCGCCCTGCTGCACGGTCCGGCCGAGCTCGGCTGGCCGGCACTGAGCGAGCCGATGGTCAACCTCCGCGCCACACTGGCCCGCCTCGCCCGGCTCGGGATCGTCGGCCAGGGCGAGGCGGCCCGCGTCGCCCGGGTCCTGGCCGCCCGCTTCTACCCCGAGCGCTCCCGCGCCGCCCTCGAGGCGGCGCTGCGGGCCGAGGTCGGCCCGGCCCGCGCCGAGACCGTGGTGCGCTGGGCGCGGCGGAGCGCCGTCGACGCCAAGGCCGCCGACGCCGCCCGCCTCGTGCGCCGGCTGCGGGCGCTCCTCGCCGCGCCGCCGCGCCCGCTGGTGCCGCGCTTCGCGCTCAGCCGGACGGCACCCTTCCGCCGGCTCGAGCGGACGCTTCGCGCGCCGGTGCATGCGGCTCCCGAGCCGGTCCGGGTGGCGGGCGAGCTGCCGGCGACGCCGCGGCCCGAGCGCCCCTGGTCGCTGATCGGCCTGATCGCCGCCGACAACGACCTCGCCCCGGAGGTCCGGGCCGATCTCGACGAGCTCCTGGCGGCGCCGACGCTCGACCGGCTGCACGTGGCGGGCGAACTCGATACGAGCGACGGCGCCCTCTGCGGCCGCTTCGCGCTGGCCGATGCCCGACCGGACCGCGGGGCGCACCTCGCCCTCGCCCGCCGCGGCCCGCGCAACACCGGCGATCCGGCCCTGCTCCGGGATCTCCTGCGCTGGGCGCTCGCGGTCTTCCCGGCGCGGCGTCGGGCGCTGCTCTTCTGGGGGCACGGCCAGGGGGCGCGGATCGCCATCGACGACGGCGCCGGCGACGCCCTCACCATCGTCGAACTGGTCGGTGCCCTGGCCGACGGGCTCGCCGACGGGCCGCCGCTCGACCTCGTGCTGTTCGACGCCTGCCTCATGGCCAAGCTCGAGCTCCTGGCCGACCTCGCACCCTTCGCCCGCCTCGTCCTCGCCTCGGGCGAGGTCGTGCCCGCCTCCGGCCTGCCCTACCACCGTGCGGCCGCGATCCTGGCCACCTCCGAGACCGCCGAGGCGGCGGCCGGCGCCCTGGTCGAGGCGTTCCTCGACGACGCCGCGGCGCGCGGCCAGGCGCATGCCCGGCTCCTGGCGGCGCGCACCGAGCCGGCGGCCGCGGCCATGGCCGCCCTCGGCCAAGTGGGCGACCGCCTGGCGGCACTCCTGCCCGATGCCCGGGCCGCGATCCTCGAGGCCCGGCTTCTGGCGCGCAGCGCCCGGGCGGGCCAGCTCGTCGACCTGATCGACCTCCTGCGCCGGCTCGACCGTCGGCTGGACGACCCCGAGCTGGGTCCGCTCCTCGCCGCCGCCACCCTGGCCGCCGGCCGCTGCGTCCTCCGCTCGGCGGCGCTGTGGCCGAGCCGCGGCCCGATCGCGGGCGGGATCAACATATGGTTCCCGAGCCAGGCCGGGCTGCTGCGGAGCGGCCGGGACGAGTACGCGGCGCGACCGGCGATCCGCGGGGCGGGCGCCGGCTGGCTCCGCTTCCTCGACCGCCTGCACGGCGTCGAGGTGCGTGACAAAGATCACAGCGCCGCCCGCCCGGACGCTCTAGACACGCTCCTGCCTCCCTGAGAATCCCAGCATCGCTCGTGGCCGGGTCACTCCCGGCCACGCTTGTCTTCGCCCCGGGTCGGGTCGCTCGGGGCCAGGCCGGGCGCCGGAGGCCGCTCGACCATGCCCGCCCGGCGGACCGCCATGCCCGGCCCGGCGCTGGCCGGGCCGGTCGCGCGTGCTAAGCGTCGCCGATGCGGCGACGGGCCGGGGAGGGCGGTGATGAACGGTGCGGATCTCGTGATGCGGGCGGCTCGCGCGGCCGGGGTCGATCTCTGCCTCGCCAACCCGGGCACCACCGAGATGCCGCTCGTGCTGGCGCTCGACCGGCACCCGGAGATCCGGGCCGTGCTCGGCCTGCACGAGACGGTCTGCACCGGTGCCGCCGACGGCTACGCCCGGATCGCGGGCAAGCCGGCGCTGACCCTCCTCCATCTCGGGCCCGGCCTCGCCAACGGCCTGGCCAACCTGCACAACGCCCGTCGCGCCCGTTCGCCCGTCGTCAATCTCGTGGGCGAGCACGCGACCTGGCATCTCGATGCCGACGCGCCCCTGACCATGGACATCGAGGCCGCCGCGGGCACCGTCTCGCGCTGGTGTCGCCGGCTGGTGCGGCCGGGCGAGGCCGGCGAGCTCACCGCCCGGGCGATCGCCGCCACGCGCGCCGGCACGGGCGGCGTCGCGACCCTGGTCCTGCCGCACGACCTCCTGCTCGCCGAGGTGCCCGACGGGGCGCCGCCCGAGGTGGCCCCGGCGGCGCCCGAAGCTCCCGAGCCGGGTGCGATCGCCGCCGCCGCCGAACTCCTGCGCGGCGCCGCGCCCGGGGCGCTGCTCCTGGGCGGAGCCGCCCTGCACGGCCGCGGCCTGCGGCTCGCCGGCCGGATCGCCCGGGCGACCGGCGCCACGCTCCTGTGCGAAACCGGCTTCGCCCGTCTCGAGACCGGCGCCGGCCTGCCGGTGGTCCGCCGGCTGCCCTATTTTCCCGAGCAGGCGCAGGCGCTCTTGGACGGCTTCGCCCATGTCGTCGGCGTCGGCGCGCGCCGCCCGGTCTCGTTCTTCGGCTGGCCCGGCAAGCCGTCGCGGTACCTGGACGGGCGGGAGGGCGTGGTCTGGGCGGCGGGTCCCGAGGTGGACGCCCTGGCCGCCCTGGCCGAGCTCGCCGACGCCCTCGGTGCGCGGGCCGACGACCCGGGCTCGTCGCACGACCCTCCCGAGCCGCCGATAGGCGCGCTCGACGGCGGCAAGATCGCGGCCGTGCTCGCCCGGCTCTTGCCCGACGGCGCCGTCCTCGTCCCGACCGCGGTCACCAACGCCTACCCGTTCTCGGCGATCGCCCACCGCGCCCGGCCGCACACCCAGCTGGCGCTCACCGGCGGGGCGATCGGCGAGGGGCCGGCGCTCGCGATCGGCGCGGCACTTGCGGCACCCGGCCGCAAGGTGGTCAACCTCGAGGCCGACGGCTCGGGGGCCTACGCGCTCCAGGCCTTCTGGACCCAGGCCCGCGAAGGGCTCGACATCGTGACGATCGTCTGCGCCAACCGAGCCTATCGGATCCTGGGACTCGAGCTGGAGCGGACCGGCGAGGCGCCGGGTGGGGCGGCCACCCGGACGCTCACCGCGCTCGAGCCGCCGGCGATCGACTGGGTCTCGGTCGCCCGCGGGCTCGGAGTTCCGGGCACCCGGGTCGAGACCGCCGAGGCCCTGGCCGCGGCCCTGGAGCGTTCCCTGGCCGAGCCGGGTCCGCGGCTGATCGAGGCGGTGCTCTAGGCCGGCACGATGGACCCGAGCCGGCCGGGGCCGGACCGGGCACCCCCGGCGCGGGTCGGGGCGGTCGCCCGGGGCGTCGCCCTGATGATGGTGGCAGCGTTCGGCTCGGCGGCCATGAACGCCCTGATCCGCATGGTCGGCTCGGAGGTCCACCCGTTCGAGGTGGCCTTCTTCCGCAACGTCTTCGGCCTGCTCGTGCTGGTCCCGGTGGTGGCGCGCGCGGGCCTGGCCTCGCTCGCCACCCGCGTGCCGCACCTGCACGCGATCCGTGGCGTCCTCAATGCGATCGCCATGCTGCTCTGGTTCTACGGCGTCACGCTGACGCCGCTCGCGACCGTGGCGGCGTTGAGCTTCCTCGCACCCCTGTTCGCCACGGTGCTGGCCGCGCTCGTGCTCGGCGAACGCGTCGGCCCGCGGCGGATCGCGGCCGTGCTCGTGGGCTTCGCCGGTGCGCTCCTCATCCTCCGCCCCGGGCTGCAGGCCCCGCAGCTCGGCGAGATCCTGGTCACCTTGAGCTCGCTCGCCTGGGCCGGCGCGCTCATCGACATCAAGGTGCTCGCCCGGAGCGAGCCGAGCGTGCGGATCACGGTCTATGCCGCGCTGTTCCTGATCCCGATCACGCTCGCCTTCGCCCTGCCGTTCTGGGTGTGGCCGAACGCCCACGCGCTCGCCATCCTGTTCCTGATCGGCGCCATCGGCAGCCTCGGCCAGGTGGCGGTCGCGCAGGCCTTCCGCGAGGCCGAGGCGACCCAGGTGCTGCCGGCCGACTTCACCAAGCTCGTCTGGGCCGGGCTCCTGGGCTGGATCCTGTTCGCCGAGCGCCCCGATCTGGTGGCGCTCGCGGGCGGCACGATCATCTTCGGCTCGGTGCTCTACGTCGCCTGGCGCGAGGCGCGGCTGCAGCGTCGTGCCGGCCGCGAGCCGCGCTGAGCCGCGTCAGCCCGAGGGTGCGAGGCAGCCCGCGAGATCGGAGGCGAGACCCTGCAGCAGTTCCCGGTAGGCGCCCGGACCGGGCCTGAGCGGCGGCGCGCCCACGGGGTCGAGCGTCGCGGTCCGGGCCAGGGTGCCCTCGACCACGCTCGCCACCACGGGCGCCCTGAACTGCGGCTCGGCGAAGACGCACACCGCACCGCGCTCGCGGATCGTGCGCCGCAGCGCCGCGAGCCGCTTGGCGCTCGGCTGGCGGTCGGGCGAGACGGTGATCGAGCCGACCGCGGTGAGCCCGTAACGGCGCTCCAGATACTGGTAGGCGTCGTGGAACACCACGAAGGGGCGCCCGCTCAGCGGGCCGAGGCGAGCCTCGAGATCGCGGTGCAGCGCCTCGATGCGTTCGACCTCGCGGGCGGCATTGTCCCGGTAGCGCCGGGCCCGCTCGGGGTCGCGACGGGCCAAGACGTCGCCCAGGGCGAGCGCGATCGCCTTGCCGTTCAGGGGGTCGAGCCACAGATGCCCGTCGATCTCGTCATCGTGGTCCGCACTCCTGGCCGCCCCCTTGCCGTGGCCGTGCCCGTGGTCGTGCCCATGGTCGTGCTCGCCCCAGACGCCGCCTTCGCGCGGGGGCAGCGTCGAGACGCCCGGCAGCTCGGCGACCGCGACGATCGTCGCGCGCTTGGAGAGCGTGCGCAGCGGCTTCTCGAGGAAGGTCTCGAGCGCTTCGCCGACCCAGACCACGAGGTCGGCCCGCTCGAGACGCCGCGCCTCGGACGGCTTGAGCTGGAAGGTGTGCGGCGAGGCGCCGGGTGGAACGAGCAGGTGCGGGGTCGCCACGTCCTCCATGACCGCCGCGGCGATCGCATGCAGCGGCAGGATCGACGCCACGACTTGGGGCGGCTCGGCCGCTGCAGCGAGCGCCGGACCGATCGTGAGGAGCGGCAGGAGCACGGTCGGCAGATGACGAGAGATCGGCGGCATGTCAGGATCCCCTCGGTCGAGGCAACGTTATAGGATATCTCGATGCGGGCGCAAGCCTCCGAGCCGCGGTCGCCGGCCCGGCCCACCCCGGCGGTGGATCGGGCGCCGGTCCTGGTCGCCCTCGAGGGGGTCTCGGTCGAGCTCGAGGAGCGTCTGGTCCTCGATGGGATCGATCTCGCCGTGCATGCCGGCGAGATCGTCACGGTGATCGGCCCGAACGGCGCCGGCAAGACGACCCTCGTCAAGGTCGCCCTCTCGCTCCTGGCACCGAGCCGCGGCAGGGTCGTCGTCCGCCCGGGCCTGCGGGTGGGCTACTCGCCCCAGCAGCTCGCGATCGACCGGACCATGCCGATCGACGTGCGCGGCTTCCTCGGGCTCGGCGGCCCACGCAGCCCGGCCGAGCTCGGTGCCGTGCTCGAGGAGGTCGGCCTCGGCGGGGTCGAGCGGCGGCCGATGCGGGCCCTGTCGGGGGGCGAGCTGCGGCGCGTCCTCCTGGCGCGGGCCCTCCTGCGGCGGCCCGAGCTCCTGGCCCTCGACGAACCCCTGAGCGGGGTCGACGTCGCCGGCCAGTTCGAGCTCTACGAGCTGATCGCCGAGGTGCGCCGCCGCCGCGGCTGCGCGGTTCTGCTCGTCAGCCACGACCTGCACCTGGTCATGGCCGCGACCGACCGGGTGGTCTGCCTCGATCGGCACGTCTGCTGCAGCGGGACGCCCGAGGCGGTGGCCCGGGACGCGGCCTTTCTGCACCTCTTCGGCGACCGGCTGGCGCGCGTCGTGGCGCTCTACCAGCACCATCACGCCTGTCGTCACGAGCCCACGGCGCAGGGCTTCGATCCGTGATCGAGGGCTTCCTCCTCCGCGCGCTCCTGGCGGGCGTGGGGATCGCCCTCGTGGCCGGGCCGCTCGGCGCGTTCGTCGTCTGGCGCAGGCTCGCGATCTTCGGCGAGGCCCTCGCCCATTCGGCACTCCTCGGCGTCGTGCTCGCCTACCTCCTCGAGCTCGACCCGACCTTGGGCCTGCTCGTCTTCGCGACGCTCCTGGCGTTCGCGCTCTGGGCCCTCGAGGAGCAGCAGCTCCTTCCGACCGACACGATCTTGAGCACGCTCGCGCATGGCGCGCTCGCCGCCGGGCTCGTCCTCCTGAGCCTCGTCGACTGGCTCCGCATCGACCTCATGGCCTATCTGTTCGGAGACATCCTGGCGGTCTCGGACCGCGACCTGCTCGTACTCGGCGGCCTGCTGCTCCTGGTCGGGGCGGCCATGACGCGGCACTGGCGCGCCCTGGTCTCGCTGACGATCGAGCCCGATCTGGCCAAGGTCGAGGGTGTGCCGGTGCGGCGGCTCCGGCTGCTGATCGATCTTCTCGTGGCCGCGGCGGTCGCGGTCGGCATGAAGCTCGTCGGGCTCGTGCTGGTGGTCTCGCTGCTGGTGGTGCCGGCCGCGGCCGCGCGCCCCTGGTCGAGCTCGCCGCACGGCATGGCGTGGCTCGCGGCACTCCTCGGTAGCCTGGCCTGCGTGGTCGGGCTGCTCGCCTCGACGTTCCTCGATCTGCCGAGCGGGCCCGCGATCGTGCTCGTCGAGGTCCTGGTGTTCGCGGCGAGCACGCTCGCCCGTGAGCTGCGCCGGCCCCGCCGGGGCAGGGGGCGCGCCCGCGCGGGGCTGGCAGATCCGGACGCCGGGCGCTAGCATGACTTCGAGGCCGAGGCTCGAGGTGACGAGCGAGCCAGGCGATCCCTTCCCGCACGCCG
Source organism: uncultured Geminicoccaceae bacterium (assembly GCA_964504655.1). Taxonomy (GTDB): domain Bacteria; phylum Pseudomonadota; class Alphaproteobacteria; order Geminicoccales; family Geminicoccaceae; genus JANXAZ01. The sequence continues at coordinate 43,756 of CAZDFD010000025.1, forward strand.
GCCACGATCACGGCCGATGCGTCAGCGACGCGCTCGATCGCGCCGCCTCGATCTGCGCCGGGCGCGGCAAGCGGCTGACCGACCTCCGCCGCAGGGTCCTGGAGCTGGTCCTCGACCGACACCAGCCCGTGGGAGCTTCCCATCCCCTTGCAGGGCTTCGGAAACACGGCTTCGGACGGGATCGGCCTAGCCTGCGGGAAACAGGCCGTCCGGCTCCTCGGCCAGCGCCTCCATCACGGCCGCGGGAGAGGTGGTGAGCTTGGACTGATCAAGCTACAGGGTGCCAGGCCCAGGGGCACCCTCTGCCGACGGCGCGTGTGGGGGGGTCGCCGATGGCTCCGACGTGGCGCGGCGGGTGGCCGGCAGGGGTTCTGCAAAGCGTAGGCGGTTCCCGAACGGATCGGTCACTTCCATCACGCGCATCCCGACACGGGCCTCACCCAGATCGTCGGACCCGAGATCCCAGGTATCGATTCCGGGCTTCGCGTAAGTGTAGCCGCGCCCTGTGATCTCGGCGTGAAAGGCATCGAGGCCGTGCATCCAGACGAAGGCATTGCCCCCTGGGCTGGCATCGCCGTGATGTTCGGTCAGGTGCAGGATCAGCCCGGCCCGGCTGACCTGTAGGTAGGCCGGAAAGCCGGGGCCGAAGCGGTGCTCCCAATCCTCGGTCAGGCCGAGGAAGCCGATGTAGAAGTCCCGCGCCTTGGCAAGGTCGAAGATGCGCAGGATGGGAATGGCCCCCTGGAAGGTGGCGCCGCTGCCCCCGGACCCGCCCGCCTCGCCGATGCGGACGGCCAGCACATTCCAGTCGGGCAGGCCGAACTGCGCTGCCACGATCTCGAGCGCGCGAGAATGAGAGATGTCGATGGCCGCCTGGGCGAGCTCTGTGCGCAAGGCGCGCGCCATGAGCTTTGCGTCACGGAACGTGCGCATATCCAACCCTCACGGTCGGGCGAACAGGTCCTGCCGGTGCTTGCCTTGCGGATCCGTTCGCCGGACAACCAGCATCAGGCTCACGCGGAGGACGAATTCACCATACCTGAAGGACGCAAGCGGCAGGTCCGGTCCGCCGAGCGTTGAGTTGGGAAGGCAATCCATTCCAGTCAAGTGATCGGTGACGGCGCATTCCGGGGGAGACCGGTCAAGGCTATGGCTTTTCTCTCCCGATCAACACCGCGGACGCGACCGGCCGAAGCTCGGCGGCCAGAAACGCCCGGAGCCACCGTGCGTTGCCCGGCGAAGCGGCCGCGAAGAGGGGCTGGCAGATCTTGGCCTCCGGCGCTAGCATCGCTTCCAGACGGAGCCTCGAGGTGACGAGCGAGCCAGGCGATCCCTTCCCGCACGCCGGCCACGATCACGGCCGATGCGTCAGCGACGCGCTCGATCGCGCCGCCTCGATCTGCGCCGGGCGCGGCAAGCGGCTGACCGACCTCCGCCGCAGGGTCCTGGAGCTGGTCCTCGACCGGCACCAGCCCGTGGGAGCCTACCACGTGCTCGAGCGGCTCGCGGCCGAGCGCGGCCGGGTGGCGCCACCGACGGTCTACCGTGCGCTCGACTTTCTCGTCAGCGAGGGCCTCGTCCATCGGATCGACAGCCGCAACGCCTTCGTCGGCTGCATCCGCGCCGATGGCCCGCATCGCGCCTGCTTCCTGCTGTGCCGCGAGTGCGGCAGCGCGGCCGAGCTGGTCGACGCGACGCTCGAGGCGGCCCTTGCCGGGCTCGCCCGCCGCGCCGGCTTCGCGGTCAGCCGGCAGGTGATCGAGCTCGAGGGGATCTGCGCCGGCTGCAGCCTTCGGACGGCCGCGGCATGAGACGCGGGCTCGCCGTCGCGGCGACCGCCGCCCTGCTCGCCCACGGCCCGGCGGCCGCCCATCCGCATGTCTGGATCGTCGCCCAGGCCGGCTTTCGGGTCGAGAACGGCCGGGTCGCCGCCGTCGCGGTGGCGTTCCGGTTCGACGAGCTGCTGAGCGCCACGCTCGCGGCCGAGTTCGACCGCGATCGCGACGGCCGCTTCGATGCGGCCGAGACCGCCGATCTGGAGCGCTTGGCGTTCGCCGGCCTCGCCGAGCTCGACTGGCTCGGCCATCTCCGCGTCGGCGGTCGGTCGGCGCCGCTCGGGCCGCCGCGGGAGTTCCGCGCCGAGCTCGCCGGGGGCGTCGTGATCTACCGCTTCGAGCGCGCCCTCGGGGCGGCGGCCGATCCCCGCGCCGGCGGCGTCGCGCTGACGCTCGCCGATCCCTCCTGGTACGTCGACGTGGTCCTCGACCCCGAGGCACCGGCATCGGTCCAGGGCGAGCTTCCGGCGAGCTGCGCTCTGGCCTTCGCTCCGGACACCTCGATGACGCGCTACGCCGGCCCGACACCGCCGGTCGCGGCGCTCGTCTCCTGCTCGCCCGGAGCCTCCTGAGCCGTGCGACGGATCCTGGTGCTGCTCGGACTGCTCTGGGCGCTCGCGGTCCTGCCGCCGGCCTCGGGCGCCTCCGCCCAGTCGCCCGCGCCCGCCCAGTCGCCCGCGCCGGTCGTGGCGGCCGGATCGGGCGGCCTCGGTGCCGTGCTCGGGGACTTCCAACGCTCGGCCAACCGCGAGATCGGGCGTCATCTCAAGGCGATCCGCGACGGCCAGGGAGGCGGTCCCCTGCTCGCGGGCCTGCTGCTCGCGTTCCTCTACGGTGCCGTCCACGCGGCCGGTCCCGGCCACGGCAAGCTCGTGGTCGTGGGCTACTTCCTCTCGCGCGAGGCGCGGATCGCGCGCGGCCTCGCGATGGGGGCCCAGATCGCAGCACTGCACGTGGTCTCGGCGGTCGTCGTGGTCGGCCTCGCCGACCTCCTGCTGCGGCGCAGCTTCGGCGGCGCTCCGGCCGAGATCCCGGCGGTGCGGATCGCGAGCTACGCGCTGATCGTGGGCATCGGGCTCGCCATGCTCGCCCGGGCGGGGCGCCGGCTCCTCGGTGCCCCGGCCGCCCACGCCCACGGCGCCGGCTCCGAACCCGCCCACCACCACGCAGCAGGTTGCGGCTGCGGCGCCCATGCCCGGTCGGGAGAAGGCGGACTCCTGGCGCTCGCGGTGGGACTCGTGCCCTGCACCGGCTCGCTCCTCATCCTGCTCTACGCGATCGCCAACGACATGCTCCTGGTCGGGCTGGCGCTGGTCGCGGCCATCGCCCTCGGTATGGCGATCACGATGGGCGGGCTCGGCCTGGTGAGCGTCTGGGCACGCAGGTTCGTGCTCGACCGGTTGGAGCGGTCGCGCCCGGCGGCCCTGCTCACGGGTGCGCTCGAGCTCGCCGGTGCCGGGCTGGTCACGGCGGTGGGCGGGCTCCTCTTGGCCGGCAGTCTTTGACCGTCGGTCGCCTCGTCGTCGGGATCAGCGGTGCCTCGGGGGCGGCCCTGGGCGTTCGGCTCCTGGAGCTCCTGCGCGAGCTCGGGGTCGAGACGCATCTCGTGCTCACCCGGGCGGCGATCCTCGCGATCGGCCACGAGCTCGATCGGCCGGTCGAGAGCGTGCGGGCGCTCGCGAGCGTCGTGCACCCGCTCCAGGACGTCGGCGCCGCGATCGCCTCGGGCTCGTTCCGTACCGATGGGATGATCGTGGCACCCTGCTCGATGCGCACGCTCGCGGCGATCGCCACGGGCGTCACGGACACGCTGCTGACCCGGGCGGCCGACGTGGTGCTCAAGGAGCGCCGCCGGCTCGTGCTGCTGGCTCGCGAGACGCCGCTCCACCTCGGGCATCTGCGGAACATGGTGGCGGTGACCGAGATGGGGGCGGTGGTGATGCCACCGGTGCCCGCCTTCTACGTGGCGCCGGCCTCGATCGAAACGATCGTGGACCAGATCCTCGGGCGCGCCCTGGACCTGTTCGGGCTCGACTGCGGCCGGGTCGTGCGCTGGCAGGGTGGCCGGCCCGGCGCGAGCCCGGCCGCGGGACCCGTCTCTCGCCAGGGTTGACGGAGGCGACGCCGCCGGTCGAGAAGCGGTCCAGCGCCACCTTTCCCCACGATCAGGGAGATGCCGTGATGCTCCGGGCCAGCCCGACCCGCCGCCGGATGCTCCTGTCCGCGCTCGAGCTCGCCCTGCTCGCGAGCCTGCCGCGCGCGGCCGCCGCGGCCGAAGGCGCCGGCCTCAGGCTCGGCGAGCCGCGGCCGTTCTCGTTCGACTGGCTGGTCGAGCACGCACGCAGCCTCGCGCGTCGCGAGTACGTGCCGCCGCCGCGCCCGGCGCCCGACATCGTCGAGCAGATCGACTACGACGCCCATGGCAAGCTGCGCACGCGGCCCGAGTTCGCGCTCTGGGGCCGCTCCGGCGGGGTCTTCCCGATCACCTACGTGCACAAGGGCCGCTTCTTCCCGAAGACCGTGCGGCTGCACATGGTGGAGGGCGGCGAGGCGCGCGAGATCCTCTACGACCGTGCCTACTTCACGATCCCGGACGACCATGTGGCGGCCAAACTGCCGCCGGATGCCTCGGCCTTCGCGGGCTTCTGGGTGCAGGAGAGCCGGCGGGTCGGCACGTGGTGGCGGCGCGAGCCCTGGGTGACCTTCTCGGGGGCGTCCTACTTCCGTGCCGTGGGCGAACTCGGTCAGGTCGGGCTGTCGGCCCGCGGCATCGCCGTGAACGTCGCCGATCCGACCGGCCAGCCGGAGGAGTTCCCGGACTTCACCCAGTTCTGGTTCGAGCCCTGCGCCCGCGAGGGCGATCCGCAGATCGTCCATGCGCTGCTCGACGGGCCGAGCGTCGCCGGGGCCTACCGCTTCGTCATGAGCCGCACCCGGGCGGTGATCATGGACGTCTCCTGCCGGCTGTTCCTGCGCCGCGAGGTGGCCCGGCTCGGAATCGCGCCCTTGACCACCATGTTCTGGTTCGCCGAGCACCCGGCGCGCGACCGGTTCGATTGGCGCCCGGAGGTGCACGACAGCGATGGCCTCGTGCTCTGGAACGGCGCCGGCGAGCGGCTCCTGCGGCCGTTGAACAACCCGCCGCGGACGGTCGCCTCGAGCTTCTTCGACGAGAACCCCAAGGGCTTCGGGCTCGCCCAGCGCGACCGCGACTACGCCCACTATCTGGACGGTGTGAACTATCACCAGCGCCCGACCGCCTGGGTCGAGCCCAAGGGCGAGTGGGGGCGTGGCGTCGTCCAGCTCGTGGAGATCCCGACCGACGACGAGATCCACGACAATGTCGTGGCCTATTGGCTGGCCGAGCGGCCGGCCGTGGCCGGCGACGCGCTCGCCTACGACTACCGGCTGCACTGGCTCGAGTTCGATCCGTTCTTCCCGATCGTCGACCTCGCCCGGGTCGTGGCGACCCGGGTGAGCCGCGGCGGCACGCCCGGCCAGCCGCGCCCGAAGGGTCTCGTCAAGTTCTGGATCGAGCTCGACGGCGCCGTCCTCGGCACGATCCCCTGGGGGGTGCGCCCGGAGGTCGTCGTCTGGGCCTCGCGCGGCGAGGTCTCGATGCGCCGTTCGGAGCCGG
>CAZDFD010000026.1:0-39051 GCA_964504655.1 uncultured Geminicoccaceae bacterium
AGCGGCTCGCCCACGCCCGCCTGGTGCGAGCGGACGAGGTTGACCTGGAGCTCGGCCAGCCGCTCGGCGGGGATACGGACCAGGGCGAGCTTGCCGAAGCCGGTGTTGAGCCCGTAGACCGCCCGCTCGCCCGCGGCGGCTTCGCGGATCGCGCGGTCCCCTGCCTCGATCCGCGGCCAGCAGTCGTTGGCGAGGCGTAGGCTCGCGCCGGCCCGGACCGCCCGCCAAGGGGCGAGCGAGTTGCCGCCCGCGCGGATTTCCGGGGCTGCCTTCATGCGCCCACCCAGCGGCCGGCGAGCGGCCGGGCGCCCATCATGTAGACGAGCTCGGCCGGCCGCTCGATCGACCAGAGGGCGAGGTCGGCGCGCTTGCCGATCTCGAGCGTGCCGCGATCGTCGGCGAGGCCCAGGGCCCGGGCGGCGTTGCGGGTGACGCCCAGGAGGCATTCCGTGACGGTGAGCCGGAACAGCGTCGCCGCCATGTTCGCGGCGAGCAGGAGCGAGACGAGGGGCGAGGTGCCGGGGTTGCAGTCGGTCGCGACCGCGACCGGCACGCCGGCGCGGCGGAAGCTCTCGACCGGCGGCAGTTGCGTCTCGCGCAGGCAATGGAAGGCCCCGGGCAGGAGCACGGCGACCGTGCCGGCGCGGGCCATCGCGGCTACGCCCGCGGCGTCGGTGTATTCGAGATGGTCGGCGCTGAGTGCCCCGAATTCCGCCGCGAGGGCCGCCCCGCCCGTGTTCGCGAGCTGGTCGGCGTGCAGCTTGACCGGCAGGCCCTGGACGCGGGCGGCTTCGAAGACGCGCCGAGTCTCCTCGGGCGTGAAGGCGATCCGTTCGCAGAAGGCGTCGATCGCCGAAGCGAGCCGCTCGCGCGCCACCTGCGGGATCATCTCTTCGCACAGGAGCCGCACGTACCCCTCGCGATCGGCTGCGAACTCGGGCGGCAGCGTGTGCGCGCCGAGGAAGGTCCGCACGATGCGCACGGTCCGTTCGCTCTCGAGCGCCGCGGCCGCCTCGAGCTGGCGATACTCGCTCGCGGGCTCGAGCCCGTAGCCCGACTTCACCTCGACCGTCGTGACCCCGTCGGCGAGGAGGGCGTCGAGCCGGGGAAGGGACGAGCGGGCGAGCGCCTCGCGGGTGGCGGCGCGCGTCGCGCGCACGGTCGAGAGGATCCCGCCACCGGCGCGGGCGATCTCCTCGTAGCTCGCCCCCTCGAGCCGCCGCTCGAACTCGTCGGCCCGGTCGCCGGCCCAGACCATATGGGTGTGGCAATCGACGAGACCGGGGGTGAGCCAGCGGCCTTCACCGCGGATCGTCTCGCGCGCCTCGAAGGCGGGTGTCTCGCGCCGCGGGCCGACCCAGGCGATCCGGCCGTCCCGGGTCGCCAGGACCCCGTCCTCGATCACGCCCAGACCCGGCAAGGCCGGGTCCATGGTCGCGAGGCGAACGTCGGTGAACAGCCGATCGACGCGCAAGGGTGCCTCCCGGAGCGCCCGTCTGGCGATGCTTGTGGCGAAGCTGTATAGACAGGTCAAGCCCCGCCCGACGGAGATCCCCGATGACCGTCCTCTGCCTCGAGCGCGCGCTGTTGCCCGAGGGCTGGGCCGAGCGGGTGACGCTCCGGCTCGACGCGGCGGGGCGGATCGCCGCCGTCGAACCCGGCAAGGGCGAGGGCGAGCCCGTGCGCGGCGTCGTCCTGCCGGGCCTTTCGAACCTGCACAGCCATGCCTTCCAGCGCGCCATGGCCGGGCTCGCCGAGGTCGCGGGGCCGGGCGAGGACAGTTTCTGGTCGTGGCGGGAGGTGATGTACCGCTTCCTCGCCCGGCTCGAGCCCGAGGACGTCGAGGCGATCGCCGCCTTCGCCTATGCCCAGATGCTCGAGGCGGGGTTCACAGCGGTCGGCGAGTTCCACTATCTCCACCACGACCCCGAGGGTCGCCCTTATGCCGAGCCGGCCGAACTCGCGCTCCGCCACGTCGAGGCGGCGCGGGCGAGCGGGATCGGCCTCACCCTCCTGCCCTCCTTCTACGCCCACGGCGAGGTGGGCGGCGCGCCGGCGAGCCCGGGCCAGCGCCGCTTCCTCTGCGATCTCGAGCTCTTCGCTCGGATCCACGCGGCGGCGGCGCGGACGATCGGGACCCTGCCGGGCGGGCGGATCGGCATCGCCCCGCATTCGATCCGCGCCGTCACCCCCGAGGAGCTCGGCCGGCTCGTCGAGCTGTTCCCGGAGGGGCCGGTGCACCTCCACGCGAGCGAGCAGCCGCGCGAGGTCCTGGCCTGCCGGGCGGTGCACGGGACGACGCCGATCGCGCTGATCGCCCGGACGATCGGGCTCGGGGAGCGCCTCTGCCTGATCCACGGCACGCACGCGACGGAGGCGGAGCGAAACGAGCTCGCGGCCTCGCCCGCGATCCTGGGCTTGTGCCCGATCACCGAGGCGAGTCTGGGCGACGGGATCTTCCCGGCCGCGGCCTTCCGGCGGGAAGGCGGGCGCTTCGGGGTCGGCAGCGATTCGAACGTCCAGATCGACGCCGCGGCCGAGCTCCGCCAGCTCGAATACGCCCAGAGGCTCGCGCTCGGCCGGCGCAATTGTCTGGCCGCCCCCGGCCGCTCGACCGGGCGCGTCCTGTTCGAGGCGGCCCTCGAAGGCGGCGCTCGGGCGCTGGATCGCGGACCCTCGGGCCTGCGCCCCGGCGCCGCGGCCGACCTCGTGGTCCTCGATCCCGACCACCCCGACCTTTTGGGCCGCGCCGACGACCGGCTCCTCGACGGCTGGATCTTCGCTGCCGGCAGGGAAGCGGTGCGCGAGGTCCGGGTGCGCGGCCGCCGGGTGGTCGAGGCCGGCCGCCACGTCGCCAGGGACCCGATCCTCGCCCGCTACCGCGCGGCCCTCGCGCGGCTGCTCGAGGGGTGAGGTTCTCGCCCCTTGCGCCGGGCGTGCGGGCCGCCGAAGAGAGCGCGGAGACGGGAGGCCGCCCATGCCGCAGTTCCGTGCACCGTCGCTGCCGATCGAGCTCGGCGAGGAGGTCGAGGCGATCCGCGAGGTCGCGGCCAACCTGGCCGAGCGCGAGATCGCGCCCCTGGCCGAGGAGATCGACCGCAGCAACCGCTTCCCGCGCGAGCTCTGGCCGCGGCTCGGCGCCCTGGGCCTGCTCGGCGTCACGGTCGAGGAGGAGTGGGGTGGCGCCGGCCTCGGCTACCTCGCCCACACGGTCGCCATGGAGGAGATCAGCCGCGCCTCGGCCGCGGTCGGGCTCTCCTACGGAGCCCACAGCAACCTCTGCGTCAACCAGCTCCGCTTGCACGGCACGGCCGAGCAGAAGCGCCGCTATTTGCCGAAGCTGGTCTCGGGCGAGCATGTGGGCGCCCTCGCCATGAGCGAGCCCGGCGCCGGTTCGGACGTGGTCTCGATGCGCACCCGGGCCGAACGCAGGGGCGACCGCTGGCTGCTCACCGGCCGCAAGATGTGGATCACCAACGGCCCCGAGGCGGACGTGCTCGTCGTCTACGCCAAGACGCGCCCGGACGCCGGCCCCAAGGGGATCACGGCCTTCCTGCTCGAGAAGGGCGCCCGCGGCTTCTCGACCGCGCAGAAGCTCGACAAGCTCGGCATGCGCGGCTCCGACACCTGCGAGCTCGTGCTCGAGGAGGCGGAGGTCCCGGCCGAGAACGTGCTCGGCGAGGTCGACGGTGGGGTCAAGGTCCTGATGCGCGGCCTGGACTTCGAGCGGCTCGTGCTCGCCGGCGGGCCTCTGGGCATCATGCAGGCCTGCCTCGACCTGGTGCTGCCCTATGTCCACGAGCGCCGCCAGTTCGGTCAGCCGATCGGCAGCTTCCAGCTCGTCCAGGGCAAGCTCGCCGACATGTACACCGAGCACGCCGCCTGCCGGGCCTACGTCTATCTGTGCGGCAAGGCGGCCGACGCCGGCCGGCTCACCCGCGAGGACGCGGCCGGGTGCCTGCTCTACGCCGCCGAGCGCGCGACCCGCATGGCGCTCGAGGCGATCCAGTGCCTCGGCGGCAACGGCTACATCAACGACTATCCGAGCGGCCGGCTGCTGCGCGACGCCAAGCTCTACGAGATCGGCGCCGGCACCTCCGAGATCCGCCGCTGGCTGATCGGCCGGGAGCTGTTCGAGCGGACCGGGTGAGGGTGGCCCTCAGCCCGCCGATTTCCTGAGCGCCTGGTCGAGGTCGGCGATGATGTCGTCGGCGGTCTCGATGCCGACCGAGAGGCGGATCACCTCGGGGCCGGCGCCGGCCGCCTGGAGCTGCTCGGGGCTGAGCTGGCGGTGCGTGGTCGAGGCCGGGTGGATGATCAAGGAGCGGGTGTCGCCGATGTTGGCGACGTGGGAGAGGAGCTCGACCGCGTTGATCAGCCGGACCCCCTGCTCGTAGCCGCCCCTGACCCCGAAGGTGAAGAGCGAGCCCACGCCCTTCGGGCAGTACTTGTCGACCAGGGGCGTGCGGTTCTGCGGCAGCCGCGCGTAGGAGACCCAGGCCACCTGCGGATGGTCGGCCAGGAACTCGGCCACCTTGTCGGCGTTGGCGACGTGCCGCTCCATCCGCAGCGGCAGGGTCTCGATCCCCTGCAGGATCAAGAACGCGTTGAACGGCGACAGGCACGGGCCCATGTCCCGGAGCCCGATCGCCTTGTTGCGGACGGTCATCGCGAAATTGCCGAAGGTCTCGTAGAACCTGAGGCCGTGATAGGCGGCGCAGGGCTCGGTGAGCTGCGGGAACTTGCCGTTGTCCCAGTTGAACCGGCCGCCCTCGACGATCATGCCGCCGATCGAGTTGCCCTGACCACCCAGATACTTGGTGAGCGAGTGGACGACGATGTCGGCGCCGTGGCGGAAGGGCCGGCAGAGATAGGGTGTGGGCACGGTGTTGTCGACCACGAGCGGCACGCCGTGGCCGTGCGCGATCGCCGCGATCGCCTCGATGTCGGGCACGATCCCGTCCGGATTCGAGCAGGATTCGATGAACACGGCCTTGCTGCGGCCGTCGAGCGCCCGCCGGAACGCCTCGGGCTCGCGCGGGTCGACATAGGTGACGTGCCAGTCGAACTGCGGGAAGGTCTGCCGCATCTGGCTGATCGAGCCGCCGTACATGCGCGAGGAGGCGACGATGTTGTCGCCCGGGCCCATCAGGTTGAGGAAGGTCAGGAACTGGGCGCTGTGCCCGGAGGCCGTGGCGCAGGCGGCGGTCCCGCCCTCGAGCGCCGCCACCCGTTCCTCGAGCACCGACACCGTGGGGTTGGTGAGCCGCGAATAGATGTTGCCGAACTTCTGCAGGTTGAAGAGTGCCGCCGCGTGGTCGACGTCGTCGAACACGTAGGATGTCGTCTGGTAGATCGGCACGGCGCGCGCCCCGGTGGTCGGGTCGGGCGCGGCACCCGCGTGCACGGCCAGGGTCTCGAATCCGTAAGGGCGGTCGCTCATGCGGGCTCTCCCAAGGCGGCGCGGCCGCCCTTAGCCCAGCGCCTGCGACCGGTCCACCCTCGGCCGCGGCCGGGCACCCCGCCGCCCGGCCGCGGCGCCGCGTTCACTTCTGCAGATGGTGCCCCTTCTTGCCGACGCGGATCCGATAGAGGCTGTTGTCGGCGGTGATCCAGAGGAGGTTGGCGTCCTCGCCGCGGCCGAAATGGACGTTGGTCGGGATGGTGGTCGGGATGTAGCCCTTCTCCTCGCCCTTGGGCGTGTAGGCGTAGATGCCCGGCCGCTTCTGGTTGCGGACCGCCACCCAGAGATTGCCCTCGGCGTCGACCACGAGCCCGTCCGGCCCGTCCTCGGGCAGATAGTCGACCAGCACCCGGCGGTTGGCGGCGTTGCCGGCGGCATCCAGGTCGTAGGCCAGGAGCGCCATCGCGCCCTTGGTCGAGGGCGAGGTGCCGTTGCGGATGAGATCGAGCTGGCCGTTGTCGTTGCTCACGACATAGAGCGTGCGCTCGTCGGGCGAGACCGCCACCCCGTTGGGCTTGCCGGCGTCGGTCACGATCTGGTGGACCGAGCCGTCCGGGTCGATCCGGTAGACCGCCATCGAGCCCTGCTCGACCGGCTCGTGGCCGAGATAGCGCGGATCGGAGAAGTAGATCCGGCCCTTGCTGTCGATCGTGATGTCGTTGGGCGCGTTGAACGGCCGGCCCTGGTGCAGCCCGGCCACGACCTCGGCCCGCCCGGTCTTGAGATCGGTCCGGGTGATCCGCCGGCCGCCATGGTCGGCGCCCTCGGCCGCCAGGAGGTTGCAGTTCAGATCGATGCGCAGGCCGTTCGACATGCCCGACGGCGAGCGGAACACCGAGACCGCACCCGTCTTCGGGTCGTAGCGCATGATGTTGCCGGCCCGCAGCCCGCCATGCGCCCCCTTCTTGGCGTTGGTGAAGGTGATGTCCGACCAGAGGACCACCCCGTCGCAGGTGACGACCGGGCCCTCGGCGAAGATCAGGTCGTGGGCGTTGCCGTCGACGACCTTCTCGAGCTTGGCACCGGGCGGGATGAAGGCCGGATCGCCCGAGGGATCGGCCGCGCAAGCGGCCGTGGCACCGAACCAGATCACCACGCCCGCGAGCGCGGGCAGGCTTGCGTATCGCATGCTCGTCCTCCCTGACCGGCCTTGCTGCCGGGTGCCACGAGCCTAGGGTGGGGCGGCGGCAAGTTACAACGTCACGCTCCGGCAAGCGGCCATGCGCCCGGCGCCGCCGGGCGAGCGCGCCGCCGCCCCGTCGCTCGGGGCGGGAATTGGAACCCGCGCGCCGCCGCCGATCCGATCGCGGCCGGGGCCGACCGGCCGTGCCCCGACCGGTCGCGTTGACAGGCGACGGTGCCCACCTACGCTCGCCCAGCGGCTCCGGCCGCGCCGCCCGGCATCCGGAGTCCGGCCGCCTTGCGCGTCATCCTCGACGTCGTCCTGCCCTTCTTCGCCGTGATCCTCTGCGGCTGGGCGGCCTTCCGGGTCGGCGTGGTCGACGCCACCACGATCCGCGGGCTCAACGCCTTCGTCTTCTGGTTCGCGCTGCCGTCGCTCCTGGTCGGCAAGGTGGGGGCGGCGCCCGTCGACCGGCTGTTCGATCCGGGCTTCCTGATCGTCTATTTCGGCCCGGCGCTCGTGATCTACTTCCTGGTCCTGGACTACGGACGGCTGCTCCGCCGCGAGGACACGCCGACCGCGGCGCTGCGGGCGCTCGCGGCCATCTTCCCCAACTCGGGCTACATGGGGATCCCGCTCCTGATCGCGGCCTTCGGCCCCGAGGCGGCGCTCGCCTCGGTGCTGGCCCTGCTCCTGGACCAGTTCGTGAGCATCCCCATGACGCTCGCCATGGTCGAGGCCGGGAGCGGCCGCGGCGGGTTCCTCGCCACCCTCGGTCGGACGCTTCGGGGCGTCGTCGGCAACCCGCTCGTGGTCGCGGTCGCCCTCGGTTCCGCGCTCGCCCTCGGGGGTCTGACCCTGCCGGGCCCGCTCGCCGGCTTCACGGGCTTCCTCGCAGCGGCTGCGAGCCCGTGCGCGCTCTTCGCCCTCGGCACCTCGCTCGCCGCGGTGCCGGCCCGGGGTGCTGTGGGCGAGGTCCTCCTGGTCACCTCGGTCCGCCTGGTGGGCCACCCGCTCTTGGTGTGGCTCGCCGCCACCTTCGTCCACCCGGTGCCGGAGCCGGTGCTGCGCGGGGCGCTCGTCACCGCCGCCCTGCCGACCGCGGCCACGGTCTTCGTGATGGCGCAGCGCGCCGACCGGTTCCCCGCGAGCGCCACGATCGTGCTCGTCACGCACGCCGCCTCGCTTGCGACCCTGTCGACCCTGCTCGTGCTGACGAGCCCCTGAGGAGAGGAGCCGCCATGGTGAAGCCGATCGAGTACGCCGACGCCCCGGCCGAGGTCCGCGCCGTGTTCGACGACATCATGACCACGAGGAAGGTCCCGGACGTCAACAATTTCTGGAAGTACCTGGCGCACGATCCGAAGACCCTGCGCCGGACCTGGGAGAGTATCAAGGAGGTGATGGCGCCCGGCGCCCTCGACCCGCTGGTCAAGGAGATGCTCTACATCGCGGTGTCGATCACCAACGGCTGCGAGTACTGCATCGCGAGCCACATCGTCGCGGCCAGGAAGCGCGGCATGAGCGAGGCCATGCTGGCCGAGCTCGTCGCCGTCGTGGGCATGGCCAACGAGACCAACCGGCTGGTCCAGGGCTGGGGCGTGCCGGTCGACGAGGCGTTCCGGCGATGAGCGACGGCTCAGGGGGCCAGGGCGCGCGCGGCGATCCGGGCGAAGAGCGCGTCGAGCTCGCCGGCGATCGCGGCGAGGCGGGCACCACCTTCGGACGCGTAGGGCGCGAGGACGAAGGACGGGCGCTTGTAGGACAGCCAGCCGGCGCCGTCCGGCGCCTCGGTGACGTAGAAGCGGATCGGCGCCTCGATCATCGCCGCCGTGCTCGCCTCGAGGGTGCGGACCGCGAAGTCGTTGCGGAACACGCCGACCACCCGGTTGCCGGGGATGGTGACGCCGCGGGCGCGTGCCGCCTCGGTCGGCCCGGCCTCGGTCACGACCGCCATGCCCTCGGCCTGGACGCTCGCCTTGAGGCGCTCGAGCAGGGCCGCCCAGGGCTTGTCGCTCCGGGCGATCTCCCAGCCCTCGCGTGGCGCCAGGGGGCCCGCCACGGCGGGCCCGGCGAGCGCGAGCAGCACCGCCACGAGGCCGCTCCCGATCCGTGCCGTCAGCCGGGCCGCCGTCCCGTGGATCGCGCGCACGGGCTCCTCCCTCTCGCAGGCCGCCACCCGGGCACCCGCCGCCCGAACCCGCGGGCGCGCCCGCACGCAGGCTACGGCCGCGACCCTGGCGCCGCGAAGGGGCGATCGCTGGCGCCGCCGCTCGCGGCGGCTGACGATCGCGTGAGCCGAGCCGGCCTCGGGGTCGTCGTGGCGGCGCTGGCGCTCCTCGCCGGCTGCGCGCGCGAGCCGCCGGTCGAGGTCGGCCCCGGCGGCAGCCCGGCCGAGGCGCGCCGGCAACTCGCACTGGCGGCGGCGCGCGGGCCGGTCCCGATCCGCGTGCTGCGGGCGCTCGAGCGGCCGACCGAGCCCGAGGTGGCGGCACTCGCCGCGAGCGGCGTGAGCGGGCTTCGGGTCCGCTTCACCGCCGATCGGGAGCAGGTCGGAGGTCGCCTCGTCATGGCGCTCGACGGGCTCGCCGAGCCCGATCGGATCTGTGCCGACCCGCCCCCCGCGATCGCCCAGCCGGGCGCTCCCCTGCTCGCCGCCTGGTGCGACGGCGAGGCCGTGGTGGCGCGGGTGCGGGCCCCGGGCGGCACCGACCCGGTGCTGCGCGAGCGCCTGGTCTGGCGGGCGAGCGCGCGGCTGTTCCCCGACGACTACGCCGACACCTACGGCTGGAACCTGTTCGGCCTCAGGGTCACCATCGGCGGCAGCTTCGGCTTCTGAGCCGGCCGGCCCCCGTCGTGCCTCAGGGTGCCCCCCCGATCGCCGGCGGCTCCGGCGGCGGGCCCGCGGCGCGGCGCCGCCAGTGGGTGGGGGTCATCGGATCGCCGGTCGGGCGCGGGTAGACCGCGACCAGCTGGCCCGGCACCGCCGCGTCGCGCCCGAAGTAGCAGGCCACGTCGGCGAGTGTGCGGTAGCAGAAGACGGGCTCGCTCGGGCCCTCGGCGACCGGCGCCGGCGGCGGCTCGCGCCAGGGGGAAGCGGACGGCACGACGCAGCCCGTCACGAGCGGCAGCACGCACAGAAGGGCGGGCCAGCCCGATCGTCCCGTCTGCGGTCGGTCCATCCGCTTCCCGTCCCGTCCACCCGCTGGAGGCGCCCGCGCACCTTAGCGGACGGCGGTTAAGCCTTGATGAGCGGCCGTGCGCGCTGCCCGGGATCGCCGTCGGCCGGGCCGATCAGGCGTCCCGGCCGCGCAGCCTGCGGCGGCGCTCGAGGCGGGTCTGGAAGTAGACGCTCTCACCGACCGTGCCGGGCTCGTAGGCGCGGCCGTCGTCCGGCGGCGGGTCGGCGACGTTGCGCCGGCTCGGATGGCGGGCGATCTCCTCGGGGACCAGGTCGACGCCCAGTCCCGGCGCGTCCGGGACCGCCAGATGACCGTCGACCACCTCGGGCACCGAGGTCGTCACCCGGTACCGCCCGGGCCAGTCGAACTCGATCCGCTCGAGCATCAGGGCGTTCGGCACGGTCGCCATGACGTGCAGCGCGGCGAACTCGGCGACCGGCCCGAGCGAGCCCGAGTGCGGCGCGAGCGTGATCCAGTGCGCCTCGGCCATGGCGGCGATCTTGCGCATCTGGGTGATCCCGCCGGCCCGGCCGGTGTCCGGCTGCACGACGTCGACGAGCTCGCGCTCGATCAGCGGCCGCAGGCCCCAGAGGGTCGACAGCCGCTCGCCGGCGGCGAGCGGCAGGTCGAGCGCGTCGCGGACCCGTGCGAACGCGTCGAGGTTCTCGGGCGCGATCGGGTCCTCGAAGAACAAGAGCTCCAGGGGCTCGAGGGCGCGACCGACCCGGATGGCGTCGGCCGGGGTCATCCAGGAGGGCCCGTGCGCGTCGACCATGAGGTCGACCGCGGGCCCGACCGCCTCGCGCACGGCGGCGACCGCGTCGATGTCGACGGCCCCGGTGAAGCTCACCTTGACACCCGTATAGCCCTTGTCGAGCAGGGCCTTCGCCTGCTCGGGCGTGCGCGCGTGGCCGTAGACGCGGATCCGCTCGCGGAACCGGCCGCCGAGCAGGTTCCAGACCGGCTGGCCGAGCACTTTCCCCTTGATGTCCCAGAGCGCCATCTCGATGCCGCTCATGGCCCCGCCGCCGACCGTGCCGAGCGTGCCGTGACCCATCATGGCCACGAGCATGCGGTGCCAGAGCCGGTCGATGTGGGCCGGGTCCTCGCCGACCAGGATCGTCGCCAGATCGCGGACCGCGGTCTCGACCACCCTGGGCCAGCCCGAGCACTCGCCGACCCCGTGCACGCCCGCGTCGGTCGACACGCGCACGAACAGCCAGTTGCGCGAGCCGCGGAAGTCGGCCTCCGCGGCGGGCCGGCCCGGTGCGGCGCCGGGCGGGCCCGGCCGCGCACCCACCTGCATCAGGTACGTCTCGACGGCGGTGATGCGCATGCCGGCTCCGGGCGAGGCTTCACGGTTCGGGTGATCGCGGGCATGATGGCGGCGAGGGGGTGTCGATGACCACCGTCACGCTCGAGTTCCTGGCCGCACAGATGGAGCGCCTGCTCGGCGCGGTCGCCGCCGTCGAGACCCGGATCGGGGGCCTCGAGGTCCGGCTCGGGGAGCTGGAAACCCGGGTCGGCGCGCTCGAGGGCGAGGTCCGTGGCCTGCGCGCGAGCCACGAGGCGCTCGACCAGCGGGTCCGTGACATGACCGCCGACGGCAAGCTCACCCTCTCGTTCCTGGCGCGACAGAACGAGCGGCTGCTCGACGAGCAGGGCCGGCTGCGCGACGACATGACCGTCGTCTCCGGCATGGTCATGCGGCTCGAGGGGACGGTCCAGGGCCTCACGGTCGAGGTCCGCGGCGAGCACAGCCGCTACGATCGCCTCGCGCGCGAGGTGGCGCGGCTGCGCGAGCCGGCGCCCGGCTGAGCGGAACGGGATCGGCCGGCCGGCTCACGCCGCCTCGCGATAGCGCTCGCGTATCCGGGTGCCCCTTAGGCGCGGGTCGGGGTGCGGGACCGCCGACAGGAGCGCGCGCGTGTAGGCGTGCTGCGGCCGGGCGCAGACCTCCTCGGTCGCCCCGGTCTCGACGATCCGGCCGCGGTACATGACCGCGATCCGGT
The DNA here is from genome assembly GCA_964504655.1 of uncultured Geminicoccaceae bacterium. Lineage (GTDB taxonomy): Bacteria > Pseudomonadota > Alphaproteobacteria > Geminicoccales > Geminicoccaceae > JANXAZ01. The sequence continues at coordinate 11,782 of CAZDFD010000026.1, forward strand.
CGCAGAAATAGCGGATCACCGCGATGTCGTGGCTGATGAAGACGAAGCTCAGCCCGAGCCGCTCCTGCAGCTCAAGGAGCAGGTCCAGCACCTGGGTGCGGATGCTCACGTCGAGCGCCGAGGTCGGCTCGTCGGCGACGATGATCCGCGGCTCGAGCGCGATCGCCCGGGCGATGCCGATGCGCTGGCGCTGGCCGCCCGAGAAGGCGTGCGGGTAGCGCTCCATGGCCGAGGCCGGCAGGCCCACCATGTCGAGGAGCTCGGCCACCCGGGCGCGCAGCGCCGCACCCTTGTGGATGCCGTTGACGAGCAAGGGCTCGCCCACGATCTGCGCCACCGTCATGCGCGGATTCAAGGACGCGAACGGGTCCTGGAAGACCATGCGGATCTCGCGCCGCGGCTGCGCGAGCTCGCGCTCCCCGAGCCGTGCGAGGTCGAGCTCGCTTCCGTCCCGGGTCCGGTAGAGGAGCCGCCCACCGCTCACCTCGAAGACCCGGAGGAGGCAGCGGCCGAGGGTGGTCTTGCCGGAGCCGCTCTCGCCGACGATGCCGAGATTCTCGCCCGCCCTGAGCTCGAGGTCGACGCCCTCGACCGCCCGGACGGTGTCCCGGCGGCGGCCGAGCCAGCCGCCGCCCGAGACGAAGCGCTTCTCGACCCGCTCGGCCTTGAGGATGGTCGGGCCGAGCGGCACCGCCGCGCGGCGTGCGAGCCGGCGTGCGGCCGGCCGGTCGAGCTCGGCCACCGCGCGCAGCAAGAGGCGGGTGTAGTCGTGCTGCGGCCGCTCGAAGATGGCGTGCACGTCGCCGCGCTCCACGAGCTTGCCGTGGCGCATGACCACGATCTCGTCCGCCACCTCGGCGACCACGCCCATGTCGTGGGTGATCAGCATCACCGCCATGCCCTGGTCGGCTTGCAGGCGGCGGACGAGATCCAGGATCTCGGCCTGGGTGGTGACGTCGAGCGCGGTCGTGGGTTCGTCGGCAATGAGCACGGTCGGGCTGCAGGCGAGCGCCATGGCGATCATCGCCCGCTGCCGCATGCCGCCCGAGTATTCGAACGGGTAGCGGTCGACCGCCCGCTCCGGAGCGGGGATCTCGACCCGGCGCAGGAGCTCGACCGCGCGCTCCCGCGCCTCCCTGCGCGAGACCGCCTCGTGCAGGCGGATCGCCTCGGCGATCTGCTCGCCGATCCGGTGCACGGGCGAGAGCGAGCTCATCGGCTCCTGGAAGATCATGGCGATGTCGCGGCCGCGCACCGCCCGGATGGCGGGGCCGCGCGGGTGCAGGGCGGCCAGGTCGAGGGTCTCCTCCTCGGGCCCGCCCTTGGCGGTGCGGTGGCGGTGCAGCAGCACCCGCCCGGCGGTGATCCGCCCGGGCGGGTCGACGATCTGCAGGATCGAGCGGGCGGTCACACTCTTGCCGCTGCCGCTCTCGCCCACGACGCAGAGCGTCCGGCCGGCGTGCAGCGCCAGGCTGACCCCGTCCACGGCGCGGAACGGGCCGCGCCGCGTCGGGAACTCGGTCACGAGCCCCTGGACCTCGAGCACCGGCGGCGCGGCCGACTCCTTCACCTGGAAGGCCGCGGCCGACATCAGCGGCCCTCCTGGGCGTAGGGGTCGGCCGCGTCCCTGAGCCCGTCGCCCAGGAAGTTCAAGGCCAGGACGGCGAGGCAGACGGCGGCCCCGGGCGCGAACAGCCAGGGCGCCTGGACGATCGAGCGGACGTTCTGCGCCTCCTTGAGGAGCACCCCCCAGGAGATGGTCGGCGGCAGGAGGCCCAGGCCCAGGAAGGAGAGCGAGGTCTCGGCCAGGATCATGAGCGGGATGGCGAGCGTCACCGAGGCGATGATGTGGCTCGCCATCGAGGGCAGCATGTGGCGGAAGATCACCCGCCGTTCGCGGCAGCCGTCGAGGCGGGCGGCGGTCACGAAGTCCTCGGTCCGCAGCGCCAGGAAGCGGCCGCGCACCACGCGCGCGAGCTCGGTCCAACCGATCAGCGAGAGGATCAGCGTGATCGCGAAGTAGCGGGTCAGGGGCGACCAGTCCTGCGGCAGGGCCGCGGTCAGGCCGAGCCAGATCGGGATCGTCGGCAGGGTCAGCTTGAACTCGACCAGCCGCTGTACCCAGAAGTCGATGTGGCCGCCGTAATAGCCCGAGAGCCCGCCGAGCAGGATCCCGAGTGCGAGGCTCAGGGCCACGCCCAGGAGCCCGATCGACATCGAGACCCGGGTGCCGAAGAGGATCCGGCTCAGCATGTCGCGGCCGAGCCGGTCGGCGCCCAGGAGATAGAAGCGCTCGCCCGGGTCGAGCGGGCCGAACAGGCGGCGCTCCATCGGCACGAGGCCCCAGAGCCGGTAGGGCGTGCCCTCGACCCAGAAGCCGAGCGCCACGGTCCGCCCGGGGTCGGGGCGGAAGGTGGTCTCGAGGGTCAGCCGGTCGCGCTCGAGCTTCATGGCCTGGACGTGCGGACGCAGCGTCCAGGAGCCGTCCGGCAGGGTGGCGACCAGCCGGATCGCCTGCGGCGGATGGTAGACGTGGCGGGCCTCGGCGGCGTCCGGATCGAACGGTGCCAGGGCCTCGGCGAACAGTGCCACGAGGTAGAGCAGGAGCACGACGACGCCGCCCGCGACCGCCAGGCGATGGCGTCGGAACGCCCACCACATGAGCCGCCACTGCGAGGCCAGGGCCTGCTCGGGCGGGCCGGCCGCGGTCACGGGCTCGAGGGCGGTCGCCATCGCCGCGGCCTAGCGGTAGCGGATGCGCGGGTCGACCAGCGCGAGCAGGATGTCGGACACCAGCATGCCCAGGATCGACAGGCAGCACAGCAGCAGGATGAAGGCGCCGGCCAGGTACATGTCCTGGGCCAGGAGTGCCTGCAGGAGGAGCGGCCCGGCGGTCGGCAGCGACAGCACGAAGGCGGTGATGACCGCACCGCTGATGAGCTGCGGGAAGGCCCAGCCGATGGTCGAGACGAACGGGTTCAGGGCCAGCCGGACCGGGTATTTGAGGATCAGCCGGAGTTCCGAGAGGCCCTTGGCACGGGCCGTCGTCACGTAGGGCTTGTGCAGCTCGTCCAGGAGGTTGGCGCGCATGATGCGGACCAGGCTGGCGGTGGCACTGGTGCCCAGGATCACGACCGGGATCCAGAGATGCTGGAGCAGGTCGAGGACCTTGCCCCAGGACCAGGGCGCGCCCTCGTACTCGTCGGAGAACAGCCCGGTCACGTCGGCCCCGAACCAGACCACGCCGATGTACATCAGCACGAGGGCCAGGAGGAAGTTGGGCAGCGCCAGCCCGATGAACCCGACCGCGGTGATCACGTAGTCGAACAGCGAGTACTTGCGCACCGCCGAGTAGATCCCGATCGGGAAGGCCATCGCCCAGGTGAACAGGAGCGTCGAGAGGGCGAGGCACACCGAGAGCGCCATCCGCTCCCAGATCAGATCGGCCACGGGCTGCTGCCACTCGAGCGAGACGCCGAAGTCGCCGCGGAGGACGCCGGTGATCCACTTCCAGTACTGGACCAGGAACGGCTGGTCGAGGCCGTAGCGGACCCGCAGCGCCTCGAGCCGCTCCTGGTCGACCACGTCGCCGCTCTGCGCGAGCGTGGCGGCGAAGGTGGTCAGATAGTCGCCGGGCGGCGCCTGGATCAAGGCGAACGCCACGAGCGACACGAGGAAGAAGAAGGGGACGGCGTAGAGGGTCCGCTTGATCACGTAGGCCAGGAGCATGGCACCGTCCCCCGAGCGTCGGCGGCCGCCTAGCCGCCCCAGTACCAGGACTGCGGCAGGGTCGGTGCCGGCGTCGGATAGTACCAGGAGCTCGGCAGCGCCTTGGGCGCGTTCTTGAGGTTGAGCTTGGCGATGCCGTAGGTCGGCAGCGACTTCGAGACGCTCATCACCTCGAACTCGTCGGCGGCGATGTCGGCGATCTTGAGCATGATCTGCCGCCGCTTCTCGGGATCGACCGTGGCGCGGGCCTCGTCGTAGAGCTTCATGCGCTCCTTGACCGAGGGCGGTGGCTCCTCGCCCTGCTTGCCGCCGGACTTGTACCAGAAGGTCCAGGGGATCCCCCAGCGGCTGTCGTGGTGCACCGGCACGATCTGCTGCGGGATCTCGCCCGGGACCCAGCTCGCCTGACCGCCCCAGACGGCCGCGTCGTGGTCGTTGCTGTTGCTGGTCCGCTCGTAGAAGAAGGTCCGCTCGAGCGCGTTGACGTCCATGTCGACGCCGATCTTGGCCCACTGCCGCTCGATCAGCTGCAGCATGTCGACCTGCTCCGGCTGGAGCGTCGGGATGACGTCGACCTTGAACTTGAGCGGACGGCCGCTCGGCAGCCGGCGCACCCCGTCCGGGCCGCGCGCGAGGCCGAGCCCGTCGAGCAGCGCCTCGGCGCGGGCCGGATCGTGCTCGAGATACTGGGTGGCGAGCCGCTTGTGGAAGTTGGGGTGGGTCTCGAACGGCCCGTTCTGCCACGGCTCGCCCTCGCCCAACAACGCCGTCTCGATGATCGACTTGCGGTCCATGGCGAGCGAGAGCGCGATCCGGAAGTCCTTCGTGTTGAAGAGCTGGCGCAGCTCCGGATCCTTGTGGGTGAGGTTGAGGTTGATGACCATGTTGGTGCCGCCGACCGAGGAGGCCTCGATCAGCTCGTAGCCGCCCTGCTGCCGGCCCTTGGCGAGCACCGGCCGGTTGGCCGGCGCATCGAGGTGGCGGATCTGGAAGTCGATCTTGCCGCCGACCGCCTCGAGGATCAGGCTCTCGACGTCCTGGGCGATCGGCGAGACCGTCTGGTCGATGTAGGGGAGCTGGTTGCCCGCGGTGTCGACCTGCCAGAAATAGGGGTTGCGCTCCATGACGACGCGGGTGGCGCCGCCGACATAGGGCTCCTTGACCACCCAGGGGTCGAGCGTCGGGCGCTGCGGATTGCCCCAGCGCGAGGGGATCTCGATGTCGCCGCAGCGGGCGAGGAACAGGTTCTGCCAGTCGGAGGCCTTGGCCTGCGCCACGAGCTCCTGGACGTTGGGGTTGTACTTCGGCAGGAACTGCGCGCAGTAGTGCTTGGCGTAGAGCACCGGATGCTGGCCGAGCGGTGAGGCCAGCTCGGCCAGGAAGTCGCCGTAGGACGCGGCGAAGGTGAAGCGCACGGTCGCCTCGTCGAGCTTCTCGACCACGACCGGCTTGCCGCCCGACTGGTAGCGCGGCGGGGTGGGCGCCAGCGCGCCGGCGAGCACGATGTCGGCCATGTTGAAGAGCACGTCGTCGGCGGTGAAGGGGGCACCGTCCGACCAGCGCATGCCCTTGCGCAAATGGAAGGTGAAGACCTTGGCGTCGGGGCTCACCTCGAACGACTTGGCGACGTTGGGCACGATCCGGGTGTAGCTCGGATCCCAGCGGACCAGGCCCTGCGGGCCGACCATGCGCAGGATGTTGTTGTGGTCGGAGCTGCCGCGCAGCCCGTAGCGGAGCTGGCCGCCGTACTTGCCGACGCTCTCGCGCGGCTTGACGACCTCGGGCTCGGCGCCGACCCGCTGGTCGACCGGCGGCAGCTTGCCCGCCTTGACCAGCGCCGCGAGCGCCGGCGCCTCCTGGTAGGCGGCGAGCGCCGGCAGGGCGGTGCCGAGCAGGAGCCCGCCCAGAAGGCCGGCCAGCGCGCGACGGTGCAGCATCTTTCTCCCCCCTGATCCTTCGGCGCGCGCCGGGTGGGCGCGTCGACCGGGAGGGAGCTAGCCGCGATCCTGAAAAGCTGTCAAACAGATTCTTGGCAACACCGCTGTTCGAGCGGAGTTGTCAGACAGCATTCCCTGGTGTAAGCAGCCACCGATCGGGTCGCCGCGGCGCGCCCGGCGAGCCCCCGAGGAGGCCCGGTGGAGCAGGCTCCGATCCTGCCGACGCTGCGCGAGCCCAAGCTCGCCGACCGGCTCTACAGCGCCGTGCTCGAGCGGATCATCGCCGGCACCTACCCGCCGGGCGAGCGGCTGCCGCCCGAGGCCGAGCTCGCCGCCGAGTTCGGCGTCTCGCGGCCGACCGTGCGCGAGGCGCTGGCCCGGCTGCGCGACGACGATCTCGTCGAATCGCGCAAGGGCTCGGGCAGCTGGGTCAAGCGCCAGCCGCACCGCGCGGTGCTGCGCTACGCCCCGGTCGCGAGCATCGGCGACCTGCAGCGCCTCCTGGTCTTCCGCGCCGCGGTCGAGCCCAGGGGCGCGGCGCTCGCCGCCGACCGGCGCACACCCGAGGAGCTCGCGGCGATCGACCGGGCGCTGGCCGAGCTCGAGCGCCAGACCTGGGCCGGCCAGGTCGCCACCGAGGCCGACATGGAGCTGCATCTGCGGATCGCCGAGGCGAGCGGCAACCGCTACTTCGCCGAGACCCTGGCGCTGCTGCGCGAGCAGATGGCGTTCGGCATCACCCTGGTGCGCAGCCTGAGCCTCAGGCGCCCGCCGGCCTGGCGGGCGCGGGTGATGGCCGAGCACCGGGCGATCGTCGAGGCGATCCGGGCGCACGACCCGGCCGCCGCCGAGGCCGCCATGCTGCGCCACGTCCAGAACACCCGCACCCGGATGTTCGAGGGCGAGATCATCGAGGACGAGGCGGGGGAGGGGCGGTGAAGCTCGGCCATCAGCTCCAGGCGCGGAGCGACGACGACCTGGCGCTCTGGGCGCAGCTCGGCGTCACCCACCTCTGCCAGGATCCGCCCGGCGACCCGCACGGCTGGACCCGGGACGACCTCCTGCGCCTGAAGGAGCGGATCGAGCGGCACGGCATGGTCCACGCCATGGTCCAGCTGCCCCTGTCCTCGCGGCCGATCGAGGAGAGCTCGAGCCCCGACATCCTCCTGGCCGGCCCCGACCGCGACCGCCAGATCGATTCCATCTGCAACCTGATCCGCCTCCTGGCCGAGGTCGGCATCCCGGCCGCCAAGTACAACCTCAACCTGATCGGCATCCCGCGCACCGCCCCCGAGCGCGGTCGCGGCGGGTCGACCAACGAGGCGTTCCGCTGGGCCCGGGCCGACCGCGACGCCCCGCCCGGCGCCGCCGGCCTCCTCGACCCCGACACCAACTGGGAGCGGATCGACCACTTCCTCGCCCGCGTCGTGCCGGTCGCCGAGGCCTACCGCATCCGCCTCGCCTGCCACCCGCACGATCCCTGGACCCCGCCCGGCTACAGGGGTGTCACCCGCGTGCTCGGCACGGTCGAGGGCCTGAAGCGGTTCGTGCAGATGCACGAGAGCCCCTATCACGGCCTCAACTTCTGCCAGGGCACCGTCGCCGAGATGCTCGACGATCCGCGCCGCGAGATCGAGGACGTGATCCGCTGGTTCGCCTCCCGCAACAAGATCTTCAACCTCCACTTCCGCAACATCCGCGGACGCAGGCTCGACTTCATGGAGACCTTCCCCGACGAGGGCGACATGGACATGCCGGCGACGCTCCGGATCTACGCCGAGCACGGCTACGCGCACATGGTGATGCCCGACCACGTCCCGCACGTGACCGCCGCGGACGAGCGCCAGGTCGCCTTCGCCTTCGCGCTCGGCTACATCCGGGGCGTGATGCAGGCGATCGGGGCCTGAGGGGTGGCGGTCGAGATCGCGCTCGCCCAGGACCTGCGCGCCGAGGTCGGCGAGGGCCTCATCTGGGACGAGGCCGAACGGGCCCTCTTCTGGGTCGACATTCCGAAGGGCCGCCTGCACCGCTTCGACCCCGCGACCGGCGCCGCCCGGCACTGGGATCTGGGCGAGCCCCTGGGCTGCGCCTTCCTCGACCGGAGCGGGGCCGCGATCCTGGCGCTGCGCTCGGGCCTCGCCCGGCTCGATCCGAGCACCGGCCGGCTCGAGCGGCTGCTCGCCCCCGAGCCCGACCGGCCGGGGAACCGGCCGAACGACGGCACGGTCGATCCGGCCGGCCGGCTCTGGCTCGGCACCATGAAGATGGACCCGCCGGCCGAGCCCACGGGCGCCTTCTACCGGATCGACCCGGACCGCACCTGCCGGCGCATCCTGGACGGCTTCCTCACCACCAACGGCCTCGCCTTCGCCCCCGACGGCCGCACCCTCTACCTCTCCGACAGCCACCCCTCGGTGCGCACGATCTGGGCCGCGGCCTACGACCCCGACACGGGCGCCGTCGCCGACCGCCGTCCGTTCTTCGACACCCGTGCGGTGGCCGGCCGGCCGGACGGCGCCACGGTCGACGCCGAGGGCTGCTACTGGATGGCCGGGGTGGGCGGCTGGCAGCTCGTCCGCCTGACGCCCGGAGGGCGCATCGACCGAATCGTCGAGCTGCCGGTCGAGCGGCCGTCCAGGCCCGCCTTCGGCGGCGCCGGCCTCGACGTCCTCTACGTCACCTCGATCGGCATCGGCCTCACGCCCGGCAGCGAGCCGCGCCAGCCCTGGGCGGGCGGGCTGCTCGCGGTGCACGGGCTGGGCGTGCGCGGCCGGCCCATGCCGCGCGTGGCCTTCTGAGCCCGGGCCCGGGAAAGGATCACCGCCTTGCGCATCGAGCGGGTCGAACGGACGGTCTTCACCACGACGAGCCGCGTCGTGCGCGACAGCGACGGCCACGGCCATCCGGGCGAGCCGCACGAGGTCCGGTCCGCCCTCCTCACCCTCACCGCCGACGACGGCACGGTCGGGCGGACGCTCGCCGCACCGCACGACATCGCCCCCTCGCTCCTCGAGGCGTTCGTGCGGCCGGTCCTCCTGGGCGCCGATCCGTTCCGCCGCGAGCAGCTCTGGCAGGCCCTCTACAAGTGGCAGCGCGGCTCCTCGGGCCGGCTCGGCGACCGCACGCTGTGTGCCGTCGAGCTGGCGCTCTGGGACCTGATCGGCCGGGCCTGCGGCCAGCCCGTCTGGAAGCTCGCCGGCGGCTTCCGCGACCGGATCCCCGCCTATGCCAGCACCATGTGCGGCGACGATCTGGCGGGCGGGCTCGCCACGCCCGAGGACTATGCCCGCTTCGCCCTCTGGCTCGTGCGCGAGCGCGGCTACCGGGCGATCAAGCTGCACACCTGGATGCCGCCGATCCCGGGCGCGCCCGACGTCCGGCTCGACTACGCCGCCTGCGCCGCGGTGCGCGAGGCGGTCGGCCCCGAGGTGGCGCTGATGCTCGACCCGAACCACTGGTACAGCCGGGCGGACGCGCTCTGGCTCGCCCGGCGGCTCGAGGATCTGGGCTTCCTCTGGCTCGAGGAGCCCATGGAGGAGGCCTCGCTCTCCTCCTACCAGTGGCTGCGCGACCGGCTGCGCGGGCTCGCCCTGCTCGGCCCCGAGACCATGGCCGGCAAGCACTGGACGCGGGCGGAGTGGGCCGCCAAGGGCGCCTGCGACCTGCTGCGCACCGGCGTCTGGGACGTGGGCGGGATCGGCCCCTCGCTCAAGATCGCGCACCTCGCCGAGAGCTTCGGCATGAGCTGCGAGGTGCACGGGACCGGCGCCGGCAACCTCGCGGTCTGCGCCGCGATCGCCAACACCACCTGGTACGAGCGCGGCCTCCTGCACCCGTTCCTCGACTACGACCGCCCGCCCGAGCATCTGCGCCGGATCGACGACGAGATGGACCAGGAGGGCTTCGTCCGGCTGCGCGACGAACCCGGCCTCGGCCAGGACCTCGATCTGGACTGGATCCTGGCCCACGCCGTGGCCGACCCCTGAGCCCGGGCCCTCCGGCCACGGCGCCTCCGACCGCCACGCCTCGGGCCGCCGCGCCTCTGGCCTGATCGCGCCGAGCCCGGCTGGCTCTACCGGGCGCGGCCGGCACGGCACCAGATGTCCCGGAAACCCCGGCCGCGCGGCCGGAGGGGCAGGGAGGTGGCCGATGCACGGCCGAACCATGCGCCGGGTTCTGGTCGCAGCCGCGGCCCTGCTGGCGGTCGCCGTGGCGGCGCCGTCGGAGGCGGCGATCCCGGACCAGCTCTACGCTGCCCTCGGGCTGCCCAGGACCGCGGCGCCCGCCGAGCTCTACGAGGCGCTCGTCAAGCGCTACCGCGACCCCGCCCAGGGCGCCGGCAAGGGCGCCTTCGCCGATCTCTGGGAGCCGATCGCGATCTCCCGCTATTTCGATCCGGCGAGCTTCTACAGGCCGCCGGCGGTCGACGTCGTGGCCAAGCGCGAGGACTGCGTGACCTGCCACACGCAGGTCAATCCGGGCTGGGTCCATTCCTGGCAGAAGAGCGCGCACGGCAATCTGCACGCCCTGCGCGGCCTGCCGGAGAGCGATCCGCGCGCCTACAAGAAGGGGATCATCGCCGAGGTCGAGGCCAATCTGCGGTCGATGGGCCTCCTGCCCGCCGACCGCCCGCTCGAGCAGGTCTCCTGCATCGACTGCCACGTCGGGGTGGGGCGCGCCGAGGCGAGCCATCGCAGCGAGCTGCGCATGCCCGACGGGGCCGCCTGCGGCCAGTGCCATCTGCAGCAGTTCGCCGAGCGGGAGAGCGAGCGCGACACGATCACCTGGCCGCAGAAGCAGTGGCCGCCCGGGCGACCCTCGCACGCGCTCTCCTACCGCGCCAATGTCGAGACGGCGATCTGGGCCGGGATGCAGGAGCGCGAGGTGGCCGAGGGCTGCACCCAGTGCCACACCACCCAGAACACCTGCAACCAGTGCCACACCCGGCACGAGTTCTCGGCCGCGGAGGCGCGCCGCCCCGAGGTCTGCGCCAACTGCCACAACGGCGTCGACCACAACGAATACGAGAACTACCTGCTCTCGCGGCACGGCATCCTGTTCCAGGCCAACGAGCATCATTGGGACTGGAACGTCCGGCTGCAGGACGCCTACGCCCACGGGCAGAAGTTCCCGACCTGCCAGACCTGCCACATGGAGTTCGAGGGCACGTACTCGCACAACATGGTGCAGAAGGTGCGCTGGGGCTTCGCCCCGATGAAGTCCATCGCCGACAATCTCGGCCATCCCTGGTTCGAGGAGCGCAAGGAGAGCTGGCTCGGGACCTGCAAGCAGTGCCACTCGGAGAGCTTCGCCACCGCGTGGTTCCAGATGATCGACAAGGGGACGAGCTCGGGCGTCGGGCTGGTCGAGGAGGCCCGGGCGATCATGACCAGGCTGCACCAGGACAAGCTCCTCCTCGGCCAGACCAGCAACCGGCCGGCGCCGCCCCGGCCCGACAAGGACGAGCCGGGTGGCTTCTTCGGTCTGTTCTGGTCGAAGGGCAACAATCCGACCCGCATCGACGTCGAGTTCGCGGAGATGTGGGAGCAGCACCTGATGCGCCACTTCAAGGGCCTGGCGCACGTCAACCCGGGCGGCTTCACCTATACCGACGGTTGGTCGAAGCTGATCCGCTCGCTGGCGCGCATCCGCGACGAGGACACCCGCCTGCGCGAGCGCGCCGCGCTCGAGGCTCGCGTCCAGGCGCTCGAGGGCCGGCAGGGCACCCGCCAGGGCCTGCTCGACGGCCTCGACCGGCCGACCCGCCAGGCCTCGCTCGGGATCGGCATGGCCGGCGCCGGCCTGCTGATGCTGGGCGTGCCGGCGGTCTTGCGCCGGCGGCGGTCCGGGCGATGAGCCGGGCCGGGGCGGTGGCGGCGTCGCCGACGGCGCCACCGCGCCCGGTCCTGCTTCCGCTCGCCGGCGCGGTCCTGCTGGTGGCTGGCATCGGCCTCGCCGGCCTGGCCCTGGTCGACCGGCCGGCTCCGGTCGACCGGCCGCCCTTCGAGGAGCGGAGCTCGACGGCGGTGCCGGAGGCGCTGCGGGCCGAGGTCGCGGCCCTCCTGCCTGGGGCCGGGCTCGAGCGGCTCGAGCTGGTCGCCCGCCCGACCGGCGTCACGGTGGCGAGCGCCACCCTCCTGCGCCCCGGGGATGCGGTGGCGGTCCTGCTCGGCTGGGAGAGCGGGCTCGCCGAGCCGATCCTCCACCCGGACATCGACCCGGCCGAGGAGCTGCGCCTCGCGCAGGCGCTGCGTCGTCATCTGCCGGCCGGCGCGCCCCTGTTCGCGCTGCCCGAGCGCTCGCGGCGGCTGGCCGCCCTGGCCGGCCTCGACGCGCCCCTCGCCGGCGCCGACGACACGGCCGGCCTGCGCGTGCCGGAGCCCTGGCTGCCGGCCGCGGCGGCGATCCGCGCGCGCGAGCGGGAGCGCGCCGGCCTGCACCGCCCCGATCCCGAGGCCGCGGCCGCCTTCGCCGCGTTCGCGGACGCGCTCCTGGCGCCGGCCGCGGAGGGGGCGGCGCGGCTGCAGGTGCTGAGCGGCGGCCGGACGGCCTTTCTGGCCCTGCACGTCGCCGACGCCTTCACCCTGGGCCTGCTCCGCCCCGAGGCGGTGGCGGTCGGGCTGCACGACCTGCCGGCCGCGGCGGCGCTGCACGATACGGTGCGGCTGGTGAAGGCCTGGCTGCAGGAGGAGGGCCACGCCGCCTACGCCGCCCTGCCGCGCGGCCGCGAGGTGCTGCGCGTGCTGTTCCTGTCCCGCGAGGCCGACACCCGCCTCCTGCTCGCGCAACTGCTGCCCTTCGACCGCGCCGATCTCGGCTCGGTGCCGGCGCTGCGGCTCGTCTTCCAGGACCGTGGCTACTGGGTCTACCGGATCGACCCGGTGGTCGCGGAACCGGGAAAGAGCTAGCCTCGGTCGATCTTTCCGCGCCCCGGGAGCGCCCGATGCAGCTCGCCCTGGCGAACGATCCGGCCGACGGCCGCACCCTGCAGGAGCGCATCTACGCCGAGCTGCGGGCGATGATCGGCGACGGCCGGCTGCGCCCGGGCGCGCGCCTGCCCGCGACCCGCACGCTCGCGGCCGAGCTCGGCCTGTCCCGCACCACGGTGGTGCTCGCCTTCGAGCGGCTGGCGAGCGAGGGCTATGTGGAGAGCCGCCCGAAGCTCGGCACCTTCGTCTGCGCCGTGCCGCCCGAGCGCGGCCTGCGGGCGGCCCCGCGGGTCGCGCCGCCGACGCCTGCGGGCGCGCCGGCACCGCCGGCACGGGTGCGGGCGCCGCCCATGCTCGCCGTGTTCCGCGCCGAGGATGCCCGGCCGGAGCTCGACTTCTGGGTCGGGCGGCCGGATCCGGCGCTGTTTCCGCTGCGCGCCTGGCGCGAGGCGATCGAGGTCAAGCTCGCCAGGCCCGGCCCCGGCCTCACCGAGTACCGCGACCCGGGCGGCGATCCGGCGTTCCGCGCCGCGGTGGCGGCGCAGGTCGGGCCGGCGCGCGGCATCGCCGCCGGCGCCGAGGATGTCGTCGCGGTCGCGGGCTCGCAGGACGGCCTGAACCTCGTCGCGCGCATGCTGGGCGGCCGCGACCGGACGCTGGTGCACGAGGACCCCTGCTATCGCGGCGCCCTCGAGGTGCTGCGCCGGGCCTGCGCGCGCCGCGTCGTGGTGCCGGTCGACGACCGGGGCCTCGACGTCGAGCGGCTGCCCGACTGCCGCAAGGGGCTGCTCTACCTCACCCCCTCGCACCAGTACCCGCTCGGCACGACGCTCGGCGCCGAGCGCCGGGCCCGGGTCCTCGACTGGGCCCTGCGCACCGACAGCTGGGTGGTCGAGGACGACTACGACGGCGACTTCCGCTACGAGGAGGCGCCGCTGCCGGCCCTCAAGGCGCAGGACCGGGCCGGCCGGGTGCTCTATCTGGCGACCTTCTCGAAGTCGCTCGGCGCCGGCCTCAGGCTCGGCTACCTGATCGTGCCCGCCGAGCTCCGATCCGCGGCGCGCGCCTGGAAGGCGCTCATGAGCATCGCCTGCCCCTGGCTCGAGCAGGCGGCCATGAGCGAGCTGTTGAGCTCCGGGGCGTTCGAGCGGCATCTGCGCCGCATCCGGCACGCCTACCGGGCGCGTCGCGACCGGCTGATGGCGGCGCTCGAGGCGCGCTTCGGCCCGGTCGAGCTGCGCGGCCGGCGCGGCGGGATGCACCTGGCCTGGCGGCTGCCGGAGCGGTTCCCGCGCGCCGCCGAGATCGAGGCGCGGGCGCGCGCGGTGAGCGTCGGGGTCTACGGCCTCGCCGCCGGCGGCGCCTGGGCGAGCCCCGGCAACCCGCGCCTCTCCGACACGCTCCTGCTCGGCTACGCCGCCCTCGACGAGGCGGCGATCGACCGCGCCGTCGACCGCCTGGCCCGCGTCATCGAGCCGGGCGCGCCCGCCCGCCGACCCGCCAGGCCCCGACCGGCCCCGGACGCGCTCGCCCCCGGGCTCGACCGCTAGCGGGCCCGGGCCCGACCGCTAGCGCGCGAGGAAGGCCTTGAGCCGGTCCGCCGCCTGGCCGATCGCCGTGATGCCGTCCAGATGGCCGTCGACGCCGTCGAGCCAGGCGGTCTCCACGGGCGTGCCGTCGGCGCCGATCAGCCGCGCCGTCTCCGCCACCCGCGAGGGGTAGAAGATCAGATCGTCCTTGGAAGGGATCAGCAGGACCGGCGCCTCGATCCGCTTCAGCCCCTCGACCAGCCCGCCGCCGCCCGCGACGAACAGCTGGTTGGCCTTGACCAGATAGAGGAAATGGTTGGCGTCGGCGACCTTGGCCCGGGCCGCCCCGGCCGCGTCCAGCGCCGCCTCGATCTTGAAGCGGTGGGCGAGGGAGGCGGCCGGGTTCTTGCCCTCCTCGGCCCAGCTCCGCCCGAACGCCTTGTCCGCCCACTCGTACCAGCGCGCCTGCAGGGTCACGAGCTTGAGCGCCGCGGCGAGCCCGGCCGTGGGCGGCGTCCGGCCGTAATAGTCGCCGCCCTGCCAGTTCGGGTCGAGGCGGATCGGGGTCGCCCAGCTGTCGAGCCAGGCGATGAGGAACGGATCGGCCTCGCCGGCGCCGATCACCGGCACCACGCGGCCCACCATCTCCGGGTGCGCGGAGGCCCACTCGAGGGCCTGCAGGGCCCCCATCGAGGCGCCGATCACGGCGTGCAGCCGGCGGATGCCCAGGCTCTGCACGAGCGCCTTCTGCACCTCGACGAAGTCGCGGATGGTGACGATCGGGAAGCGCGTGCCCCAGGGCTTGCCGGTCGCGGGGTCGATGCTCGCGGGGCCGGTCGTGGTGACCTTGGGGTCGCCCGTGTTGAGGTTGACGAGGGTGTCCGAGCTCAGAACGAACCAGCGGTCGGTGTCGATCGCCTTGCCCGGCCCGATGATCGCGTCCCAGTAGCCCGGCGCCGGGTCGCTCGGGTCGTACTTGCCGGCGGCGTGGCTCGTGCCGCTGAAGAAATGCGTGATCAGGATCGCGTTGTCCTTGGCGGCGTTGAGCGTGCCGTAGCTCTCCCACCCCACCCGGACGGGCGCGATCCGCTCGCCGCCCACGGTCGTGTAGGCGGGCAGCTCGAAGACCTTCTTCTCGACGACGCCGTCATAGGCGGCCGCCGGGATGGCCAGCAGCATCGATGCGAGGGCCAGGGCGAGTGGGCGAGGTGGCATGCGGGTCCTCCCTTGACGCGCCGATGATGCCGGGCCCGTCCCGCCGCGTCGAGGCCGTGCGCAGCGTCGCGAACCGGTCGGCCTCCAGGGCGAGTGGCTTCTCCATGGCGAGGGCCGGGAACTCGAGCTGCCCGGCGAGGCGAAGGGTGACCGGCCGGCCGCTCCGGTAGCCGAGCCGGCGGTAGAAGGGGACGCCGGACAGCGTCGCGGTGAGCCGGGCCACGGGGAACCCGGCGCGGGCGATCTCGTCCTCGACCAGCGCCAGGATGGTGCGCGCGATGCCGCGCCGGGCATGGTCGGGGTGGACGAACACGCTGCGCACCGTGGCGGTGGCCGGGGGCGGCGCGGCTCCCTCGGCCCGTGCCTGGTAGGCGGGCGTGCGCCGGGACCAGCCGCCGCTCGCGACGATCCGGCCGTCGGCCACCACCTTGAAATAGGTCGCCTCGTCGAGCAGGCCGTCGTCCATGGTCCCGACATCGGCGATGAAGCTCTCGATCACCTCCGGCTCGTAGAAGGGGGCCCCCAGGATCCGCATGGAGGCCGCCTGCATGGCGCGCAGCTCGTCGCGGTCGGCGTGCCCGGCCCGCAGGATCTGGATCGCCGTGCTCACGGGTCTCTCCCCTCGACGCCACGACCGGTCTCGGACCGGCCTTGCCGGCCCCGGCTATCGGGCATGGCCCGGGGCGGCGCCAACGAGTAGTGTCCAACCGCGCCATCAGCGTTCCTCATGGACCGGGGCCGATGGACGTCGACCTGCTGCGGACCTTCGTCGCCATCTGCGACTGCGGCAGCTTCACCGCTGCGGCCCGGCGGGTCGGCCGCACCCAGTCCGCGGTCAGCCTGCAGATGCGCCGCCTGGAGGACTCCCTCGGCCGCCCGCTCCTGGTGCGCGCCGTCTCCGGTGTCTCGCCCACCGAGCACGGCCAGCTCCTGCTCGAGCACGCGCGCGCGATCCTCGCCCGGGTCGACGCGGCGCGGGCACTGTTCGACCGCGGCAGCGTCGAGGGGGTGGTCGTCCTCGGCCTGCCCGACGATTACGCGCCCAGGATCCTGTCGCGGGTGCTCCGGAGCTTCACCGAGCTCTATCCCGAGGCCACCGTCAGCCTCGTCGTCGACGAGTCGCGGACGCTCGTTCGGCACCTCGCCGACGGATCGGTCGACCTCGCCTTCGTCACCGAGGGGGAGGGGCCGGTCGGCGGCCCGGTCGCCTTCCGGGACCGCATCACCTGGGTGGCGCCCGCAGAGGGCGAGCTGCATCTGCGCGATCCGGTGCCGATCGCCGTCTGGGACGAGAACGACGGCTACGCGCGGCGCATGCTGCCCGCGCTCGAGGCCGCCGGCCGCCGCTACCGGATCGCCGTCACGACGCGCAGCATGACCGGCCTGCGCGGTGCGGTGACGGCCGGGCTGGCGGTGACCGCGTTCATGGGCAGCAGCGTCACGGACGGCATGCGCCGGCTCGGGCCGGAGGACGGCTTCCCACCCCTGGGCGAGCTGGCGGTCCGCCTCGAGCGCGCGCATGGGCGGCGGTCGGCGGTGATCGACCGCCTCGAGGCCCATCTCCTGACGAGCCTCGCCCGGGATCCCTGAGCCGCGGTCCGGACCGCCGAGGTCGCGGGCTGTACACCCCGCGTGCCCGTCGGGCATATCCTGGTCCCGCCATGGGTCAGCGTGATCGGCATGGTGACGGCCGGCTGAAGCCCGCCAACCGCGCCCGGCGGGCGTCGGCGTGAGCCTCGCCCGGCTCGGCGATCCGGCGCTCGAGGCGCTCGCCCTGGCCGCGGGCGTGGAGCCGGTCTGGCAGGACACCGCGGGCCGCCCGCACCGGGTCCCGCGGCCGAGCCTCGAGGCGATCCTCGAGGCGCTCGCGGTCGACCCCGACCGACCGCCGAGCGACCCCCCGGCGGACCCGGTCGAGCCGGGCCGGGCGCTCGGCCCGGCCGAGCTCGGGCTCGACCGGGTGGTCGGGGTCGCGTGCCAGGTCTACGGCCTGCGCTCGGCCCGCAACCAGGGCATCGGCGACCTCGAGGACGTGGCCCGGCTGGCCGAGGCGCTGGCGCCGCTCGGGGTCGACGCCCTGGCCCTCTCGCCGCTCCACGCCCGCTTCCCGCTCGAGCCCGGTCGGGTCAGCCCCTACGCGCCCTCGAGCCGGCGCTTCCTCGACCCGATGCTGCTCGCGGTCGACCGCGCGGCCGCGCAGCTCGACCTGCCCTGGCCGGAGCTCCCCGACCTGGCGAGCCTGCGGGCGGGCGGGTTCGTCGACCACGCGGCGGCCGCCGCGGCCAAGGGTGCCGCGCTCGGGGCGCTGTGGCACGGCTTCCGGCGCCGTCACCTCGGCCCCGAGCCGACCGTCGAGGGTGCCACCTTCCTCGCCTGGCGGGAGGGGCGCGGGGCGGCGCTGGAGCGGTTCTGCCGGTTCGAGGCCCTGGCCGCGCACTTCGCGCGGGCGACCGGACGGGTGGAGGCTTGGTGGCGCCGGCCCGTGGAGCTGCGCCGGCCGCACCTGCCCGAGGTCGAGCGGCTGGCGCGGGGAGAGCTCGCCCCGCTGGTCGCCGAGCGCGCCTTCCTGCAGTGGCTGCTCGACCGCCAGCTCGGCGCGGCGCAGGCCCGCGCGCGGGCGGCCGGGATGCGCATCGGGCTCGCCACCGACCTCGCGGTCGGCGTCACGCCCGATTCGGCCGATGCCTGGGCCCTGCCCGAGGCGATCCTGCGCGGCGTCTCGATCGGCGCCCCGCCCGACGCCTTCGCCCCCGACGGCCAGTGCTGGAACCTGGCGCCGGTCTCGCCCGCGGCACTCGCCGCGAACGGGCTCCAGCCGTTCCTGGGCGACCTCGAGGCCGCGATGCGGCACGCCGGGCTCGTGCGCATCGACCATGTCATGGGCCTGTCCCGGCAGTTCTGGGTGCCCGAGGGCGCCCGGCCGGTCGAGGGGGCCTATGTCCGCTTTCCCGAGGCCCGGCTCCTGGCCGCGGTGGCCGAGCGCTCGCGCCGGCACCGCTGCCTCGTCCAGGGCGAGGACCTCGGCACGCTCCCCTTCGGCTTCCAGGACCGGCTCGCGGCCGCGGGCTTCCTGTCGAGCCGGGTGCTCTGGTTCGAGCGCTGGCCCTCGGGGCTCTTCAAGGCCTCCGACCAGTACCCGGCGCTCGCCGTGGCCGCGGTCTCGACCCACGATCTGCCGACCGCCCGCGGCTGGCTCGCCGGCCGCGACATCGACTGGCGCGAGCGGGTCGGCCAGCTCGCGGCCGAGGCCGCCGCCGCGGCCCGCGCCGAACGGGCCCGCGACCGGCGGATGCTCGTGGACGCCCTCGCCTTCGAGGGGCTCGCGCGCGCCGGCGGCGACGCGGCGGAGACGGTCCTGGCGCTGCACCGGATGCTGGCACGCAGCCGCTGCGCGCTCCTCCTCGTCCAGCTCGACGATCTGGCGGGCGCGGTCGACCAGGCCAACCTGCCGGGGACGGTCGACGAGCACCCGAACTGGCGGCGGCGCTGCCCGCTCGCGGTCGAGGCGATCGCCTCCGACCCCTTCGCCCGGGCGCTGCTCGAGGCGGTGCGGGCGGAGCGGCCGGGGTGAGCGGCGGCGGGGCGAGGGCCGGCGCGCCGCTCCCCCCGCCCGCGCCCGAGGCCCGGCGGGTGGCGGAGGGCGCGCTCTGGGCGACGGTCGAGGTCTGGGGCGTCGAGCTGCTCCAGCTCCTCGTCTTCACGGTGCTGGCCCGGCTCGTCGGTCCCGAGGCCTACGGCCTCGTGGCCCTCGCCATGGTCTTCGTCCTCGTGCCGCAGAAGCTCCTCGTGCAGGGCGGCTGGATCGAGGCCCTGGTGCAGCGCCGCGAACTCGCCCGCGAGGAGGTCGATTCGGTCTTCTGGCTGCTCGCCGGCCTCGGCCTCGCGAGCGCGCTCCTCCTTGCCGCCGCCGCACCCTGGGCCGCGGCCCTGCTCGACCT
This sequence comes from uncultured Geminicoccaceae bacterium, assembly GCA_964504655.1. Classification (GTDB taxonomy): domain Bacteria; phylum Pseudomonadota; class Alphaproteobacteria; order Geminicoccales; family Geminicoccaceae; genus JANXAZ01. The sequence continues at coordinate 31,059 of CAZDFD010000026.1, forward strand.
GCCCGAGCTCGCCCCGCTGCTCCGGGTCCTCGCGATCTGCCCGTTCCTCACGAGCCTCATGGTCGTGCCGGCCGGGCTCCTGCAGCGCCGGCTGGCGCTCGCCCCGCTCGCGCTGCGCTCGATCCTGGGGGTTGGCCTGGGCGGGGTGGTGGCGGTGGCGCTGGCGCTCGCCGGTGCCGGGCCCTGGGCGCTGGTGGCCAACGAGATCGCCTGGCCGCTCGCCGGCGTGGTGATCCTGGGGCTCGCCGCCGGCCACCGCCCGCGCCTCGCCTGGGCACCGCGCCGGCTCGCCGAGATCGGCCGCTTCGCGCTCGGCATCAGCGGCGAGCAGCTCCTGCAGCTCGGCGAGCTGTTGCTGCCGCGGCTCCTGCTCGGCTGGCTCGCCGGTCCGGCCGCGGTCGGCATCTGGGCGCTTGCGCGCAAGCTGTTCGAGCTCTCGGCCGAGCTCGTGACCCGGCCGGCGCTGCGGGTCGCACTGCCCGCCTTCGTGGGCTTGCGCGACGACCCGACGCGGCTCTCGGGCGGGCTCGCGCTCGCGGTCGAGCTCACCGCGCTCGCCGCGGTGCCGGGCTACGCGCTCGCCCTCCTGCTCGCCCCCGATCTCCTCGCCATGGCCTTCGGCGAGCCCTGGCGGTCGGCCGGCGAGGCGCTCCGGATCCTGGCGGCGCTCGGCCCGCTCGGACCCTCGGCGATGCTGCTCACGAGCGCGTTCCAGGCAGCCGGGCGCGCCGATCTCGTGCTCGCCCTGGCGGCGGCCGGCGTCCTGCTCCTCCTGGTGCTGCTCTGGGCGCTCTCGGGCTGGGGCGTGCTCGGCGTCGCCCTGGCCTTCACCCTGCGCGGCTGGCTTCTCTGGCCGGTCCGGCTCGGGCTCGCCCACCGGATGCTGGGCCTCGCGATCGCGCCGGTCCTGGCCCCGCTCCCACCGATCCTGCTGGCCGGGGCGGTCCTGCTCGGGACCACACTCGCGGTGCGTTGGCTGGTCGAGGAACCGGCGGGCGCCCCGGCTGTGGCGCTCGCAGCCGGCGCCGGGGCGATCGCCTATCTGGCCGCGCTCGGGCTCGTCGCGCGACCGGCGCTCGCGCGGGCCGCCCGTGGCCTCGGCCAGCTCCGCGCGGAGCGCGGTGCCGCGGCCGAACTCAGAGGTAGCCGTCCGGGCCCCGATGCCTGAGGAGGTCGAGCAGCAGCTGATAGAGCGGGAGCGCGCGGGCCCGGAAGCGGATCTCGGGCTCGGCGGCGAGCCGACGGGTCTCTTCGCGCTTGAAGCGCAGCCAGGCCAGGACCTCGCGCAGGGCCTGCGGCGGCAGGCCCGCGAGCGCGCGCAGGGGGACCGGCTCGGCCGGGTAGCCGTAGCGCGCCATGCCGGCTCGGGTGAGCCTTTGGACCAGCCAGACCTGGGCCGGCGACAGGTCCCGACGCCAGGCCTCGAGCGAGGAGTCGAACAGGGGGCGGAGCACGCCCTCGCGGTAGGGCTGGTCGCGGAAGGCCGGAGCGCCGAGCTCGGCGTAGGCGAGCATCGCGGCATCGAACGGCTCGCCCAGGAAGTCGCACACGCCGCGGAGCACCCGCTCGGGTGTGCGGATCAGGTCCTCGTAGCGGATCTCGAGGAGCCGCGCCGCGCGCTCCGGCGAACCGTCAAGGTAGCGGCCGGCGGCGGCGACGTCGATCGACCACTTGACGGCGTTGGTGAGCACGTCGGTCGAGGTGCGCGGCAGCTTGCGCTTGGAGGCGACGACCGCGCGCGGATCGCGGACGATGTGCACGAACCGGGCGTCGGGGAAGAGCGCCTCGAGCGCGTCCAGATGGCGGACGTTCCAGGGCGTCTTCTCGCCGAACCGGCGGGCGCCCACGGCCGCCGCCCGGGCTTCCATCAGGTGGCGGTAGAAGCGCGCGTAGCTCGGCGCCGGGTCGGCCCGCAGCCGCTCGGCCGCGGCCGCGATCAGCGCCTCGCCGTCCGCCCAGTAGCGCACATGGTCCATGCGCGGCAGGAGCTCGAGAAAGTGCTCGATGCGCTCGGGGCGGTCGAGCTCCGGCACCTGGGACCGCGCACCCAGGACGATGTCGAAGAAGCAGAGCTCGTCGGCGAGGCCGATCGCCGGATGGGCGTCGAGCATCCGCGCCAGGAGGCTCGTGCCCGAGCGCGGCGCGCCCACGACGAAGATCGGCGCGCAGTCCGCGAAGCGGGCCCCGAGCCCCTGGGCCCGCGCGCCGCGCGCCGTGACCGGCCGGGAGGGCGGGGCGGGCGGCCGTGCGGTGAGCCCGACGAAGTGACCGGGAGCGGCGCCGAACAGCCGCGTCTTCGCCCGCTCGGTCCAGCCGACGAAGCCGGGAGCCAGGGTGTCCACGAGATCGGCCGTGACCCGGAGCGCGTTCCAGTTCACCAGCCACCAGCGGGCCAGCACCCGCCGACAGGCACGCCGCTCAGCCTCCGGCAAGGGCTCGCTCGCGACGAGGCGGCGGTAGGTCCGATGCAGCTCGAGGGACGGGACCGGCCGGCGGGTCGACCCGGCTCGATGCCAGGCGTGGCGTTCCGCCCCGCTGCGCTTGAGGCGCGTGTAGCGGTGCGGGTGCTCGCGCATCTCGACCAGCGCGGGCTCGAGCTGGACCATCCGGCCGCGCAGCGCGAGCTGGGCCAGGAGCGCCCGGTCGGCGCCGTGGAAGGATCCGTGCAGCAGCGAGCCCTCGAGGGCCGAGCGGCGGATCGTGCCGAAGAAGTCGACGCAGCTGTGCGAGCGGAGCACGAGTGCCGCGAACCGCTCGGACGGCAGCCCCGCCGCCGCGAGGCCGAGCGGGCTCCGGTACCGGCCGATCACCGTGCCGTGCTCGTCGATGTAGTCGACCGTGGTGTTGCAGAGGACCACGCCCGGATCGGCCTCGAGGACCGGCACGGTCGCGGCGAGGTAGCCCGGGCGCAGCCGATCGTCGTGCGCGAGCCATTTGAAGTACCGGCCGCGGCTCTCCGTGAAGGTTCGGTTGTAGTTGGGCGCGGCGCCCAGATTCGTGGCGTTGCGGACACAGCGCACCCGCCGGTCGGTGGCCGCCCAGTCGCGGCAGATCTCCGCCGTCTGATCGGTCGAGGCGTTGTCGGAGATCACGAGCTCGAGGTCGTCCAGGCTCTGGCCGAGGACCGAGCGGATCGCCTCCTCGAGATAGGCCGCGCCGTTGAACACGGGCAGACCGATGCTGACCAGGGGACGCCGCCCGTCCATCCTTCGCCACTTGCTCCGCCGGGTCTCGAGACCCTTCGGCATGACAGCCTAGCATGGGCGAAGCGGGATCGCGAAGGCGGGACGCGGTCGCAGGGGCGCGGCCGCAGCGGCCGTGTCGGGTCGGTCCGAGCGCTGTTGCCGGCTTGCAGCAGCGCTTGGCCGAGGCCTCGCCGGACCGGGGATCGGCCGGAGGTGGGCGGTTGAGCGGGGCCGGGCCGATCGCCCGCCCGGCTCTGCGGGTCGGCGCCGAGCTCGCACCTTGGCAGCGGGCCGCCGCGGCCGCACTCGCCGACCTCGGCCTCCCTCCGGTGGCCTGGATCGGTCATCGGCCGGGCACCCTCCGCCCGGACGCCGCACCCTGGCTCGAGGAGGGGGCAGGCGACCTCGCGTCTCGGCTGGCCGGGCTCGGGGTCGACCTCGTCCTCGATCTGACCTTCGGTCCGCCGCGCGGCGATCTCGGGATCGGCCGGACCTGGCAGCTCCGCTTCGGCGAGGAGGCTCGGCCGGGACCACCCGGCGGACCCGAGCTCGTCCGGGGCGAGCGGTCGGTGCTCGCCCGGCTCATCGCCCTCGACACACCGGACCGCGGTCGGGTGCTGGTCGAGGGGCGGATCAAGACGATCCGCCATGCGCTGGCGGCGACCCGGGCGCGCCTGCTCGAGGTGGTCGCCCGCTGGCCGGCCCGGGCGCTCGCCTGGCGACGGGCCGGGCTCCTGCCGGCCGGGGCCGGAACGCCCTGCCGGCTCGAGCCCGAGCCTCCGGCCGAACCGCGCGGGCTCGCCCTTCGCCAGTTCGTGGGCGCGCTGCACCGGCTGGCCGAGTGCGCCCTCGACGAGCGATGGCGGCTCGGTGTGCTCGAGACCTCGATCGGCGCGCTGCTCGCGGGCGAGCCTCCGCGGGTCCGCTGGTTACCCGAGCGGACGGAAGGCTGGCTCGCCGATCCGGTCGGCGTGCGCGGCCCGGTGGTGCTCGCCGAGGCGTTCGATCCGGCCACGGGTCGCGGCCATCTCGTGCGGACTGAACTCGGGGCCGGAGCCCCGGTCGTGCCGGTGCTCGAGGCACCCCATCATCTCTCCTGGCCGTTCCTGGCCGAGGAGGACGGCCAGATCTTCCTCCTGCCCGAGGCGAGCGCGACCGGCCGGATCCAGCTCTTCCGCGCCGCCCCGTTTCCCGACCGGTTCGAGCCGGACGCGGTGCTCGTCGACGGCTTCGCGGGCGTCGACCCGACGGTGGTCCGCCATGCCGGCCATTGGTACCTGTTCGCGACCGACCGCGCCGATCAGGACGAGACCCGGCTGCACCTGTTCGTGGCCGAGGCGCTGCGCGGGCCCTGGCGGCGCCACCCGATGAGCCCGGTGGTCGACGATCTGCGCGCGGCCCGTCCGGCGGGGTCGCTCTTCACCCACGGGGGGAGTCTCTTCCGACCGGCGCAGGACTGCAGCCGCACCTATGGCGGGGCGGTGGTGATCAATCGCATCCTGGCCTTGACCCCCGAGCTCTTCCGCGAGCTGCCCGTGGCGCGGCTCGATCCCGATCCGGCCGGGCCCTGCCCGGACGGGCTGCACACCCTGAGCGTCACCGACCGGGGGATCGTGATCGACGGCAAGCGCGAGCACTGGTCGCTGCGGGCCTTCCTGGCCAATTTGCGGGTGCTCCTGGCCGAACGGCGGGCGGCCCGGGCGGGGGAAGGTCAAGCGGGCGGCTCGCCCGCCGCGCAGAGCCCGCGATAGACCGCCTCGAGGCGGTCCGCGGCCCGCTCCCAGCCGAGCAGTCGTTCGGCCCGCAGGCGCGCGGCCCGGCCCATCGTCCGACGCCGTTCCGGATCGTCGAGCAGGGTCGCGATCGCTCCGGCGAGCGCCGCGGCGTCGCCCGGCGGGACGGCGATCCCGGCCTCCCCGAGCCCCTCGCCCCCGGCGGCCCCGATCAGCTCGGGCGGGGCGCCGCAGCGGCTCACCACACAGGGCAGGCCCGAAGCCATCGCCTCGGCCACGGGCAGACAGAAGGGCTCGTTGCACACCGAAGGCGCGACGAGCAGCTCGGCCGCCCGGTAGCGCTCGGCGAGCGCCTCGTGCGGCAGGGCCCCGACGACCCGCACGCGCGGGCGGAGATCGCCGGGCAGGCGGCCGAGGATCGCGTCGAGATAGCCCTGGCCGCCGCGAAGCGTGCGCCGCGCACGATCGAGCGGGCCCTGCCCGTAGAAGGCGAGGGCGCCCTCGAGCGCCGGCGTGCGCTCGAGGAGCCCGAGGAAGGCGCGCGGCATCAAGCCCGGCTCGCCCACGAGCTCGAGCTCGAGCCGCGGCCGTGCCGGCGCGAGCCGGGCGAAGGCGTCGATCAGGACGTGCACGCCCTTCTCGGGCGAGATCCGGCCGACGAACAGGAGCCGCTCGGCCTCCGGCGCCGGGCCTTCGCGGGCCGCCGGCGCGAACCGCCCGAGGTCGACGCCGTTGCCGATCGGGACGATCCGCGGGGCGTGCTCGGGGAACCGCTCCTCGAGGAGCCGGGCGAGCCACGCGCTCACGGTGACGATCGCCGCGGCCGGGGCGAGGCGGGCCGAGGCCCGGGCGCGGTCGAGCCGGACCAGGAGCTCGTCGTGCAGGTGGAGGACGAGGGGGACGCCCGGAAGCGCCCGCGCCAGGTCCGGCAGGAACCGGGCCACGGACATCACGTGGACGAGGTCGGGACGGAAGCTCGCGAGCGGTCGGGCGAGGCGCTGCGGCCAGCCGCGGAAGTACCGCGCGCTCGCGGCGTGCGGCGGGGCACCGGGCAGGAGCCAGGCCGCGGCCTCGAGCGCGCGATGTAGGAGGGCCGCGGGTGGGGCCACGCCGACCACGCGGACGCCTTCGGCCGAGCGCTCCTCGCCCGAATGCCCGCCCCGGGGCGGGGCCGCCACCAGCACCTCGTGGCGGTGCGCGAGCCGGCGGGCGAGTTCCCAGAGCACGATCGCGACCGAGCCGCGCTGGGCGCCCGAGGCGGCGATCGGGTCGCGCGGCTGGCTCAGGAAGGCGATGCGCACCCGGGCCTCGACGGCGCCGCCCCGGCGTTCGGGCAATGGGCACGGTAGAGCTCGAGCAGGCGGTCGGCGATCGTCTCCCAGCGGAACCGCTCGAGCACCCGGGCGCGGCCGGCGGCACCCATGGCCCGGCGGCGTTCGGGATCGGACAGGAGCGCATCGAGCGCCCCGGCCAGCGCCTCGATCGACCCGCGCTCGACCAGGAGCCCGCTGCGGCCGTGCTCGACCGTTTCGGGAAGCGCCCCGGCGCGGCCGGAGACGACCGGGAGGCCCGCGGCCATGGCCTCGACCGGCGGCATGCCGAACGGCTCCTGCCAGAGGGTCGGGAAGGCGAACAGCGCGGCGGTCGCCATCACCGCCGGCAAATCGCGGTTGAGCATCGGCCCGCGGAACCGGATCCGGCCGGGGCGGCGGGCGGCCAGCTTCTCGAGGTGGCGGCGCCACGCGGCCGGCCGGGTGAACCAGGGGGCGAGCGGGCGGATCGCCGGATCGCGGTCGAACGGGTCGACGAACTCCTTCGGCGAGAAGCTCCAGTCGCCCACGAGCTCGAGCCGGGCGTCCGGGTGCCGATCGGCGATCCGGTCGAACGCCTCGAGCAGGAGATGCACGCCCTTCTCGGGCGCCAGTCGGCCGACATAGAGGATCGTCCGGCTCGCCCCCGGATCGCTCGCCACGTCGAGGAACCGGGCGTCGACCCCGTTGTGGAGCGTGGCCGCGCGCGGGCCGATCTCGGGGAAGCGTTCGAGCACGCGCGCGCGGACGTGATCGCTGCAGCCGAGCACGAGCTGCGCGAGCGCGAGGCGAGCCCGGGTCCATTCGGGTGCGAAGTCGGCGAGGGCGTGGTCGTGCTGGTGCAGCACGAGGTCCGCCTGCGGCAGGTGGCGGCGCAGGACGGGCAGGAAGACCGCGTTGTTGTGCAGGTGGACGATGTCGACACCCGATCGCGCGAGCTCGGCGGCCACCGTGCGGACGAAGAACGGGTAGTAGAGGGGTGTGACCCGCAACGGCCGGTCGGGCGGCAGGATCCCGAGCCGCTCGAGCAGGCGCAGCCGGAACAGGAGGTGGTCGCCGGGTTGCAGCACGCGGCGCAGCCGGATCCCGTCCAGGACCGACAGGGCCGGCTCGCCGCGCCGCCGGCGGATGAAGGCGGTGACCGCGCAGCCCCGCTCCACGAGCCGACGGCCGAGCTCGACCAGGACCACGGCCAGGGCGTCGCTCACCCCTTCGCCCGCGGGGCCGATCCCCGCGTGCGGGTAGAGGAAGGCCAAGCGCGGCCCGACGCTCACGGTCGCGAGGCTCGGCCGGGGCCGCCGCCCGGGGGCCGGCTCACGCCTCCGGTGCCGGGCCGTCGCCGAGCCGCGGATCGGCGCCGCGCAGGACCCGCACCAGATGGTCGGTGAACGCCAGGGCCAGGAGGGCCACGCCCGCGGCCATGGCGAGCTGCGGGATCCACAAGGGGGTGGCGTCCTGGCCCTGGCTCACGTCGCCGAGCATCCAGGAGACGCGCACGCCGCGGATCGCGTACCAGGTGAAGTACCATGAGAGCGCGCTGCCGAGCGCCAGCACGGCGAGCTCGACCCGGCGTCGCGCCGGCTCGGTCAGGCGCTGCAGGACGAGCTCGACGCGGATGTGGCCGCCGCGCCGGAAGGTGTGGGCGAGTGCCAGGAACGAGGCGGCGGCCATGCAGTAGCCGGCATAGTCGGTCCCGCCCGGGAACTTGATCGCGAGCAGCCGGGCGCCGATCTGCGCCAGGATGATCACCAGGATCGCCACCATG
>CAZDFD010000026.1:39151-42971 GCA_964504655.1 uncultured Geminicoccaceae bacterium
CGCCGGCCTTGGCCAGCCAGTCGTTGGTCATGGTCTCGCCGATCTTGGCGAGATCGGCCTTGAGCGCGGGGCTCGCCGGCTCGATCGTCATGCCCTTGGCCTTGAGCTGCTCGATGTACCAGCCGGCGAGCTCCTTGGACTTGGCGGTGCCGGCCGCCTCGGCCTTGAGGGCGCAGTCGCGGATCGCCGCCTGCTGCTCGGGCTTGAGCCCGCTCCAGGCGGCCTTGTTGGCGAACACCGAGTTGCGCGGCAGCCAGGCCTGGGTGTCGTACCAGTAGCTGAGCTGCTCCCAGACCTTGGCGTCGTAGCCGGTCGAGCCCGAGCTGATGAAGCTCTCGACCACGCCCGTGGCGAGTGCCTGGGTGAGCTCGGCCGCCTCGATCTGCACCGGCACCGCCCCCATGAGCTCGGCCATCCGGGCGGTGGCGGCGTTGTAGGAGCGGAACTTGATGCCCTTCATGTCGGCCGCGCTCTTGAGCGGCTTCTTGGTGTAGATGCCCTGCGGCGGCCACGGCACGGTGTAGAGGAGCACCAGGTTCTGCTTGTCGAGGAGCGCCTCGAGCTTCGGCCGGGCGGCCTTCACGAGCTTCTCGGAGGCCTCGTAGGAGGAGGCCAGGAACGGCACCGCGTCGAAGCCGAAGAGCGCGTTCTCGTTCTCGTGGGCGGAGAGCAGCCGCTCGCCGATCGGCGCCTGGCCGGTCTGGACCGCGCGCTTGATGTCGTTGCCCTTGAAGAGCGAGCCGTTGGCGTGGGTGACGATCTCGATCGCCCCCTTGGTCCCCTCCTTGACGCAGGCGGCGAAGGCCCTGGCGTTCTCGCTGTGGAAGTTGGTCTCCGGATAGGCCATGGGCATGTCCCACTTCTCGGCCGCGGCACCTCCCGCCGCGACCAGGAGGACCGCCCCGCCGAGGGCCAGACGACGCGTGCTGCGCAGCATGCTGCCTCCGAAGCTCCCGTCCCGTGCGCCCCTGCCGGCCACGGTGTTGGCCGGCACCGTAGCGGCGTCGCCGGCGACCGGCAACGTCGCCAGGGCCCCGGCCGGGCGCCGCGGCTTGTCCGGCCCGGCCCGCGCCCCTAGCCTCGCCGTGGCGCGGACGGGCGGGGAGGAGGGCCGGCATGGCCTCGATCGTGGTGGCGCACGGCGCTTGGTCGGGCGGCTGGGCGTGGCGCAAGATGCGCCCGCTCTGGCGGGCCGCCGGGCACGAGGTCTGGACGCCGACCCTGACCGGCCTCGGCGAGCGCGGCCATCTGGCCTCGCCAGCGGTCGATCTCGAGACGCACATCCGCGACGTCGTGGGCCTGCTCGACTGCGAGGACCTCGAGGAGGTCGTGCTGATCGGCCATTCCTATGGCGGGATGGTCGCGACCGGCGTCGCCCAGCGCCGGCCGGAGCGGCTGCGCCGCCTCGTCTATCTGGACGCCCTGGTCCCGGAGCCGGGCCGGTCGGTGTTCGACCTCCTGCCGCCGCAGGCCGCGGCCCGGATGCGCGCCGCGGCCGCCGCCGAGGGGGAGGGCTGGCGGATCCCGCCCAACCCGATGCCCCCGGACACCTCGGCCGAGGACGTGCTCTACGCCCGGCCGCGCCGACTGCCGCAGCCGATCGGCACGTTCGAGCAGCCGCTGCCGGCGACCCCGGTGCCCTCGCTGCCGCGCGTCTATCTCTTCTGCACCCGGGTCGGCCCGGACGACACGTTCCGCCCGTTCGCCCGGCGCGCCGTTTCCGAGCCGGGCTGGACCTATCGCGAGCTCGATGCGAGCCACAGCCCGCACACGACCTGCCCCGAGCGGCTCGCGGCCCTCTTCGAGGAGCTGCTCTAGGGCCGCTCCGTCGAGCCGTCGCCCGGGCCCGGCGCGGCCGGCGCGTCCTCGAGGAGCTCGAGCAGGGCCGTGCCGTAGCGCTCCATCTTTTTCGTCCCCATCCCCGGGATCCGGGAGAGCTCGGTCCCGCTCGACGGGGCCGCCGCGGCGATCGCCGCGAGCGTCGCGTCGTGGAAGATCACGTAGGGCGGCACCCCCTGGCTGCGGGCCTCCTCGAGCCGCCAGCGGCGCAGCCGCTCGAACCGCTCGGCCGCCGCCGGGTCGAGCCCGACCGGGCCGCGCGCGGCATCCTCGCGGCCGCGCCCTTTGCGCGCGGCCGGCCGGGCCACCGGGTCGCGCCGCAGGCTCACGCGCCGCTCGCCCTTGAGGACCGGCCGGACCTCGGGGCCGAGGGAGAGCCCGCCATGCCCCTCGACGTCGACCTGCACGAGGTCCTGCGCCACGAGCTGGCGGAGCACCGAGCGCCAGGCGGCGGGGTCGAGGTCGCGGCCGATCCCGAACACGCTCGAGCGGTCGTGGCCGAGCTGCCGTGCCCGCTCGCTCGCGACCCCCCGCAGCACGTCGATCACGTGCCCGGCGCCGAAGCGCTGGCCGGTGCGGAAGATCGCCGAGAGGAGCTTCTGCGCGGCCTCGGTGCCGTCGAAGCCGGCGACCGGCTCGAGGCAGGTGTCGCAATTGCCGCAAGGTGCGGCGAGCTCCTCGCCGAAGTAGCCCAAGAGCACCTGCCGGCGGCAGCGGGTGGTCTCGCAATAGCCCAGGAGGGCGTCGAGCTTCTGCCGGTCGATCCAGCGGCGGCGCTCGTCGCGGCCGTCGGCGGCGGCAACCAGCGCCTTGAGCCGCGCCATGTCCTCGAGGCCGTAGGCCATCCAGGCGGTGGCCGGCAACCCGTCGCGCCCGGCCCGCCCGGTCTCCTGGTAGTAGCTCTCGAGGCTCTTCGGCAGGTCGAGATGGGCGACGAGGCGCACGTCCGGCTTGTCGATGCCCATGCCGAAGGCGATCGTCGCCACCATGACGATCCCCTCCTCGCGCAGGAAGCGCTCCTGGTTCGCCGCCCGGACCTCGGCCGGCAGGCCGGCGTGGTAGGGAAGGGCGCGGATCCCCGCCTCGGCGAGGCGCGCCGCGGTCTCCTCGACCTTGGCGCGGGACAGCCGGTAGACGATCGCCGCCTGCCCGCGGTGCGCGCCCGACAGGAGCGCCAGGAGCTGGCGGCGCGGCTCGCTCTTGAGGACCACCTCGTAGCGGATGTTGGGCCGGTCGAAGGAGGCCTGGAACAGTCGCCCGCCGCGCAGCAGGAGGCGGTCCAGGACGTCCTCGCGGGTCGGCCGGTCGGCGGTCGCGGTGAGCGCGAGGCGCGGCACCTCGGGGAAGCGCTCGTGCAGGAGGTTCACCTGCAGATAGTCGGGCCGGAAGTCGTGGCCCCACTGCGAGACGCAGTGCGCCTCGTCGATCGCGAAGAGCGCAGGCCCTGAGCGCGCCAGGAGCTCGAGGAAGCCCGGCAGCACGAGCCGCTCGGGGGCGACGTAGAGGAGCTTCAGGGCACCCTCGCGCATCGCCCGCTCGACGCCGCGCTGCTCGACCGGCGGCAGGGCGGAGTTCAGCGCGGCGGCCGGCACGCCGAGCTGGCGGAGCGCCAGGACCTGGTCGTGCATCAAGGCGATCAGGGGCGAGACGACCAGGGTCAGGCCATCCAGGCAGAGCGCCGGAACCTGGTAGCAGAGCGACTTGCCGCCGCCCGTGGGCATCAGCACGAGCCCGTCGCCGCCGGCCAGCACGTGGCCGATCACCTCGCCCTGCAGGCCGCGGAAGGCCGGATAGCCCCAGACCTCACGCAGCACCTCGAGCGGCTCGCGGCGGACGGCGCGCGGCCGCGCGTCGGGGCGGGTCGCTGCCGAGGGCGGCACGGGCGGCGAGCGGCTCAGAAGAAGATGTTGAGGCCGCCGAGCACGGCGACCGCGCCGGCGATCAGCGCACCCAGCCGCAGCGTCAGGGCGTTGGTGATGCG